>CBDDCI010000002.1:0-76763 GCA_965226165.1 Mycoplasmatales bacterium | reverse complement strand
TAAGGTTTTCCATCAGTTCCATGTTTGGGTCACCAATGTCTTAAGGGGAAAGTTAGGTTGACTGTAAAACGAATTCCCAAATAAAACTTTCCTTTCTCGTTTTTGTTTTAGTGACTAGAATATGGGAGTTATATAATCGTTCCATTTCATAGCGTATCAGTGATGTCCACTAACTTAGTCTGCCGAACAGCTTTACAATAAAATATTACCTGTACACATTGTAATCTCTTTCTTTAAAGCTTCGCAAATTGTTGCAATTTTCAGTTGATCCACAGATGATTGTACACAGAGGTTTACAACCTTCGATCCCATTTATAAATGGGATATTTAAAAATGATGAATACTGGATACTACTCGTAATCATGCATATGCTATACCTCACTGGCCTTCAACCTTAACAGTACCCTTAATATATAATACCTTGCACTTTTTTAAACCTTTTGAGTGGGTACGTCATAAATGTAGGTATATTGTTGAGTGAATACACCATGAATGTAGGCATATTTTTGAGTGAATGCGTGGATACGCGGATACACAGTCAGTATAATTTGAAGAACAAAGCGAGAAATATTAAGACATTAAGATGAATGAAGTAATGTCGTATATATTTAAAAAAGCTCCAACATACAATAGTAAGAATGACGTCTTTCCAGGCCATCAACTTTTATGCTACCAACTATTAAATACTATATTAGAAACCGTATTACTTTATCCCAACTTGTAAATATATTAAACTAAAAAATGTTATATGCACCTCACCAGAAGCAATGTCACAAACTTAAATATAGTTTTTTTGAAAATAGGATCCTATACATCAACTGTATATTAACAAAGGTGTAACCAGGGGTCTTTAATTAAAAGCCTTCTGATGGTTTTTAGTAGGCTCCTAGCCCTAGATATAAACAATAAATAATGTAATGAAAATTTGTAATTAAAATTGTGCGAATTAAATTTTGAAAAAATGTAAATGTAGCCATATATTTTTGAGTGGATACGCGGAGGAGCATCAGTTAGATTTTAAAGTCAAAGGATGCATAGACACACAGTAGTTTATAGTATATATATGCTTCGTTCTTTAGATTGTAAAGTAAAACGATGCGTAGACACACAGTTACAGTAGTTTGACTGATTGATTGCAGTGAATGGAATTCAGCCTTACATGTGTTCTCAAGTTTCAAATGACTGCGTATCCACGTATCCACTCAAAAGAGGATACTTGGTCAATGATCTTAAAGTAGACGGGTATTCTGCAATTTAGCCAAGTAGGAGTTATGTTTAATGTTTCTCAAGCACATTGTGGAAACCGACTTTCTAGCTGAGAAGCTTAGCGTAGGTAAATATCATAATCAACTTGCGTTGTCAAGGACGCTTTATAGAAATAATACATTTTCCTTCCGAAGAAAATCTTAGAAAATTCGAACTTGTGATCACGAAATTCTAGGAATTTTGAACATATGAATTAACGTTTCGTTTTTATCAACGGCAAAAGAATGAGAACGAAAACATTAATTAGTACATCAGTGTTGCGAACACTCGCTCAAGTCAAACCTGCCAACCGGAGCGTCCAGCTCAAACGTACAATTTCAACGCAAGTGCGCCTGCTGACGAGACTAATGCTGAAAACATGACAATATCACAAGCTTACCTTAACCAGACCCATTGATATCTGTCACATTTGCGAAACAACAGTTGCAAGTGAGAAAATCAACGTCAAAAACGAAGCAAGTTAGGTCACAGGAAACTGCAGACATGCAGGAACAGAAATGAACTTATTTCCGCGTCACACTGTGGTGACACGTAGTAGTCACACGACTCTCGCCAGATTACGTCATTTCCACGCGTCCATTGAGCCAGTGAGCTGTGTCATGTCTGCAGTTTTTAAGTTTTTTTTATAGTCCAACCATCCAATCAAACCTCGTCGCAAGGGTCTTGGCGCAACGCTGATGGGTGATACCGCTGGCGTTGTCGTGTGGCTTACGTCAACACATCGTTTAAACTCATTTTCTAGCAGAATATCTTAACAAAACACACAATTTTGACAAGTATAACTGAACCATCTAAACGGAAAATAGCTTTTTCATGCAAAACCTGCCACCTGAAATGTATTTAAACGGCAAATTTGTATTTTTGACGCGAAGTGAAGACCACGCGCGGGTTATAATTCCATGGCAAATAATCGTTTAATATAATTGCCCAAGCGGTTAGGGTAGGGAATTTTATCGGTCGAGATTATTTCGTGACTGTATTATTGCGTGTCATATAAGTATAACCTGATAAAATTTTGAATTACGCAGTATACAATGTTGCCGTTGTGTTTCCACCTACGAAGCTGTTACTTTGTAACACATATATGACACCTACCTACTGAAATTTATAGCTTACTCTTTAACTCCGGTGTTGGCAACTTTAGGCACTGAACAATGGCATAGAGCTTAGAGGACCAGTGAATAGCTTTTTAAGTCCTGAGCAAGTTGTATATATAACGGTCACAAAAACTCAGAAGCTCATCCTGTTATGTAGTGGAAAATGATTCTGTGAAAGACAGAGGAAAGTTCTGTGAGAGACAAAGAACGTTATTCGTGTTACTGCACGAAGTTTTAGTATTGATGCTGTTGTAGTTAGCCTGTTATCCTACTCATATACTTTTGTTTTTCCCTGTCGTTCTTGATAGATTTAATGATTTTCATACTAGGTCGTTACATAGCGATAAAGAAGATCATTCATTTTATCCTTGCTGAAGAAAATAAAAAATGTAAATTCTCCTTTCTACTATCTTTTAAAGGTGAACACTTAGTTTCCACCAAGCGAAGTGCAAAATATCGCCTTTTCAGAGTTCGCGAAGACACTTAGAAGCAAAGTAGGGCAGGATGATGGTAAAAATATTACTGATATATCTACTGTATTTGCTCCACGTCATTCATTTTTTACACCAGTGTTGCCTCCTCCAGTATATTATTTCATGGTCATGGACATACTAAGACCATTCTTTTCAGGGGGAGTGTTTCTGTATAGACTTCGATTTTCCAACTCTATCAATTTTGCTCATAAGTTTACCACAAGTTTCCAGTAGATGTAGAAACAAGTTTTGTTTTTCTCGATATAACTCTGTTTTTATCAGCAAGTTAGTTTGCAAAAGTAGTGGATGTAATACCCCTACACCCCCCATCAGTACATTCCAATTTAAAATACTATTCAAAGTATGGTGATTCGTGTTCATATGTTATACTCCAAACCAGGCAGTATTTAGTTATCAGCGGTTGTAGCCAGCTCAACAGTTGGAGGGGATGTACCATACTCATATATTTATGTTCTGCCCAATTAATTTCTTTTGAAATCTGTTAGGCATGAATATTTGAACGTGCACCGTCTAATTATCAACTGGGTATGCAGGTGTTAACCATGGTGATTTTTTATCGTTGTGATGTTTGAGACATCCTACTAATCCCACGCAACACCGCGGTCAAACGTTACACCATGGTTACACGCATACGCGAGGCCTCAAAAAAGCGCGGGAAATACAAAGGCAAATTGTATACAAAAGAGTAGAAAGTTGAGAAAAACGAAGAATATAAGAAAACGGCTGGAAATATAAGGTAGCGAAATTTTAAGTATCTTCCTTATGTTAGAAAAAAGTTTTTCTAAGTTTACCCCCTCGTAATTTTATTTACACTTTTTCAGTTCTAGAGCTTCATGAACGTGCCGACGAGAATACTCTTTAATCTCCTTACAATTGTTGTTGTCACAGCAAAACACAGAAAATGAGCAAAAGACAAAAAAAGACAGATCCGTATATCTATAGACTTACCCGTATATCTGAGCAAGTTACATTCGACTTGGTTGATCGTTATTTTTTAGCAAAAAAGCAACGAAAGAGCTTTAACGCTCCCCTGTATGTTCTGAAGAAAAACCTCAGCTCGAATGACACGTCGACAACTCGCACGACAACTCGCACGACAACTCGCACATGCGCAAACGTTTGACCGCGGTGGTATCCCACGCAATGACGGAGTGATTGCCTCTTGTCAATTTGTTACAATTATAGTTCATATTTTGGATAAAAATTACAAAAATATTACAAAAACAGTCATCTTTAGATTTGAACACAATATATTTTAAAAAAAACACACGTTTAAATCACATATTTAAATCACATTGATATCTTAAACAATATTAATACATGCAAAGTTCTATGAATGATATATACTATTGTGAGTTTCTGTCCACATTTTGATGTCCACAAATTACTTTTACTTCCAACACTATAATGTTAATAAAACAAGCAATAGATGCTGAACTTCAAAGTGTTCTCTTCAATAAATAAACTAAGTAATTATCACAATTTGAACTGGATTTCGTCATTTATTAATAATAAATTCTTTAAGAGGCGTCAGAATGTCAGAGGCATGTAAGTTGAATGAACGGAAACAGGACCTCACTTTTTAAACGATTTTTTCTTACAAACAATGACACATAGAAAAATTAGCTATTTCAATGAAAAGGAGCGACGTTTCAAATTCTGTTTTCTAAGCTGCGGTATCTGCATAAGCTTGTACACCTCTTTCACTTTCCAACACTTCCGACACAAATAAACAATTAGATTACAAAACCTGAATCAACTGTCTATTATAGAAATCGAGAGCGAGTAATCTAATTGTTTTAGTAGAATCATACATCAAGCATGATGTGTATATTCCACAAAATAAATTTAATTTTAAGTTTTTTTGAAAAAAATGCGCCAAGGAAAATAATTGTTTTCCTGCTCGCTATCTATCGAGGAATAGATAGCGAGTAGAATAGTCAATCAAATTACAGCATTTGCATTAGTATAGACTAGTATGATTCTACTAATGGAAACGATAGAATAGTAAATATTATCAGACACTATTACTACTCTTCTAAAATATTCTTTGTTAACGAACGCTATTAACATTGCGAGCAACGTGCGTGGACTAATTTGTAGACTATCACAATCCTTTCCCTGGTGATTTTTGAAAGTTTTCAGTTCTTTAATGTTGAGGTTTTGGTTACAGATTTCAACTTTCAACACGTAAAGTATCCAACATGATAGTTGCGCTCTTTCCGAATGTACATATCCCCAGTCATCATGTCCATGATCGTTTTCATCTCAGCTGATCATTCAAAATATTTTCAAAAGCATGACAACGAGAGTTAACTGTGGATTCGCTTTCGTTTTGACGTTTTCTATTACCAGGATGTATAAATTCAACGTTATAAAAACAGCCATAAAGATAGTGGCTGGGACACCAGTAATAAGTGTTTTATTATCAGTATTTGATGGATAAAACAGTTGCATGATGTCACAGATCACCAGTACTATATCGTTACTGTAGTTCTTTGAATAAAGGAAACAGCGTTTTCCTTGTTGAACTTAGTACCTTTCTTTAAAGTTTCTCAAACGAATGTATCACTTATTAAGATTCACTCCTTCGACGCTCGACTGAATATAGGAATTCTTGTTCCGTCAAATTTCCTTTCTTTGTTTATTTGCAATACTCTTAATATAACTGGACGTTTTAAGATAACACATCGTCCCTTTTGCAGCTCGTGGCGAACAACAAGGCAAGATGCGGAAAAGATATCTTCACGAGAAATATTCAGCTGAAATCTTGGCATATTAAGTTTTTCTCGATAAATCAGCAATTCATTTATACTCTTCATTTCTTTATTCACTCAGAATACGTACGAATAACTACCGTTGTTCTTTTGTCAAGGATCAGAAAGGAGCGCAATGTTGGAAATCTTGTTATAATATTTCTTTAAAGTCATAATGGTTTCATCAATGTTTCGTCACAATGTTGTACACTAGTGTGTGCATTTTAACGTTACTTTTCTCAGAGTACACGACAAAATACTGACCACTGATATCATATGTCTGCTGTCCGTGTTGAAAGTTTTCAAATGCGTTGTGTTTCCATCTTAAGATATAGTGATCCTGTCATATGATCATATTGCTTGCTCCATTTATTTTCTGCTATCTCGATCTTCCCCGACGCACGTTGCAAAATGTTGTTCAATGTCTCTTCTTAAACACTCAAATACTGGAGTGCGTGTGTGTTACATAACTTAATCTGATTGATGTTATTCGAAGAACTAAATTAAAGCTTCGTGCTTCTATCGCTCGATTAAAGTCAATACAAACTTGTTAAAATGAAACAATAAAAAACAAGCTCATTTTTCTTATAATTTCATCTTATTACCACCAAATGATTTTGCTTGGAGCTAAAAACGTTTGTCGTATATTATTGGCATATATCTTTTTGGCATATTATTAGAAAGTTTTCCTGAGTGTCTTCTTTCATTCAGAACACAAAATATAAATTTGTTATAAAAATAATGGAATAAAATTTGAAACCAGTAAATACTTGAATAGAAACGTTGGTCCATTTTTGTTAATCAAGTTTGCATAGACTTTCTTCAGGTTATTTGATCTAGACTATAATGTCTGATGTGGATACTAATGTCAACTACTTCATTTCAAAAATGTTGAAAAGAAACAACGTTAGCCATCGTTCAAGAAAATATGTAACAAATTTTGAAAGCGAAGTTTAACTCTGCATAAATTATTGACTTTATCTTTGTCAGCAGTTTAATCCAGTAAAAACGCCAATGGTTAGCTTGTTGCATGAAAAATACTATGAATTTAAACAATTTTACAAAAAACGTTATTTAGGTTGACACAAATTTCCACCTTTTTTGCAACGTTATTTCCACCAGCTAAGTTTTAACATAGGCAGTCAGCAAATACTCTATCATTCGTTGATAATCACATTGGAATGATAAGATAATATCAGAACTACCTCAGCTACCTTATAATTGACACATTTAATATTTAACTGGAATACAATTTACCACATTAAATGAAACGAAAATAGAATAGTTGCTGCTGCACAGCTGGTCCGAATATAGTTCCATATATTTTTCCAACGTCTTTTGCTTTTCTTCAAAATTGTGATTATTTTTTAATATTAATATTTGGAGGAAATTGTCTTAAAATCGGTAATTCTTTTCTCTGAATATCGTTTTACATTGCCAATGATTTTAAGCAATATTCTGTAACTGAAACTGTGCAGGAAATATATCTGGAAACATGATATTTGTTTTAATTTCCACGCTTGAGAGATATTGCCTGAAACTTTAAGGTGGCTACGTTCACACTGTGTTTTGTCGCATATGATTCGTATTATGGCGTATGTAAATAAATGCAAACGGTTAAGTGGTTCCATTTCAGACTACGTCAAAACTAAATAATGTTGAATTGTGGTTTAGCACTAATTTCCGTACGTCAGAATGAAAATCCGACAAATCGAAGCATGCAAACGTAACTTTACGTTATTGCAAAATTCATCACATTAACGAAATCACTTTATTTATTGAGACTGCAAATATGTGATTTAATTGATTAAATTCAATAACAAAAACCATTACAAGCTTACCTAAAATCCAGGATTTACTTATATAACCACAATACAGAAACCTTGATAGGTTTTCCGGTAGTCTTCTTGTTTGGGAACAACTTTGGTAATTTTGTACGACTGTAATGAGAATCTGATTTTTTAATTTAACAACGGACAAAAACTCACAAAATAAAACTACGAGTAACCTACACTACAGTACTTACTCCCTTCTTGTGCATTAAATCACTAGCTTATTTAACTGAACGTTACAGCAAAGAACCTATCTTACTATTGCATGAAGCAAAATTCTGCACTTTATTAGGATGTATGCGAAAACGTCCAGGCATTAACTGAACCAATATGGTGTCATAATTTATTCTGCCTGTGCAATTATTGAAAACAACAGTGAAACAAATCTAACACTCTAATGATTCTGTACTATTATTATAATAATTATCATTATCATTATTATTATTATTATTATTATTATTATTCTACAGTTTTCCAAAGGCAGTTTGGCAGTATCATCACCAGGAAATTAAGTCGAGAACTTAAACCAAAAGAATCTTTCACTATTTAATTGGCAAGCTCAGAATGAGAACCTTAGAGCGTTATATGAATCTTTTAACTCCTCTATCACCTAGCATAATTTAATATACAACAAAGACGATGAAATGGTTAATGATGTGTCAGAAATATTCCCTTACGCCACGTAATACTATTCTAACCATTGTAACGTGGGGACAACATGGCGGGGACAACATGGCGGCAAGTCATGCTTTTAGAGAGCTCTTGGTTATTGTAATTCTTATTATCCTTTTAAAGCCAGGTTATTATCCAAAGGCATTTAGTCGCGAAGTAAATGCTCCTGTTGATCAATTGGGAATGTTTTTTGCTGGACAACTTGCGTCCGTCGGAAATTTTGAAGTTTATATGGTTTCTACTAGAAATTCCTCATGTAAAAATGAGTCGGTTGCATCGTACTCGGGGAAAATACAAATGCTGCTACGGCTTTCTAAGCTTGTTCTGATAGCAGAGCTGAATATATCTACGTGTTTGTTGTTCTGTGGTGATATAGAACTAAACCCGGGACCAAATAAGTTAAATAGTTTTGATCTTCCTCGTAAAGGTCTACGCTTCGGACAGTGGAATGTGAATTATTTGACGCAGACCAAGTTTGGAGAGATTAAAACTCATATGATACAACCTAATGGCGAAAGGCGACTAGACATTCTTGTATTGACAGAAACATTTTTTAACAACCGAACAGTGGAGGAACTTTATTATGTACCTGGATTTGATATTTTTAGACGGGGTCGAACAGTTGGCGATACTAGTTCGGGTGGCGGTATTCTGATGTATGTCAACAATGAATTGAATGTGAAACGTCGAACGGATTTAGAGGTGGCTGATCTGGAAGTTCTCTGGCTACAGGTATGCCCTTTTAAATCAAAAAGATCGCTTCTCATGGCTGGGATTTATCGTCCTCCCAATATCAAATCCGAATTAGATATTAAACTTGTAGATAATATCGAAAGAGCGCATTTATTAAACTCCGAAACGATCTTAATTGGCGATTTTAATATTAATACTCTGGACAATGATTGTGTGAAACACCGTATTGTGAAAGCTTTGAGAGATGCTAAGTTTACTCAATTGGTAACACTGATTACTCGGCCAATTAGCGGCAAATGTTTAGATCATATCTGGAGTAATAAGCCGGACAGAGTGTTAGATATTTCTTGCCCGGATATTGCTATTTCAGACCATCTGCCTACTGTTGGAGTCCGCTTATATAAACTGCCCTTAAATGTTCCCAAGAGTCATAAATATATTACCTATAGAAGTTACAAGAATTTGAATGAGTCTGAATTTTTAAAGACATTAAGTGAAACACCATGGGACTCGGCCTTTGTCTTTGAAGATGTTGATGATATCGTTGATGCATGGTACTGCCTTTTTTATGAAGCAGTTAATATTCATATGCCACTTAAGAACAAACGTGTTAAATACCATACACAACCTAAATGGCTCACTTCTGAACTGCTGGAATTGATTAAGTCTCGGGACCAAAAACTTAAGAAGGCTAAATACTCCAATTTACCAGAGGACTGGTTGGACCTCAAACGAACAAAAAATAAGGTGACAGCGGCAATTAGATCAGCCAAAAAGAAATTTTTTCATCAATCATTCGAAGAAAACGGTAACAATCCCAAAAAACTCTGGTCTATTATTAGACATCTCTCGGGCCGAAATACGAACACAAATGCCGTTGTATTCCTTGAGGAAAATGACGAACATATACGAGATCCATCTCAAATGGCCGAAATATTTAATAATCATTTCTCGAACCTCGCCAAACATTTGATTGATGATAAAATCAATGCCTACGATCCTGATGTCCTCTCTAAATTGGTACGCAAACTTAATTTGACAACCAAGAAGGTTTTTCCGGAAATGACGATGCAACAAACTCTTGAATTGATATAGGCAATTTCAACTAATAAGGCAACTGGTATTGATGGCTTGAGTGCTCGATTGGTGAAGATAGCTGCTCCAGCGATAGCGCCATCACTTACCAAGCTGATGAACATCTGTATTACTACTGGTGTTTTCCCACTGGCTTGGAAGGTGGCAAGGATAACGCCGTTACACAAGACCGGTGAAAAGTCAGACAAAAACAACTATCGGCCAATATCAGTTTTGCCAATCTTATCTAAAGTCTTGGAGCGTCATATTTATAATTTCATCTACTCGTTCCTCAAGGACAATAATATTTTATATCAATTCCAATCAGGTTTTAGACGTTATCATTCAACTGAAACTGCTCTCATAAATATTTACGACAGACTGATTAACAACCTTGATAACAACTGTATAATCGGAGTAATCTTCGCAGACTTCAAGAAAGCTTTTGATCTTGTTGATCATAAGGTATTAATTAACAAATTGCACATGTATGGATTCGAAAACATTAGCTTGAAGTTGGTGACTTCGTACCTTACCTCGCGCAAGCAGTGCACCTCTATATGTAATCAACTTTCCTCATCCCAGTTTTTAACCCATGGTGTACCACAAGGCTCTGTTCTCGCCCCTTTACTATTTCTAATATTTATTAACGACCTCCCGGAATCGATATCATATCCAGCAATAGCCGATATCTTTGCTGATGATACGACGATTAGTAACTCTTCTCCTTGGCAAGATGCCAAGAGTCTACGTGACGATCTTAGTACCTGTACACGAGACCTTGAACACTGGATAGAGAACAATCGCCTTCGGTTAAACGTGGGCAAGACCAAATCAATGCTAATTACTGGTAAAAGACTGAAAGGGAAACTTTCGCCTGACGACCAAATATTGAACATTACAACGAAAACTGGTGAAAATCTACAGCAAGATCGTAGTTACAAACTCCTTGGAGTTATACTCGATGAAGAATTAAATTTTAATGACCACATTGATATGTTATGTAAAAAACTGTCGAAGAGGATTGGGCTTTTGCGTTCTATACGTCACTATCTACCGTTGAAGGAACGAATTCAATTTTATAATGCAATAATCAAGCCGGTGCTTATGTTTGGCGGGCTGATATGGTCTTCGACAAGCAAAGAAAATCTACGTAGAGTGTTCAAGCTCCAGAAGAGAGCAGCGCGAGTAATCTTGGACACTAAAATACAAGAAGAGAGAACTGTCGCTTTGTTTAATAAATTGAACTGGCTACCATTCGACGATGAACTTAAACTAAACACATGTACCATGGTTTTTAAAATCATGAATGGTTTAGCTCCTGATTATCTTGTTAATAAATTTCCTAAAGTGAGCGATATATCTAAACGGTGTAGTTTAAGATACAGTAATATAACATTTGTTTCTCCCAAATATAACCGGGAAACAGAAGGTGGAAAATCGTTCACAGTATCAGCAATAAAACTATGGAACAGTATTCCTGCGACTATTAGATTGAGCTCTAATATTAAAACTTTTAAGAAAAAGTATCGAACATTTTTAACGCAACAATATGTAGACGTTGATCATTTTCACCTTTCCTAATTTGGTTGTATGTCTTATAGTCTTAGTTTTAGCATAGTCCTATCTTTATGTTATTATCTATCTTAAGAGGGCCACAAGTTTTTCAGCCTCTGGCTGTAATGTGTTTTTACCCTCGTGAAATAAAGTTTTAATAATAATAAATAATAATAAATAACCAAGATCTCAGCAATTTTAGGGTAGAAATATCAACAAAACCTTCAAGATACATAACAATGGCTATAACGTCTCTGTGCGTCAATGATTAGAAATGCTATTGGCTAACTTCAGGGCAGTACAATGAAATCAGCAAAAAAATCACGAGATTTTTCTTTTACTTCTTTAATCTCTTGTTTTTCAAATTTCACGTCTTCTCCATAGATGGTAAATGGAGCCCAGATTCTGATTGATTGGTAATTTTTGTTTTCATGTTCCTGGAAGAGCTTCTGTGTCCTTCTTAAAGCTTCACAAACAGGTGTTTCCTCGAGCAGTTCCTCGTAAAACTTTTTCATAAACTCTTTCGTGGCCTTATCATTAATAGGCCAAAGAGTGGCGAGAACCGAGCGAGCCCCCGCGGCAAGAAATGATCGCGTTATACCTATGACACCTTCTGAAGAAACTTCACCTTTTCCGGTATAACAACAACATAAAACTACCAAGCGAGCTTGCACTGAAATACCTGTAATATCCTTCTGTGTGAGAAGAAATGATTCTGGGTTTGGCTGGTTATGACAAGTGTTTGGGGCAAGTATTATTTCACCTCTCTTTGATTCTGCATGGGCAGCAATATGGATTATACTAGCCTCACTAAGATGTTGCGTAACTACTTGTTTTTTCGCCTCACTTCCCAATAAAGGTTTAGCCTGGAAAAAATCTGCAAGATATTTTACCTCTTCAGCTGCACCAGGTAGGGGTGTAAATACTTCTCCGTTTAAGGAAATTTTATCAACGGTTGGATTTCCAATAAACAATGCGAAACCAATGTTTGAGTCATGGGCTCGTTGCATGCTAGCCTTTAAGGTATGCAAAGAAGGCGTAATTTGAATGCTGTATTTGGAAGTGAGAAAATCACCATTTTCATCAGCCAAAGAAGAAAACGGAGCAAAAAACAATTGCTTGTCAGGGACAACAATTAGCTTGTTGCCTTTCAGAAAATCTTTTACAGGATCAATTAGAAGTTGAAACAATTCTTCTAAAATTTCTTGAGCAAGATTGCTACCAAAGTTAGAAATCTTTCCAGCTGCACTTTTAGGCTGTGGTTTTCGACTTAAGATTTCTAACGGAAAATTTACGGGATTATAGGTATTCATAACTGAAACATTTTCTTGAAACGAAGAATTACGACCGACAATAACATTTACCATTTCAAGAAGATGTACCATCAGAGAAAGAATTGTTTCCCTTCCAGCATCTACTTTCCGAAATACAAAACCGTCGTTTAATACCCAGATGTTAAGAACCTCTTTGTGGTCAAATGCAAATACCAATACCGAACTATCACTTTTCGCCACGTGCAAAATTTGTTGAATTTCTTCGATTTCTATTTCCTCTTCGCAGGCCCTGACTCTATTCCATGTAGTACGTGCGAAATCGTTCATTTCCGTGTCCGGACAATTCTTATATTTTTCAATGCAGAAATGCAGCTCCTTGGCCTTACCAAGGTCAATGGCCAACAATGCCGATTTAGCCCGTTCCAAAGAGAGAAAACAACTCATTAAATGGCTATGCCATAGAAAATACTTATCTATAAAAGACAGTTTATTTTGATCCGGGACAAAATTAAAGAAGATTTCATCAAAGAGCCTAATTGCTTCCTTCAGATGTGCGGATGCATCAATATATTTTCCTGAATCGAGATACGCATAACCCAGACAGCCATTTTGATGTGCTATGCTTGACCGATCACCAATGGCATTGCTTATTTCTAAACCTTTTTTGTAACATTTAAGTGCTTTTTGATATTCTCCCGAACGGAGATAGGCATTGCCTAAATTGACGTAGTTACTTGCTATTGCTGACTGATCACCAATGACACTGCTTATTTCTAAACCTTCTTCGTAATATTTCATTGCTTTTTGATATTCTCCTAAACCAAGATAGACATTGCCCAAATTGCTATGGCTGCCAGCTATTCCTGACTGATCGCCGGTGGCATTGCTGATTTTTAAACATTTTTCGAAATATCTAATTGCATTTTGATATTCACCCAAACTGAGATAGACATTGCCCAAATTGCCATTGTCTCTTGCTATTCTTGACTGTTCGCCAATGGCACTGCTTATTTCTAAACCTTTTTCGGAGAGTTCAATTGCTTTTTGATATTCTCCCAAACTGAGATAGGCATTGCTCAAATTGCCGTAGTTGCTTGCTATCCCTGACTGATGGCCAATGGCACTGAATATTTCTAAACCTTTCTCGTAATATTTAATTGCTTTTTGATATTCTCCCAAACTGAGATAGGCATTGCCTAAATTGCCATTGTTACTTGCTATTCTATGCTGATCGCCCATGGCAATGCTTATTTCTAAACTTTTTTCGAAATATTTTATTGCTTTTTGATATTCTCCTAAATGAAAATAAGCATTACCCAAATTGCCATTGTTACTTGCTATTTCTACTTGATTACCAATGGCACTGCTTATTTCTAAACCGTTTTCGTAATATTTAATTGCTTTTTGATATTCTCCCAAACTAAGATAGGCATTGCCCAAGTTTCCATTGTTAGTTGCTATTCCTGACTGATCGTCAATGGCAGTACTTATCTTTAAACCTTTTTCGTAATATTTAATAGCTTTTTGATATTCTCCTAAACTGAGATAGGCGCTGCCCAGTTCGGCATTGTTTCTTGCTATTTCTGACTGATCGTCGATTGCACTGCTTATTTCTAACCCTTTTTCGCAATATTTAATTGCTTTTTTATAATCTCCCAAATTGCGATAGGCATTGCCTAAATTGCCACTGTTTTTTGCTATTCCTGACTGATCGCCAATGGTACTGCTTATTTTTAAACCTTTCTCGAAACATTTAACTGCTTTTTCATATTCTCCCAACCTTTGATAGGCGCTACCCAGATTGCAATTATTACTTGCTGCTTCTGACTGATCGCCAATGGCAGTGCTTATTTCTAAACCTTTTTTGAAATATTTGATTGCTTTTCGATATTCTCCCAAATATTGGTAGGCAATGCCCAAATTGCCATTGTTTGTTGCTATTCTTGACTGATCGCCAATGGCACTGCTTATTTCTAAACCTTTTTCGTAACATTTAATTGCTTTTTTATATTCTCGTAAATTGCGATAGGTATTGCCCAAATTGCCATTATTTCTTACTATTCCTGATTGATCTCCAATGGCAATGCTTATTTCCAAACTTTTTTCGTAATATTTTATTGCGTTTTCAAAATCTCCCAAATAGTGATAGACATTGCCCAAATTACAATTGTTTTTTTCTATTCCTGACTTATCGCCAATGGCTGTGCTTATTTTTAAACCTTTTTCATGATGTTTAATTGCTGTTTGATATTCTCCCAAATTGCAATAGGCATCGCCCAAATCGTTATAGTTACTTGCTATTTTTGACTGATCGCCTAAGACACAGCTTATTTCTAAACTCTTTCTGTAATATTTAATTGCTTTTTTATATTCTCCCAAATAGTGATAGGTATTGCCCAAGTTGCCATTGTTACTTGCTATTCCTGACCGATCGCCAACGGCAGTGCTTATTTCTAAACCTTTTTCGTAATACTTAATTGCTGTTTGATATTTTCCCAATTTACGATGGGCATAGCCCAAATTGACACTGTTACTTGCTATTCCTGACTGATCGCCAATGGCAGTGCTTATTTCTAAACCTTTTTCCCAATGTTTAATTGCCCTTTGATATTCTCGTAAATTGTGATAGGCATTGCCCAAATATCCATTGTTACGTGCTATTTCTGACTGATCACCAATGGCAGTGCTTATTTCTAAACCTTTTTTGCAATATTCAATTGCTTTTTGATATTCTTCCAAACTGAGATAGGCATTGCCCAAATTGCCATTGTTACTTGCTATTCCTGACTGATCGTTAATGGAACTGCTTATTTCTAAACCCTTTTCATAACATCTAATTGCTTTTTTATATTCTCCCAAACTGAGATAGGCATTGCCCAAATTGCCATTGTTACTTGCTATTTCTGACTGATCGCCAATGGCACTGCTTATTTTTAAGCCTTCTTTAAAACAGTTACTTGCTTCTTTATACTTTTCAATACGACAATAAACGATACCTAAGAGGTAATTGCTTTTAGCTATTCCTGATGACCGGCCAGAAGTAGTGCTTATTTCTAAACTGTTTTTACAATATTTTATAGCTGTATGGTATTGCGCTAAATTTAAGTGGGCAATGCTTAATTTTAAATTGTTTGTAATTCTTCCCGTCATATGGCCAATTTCAGTGTAAATTTCTAAACTTTTTTTATAGTACTTAATAGCCGTTTCATACTTGCCTGAACTGAAGTAAACGTCGCCCACATGGTAATTTGCTATACCTAACGGGTCGCGATTTGAATTGCTCATTTCAAAACATTTTTTGAAATAATCTATGTTGGTTTTGGATGCCATTGGATTACCTTTAAATATTTTTTCAGATCTAAAAAAAAAGAAAGAGCATTGGCTGAGTTGACACTGTTTATTCTTTTTTCCATAATTGAGGGATTCTATGGCGTCTATGGCCTGTTGTATACGCAACCTCGTACCCAGGCTCTTTCTTCGGGGAAGGAACAGTGAAATGAATATAAATGGAATGCTACCTCAGGCGGGAAATGTGAAGCTTTTCGTTCCCAGTCTTTCCACGCAAAGCTCAACACGGCCAAAACAAAACATTTTTAATGTTGTTTTAATGCGACCGGACAAAACTGAATGAAAAAGTATTTTACGACGATGCAAAACTCTTATTAGATTATAGCTGAATAACAGATTTCTAATGATATTTCTTCTTTTCACCGACCTTTATATGGGAATGCACAACCATAAATGATACTTTTTGTGCGAATATGAGCACCGATAAGTGGTGCTTTAAACAAACGGCAAATTTACTCTCCCTTGGGACTCACGTCTGCCGCCACGTTGTACGTTCGTCGTTCGCTCGCTCCTCATAATTAGTTCGCGGGATTGTCGCGAAGCTGACTCGCATGATACTTCACCCAGACACGCGTGTCTGGGTGAAGTATCACGCAAAATTTGGCTTCATGATTTTGCCATCAGTAACAATGGGGGTAGCGTTCCAGTTATATTCATTTCACTGGGAAGGAAAGACCCTGGTCGGAGCTGGTCACGTGACGCTTACAAAATTGATTGCCTAAGGGGGTATGGGCAAAGTGTCAAATTACATATGCTTCCACTTCCGGATTTTACACTTCCATTGCAAGGAGTGGGTGTTCTGTATATTTGACATTGAGAGTCACGTATTTTTCAAAATACTTGCTTAATTTGATTTATCTTTACTTTTCAATTATGATTATATGTTAAACAGATTTGTACAGCAACATACAAGTCAGGAAATCAAGAAATATAAACGTAAGATCGTATGCTTTGAAATTGTTTTCTCGGGTTTTACCAGTAGGCGCACATAATTCATAATTTTACACGTGTCTGCTTTGCACCTGGTATTAAAACATGATCATTTATATAGTATGTCAGTTTTGAATTGTTCTTATTTGGAAGCGGAATAAACTTTGCATTGATTTACTTGTTAATTTCAACAGAACTGCTAAAAGTCCCCAGAACGACTGTATGTTTATACGCACGTCATTTGGACAGTAGCCAAATAAACATTGTCACAACATTGTCCATTCTATCGTTAGAATAAAACTGCTTATATAGACTGTTATGTCATTAATTTTATTTAAAAATATTGATCGTTTATATTGAACACTAAGTACTACAGAAAGGTACAATATTTGGTACAAACAGTGTTACAGAATAGAATCCACACAACAAAATTGTAAAATAACTGTATGTGTCTTTCCTTTGTTGACTATGGAAACGCAAAATATTGCACAGAACCTTCCAATACAATTATATAGCGATTCAGTCTCGCTTTTATATCTTGCTCTGTGAATGCAAAGGCACAGGAATGACAGCAAATAAGGTTTAGCGAAGAATTTTTTCTATCATACATTTTGTCAGGGGTATATACACAATTATCACATTAAAACCTTATATATGCGCAAAGCTACTGTAGCTTTAACATACATAGCATTATTTGATGAGTTAAGTATTGGCATTTTAAAGTTTCTATTGATCGGCTGTATATCTCTGTGCGGCACTGTTAGATGATAAAATAATGTATATATTTAGTTATGAGCCATATCTCACTACAGCAGGGCATAATAAAATACATATATATACAAAAAATATTTTAAAATGCACATAAAACCTAAAATTTATCATAGTTTGGATACAGCAAGCTACAATGAAAGCTCTTTACAATATTTATATTGTGCCTGATGTATATTACTGCAATAAATATGAAATAATTGTGTATATGCATATTATACAATGTAGTCAATGCCATAATTACAATGTCTTAATCGTACCGCACGCACGGAGGAGTCTTTGACTTTGTCTACATCGGATGACTTTATTTACCATACGGTTTGATAACAGAGACCTTTTCTTTGACATAATTTTTTATCCTAGAGTTTCAGCGATACCAAAACGGCTTAAACTTGTATCGTGCTTGTATGTTTACAACACGCAGTTGACGGCTGGCGGGTCACCGGACGCGACATTTTATAACAATTCCACATCTCAAGATAACTCACATGGTAAATCCTTTGTGTTTAGGATAAGAATCAACACTCATAAAGATATCGTTCGTTTGATCGAGCGGTTTAGAACACTCTTACACTTTAGTGTCTTTATAGCGAAGCGCCATAGCGCTTGGCCTTGAATCCACTGAAATCTGATCCAACTTGTCGCTTGACTAATGTAATCCAACACGCATTATTAATATAGAGATAGTCATGTAATGATAAATACGAATTCTTTCATGATTTCTTGCAGAAAATTTAAATTTTATCGTCAAAAATTACGCACACAAGTTGTAACTTTCTAAGCGCAATACTCTACCACCCCTCCCTAAGTGTTTTTTCAATTTACCACCCAGAATCTGGGTGGCACGTGACCAGCTCCGACCAGGGTCTTTCCTTCCCCGAAGAAAGAGCCTGGGTACGAGGTTGTTGTATACGTTGCATTCTAGTGTTGTCGAATGCAATTTAAATGTGACGTATAAAACAGGTTTGAGTAAGCGTTTGCGTTATAACCATATAACAATGCTTTTTATTGTATAGATACTGATATTTACGCACGTTTTTTTCTCGTGTGAAAAGCCGTTTCACGATTTGTTCTTAACGAACGTCAACCAATCAGAACCGCGAAACGATTTTTTCGCACGTGCGAAAACCGTTCCGTCCAATCAGCGCGAGCCTTTGTTTACATACCAGCAAATTCGTTCACGGTTGGTAAAGTTTTCGGCGAGAATCAGAATGTTGATCAAATTGCTGACTATTTCTTGTGTCTTAAAGTCTATTTTAAGTTTAAATTAGACAAATTGGGCAATTTCCAATGTTTACAAGATTTACAGTGCTATGGAAACCAAAAGATGTTTTTGAAAGAGAAATATACAAGCAAGAGGCACGGCAGTTACACTAAAACAAGCAGCTACATGTAAGCTGCATTATTGTATTCGCTTTTTGAGCGAGTTTTTGAGGTTTTTGAAAAGACAGGCTTTGTATTCTTCGCATATTTAAAGGAAAAATTAAAAACTGCTGGTTCATTCAGGGTTTTTATTTTATATTATTAGATTTGGGTTCGAAAAGTAAAGTAATTTTCATTTGCATGTACGATGCCGTAATCACTTTTGTTTTGGGTTTTGTAATTAAGTGAACCGAATTTACATTACGTAAAGGCAATCTGTTCAATAGTAAAAATCAGTTTCTATTCTTGGGTTTCACATGACGTCACGGCGGCCATATTTGTGCCCCTAAACAAAGAAATGGTGGCCATGATTGTGTCCCTGACAAATCCTCGGAGAAATGAGTTCTATTCTTATGCAAACTTTTTCTTTTGTCTTGATTGAAATACATGGAAGCTGGACTCGTGTGTGAAAACCAGCAATGAAATAACAAATTTGTTCATGGGAAGTGCTTTTGTATGGCATTTACACACTTGTTAATTTGTTTTCACAAAACTCGCTCGTTCGTTTTGTGAAAATAAATTAACCCGTGCGTAAAGGCCATACGTCAGTACTTCCCATGAAGAAATCTCTTTTTTTTCGACAATCTCCATATACAGCTGAATCCCGTCGTTCAAAAGCCGTTGACCTTAACCCTGGGTTAACTTAAAATTTAAAGGGAAATTTTGCCAGCCATAAAATAAAGCGTCACATCTTGTTTATTCGTTGCCTAGCAACTACCACTTCATATCTGCTCACCCACTGATATAGACCGTGGGCTGTAGTCAAAAATTGTTTAATTTCGTTGCACCCATCTGGGGAACACCTGGTTTGTGGTTTATTTAAGAGACATATAGGTACATTGCTACCAAAAAAAGTTCCAAGCAAAAAACTTGCCCGATACCAAGAAAACAAGTGATTTGTGATTATCTACCATTAAACAGGAAAAAATGTGAAATTTCATATTCAACGATAACAAAAACGACTAGCATCATCAGAAAGAGCACAAAAACTGCATATAAGACTCTTAAACAGTTTTTTTATTCTTCAAATAGTTTTCGAGTAATTTTTGTTTTATATGTGAAAATTGAACCAAAATTGCGCAACAAAAACTGGGTACTAGCTTAAAAATGGTGTTTAACAACATATAACTCGAAAACTATTTGAAAAATAAAAAAACTGTTTAAGAGTCTTATATGCAGTTTTTTGTGCTCTTTCTGATGATACCAGTCGTTTTTGTTATCGTTGAACATGAACTTTTACATTTTTTTCCTGTAATAATAATTTAATAGTAGATGATCATAAATCACTCGTTTTCTTGGTATCGGGCAAGTTTTTTGCTTGTGAACTTTTTTTGGTAGTAATGTACCTATATGTCTTACAAATAAACCACAAAGCAGGTGTTCCCCAGATGGGTGCAACGAAAATGAATTTCTAGCTACTTTTTGGCCTAATAGCCCACGGCCTAATATGAATAAACCTGGATCACGCATCGCAGTAATCTCAGTAATCAAATTTTGAAGCTTATCGCCGCCATCTTGGTACTCCAGGTCCAGTGTCCTTTGCGGGGGTAAGAATAAGCTTTTAACCAGAGTTTTGACTTTCTGTAAATTTCCTTAAAATAAGGAAGTTTGTTTATGTAATAGAAATGCTGATTGTCCGCCATCTTGGTACTCCAAATTCGTCATTTCCGGTGGCTTCAATTTGCTTCACTGGATGCGTGATCCAGGTTTATTCATATCAGTGTGCTCACCGTATCGCTCGCGAACGTTTTGTGTTTTCTACCTGTTTAGCATTGCACAATAGCGTTTTTATGGCTGATTTAGCAGCGGTTCAGGGCCAGAGGTCACCTGAACGTTCACCGCGAACTTGTTTGCGAGACAGCCGCTCGGCAGCCCAGAACAAAAGATCAAAAGAACGGAAAGCTTCTTCTTCAAAAGGTCGAGAAAGCAAAAGAGGTAAGTTTTCTTCAGTTTCCTTTAGTGAGTCTGACAGTTCCGAAGCCTCCAGCAGCTCAGACTCCGAGGGCGAAAGTTTCTGTGGTGCAGTGCTCACGTGATACACGTGACACGCCTCGTGTACATAGTTTGGGGGGTAGGTAATTGTAAGGAGAGAAATAGAACACACTGGCTGAGAACACTTTATTACATGTTGTGTCAAGCAGAATTTCGCACGGGAATGACAGTGTTTTTGCGGCGCCAGAATCGACCAGAGCATTGCCGATTTTCCAGCCGACGCCGCCTTCCAGGGCTTTCAAAATTTGCTCATCGAAATTAAACGAAAGAAACGCTGTTATTACAAACGGTAACCTAACCATTCCGATTTTCATCCGACTCTTTTGTAAAGAAAAAATTAGAACGTAACAGCACGACTTTTAATCCTATCATTGACAGGCGGCAAATGAATCAAGCTGGACGGGTCTTAGATTGTGTAGTTCTCCTGTCTGGAGTTCGAGGCAAGTTGCCCACTTGCCCTTCGTGTCCAACGCAAGATGTCAGGTTTGGAACCTGCTTTAGCTATTGATATGGTTCGAAAGGCCGTAGCTTTTGCGGGTAAAGCCTCTTATTGTGCTCTTGTGGATCGTCGGAAGGGTTTATTGGCCAAGGTTTTTTCAGGATCTATTGATCTGATTAACGATTCAGATTTATTTTCCCCGGGTTTGTCTGAGGTCTTTGGAAAAAAGTTCAAAAATAGTAGGGCAGATATGTGAACAAATTGTTCACTTTCTGTCAAAAGCACCATATTTGCCCATAGTCATGGCGGACGGACGTTTGTTTGGTAGCTCCGATACTTCTCTTATTAATTTGGACGATAGCTGTATTTACTGTAACAATATCGTTAAATATTTAAGCATAATCGATAAAGGAAAGCTTAAATGGAATGGCTCGTTGGAAAATCTAATGGCTTTCATGGATAAATTGCTCGAAAGAAAAACATCATGGACATCGACAGGCGGTGATTATAAACGGCTTGAGCTAGTGAATTCTATTATAAGATGGTTAGGGTTTGGGTTAGGGTTAGGGTTACGGTTTGCTAACAATATCTGGAGAAGAAAGCGACGACCTTAAATCTCAGTTAAGAACTATTGTTGTGGATTACAACAACTCGAGAAACGAAGCACATTCTAGTGGTTTGGTGACAAAGACGACGAGTACCGCGAAGCACATTCTAGTGATGGGTATGGTGACAAAGAGAACATAGAATCCGGAACAACCCTTAACCTAAGCGAAGAGGTGACTGTAACAACAGCTCTTAACCAAATGAAAAGTCTCGAAGAGCGACTAGAACATAAATTTGAGAAGCTACGGCAAGAATTTCAAGAGTTAAAATCTGTTAATACGAATAATCCTAATGTAAGCCGCAACGAAGCGTCACGGCAAGATGAATATAAATCATTTCTTTGAAAGAAGAAAATGCAGTACTGACACAGCAATTGAACAACTACAAACTTATAGTGTCGGACATGACTGCCAAAACCAAAGATCTTGAAGACGAGAAAAATTCTATGTATATTTAACTTGGTGTTGGTAACGGGTATATTCCCAGATGATTAAAACAGTCTAGAGTAACTCCGATTTTCAAAGGAGACAAAAGTGAATATGGAAACTATAGACCAATTTCTGTAATATCGACAATTGCAAAGGTTTTAGAAATGTTCATTTCAGACCAATTAGCTCTTTATTTAAATGATAATAATATCATTGTCAAACAACAATCTGGCTTTCGAAAATGCCATTCCACAGAAACTGCTCCTTTGCATATAACAGATCAGTATCTATTGAACATGGACAAAGGCTTACTAAATGGTGTCTTGTTCTTTGATCTTAAAAAGGCGTTCGATACGGTTGACCACCAAATTTTGATTTCAAACTTAAAGTTATATGGAATTGAAGGAGTATAGCTTTGAATCTTTTTAAATCATACATGAGCAATATAGAATGCAATACATGCGGAGTACCATTTAGGTCCATTATTATTTTCAGTTTATATCAATGATCTTCCAAATTGCCTAGAAGAGATCCACGCCTCAATGTTTGCAGACGATACTAATATATCAAGCTCTGGTACTTTGCTTTTAGAGATTGAAAATAAGTTAAACAGTGATCTGCATAATGTTAATATCTGGCTAGAGACAAATATTGAGCTAACTCTTAACACAGAAAAAAACAGAATTTATATCAATAGCTTCAAAGAGAAAATTGAAACAATTTTCAGAAAACCCCAACATATCCATTGGTAACTACAACATTAAACAGGTCATAAACAAGAAAGTACTAGGGATTATTCTGGATGAAGAACTAAAATGGAGAGAGCGTATTGATGTACAATGTAAAAAGATCTCTAAATCTGTTCTATTATTAAGACGCGCGAAAGTTTTGTAACTTTGGAGACGTTCATTTGTATGTATAACTCATTAGCTTTACCTCACTTCACATACTGTTCAATTGTGTGGAGTGACAATAGTTTTACACTTATTAATAAACTCTATAACATGCAAGAAAGAGCTGCTCGAGTGATCACCGGATCAGGCTACGAGATAAGATCTAGGGAAATCTTTGAATGCTTAGGCTGGGAACCAATTCAAAACATATTTAAGTAACGCGAAATTATAATGACATTTAAGGCCATCCAAGACGAGCTACCAGGTTACATGTCAGAAATGTTAAAGTTTAACCATAATAATATCTACCAATTAAGGAGCAATGACTGTAAGCTTTACTTAGGAAAACCTAATACTGACTTCATGAAAAATCTTTTTCATGTCGGGGGGCTTGTACATGGAATGATCTGCCAAGCAATGTTGTCAAATGTCAATGGCTGTAATAAACTTTCCACAAGAAGTTTTAAAACCTTAATTAATAATCACTTTAATGCTCTGGGATGAAGTTGACAACACTGGAATGGTAAATTAATTGTCCATGCAAAACTATATACATGTAATATTTGCGTGTGGGCTACAAAAAATATATTTTAGTGTTTTAATATTCAAGTTGTAATAAGTATCTACCATAGCATAAGCTGACTAGTAAGTAAGCTCACATTAATCCTTTGTAAATTTTATATTTTTATTGTAATTGCACGGCCCGTTGAAAATCAGCTGTAATTGCGGAATGGTTACCGTGTCTAAATAAATTTTAAATACAAATACAAATATTTGCAGGGTGTTTATCCAGTATACAAATATTTTAGGATTGATTAATAATTCGTTCTCACAACACCACGTAGCAATTTTGCTTAGATATTTTCAAGATGGTGCTTTGCATCTACAGCGTCTTCAA
Source organism: Mycoplasmatales bacterium (assembly GCA_965226165.1). Lineage (GTDB taxonomy): Bacteria > Bacillota_I > Bacilli_A > CBDATW01 > CBDATW01 > CBDDCI01. Next base: position 52,324 of record CBDDCI010000002.1, on the reverse strand, counting down.
TTGGAAATGAGAGTAAAATCTTTGAGTCGTCAAAGCGAGGGATGTATCCGAAAGATTGTTGCAAAATACAACCGTCGGATACAACCACATTCCAACTCATTACATTCATATTATACAATCTTGTCATCATATTATGACCTCTCACTTCGTTCGAGGCCATAAATTTGACATTATTGCATATAATATCATTCCATTCGTTTCCATGTGGTTTGCGTCGACTATTGTTTTTTTACAACTTTCTCCCGCTACCTCAATCAGAATATTATACAATTTAAAATATAAACAACACAAAATTTAAATTAAATTTAAACGAAATAAAAATATTACCGCATCAATATAATATAACTCTTAAATATACCCAAACCGTCCGCATCGGGCGGTGTTACACACGAAAAACAGGTTATTTTTTTACGTTTTGGACGCTAGAGGAGTTTTATCTAGTAGTACATGGGGATAGGGCTATTTTAGGATTAATTGTTTTTTATGTTATTCATTTGTTATTACTATGTAACGATTATTTGAATGACTCAGGTTTTTTATCGCTGTTTTTCGAGTTATTTACGGGTTATGAAGCGATAATTGTGATTATTTGTCGAAAAAATATGAGCTGTTAAAGTAGGGTTAAGAAATTATGATGAAATTTAAATTAGTATGAAATGAGTATGAAATTATATGAAATGAGTATGAAATTATATGAAAATAGTGTTGAGTTGTTATTACCATGTAACGATTATTTGAATGACTCGAATTTTTTATCGCTGTTTTTCGAGTTATTTACGGGTTATGAAGCGATAATTGTGATTATTTGTCGAAAATACGAGCTGTTAAAGTAGGGTTAAGTAGTTATAACAAAATTTTAACTTGTTAGAAAATTAGTATGAAATGAGTATGAAATTATATGAAATTAGTCTGAAATTATATGAAATGAGTATGAAATTATATGAAATTAGTGTTGAGTTGTTATTACGAAATTGTGATTAATTAAATGAAATTAGTCTGAAATTATATGAAATGAGTATGAAATTATATGAAAATAGTGTTGAGTTGTTATTACCATGTAACGATTATTTGAATGACTCAGATTTTTTATCGCTGTTTTTCGATTTATTTACGGGTTATGAAGCGATAATTGTGATTATTTGTCGAAAAAAAAACACGAGCTGTTAAAGTAGGGTCAAGTAGTTATAACAAAATTTTAATTTATTTGAAAAATTATATGAAATGAGTATGAAAATGATATGAAAATTATATGAAATTAGTCTGAAATTATATGAAAATTAGCATGAAATTATATAAAAATTAGTATGAAATTATATGAAAAAAATTAGTATGAAATTATATGAAATTATATGAAAAAAATAAAAATGATGTGTAAATTATTTAAAAATAGTGTTCAGTTGTTATTAGTGTGCAACGATTAATTAAACGACTCAGATTTTTTATGGCTGTTTTTCGCGATATTAGCTGTCGATGTCGTGATAATGAGTGTTATTTGTCGAAAAAATATGAGCTGCTAAAGTAAGGTTAAGAAGTTATGATGAAATTTTAAATTTCTTAATCATAAAATTTAATTAACATATTACATTTATATAATTTAAAAAAATCCAGAATATTTTCATATATTTAAATCTTAGAAATATCTTTTATATCAATTTCAATCAAATTATCATTTAAATTATAACAATCCTGCTCATATATCATTCTATATATAAAGTAAGTGGAATATTTTCATTAATATTAGAAATATATCTTTTATCATTTAAAAATTCGATATTATTTTTAACAATTGTGTTAGTTCTTATTTGTTGATTTTTAACAGAGATATTATTAAAAGATATTTTGTCAGGTTTCATATTTTCTATTAAGGTTTTTTTAAAAAGGGTATGATCTATATATTTATTTTTATAAGAATCAGCGGTACCTTTAGTATGAACAATATTATTTTTTAATTTATTTTTATTATTTCTAATATCGTTTTTACAAATAAAAGAATAGCATTTAGATGATAACGCAATAAATTCTTTAAGAGGATTATCTAAATATTCTGGTTCCATTTGACCAATAATAGAATCACCAAATAAATCTTTATTTTCTTCCAATATTTTTAAGTATTCATCATAAGAAATATTTAATTTAGCATATACAGAATCAGTATCCATATACAATACTTTATAATTACCAAATAATTGAGGATAAATTTTTTATAAATAATTAAACATATGAACTTTACTATTCTGTAAAATGATAGAACCTATTAATATGAGATAATTATAAACAACAGATGTTTTTTCCATTTCTAAAATAGTTAAATTTTCATTAATAATATTTCTACAAGAAAAATTTGGTTTTTTAATTTGTTTATCAACTTGAGATTCTTTAGTAACTATTTTAAGATCTTTGAATTTTTCACATCTAGTCATCATTACACCAAATAAACTATTAGCTAGTATTTTAAAAGTATTACTCATTCCAATATCACCAATTTTTTTATAATAAGATTTTTTCTCAAACAGAAAATCTATATATGGTTTCATAAAATTACTATGTTAATATTCTAATATTTTCTTAACAATAATTTTATATCCCAAAGATATCATAATCTCTTACATTTCAAATGAAATATAACAATTTTTATCACATCCTAAATGAGTAATTAATTTTTCAGATGATTTATAATTTTCTTTTAAATTTTTTCTTTGAAATTCTGATAAATCATCATAGTTAACAGAAGTTTTACTAATTAAAGCAGGGAATTGTTTTAATATAGAATTATTTTTAACTTTATCTGTTGTATATATTTCTACGTTTAACAAACAAGAATACTCACTATCTAAATATCTATTTCTATTAAAATATTTTACAAACTTATAATCTCCAATTGGTAATTTTTTAGTCATTACATATGGATATAAACTAACAATATCGCAAGAACTGATAACACCATCTTTATCATCTACAATATTTTGACTAGCTATACAAATTCCTCCTAAAATAGAAGAATTAACATAATCAAATATATTAATATCTCTAATCAATTCGATTTTAACTCCAGTATATTTCAACATTAAATCTAATGATAATGAACAACATGTAATATATTTACTACAATCAATTTCAAATTTATCCCATATACATTTTCTAAATACATTAAATATATCAGCTTGTAAACAAATATCTAATTTTAAATAAATATCCAAATATTCTTTAATATTTTTACATTTTAATTTTTTATGAATATCCAATGTTTTATCATAATCTTCTTCAGAAATATTGTTTAATTTTAAAGAACTATAAAAATTTTTAATTGGGGGTAAATTTTCATTATAGATATTTTCTTTTGTTATAAATTCATAAGGAAAACAAACTTTTTCATTTAATAATTCAAAATTATCTGAAAAATGTTCTCTAGTTACAATTTCATTTTTATCATTTAAATTTTTAGATAAATCATTCAAAGACCCTTTAATAAAATTACACATATCTAATAATTTTAAAGAGTATTTTATTTTTTTAAATTTGAAGTCAATCATTTTGAAACTTTCACAAGAATTCCCAATAACATTTAAAGTGACATTATTTTTATATCACATATGCTTTTTAATATAATACTATTATCATATTTCATCCCATTAAAGAAATACATAGGAATAGTTTTATTATTTTTAATCTGTAAACTACATTCTCTAAAAATATAACCAATAATATTATTTTTTTCTAAACAATGGTCATGATGAACAATCTTAATTTTATTTTCTATAATGTTTTTATTTTTAATATTGTCAGTATTACATCTTATTCCAAAATCTAGAAAATTGTCTTCAATATTTTTAAAAGCTAATTTTATATTAATCCCAATACTTTTATAAACATTTAGTTCTAATTCATTTATTGAAAAATGCTTAGAATATTTATCAGTATATATTTTCAAACCATCATACTCTAAAGTTAATATATTAACATTTTTACTAATAAAATAATATATCATAATTTGTAATATTTGATTTTCAATGTCTAAAATAATTCTAGATAAGTTTTTACCTTTATAATTATAGTCAATATCTAAATATCTTTTATCATTAGTATAAAAATAATTTTGAATTTTAATAATTTTATTTTCAAATAATTTTAAATAATTATTAGTTTGTTTATTATCTGAATAAATTTTCTTGAATCCTCCATTTAAAATACTTAAAAATAATTCTTTAACAGATTTTCTTTCTTCTGAAAAAGATGATAATATTAATTCTCTATTTTCAATATAATTTTTCAGAATATTACAATCAACATTATTCTTTTTACATAAATAATTTAATATTACTGGATGTGCGTTAATCATATCAATATCTTTAATGTTTTTAGGCATTATAGAATTTCTAATTTCTTTTTTCAAATATGTTAAACAAGATGAATCACCATAATATCGATTCTTATCACAAGTCTGTTTATAAATAATTCTTTTACAACCATCATTATCTAATGAATCATAATAATTCCTAGCTATTTTATTTACTTCCTCGTTAAAATCATTATTTTCTAAAATGTATTTTAATTTTTCTTTATCACAAATTTCATATAAAATAATATACCTATCGTTATATGGATGATTGAATTCAGATTTACAATATTTACAGATTTTAATACTATCAAATTCTTCTTGATTAAAATTAGAATAATCAATTTCATTTTGTAAATAATTACTTTATATGTTATCTATATAAACTAATTCTTTAACTAAAGAGATAGTATACTCTTTTAAATCATAGAAAGTTTAAACTTTTTTACTAAATTTATTATTTCTACATTCCAAATAATATCCACCAGCAATAAATGAATGTTCTTTTGTAATTGGATCTATAATACATTCAAAATCTGAATGAATTATCCAATTATTTAAGATACAATTTTTAAGATTTTTAAATCCCATGTATTTTTTAAAAGATGGCATTAATTTTTTAGCTTTTCTAAATTTACAATATTCAATATGATCTTTATATTTTATTTCTGAATAAAAAACATTTAAACAATTTCTACAGGTTTTGATAACATGACTATTATCACTAATAAATTTATTAATATTCTTGATTAAAATATAATGTTTTATATAGTCTATTAATAATAAATCTAAATCAGTATCAAAATCAGATTTTGACTTTCTAATAATTTTTTTACTATTAAATTTTTTATTACATCCAAAAATATGAATATTAACTTTTAATAAATTTTCTATTTTATCTAATTCATCTAAACTAACATTTTCAAAATCCATATTACATTCATCTATAATTTCTTCAGCAATTAATAAATCTTTTTTAGTAATTCTAGAAGTTTTATTAGTAATAATATTTTTAAATTTTCTGATATAACAATATAAAAAACATTTATTATCATCATTTTTCATAATTAATAAATTTCTTTTCTTAAAAAATATTTCAGGTATTTTATCTATTTCATTCCCACCTGAAAAAATATCACATTCAGAAATTTTAACAATTAATCTAGCTATTTTGTGATAGTCATTATACTACTATCATAATCTTCATGCATTGATAAAATATTTAATTCTTCTAAATTATCTTCAGCATTATAATTAGCAATTTCAGAATCTGTAATATTAATTAAATCCAAATCATTTCTATTGTTTTTTATTTTTAATTTATCAATATTGTTAATATCATTTATATTCTGCAAGATATATTTTTCAACCCAATATTTTGTGTCATTATGCTTTACCAAAGCTTGATTAAATTTATATAAAGTAATTTTATAATTTTTATCGTTATCACAATTCTTAACAATCATTTTTTTCAAATAATCTTTAAAATATAAATCTTTATAAAATACATTTTTATCTATTATATGAAAATCAAATATTAAATCAACAAATTTTTTCTTTATAGAATCCCTAGTTTTAATAGAAATATTATTTTTTAATTTATTTATATGTTCTTTCGAAAAATAATGTTCTTTAGAAATATATTTCTTACATAATAAACAATTGTGTTTATCTACATCTGATTTTTTCACATTAATCATATTTTTTAATTTATGAGTATTGCAATATATAGGATCTTTTAAATCTTTATAATTAAAAGAAGCATTTTTTTCACAATCAGATATAATACAATACTTTTTATATTTCAATATCTTTCGCTTAGAATCCATATAAAAATATCTGTTTATTTTATAACCATTTTCCAAGTCACTCATTATATATACTATATTAGAAAATATATTTTACAATGAATCTACAATTGTCATATGGTTTATAACTCTTTTTGATCCAAAATGATATCACTTAGATAATATAGTTAATTCTTTTTATAATATTTAACATATATTTTATTACTATTAATATCAACAATAGTAAATGTTGCTGAGCGGTGTTCTTGACCTTTTTGAGGCTTTATAAAAAATCTATTTTAATTTTATCCATATTCTTATCAATAGGCACTATAAAAACTGATTTAATTGTAGATAATTTATTAATACTACCCATTGCGGTAGATAATGAGATAGTATAAAATAATGTATTATTATCATCATAAAAATTGCATAATATTTCAAAATATCCTATTAAAATATAACTTGATATTTGAGTTAATACTTTTAATATAATCTCTAAATATGAATCTTTTATGAAATTATGTATTATTTCTTTTTCAAACATATGAAAATGTTTGCTTTTGTTAACTAACTGATAACCTTTTGGAATATCATAAATATATATTTTACCTAGTTTATAATAAGATAATAAATTAGTTATATCTACTGAATTATTATTAATATTGTTTTTATTATTATTAATATTATTTTTATTATTACTAATACTAATTATATTATTATCAATATCGTTTTTATTATTATTAATATCGTTTTTATTATTATTATATTGTTTTTATTATTATTAATACTTTTTTGATTATTTGTTATATCGTTTTTATTATTATTAATACCAGTTATATTATTGTTAATATCGTTTTTATTATTATTAATACTTTTTTCATTATTTTCTATTTTTGATAAATCACTTAATTTTTCATCATATCCTTTAAGTTTTAATAAAATACCAGATATTTGAATAGAATTCTCAATTTCATTTTCAACAGATTCAATTTTTCTATAATATTTATCAACCATTGTATATAAAATATATACATTAATATACAATGAATTGCTGTGATAATAAAAATATTACTTGTAAGAATTATGAAAAAGTTTGCATAAATTGTGGAGTTATCCATGATTACGAATACGTTAATAGAATATCTTTTAGAGATTATAATATGAACATGATGAATATATTATTTTATAAAAAAGCTATTTATAAGAGGAAAAAATATTTGTATAAAAAATGTTTACATATTAAACAAATTAATGAAAATATAATATTATTTTTTGATAAATCATTGGAAGACATTAGAAAATTTTATAATATGAAAAGAATATCTATATCAAAATATTTAAATTCTATATATAAATTTTATTGTAATAAAAGTTCAATTAATTACAAACCGATTTTTAAAAATAAGAAAATTATTAATTTAAATAATGACATTATTAAAATATTGGAAAAAAATTATTTAAAATACCCTCATTTTATAAAAAATGAAGATGATTATTATTATCTTTAAAAAATGGTGTTTAATACTGGAATATTTTTAAATATGTTTGATAAAAATCCATCTCCTTTAATTTCTTTAACAGAAACAAATTTTGATTTTGATTTTTTACAAATATTACATTTAGATAAAACATATGGTCTATTATTTTTTGTTAATTTACCAACAGGGTTAATATCTTTAGTATGTTTTTTACAGGATAGACAGAATATCATATATAAATATATTATACTAATTCATTTTTAATATAATCATTAACATTAAACATATTTAAAAATTCTATGAATTTATTTTTATTATTAACATTGTATAGACAGAATAATACACAAAATAATCCACAAAGATTACTATTTATATCTTGGATTCTATATATGTTTGTAATAATATTAAATTTTTTATATATGTCATAAATATTTTTTGGGATATGAGCAATTCCAAAACTGTCGAATATAAAAATATTGTTATTTTTTCTTGAAAGTGCTATCCAATGACTGCCTTTTTCATTAGAATTTTGTAAATTAAATATAAGAGATTTATTATTTTCTATTAAAGGTATTTCATCTTTTGAAAAAGTATCTAAATAAGATTCTTCATCTTTTAATAAATTATTTATGAAAATATTACTTAGAGGATAATTTGATTTTTTAAATAATTCTGGATATTTATTTTTTATTTGTTCAAAAAAAATCATTTTTGTTAGAAATACCAGATCCTTTTTTCTTAGGTATTAAAGCTGGGATTATTGTACTTGCTAACATTGGTAATAAAAATGAAAATATACCTGACCCCTTTTGATTCAAAGTAATTTTTTTATCAAAGACCTTCATTTTATTAATTTTTTCTAAATTTTTATTTATATCATTCAAGTTGTTTATCAGATATTTTTATAATATGATCTTTATTCATTTTTTTACTAATAGCAGAAGAAGCTACAGCTCCTAAAGATGATAATCCTAACGTTCCTAAAACTTTTGGTAGCAACTGATTTAACAAACGGTAAAGCCATTTGAATTAAAGAACCAATTCCATCTCCAATCATTAAATGTTTTTGTTTTTTAGAATCAGTCAATTTATATTTAATATTACCATTTTCAATTAAATTATTATATTGATTTTTATTAAGAAATATTTTATAATTTGAATTTTTTTAATCCTGCTTTTATCAATATCTAAAGTTGGATTTTTAAATTTTTGTATTTTATTTAAATCTTTCTTTAAAAAATTATAACCAATTTCAATCATTTATATATAAATAAGTAATATTATTGAGATTTATATACAACTAAACCATTTGATTTACTATATTCTAATTTAACACTTGAATGAGTTTTTAAAACAACATAAACACTACAAGAAGTTGTTTCCATATTTGTTATAATATTTATGAATTTATTATTATGGTCATCTCGTATATTTCTTGAAACGTTAAAGCAATAGATTCTATAATAATTTTTGAAATTTGGATATGTAATTAAAAAATTATCATAATGATTTGATTTATTTTTTAATTCGTCGTAAGCACTAATATCATTATCTATAGGGTTTTCAAATTTAATATTATCAATATTTAAATAAGGTTTTTCAAATTTGACAGAAGGTAGGTCATATTTTAAACCTTCTTTATTTGTGTCTAAAATACCATATATATAAACAGAATCACAATTTTGTACATTATTAACATAAAAGTTTTCATTTATTTCAGACATTTTATCATTAAAAATTCTTGTATGACATTCTAAAAAGTTAATAGTTTTACTATATCCATCATTTAACATTTTAAGATATTTGATATGATCATTTTCATGTAATTTAACTTCTTTTACAAATAAGTGACATGATTTAATAGACGTTTCTATATTTTCTCTAGATGAAATAATCATATTATCTATAAATTTTAAATTAATATTAAATTCAGCAAATTTTAGAACAGTGATTTTTCTGAAAAATTCAGATATGTCTTTTAAGAAAATTGGTATTTCAAAATCAATATAATGAAATTTATTACTTGTATCTTCGTCGTCATCTTGAGGTGAGTAATATGTATCTTTAGTAATAAATTGATTGTCAGTTATGTTTAGACCAGTTGAAATAGCTTTTGATATATTTCTATATGAAGTTGGATCATTATAAGCATTATTTAAAACATAATTAACTAAGTTAGACCTATTAACATAGCTTTCATTAGTAATAATAACATTATTGAGAGAGATTCTTAAATATTCTACTAATTCAAATGATTTTTTAAGAGAGATTAATTTTGGTACAGATTTTTTACCTTGGTCTGTTTGATCATATGGTATTTTTACTTCTAATTTTAATAAAACATACGCATCCTTATAATTAATTAATAATGACGCTAATGATCTTGTATTAAAAACTATTTCTTTGTTAAAATCACCTTGGTTTTCATTATTAATCCATACTATATTCGAATTTTTAAATAATTCAAAATGAATTTCGTCATTATGTTTTTCAAATAAATCATCTAAAATTCTTAAATCATTCATTATATATTATTAATAAATATTAAATTTATTGAAGTATTTTTAATCCTTTTCCATATTTTTTACATGAACCTCCTTTACTAACAGGTTTTAAACCAGAAGCTGTTTTTTTATTACTAACAGGTTTTAATCCTCTCCCAATATTTTTAGAGTAATAAATATCAAGTCCGTTAATCATATATTATTTACATATATAAATTTGATTTAAATTTTTTCTAATTCTCATAAATTTATATTCATTATATTTATCAATTAAAATAAATTCATATCTTTTTAAATTCATATTAATATCTTGAAATTCATTTAAAGAAATATCCAAATTTATATCTTGGTATAACATATTTAACTCTCGTTTATCCAATTGAGTAAATATTAAATAATCAATATTATTTTTTAAAGTTCTATCAATGTTTTTAAAATAGCGATGACCTATAAAAATAGTTGAACAATTTAATTTTCTTGATTTACAATAAAATTCAGATATTTTTTTATTTGAAAATACAAGGTCATCGAATATTATTAAATTAACATAATTTTTATCTATTTTATCAAAATTAATTTCATTTATATAAATAAAGACATCATCTTTAAATTTATTTTTTAACCATTTATATTTTTCATCCAAATTATTAGTATAAATATATATTTTTTCATATATAGAATTTTGAGCTATTAAATTCATTAATATGTTTGTTTTACCACTGTTTGTTTTACCAATTATCAAAGCGTTTTTAGGATGACTTAAACAAAATATGTTATTTGTAATAGTATTAAATTTTTTACCAATTATCTCATCAAAGTTAATTATAGTCATATATATTTAAACCATTTTAAAAAGTATTTATAACAGAAAGTTTATTTGTTAATTTATCATAAAGATGATTTATTTCTTCTTCATTTAAATTTTTATAAGTCGATGACCTGTAATTATATAATTCTTTAAGAAGGTCTTTCTTTAATTTACACATATTTAATCTTTGATCTATATTAGCAGTATGTTTTGTAGTATCTATGACAGGTATTAGATTATAGATAGAATAGCAAAAATATTAATAAAAGATAATCCTGTAGCTAATGATAAAATAACTACTTTAGAAATTTCAAACGAGTATTTACATATTTTTAATTTTTTATATTTTTTAGATTCTTCTTTTAATTGTAATAATATTTCATTAAATAACTTTTCTAAATACATCATATATTTTTAACTTATATAAAGCGATATCTGAAATAAATCTTTCATAACTATATCTTCATTGTTTTCATTTTTAATACAAATTTCGATGTAATTAAACGTTGTGTCTAATATTTTTTTTCGTTTATAATTATTATGATTTTCGTAAATAATTTGTTCTCCAATATTATTTTTAATAAAAACATTTGTTAAGAACTCATTATCTTCTTTGTTATCAACAAGATTACAATAAATTTTTAAGAATTTGGTTTTATCTAAATTAGGAATTTTAGTAGATCTATGATATCCTTCTTCAAATATATTTTTTTCAAATCCGAATAAATCCATAAAATTTTTATCTAATTCTAATACCCAATTTTCTTTAATTACAACTAAAATAGCGTATCTATTTACATCGACTACAATTTGAATATATTTTTCTTTTTCTGATATATCATTAAAATTATTTTTTATTTCATCGTCTATAATTTTTGAAATATCAGATACATAATAACTACCATTTTTAAAATTAATAGTATGACTTTGTGTTTTATTTTTTATAATCAATTTAAATTTATCAGAAATATTTTCAAAATAGTTATAGAATATCATACTTGTTAATGATATATATTGATTTTCAAACCTTAACGGTTTTTGAAAAGTGTATCTTAAGCAATTATTTTTAATTTCATGTTGATTACTATTTAAAATATACTCCATATAATATTATATTTTATTAATTTTATTTATAATTTTTGTATATTCTTTTTTAGAAATTATATTATTTTTTAATTTATTATATAACATTGAAGAAATTTTATTATATAATTTTTTAGAATTATTACCTGACAGGTATGAACCTATTAATACATTTATATCTTGTTCTTTATTTAAGAATTTTTGTAGTTCGTGATATATTTTCATTTCGTTTTTTGATAATTTATGTATATCTTTGTTAAATTTTATAGCATTTACCATTTTTTTAGAAATTTTATAGTCATGTTTTAAAAGATTATTCGTTAATTTTCTGTTATTTAAATATCTAACTTTTAATATACCATTATTTAAATCTTTATCATTTATTATAATATTATTAACGGAAGAACCTGTTTGTTCTTCTTCTTCTTCTTGATAAGTTGGTATTTTATGATATAATTTATTGTTTTCTGATAAACTCGTATGAAAATGATTATATAAATTAGTGGGTACATTTTCACTTTCTTTCATTTTTTGTAAAAGATATCTAACTCTAATAAATTGAGTTTTTTCTCTCGGCTTATATTCGATATCATGTTCTTCATATAATTTTGAAAAAGAATCTAATATTTCATCATCATTATCAAATTTATAATCTTTTTTATATATATCTGACATATCAATATCATAATTTAATGTATGATCGTTTTTATCATCACTAATATAACTATATTCATCTATAAAATCATTTGTTGGTTTGAGTCTATCTATACTTTTATTAATTATTTTATCTAAGCGTTCATATTTTTCTTTATTCATTTCTCCTTGTTTAATTTTATCATCAATATTTTTATCACTGTGTCTATATTTGTTTAAAATTTCAGGAGTTGTAAAATTTTCTGTCAAATTAAAAATTTTTCTTTCATTATCAACTAATTTTTTATAATCTTCTGGTGTTATTGTTGCAAAAGACGTCATATATTAATAGATTATACAAAAACGTGATATCATATTTTTTGTTAATTGCATATTTAAAAATGACATATTTTTATTATTTTCACGGAATGAATCATAAAAATAATTGTAATGACATGTTTTTCGTTAATTACGTATTTGAACGTATTTTTATCATTTTCACGGATTTATGAATGACATATTTTTATTATTTTCACGACATATTTTCACGGATTTATGATGTCATAAAAATAATTGTAATGACATGTTTTTCGTTAATTACGTATTTGAAAATGACATATTTTCACGGATTTATGATGTCATAAAAATAATTGTAATGACATGTTTTTTGTTAATTGCGTATTTGAAAATGACATATTTATGTATATTTTATTATATCATCTTTATCAATCCAGCTATTAAAATCGTTTGAATAATTTCTCCATTTAACGAGGTATTTGTTTTTATTTCTCCGAATAATTTTTTCTATAACATATACTTCAGAAGTATTTTTAGTTTTTTGTAATTCTTTTTCGTAGAAAATACCTTTTATTATTTCATCATTTAAATCTTTAATTTTATAAGTTATTACATTTGATTTAGTAATTGAATGTATTTTGAATAATTCTTCAGTCCATTTAATATTACCAGACGGTTTATCAAAAAGGTTTCTTCTTTTTAAACTAATTCTGACTAAATCCCCTATTTTAAATTTAGGATTTTTATTTGTTTTATTATAAGTATATATATTTTCTTTAATATACTTTTCATTGTTTTTATTTACTTGGGTAGGCTTCATTTTAATAGTAGAATGGTATCTATTATTATATATTTTTATTAATTTTGGTAGAATATTATACCAGACTGTATTATTATTTTTAACAAATTCTTTCATCATCAATTCTCGTAATGAACGGTTAAATCTTTCAACAATGACTGCTTTTAAATGGCTGTTGGTATGGTATATTTTAACGTTGTTATTTTTGAAAAACACTTGCATTTCTTTAGATAAAAAAGCTGGTTCTTTATCTGACCATATGTATTTTGGTTTATTATTTTTAAATATTTTTTCAAAACAGAGTTTAATGTCTTGTATTTTTTTAGATTTAATCGGGTAAGCATAAGCATATTTACTAAAAATGTCAATATTAGTAAAAATATATTTATAACCTCTATTCATTTTTGAATATTGAGTCATATCGACTAAATCTGTACTGTGTATTTCGTTTATATGATTAACAATTACTTTCTGTCTTTCAAATTTTTGAATTGTTGGTTTATTTAGTTCTTGACTAAGGTCTTCCATTGTAAAATTATTTCCTAATCCAAGAGTTTTTTTAGTTTTAATAGCACTATAAGCCAGCATATCATACGGTGTTCTTACTTTAAAACAATCTAACCATTTATCATCAGCTTGTAATTTTCTGTTTTTAACGTCTTTTGGATTTTTTCCTACGTTTTGAGCAACAGTATAAGCTATGTCATGAAACATACTGCATCTATCGTTATTTGATAGTGGAGGATCATGAACTTTGTATATTTGACCTGTATAAGGATGAAAATCAACTTGTTTTTCAATTGGATTTCCAGGGTCTGTGTATTTATTAAATATTTTTCCTCTTAAAGAATTTGGTTTAGCAAAACTTCCCCACGGTTTTAATAGATTTTTACTAATTGGATTAGATATAATAGCTTTATGAATGTCGATTACCATTTATATAATATTATGTTAGACTATATAATAACAAATATTCCACATACATTATATATATAGAATGATATACGAGCAAAATTGTTATAATTTAAATGTTAAATATTTTGATAATTTGATTGAGATTAATATAAAAAATTTTCCAAAAAAAAATTCCAAAAAAAAAATTTTCCAAAAAAAAATTTTCAAAAAAAATTTTCCAAAAAAAATTTTCAAAAAAAAAAATTTTTCCCAAAAAAATTTTAAGTACACATATACATGATAACAACAAGCGTCATATCATAGAGTGTATATAGTAATTCCTAATATGGTATGATTACACTGTCAAATAATTCCACGATTTTTTTTTCTTGTTTTAAAACGCTTTGATATATTAATACAAAACGCATCTCCCCTATACCCGATAGTAATCGATTGCAGTCGTGAATTTTCAGTATAGAGGTCAGCTGTCATTCGTCTATTTGACGAATCAGTCAGGGATACGCAGCCTGCAAGTTACGATGAATTTGGTGCATTTCGAATTTTTTGGAGCAGGTCTCCACGGAACCCTAAACCGTGGTGTTAGTGTTGCTTTGACTGAACTCAATTAGGGAGTTAGTCTAATCGAGCATCCGCTTGTAAAATTTTTAAGTACTATTTAAATTTTTAAACCACTAACTTAAAATTTTTTGAAAATTTTTTTGTAAATTTTTTTTTCAAAATTTTTTTTTGAAAAATTTTATGATTAAGAAATTTAAAATTTCATCATAACTTCTTAACCTTACTTTAACAGCTCATATTTTTTCTACAAATAACACTCATTATCACGACATTGACAGCTAATATCGCGAAAAACAGCCATAAAAAATCTGAGTCGTTTAATTAATCGTTGCACACTAATAACAACTGAACACTATTTTTAAATAATTTATACATCATTTTTATTTTTTTCATATAATTCCATATAATTTCATACTAATTTTTTTCATATAATTTCATACTAATTTTCATATAATTTCATGCTAATTTTCATATAATTTCAGACTAATTTCATATAATTTTCATATCATTTTCATACTCATTTCATATAATTTTTCAAATAAATTAAGATTTTGTTATAACTACTTAACCCTACTTTAACAGCTTGTGTTTTTTTCGACAAATAATCACAATTATCGCTTCATAACCCGTAAATAACTTGAAAAACAGCGATAAAAAATCTGAGTCATTCAAATAATCGTTACATGGTAATAACAACTCAACACTATTTTCATATAATTTCATACTCATTTCATATAATTTCAGACTAATTTCATTTAATTAATCACAATTTCGTAATAACAACTCAACACTAATTTCAGTAGTATACATTCCTCCGAATTCTCTCAAAATGAAAAATAGGAAGAACAAATTTGCCAGTTTCTCGGGGAGATCCGTTTAAATATGTTGATATCTTGTACTCGAGCATTTCAGGGGTCGTTTTTTGGGTCGTACAGACAAAAACTGAAAATATGACAAAATCTTGCAATATTTAAAGCTCCAATTTTCAACATTGATAATAAATAATAATCAAATATTGTTTTTAAGATGAAAATGATATAGAAAAAAAAAATATCTTCAAATATTCTTTAGTAATAAAAAAACATATTCTAAACCAATTTTAAAAAACCTCTCGAGATAAATGCTTTTAAAATGGGGAATTTACAAGATTTTGGGAATATGATGATAGTGTTAGATAATCGTTTATCGCCCATCGAAAAAGTTAATCAGAACTCCGCGTCAATCTTTTTCAAAAATAAAGGTTCAAATGCACGTCTCCATTTCATTCCGTTCGCTTCGCTCACTTCATTCCATTTCGACGTGCATTGAACTTTTTTTCTTAAAAATTAACCAAACTCCGCTAATTAATTTTCTTGATTAAGCTCACTAAAAATCCCCAATATACTCGAATATGGATATATATATATTTAAACGGATCTCCCCGAGAAACTGGCAAATTTGTTCTTCCTATTTTTCATTTTGAGAGAATTCGGAGGAATGTATACTACTTGTTCGAATAGATGTTTATTCATATTTTTGTTAGGTTTGTCAGGGTTTGTCAGTGGCGATGATTTTTTGTTTGTTTCTATATGACTCGGTATTATTTTCGAATTCACTGACGAAAATGTAACGAAAAAATACTGAGTCATTAAAAAACAAACTTTGAATGTTGAAATTTTTTTGTTTATAAACGTTATTTAAAAAATTAATCGATCTGTTTGTTTATTAAGTTTAAACATATTATCTATATTAAATGTCACTAGGTTTTTGAAAATAAATCCTTTTGAGGTCATTTGTCTTTTAAAACTTTTAATTAATACATCATCTTTATAATGAACATCTATCTTAAAATATAGTACCCAATACATTTTCATGTTTTCATACAAAAACTTTATACTTATAAAAAATTTGATTATATCATTAACTAAAAAATTTCTATCTATTTCAAATTGTAGTACTTGAATAGAATCTGCTTCAGATGTTATATTAAACCTCCTGACTAAATCTATATTATGCATAAAAAATTCTTTTATATAATATGAATATTTATTAATCTTCCCAAGATCAATATTCTCTAATTCATTTATTTTAGTTATTTGAGTATCACTTAAATTTTTACTTTCTAAATCACTCAATCTACTATTTTGACTATTATTGATGTTACTAATGTTGTTTGAAAATGTACTAAATGTATTAATAATGAAATTTTTATTTTCTTTTATATCTCCTTCTAAAATTTCTTTATCGTTTTCATAAGTTTCATCAATAAATTTGGTTAAATTTGTATTGAATAAAACAATGTTCCTATCCAATTTTGATATTTCATCATTTATTTCTGTTTTATTATATATATTATTAAATTGATTATCTAAATGTGTTCTGTTATAAAGATTATTAGTTAAATTGTTTATATAATTCTTATCATAAACATTGTTTTTTAAGTGATAATTATCGCTAGTGTAATTTTTTGAATAAAAATTATTATTTACTTTATTTAATATTTCATTATCTTTCTTATCAATTTCTGATTTTACTAAAAAATTAGTATCTATATATGTTTTATCATAAAGATATTTTTTTAAATAATATTGACCTGTTATATTTAGTACATCTTGTTTAGTGTAAAAATTTTTAAGAGCATTTGAATTATCACTAACATCTTTTTTAATATCTTTATCTACTTCAAGTAAATCATTTATTTTATTAATATTTTCAGTTATTCTAACTGTTAAAGCACCGATTTGCATTTTCAACTTAACATCATTAATTGTTTTCTCTATAAGTTTTCTATAATAATTCATATATCTATATAAAAGAAAATATATTAAATTTAATTTTTTTATTATTAAATAATATTTTTTTCAAGTATTCCATTTTTTCATCATTATATATTTCATTACTATACAAATATAAATAAAAATTAATTTTAGTAATGTTATAATCTAATTTAAATATGTGCCTAATTTTATTATATTCCTTTAAATGTATATTAAAATATTTTTCTAAAACATCATCAATTTTTAAATTAATAATTAATGGAATATCAATATATTCACTATAAAAAACATATTCAAAAATAATAAAAGTATTTGTCTTTAATGGTATATCAATGACTTCGTTGTATATAAAAAATCTATCTTGTGCTAGATCATAATTTTTCATTGGAAAATATGTTTTATAAATTTTAGTATATTCATCTGAAATAATAATATCAATCATTTCGTTTATTTTATCAAATTTCATATGATAATCATTTAATTTTTTATCTAAGATATCAAATTTCTTATAAATATTAATAAAATTATTTTCAACTCTCTCTACTATCTCATCCATATATAATATAAATTATTTAATCGGTAAATCATCTTTTTTAATATCTTTTAATATAAACTCTCTAATTAGTTTGTTGTTTTTATCCAATTTTTTATAAATTAATCGTTTAATATGATCTTGATTATTTAAAATTGTTACAGAATGATAGTTTACTAATACTTCATATGAACTATAACCCATTATAGTTAATGATTTATCAGTTTTTAAATATATTTTAAAGTTCTGAATTTCATTAAAAATAAATTTTTCTTCAATTTTTAAATAATACAATTTATTAACATAAATATCATAAGTGAAATCTTTATTATTATTAATTATAAATTTTAAATTTATATTATTAAAATCAGATTTTATAAATATATGAAAAATATATTTATAGATATCACTAGGTTCAGATTTACATGTAAAAATTAATTTAAATCTATTATCTGAATCAACATATACATCATTATGAAAAATATTTTCATTTGGGATGTTATCATTTATTCTAGAATTAAACAATATTAATAAATCATTTCTATCTTTAGTAATATTTTCTAGTAAAGAATAAACAATATCAATTTTAATATTCAAGTTTCTTATATCATCTTCATAATTATCTTTAGTTGATTCTCTATAATAATACATCAATATATACTATATAATTTTATTTAGTATTGGTATTTTTGAAAAGAGATTTGAAAGAAAACCAGAAGCATCTTGTTTTGAAACAAATTTACTTTTTTTAGATTTACAAATATCACATAAAGATTTAACTAAATATTTTTTATTTTTTGTAACAAATCCTTTTGAATTAATATTTTTTGTTTTTCGTTTACATTTAAGGCAATAAGAACTATCCATCATATATACTTATATATCATTTTTTTCAAAATTATTTTTTTCAAATTGTAATAAAAATTTAATATAGTCTGATTCATTTTTTATATTTGATTGAATAAACATTATACAAAATCTCCCACATTCATTTGAATCATTACTTTGAATTCTATAAATATTTATTATAATTTTATCATCTGAGTATTGATTTTTTATAACATCAGGAATATATGGAATTCCATATGAATCAAAATAAAATAATTTGTTATTTATAAATTTCATTCCTATCCAATGACTTCCCTTATCATTTGAATTAGCCAAATTAAATATTGTTGATTGATTATTTTTAAGTTTAGGAACGTTATTTTTACTAAAAGTTCCTATATAATTTTCATTATTTTTCAAAATTTCATTAATTTTAAAATTTGAAATTGGGTATAAATCTTTGTTATTTATTTTTTCAAAAAAAAATTATCTTTTTTATTACAACAAACACCCGATCCTTTATTTAATAATGATGGTATCATACTCCCAATTAAAAGCAATAATAAGCGAGTAAAAATTCCTGATCCGTTTTGTTCTGAAATGGATTTGTGATTAGTTAATTTCATGTTTGATAATTTTCTCAAAACATTATTAATTTTATTTACATCTGATTGTGATAAAACTATTTTTAAATCACCTCCTTTTTTCTTCTTTTTGTTTAAAGATTTATTTATCAGATGAGAAGTGGTTGTTGTTATTCCAGTAACTCCAAGAGATGGCAAAAGCTTCTTCCCAAATTTAATTAAATGAGGAGATAAACTTTTAAAAATTGAATCCAATGATCCTCCCTCTCTAATATAGTTTTCCTTTCTTTTATCAGTAAAAACATATTTCAATTGTTTATGTTCAAGTAATTTATTAAACATGTTTTTAGTAAGATGAACCTTATATTTTCCATTTTTTACAATATTCTCTTTTCTTAAAATTATAGAAGGATTTTTAAACTTAGATAATTTTTGTATTTCTTTAGGCGAAAACTTATAACTAACTTCCATGTATTATATAATTATTTAATATGTTTTTCTTATTTCTAATGAATTATTATTTATTTTAAGATTAATATTTGACATTTGTCTCCATACTAAAATACCTTTTGAAGCATTTTCATCAATACCAACACCTGTTATATTAATATATTTTGTCGATTTATCTTTTTTACTATATCTATTTATTGGAAAAGCATAAATAGTATAATTATTTAAAAATCTATTGTAATCTATGATAAATTCATCAAAGAATTCACTTCTCTTTTTTAATTCTAAATAAGCTTCTAGATCGCTTTTAATTCCTGTTTGAAATAGTTGATTCCCTATATATAATTGAAGATTTTTAGCTCTTTTATTAGGTAAACGAAGAGAATTTGTATGAGTATTATTTGTAACAACATCATCTTTAACTAACATTAAAAACATATCGTTTGTGTTTGTACAATTATTTGCTCCTACATTAAACTCATTATCTGTTATGTTTTGAGAATCTCTAATAACAAAATTTTCTAAAAATGGAATATTAACATCAAAATTATTATAATTTTTAACAAATTGAATTTCTTCCATTTCATGTAAATCTACTTGATCAACATATAAATTAGCACTTACTAATGTTTGAGTTGTATCAGGTTGATCTGTAACATAGATAGAATCGACTAATCTAAGTGTTATATTAAATTCTGAAAATTTTAGGGGCATATGTAAATTTTTGAAAAAGTTACTAATATCTTTTAAAAAGACATTGCAAGTAACTCTCATAGTATCACCATTTTTTGTTAAAAAAACATCCTTTTTAGTATCGTTATATTTGACAACATCGGTATGAATATCAATATTCCTATAAATTAAATCATCATTTTTACTATTTTCTAATAGATGATTTATAATATGACTATAATTAACATTAGATTCATTTGAAATGATTCTATTGTTTAATTCAATTTTCAATTCCAAAATCATTTCATATGAGTTTTTAAGAGTTAAATTTGCTTTTGTACAAGCATCAGCCGTTGCAAATTTAATGTTAAATTGAAATTCGATGTAAGCATTGCTATAATCAATTAAGTTACTTAAAATACTTTTAGTATTAAAAACGATGGGATTATTTCCATCTCTTTTTTCTAATTTAATTTTATGTACTTCTTTATAACATATGTTTTCTACTTTTTCATTTTTTGATTTTATTAAATTTATGATATGGTTCAGTTCACTAGTCATTATATATTATAATAAAATATTATTTTTTTATTGTAAGATTTTTAGTCCATTTCCTTTTACAAGTTTTTTAACATTTGATATTCCAGATCCCTTTGTATTTGTTAATCCAGATCCTTATTTAACTAATTTAAGTCCTTCTCCTATTTGATATTTATTTTTATCCTTTGAAACAATAACACCGTTAACTATCATTATATATTATATATTAACATAATATTTCATTCAGATTTTTTCTAATTTGAAATTTATCAATAGGAGTTTTTAAATCTATAATAATATTTTCATATCTATTTAATTCTGAAATGATTTTATAAAATAATTCTCTATCAATATTAATTGGTTGATCATTATATATGTGAGTTAATTGATTTTTAGGAATTTTAAATAAAATAATATAATTAACGTTCAATCTTAATGTTTTACTCATTTTGAAATATGAATGTGCTAAAAAGAAATTAGAACAATTTTTCTTTCTTGAACGTATGAACCAATCAGTAATTTTTTTATTATCTGTTAGTTGATCATCAAAGATACAACAGGTTTGCAAATCTCCTTTAATTAATTTATCTAAATCACATTCATCATTTTGATAAAAAATTTTTATATCTTGAGGAAATTTTTTTATAAGAAAATTATATTTTGCTTCTGGTTCTTTAGTAAAAATAAATATTTTTTGAAAAACTGGATTTAATGTTAATATATTGAATAATAGGTTTGTCTTTGAACAGCCTGATTGACCTATAATAATTGTATTTGAAACATGTTGAGGTACAAAAACATTTTTATTAATATAATTATTTTCATTATTTTTATTAACTATATTATCAAAATTTATGAACTTCATTATATATTATTATATATCTAAAAATGTTTCTATTTTTCCATATACTTCTAAAATATATTTTTTAACTTCTTCATCATTTTCAAAAGTATATCTTTTAATTTCAATTTCTTTAATAATTTGGTTAATAATATCTTTTTGTAATTTCAAATGAGAGACTTCTTTATCTTTATTTGTTATTAACATAATACTATCTATAATAGGAACGATTGATGATACTATTATTAATATAGGATTTAAAAAAGATAAACCTATAGATAATGATAATAAACTTGTTTTTAAAATTAAAAGAGCATATTTACATCTTTTTAATTTAATATATCTTTTTTTAATATCAATATAATCTTTTCCTAATTTTTCTTCTATTTCTGATAATTTTTGTAAAGGCATTATATATAATTAATGAATATATAAACTAACTGAAAAGTAATCAGTCATTTCTATTTTTTCATTTTCTTCATCAAAAATTTCAATTTCTATATAATCAAAAATATCATTAATTATTTTTTGTTTTTTATATATATTATTTTCATTATAAACACTTAATTCAGAAACATTTGACTTGATAAAGACATAACTAAGATAATAAGGATTATTTTCATTATCAATAATATTAGAATAAATTTTAAGATAATTAATACGATTAATTTGAGGAATTAAATCACTTCTTTGCAAATCTTTTTTTAAAATTTTATAACTAAATCCTAACATTTTAGCAAAATTATTATCTAAATGTAATTCATATCCTCTTTCAACTAAAATAATTATTTTAAATGTATTTACATCTCCTATAATATTAATTATAGGAGGATCATCTTCAGTTGATAACTCGTGTCTTATCAACTCATCATTAATAATTTTATTGATATCTTCAATTTCTAGCATTGAATCTATAAAACTAATATTATAAAAAGTACTATCTTTCCTCACTTTCATTTCATAATTTTGTTTTACATTATGAAAAAAATTATGAAAGACAAATTGTGTTAATGATACAAAAGAATTATCAAATCTAATAGGTGATTTGAATTCATATCTTAATTTATTTACATCAACTTTATGTTCGTTTGAATTAAGAATTAGTTCAGTCATTATATATAATATAATTATGACTTATTTATAATATTCTGATATTGTTTTTTATTAATGATATTATTTTTATAATTCTTATATAACAGTTCATTTATTTTGCTATAAAGATCTTTATTTTTATTCCCTGCTAAGTATGATGATGTTAGTAATTGTAAATTATCATCATTTTTCCTATATTTTTGTAATGTATTATAGACATTATATTCGTTTTTAGTTAATTTATTTAAACCAGTATTTTTTAATATACTATTCTTCATGTTATTAGAAATTTTATAATCTTCTTTTAAAAATTTATTATTGATTTTTCTGTTCGAATTAATATATCTAACTTTTAAAATATTTTTTTTCAAGAGGTTTTCATCTATCTTAATTTTATTAAAATGTAATCCCTGTCCTGTTAAAGTATTAACAACAGTTTTTTCAATATTTGATTTTAATTTATCTTTTAAAGATTTATCTTCTTTATCACTACTGGGAACAATTGATAGATCATCATCTCTTATAATAGATATTTCATCATCTGCATCGATATTTTTTTCGATATAATACCTTTCAATAGGTTCCATAACATATTCTCTATAATATTTATTATGAAATTGAATACTTGTCTTATTTGGTATGTTATTATAAGCATCAATAAAATCATCTTTGAGTTCATTAGATATTTTATCATCATTTTCTATTTTTTTAATAATATTACCAAGACTTACATTAACAGTTTTAGGTCTTGGTTTATATATTTTATCATAACCAATGTTTGATTTTATATATATTTTTTTAATATAGTTTAAAATATCTTTTGGATTTTTACTGTAATAATCATGTGTGTTTAAAAAAACATATTTTTTCTTATCTTGTATAATATTATTATTATTATTATTAGAATTTGTAATTTTTTCTGATAATTTATCACTTAATTTATCAATATATTTATCTTCTTTTTCTAATGACTCTTTATCTTTAATAACAGTTCCAATATTTTTATCATTTATATTTTCTTCAAAATTATGTAATAATTCAATATTATTAAAAGTTTTTGCATATGTGTGTTGCATATTATCTAATAATTTTTTATATTCATTAATGTCTATTTCCTTAAAAGTAGTCATATATAATTATAATATATTTTTTTGTGAAATTCATTTAATAAAACTGTGACATACATTTTTATAAATTGTGTCATTTTTATACTTAAAACTCTATAAAAACTGTGACATACATTTTTATAAATTGTGTCATTTTTTATATATATTTTGTTACACTGTTTTTATTGATCCAACTATTAAAGGATGAATTGTATCCTCTCCATTTTACATGTATTTTATTTTTATTAGTCTTCAATATTTTTTCTATTATATATTCCCCTGTGATATTTTTTGTTAATTGTAGTTCCTTTTCATAAAAAATGCCTTTAATAATTTCATCATTCATGTCTTTTAATTGATATGTTATAACATTCGATTTATTTATTTTATAAATTCTAAATAATTCTTCTGACCATTTAATATTACCAGTAGGTTTGTCAAATAATTCTCTTCTTTTTAAACTGATACGAACTAAATCATTAATTTTATATTTTGGTTTTTTATTTGTCATATTATAATTGTATATAGTATTTTTTATATATTTTTCATTTGTTTTATTAACATCAATTGGTTTCATTTTTATAGTATTATGATATCTATTATTATATTTTTTTATTAGTTCAGGTAAAATATTATACCAAACTGTATTATTATTTTTAACAAATTCTTTCATCATTAACTCTCTTAGTGATCTATTAAATCGTTCTATAGCAACCGCTTTTAGATTTGAATAAGTATGATAAATCTTTATGTTATGATCTTCAAAAAATTTTAACATTTCATTAGAGAAAAAAGCTGATTCTTGATCTGACCAAATATATTTAGGTTTTCGTTCTTTAAATATTTTTTCAAAACATGGTTTAATGTCTTTAATATTTTTAGATTTAATAGGAAAACTCCATGCATATTTTGAAAAAATATCAATATTTGTAAAAATATATTTATATCCCTTGTTCATTTTAGAATATTTTACCATATCAACTAAATCACAAGAATGAATTTCATCTATATGATTCACAATAACTTTTTTCCTTTCAAATTTATTAATAACAGGTTTGTTTAATTCTTGACTAAGGTCTTCTATTGTAAAATTATTACCTAGTCCCAATACTTTTTTAGATTTAATACTCGAATAAGCTGCTATATCCCAGGGAGACCTTGATTTAAAACATTTCAACCATTTATCATCAGCTATATGTTTTAATCTTTTAATATCTTTATTATTTTTTCCAATATTTTGAGCTACTGTATATGCAACATCATGCAACATAGAACATCTATCATTTGAAGAAGAAGGTTGATCATGAATTTTATAAATTTCTCCTGTATATGAATTAAAATCAAGTTGTTTTTTTAAATCGTTCCCAGGACCTGTATATTTATTAAAAATTGTTTTTTCTTTATTACTACCCCATGGTTTCATTAAATTTTTTGTTATAGGATTCCCAGTTATCACTTTATGTATGTCAATTGTCATTTTATATATTATATAAAAATATTTACCAATTCTATATATTTTATTTAGATTAAAAATATAAAATTTATATATGTATAAAATATAAATACAAATATATGGATACTTACATAGACATATTAAAAAACATATTAAAAAATGATAACAATGAAGAATCTGATGATATCATTAAAAATGTATTAATAAAAATATTTGATATTTATTATTTAGACAGAGATATTCAAAAATTTAATATTGATAATATTTTTAAAAAATATAATATAAATATGTATTATTTATTAAAAAGAAAATATATATTAACTAAATCTAAAAAATTAATATTTAAAAAACATGTATATGACAACAGAGAATATATAATGTTTTTATTAAAAAAGAATAATTTTATTTTAAATGAAAATGAAACTTATAAATCAATTGTAGATAAAATACTAATTAAAAATAATATTTATTGTTATGCAAAATTTATTAAAGATTATTGTAATGATAGAATTTTAAATAACTATCAGAATTTAACCCTTATTATTTAAAAATATAATTATTGTTCTAATCATCAAGATGAAAAAATCTGTAATTTTTAAAAATCCATATGAATATTTATATATAGTTATTATATATGGGTAGTAAGAAAATAACAAAATTGAATGAATATTTTTATATGACCCCAGAGGGGGAAATTTTAAAATATAAAAAATATTGTATTATAAATAATTGTAAGAAATTATCTTCTTATAACTATTCAGGAAAAAAAGAAATTCTATATTGTAATGAACATAGATTAGATAAAATGGTGAATATTAGAAAAGGATATTCATTTTGTGAAAAACATAATACTTCTTATTTAAAATTTTGTAATGAATGTGAAAAATTTGATTGTCTATTATGTGACGAAACTGTAAATAAAGAACATTATTTTTTCTAAACAACATATTGATAATTTTGATAAAAATTTTACAATAAAAAAAAGAACTTCTATTAAAAAGAAATTTATTGATATAATCATTGATTTTCATATAATTGATAAGGATGTGTTTTATAAAGATTTATATTTTAAAGATAAAGTTAAGTCATTAATTTTAAAACATAGAAAAAAGGATAAAGAATATAAAATAAGTATATATAAATATAATCAATCTGTAAAAGATGATTTAACTAATTTTTGGATAGAAAAATTTAATATTAATAATATGAGTGAAATTGATAATATAGACAAACTAAATTTAAAGAATTTTAAACATTTAAAAAGTTTTGATTTTGATGATTTATACGGAAGAGATAGAGACGTTTTTGATGGAACGCCTATTGATCAAGAACAAATTAACATTATTTCTGAAGGAGATATCGAATATGATGCTAGTCAAATGAAAATCATTCAAAACACAAGACTACTTATAAAAATGTCAGAATGTAATATATTCTTTGCAGGTGATTCAAAAGAAATTGATAAGATTCCTGATGTGTTTTTCAAAAAGAAAAATTTAGTAATTATTAAAAACTTAAATGATAACAAATGCTTGTTATATTGCTACATTAGAAAACATTTGAACCCCATTGAAAAAAATATTTCTAGAATTAATAAAAAAGATATAAAAATTTCAAAAGAATTAATTGATGAACATAATACAGATTTTGAAAACATTTCAATAGGTGAAATTGATGAAATAGAAATTTTTTTAGAATGTAATATTCATATATTCGGATGTAATAAAAAATTAGCTAGTAAAAAAATTATTAGAAAATCTTTAAAAACATATGACAAAGATTTAGATTTATTATAAATAGATGAAATAAATCATTATATTTTAATAAAAAACATAAATATTTTTATTGGTAACAATTCTCATGTTGTTAAATCATGTAGAAATTGCTTAAATAGTTTTTATAGTAAAGAAAAATATAACTTTCATATTGAATATTGTATGAATAGAAAACCTAAAAAATTATTACCTAATTTTAAAAAATACATGTATTTTGAAAATTTAAAAAATTGTATTAAAAGAAATTGGTTAATTCATAGCCATTTTGAATGTGTTATAGACCCGAATACTAAAGAACATAAATTTATATCAGGAGGGTATTTATTAGAATGCAAAAATGATGAATATAGTAAAAACATTCAAACTTTTTATTATTTAGAAGAATATACAGAAAGTTTGTATAACGAATTAAAATATATAGAAGAAATTGAAGAAAAATATTTACAAAATCCTATTGATTATTTAAATTTTGATCAAAACGAATTCGATAATACTTTGAAATGTAAATATTGTGATTGTGAATTTGATCATCCTCATAATGATAGATGCATTATTTTAAATGAAATAGTAGATAAAGAAAAATTAAAATATATATTAGATAATAATGATTATAATGAAGAAGTAAATAATTTAGCAAGAAATTATTACGATAGTTTAGATGATTCGGGTAGAAAAAGAATTCAATACAAACAAAAACATAAATGTAAAAACAGGTATTATGGAGTTGGAAGTTGTTTATCTTATCTAAAAAAAGAAATTAGAAATTCTATTATGCCTAAAAATATAAAAGACATCGATATGATTAATGCTCATCCTGTTATATTACTAAATTTATGTCAGAAATATGAAATAAGTTGTAATATTTTAAAGAATTATGTTGAAAATAGAGAATTGATTTTAAATTCATTTGGTAATAATAGAAAATCTGTTAAGGAAAGGTTTTTAACTATTCTAAACGGAGGCTTTAAAGAAAAATATTCTGATGATAATAGAATCAATAATTATTTGAAATTATTAGAAAAAGAAATTATAGAAATACAAAAATATTTTTATTCAAAAGATAAACGATATTTTGAAAAGGGTTATAATCACTTGGGAAAGAACTTAAGTAGAATCATTTTAGATATTGAAAACCAAATATTACAAATCATGATAAACTATTTTGTTATTAAAAGAATAAATATATTCACTCTTGAATATGATGGCTTAAAAATATATTCTGATGATAAAAGCAAACATTTTAGTATAAATGATTTAGAAAAAATTATTTTAGAAAAAACTGAAATTAATATGAAATTATCATTTAAAAATATAGAAGATCATTTTCCAGAATTTGGAATAAGAGTTTCAACAGATAATATAAAGAATGAAAACATAATTGAAAATAAAATCAAAGTCATTCATCATGATCATGCTTTCAAAGAAAATAGTATATTAGGATTTATATGTAGAGAATGCAACCTTCAAATAAAGAATGATTCCTATATATTTCTTTAATGGAATGAAATATGATAATTCAATTTTATTAAAATCTTTATGTGATATTTATAAAGATGAAATAACATTAAACACTATAGGTAATTCATGTGAATCTTTCAAAATGGTTAATTTTAAATTTAAAAATATGAAATATAGTTTTAAATTATTAGATATTTCTAATTTTATAAAAGGTTCATTATCTGAATTATCTAAAAATCTGTTAGATAAATATGAAATTATTACTAAGAAACATTTTTCAGATAATTTTGAAATACTTAAAATTAAAACAGCTTTTCCTTATGAATGGTTGACGAAAGATAATATTTTTGATAAAGAACTCCCATCAATTGATAAATTTTATTCCAGTTTAAAATTACGAGATATTAAAAAAGAAGAATATGATAAAACATTGGAAATTTATAAAAAATTAAAATGTAAAAATGTTAAAGATTATTTAGAAATTTATATGAAATTGGACATATGTTTGCAAGCTGATATATTCAATACATTTAGAAACACTATTTGGGATAAATTCGAGATAGATTGTTCTAAATATATAACAAGTTGTTCACTATCCTTAGATTTAATGTTGAAATATACAAAAGTTAAAATAGAATTATTTAAAGATATTACAATGTTTGATTATACTGATTCAAGCATATTAGGAGGTTTATGCGTTGCTTCTCAAAACATTGTAGATAATGATAATGAAAAATCAGTTATATCATCATGCGATGTTGTTAGTTTATATCCTTATGTTATGACTCAGAAACTTCCAATTAGTAATTACAAATTTGTTTCTAAATTTGATAAAGATAGATATGGTCAATCAAAATCGTTTGGTTGTTTGTTAAATGTTGAAATTTATACAACGAAAAAAGTTTTAAACAATAAAACATTATCACAATTTTCCTCATTAATTAGTAAATCACGAATTTTATATAATCAATTATCAGATTTTCAGAGAAAAAATTTGAAAGAGAATTATAAATCATCTGAAAAATTAATAAGCCATTTAGGATACGATAAAAATAGTTATATTTCATTTGAAATGTATGAAATGTTAAAATCTTTAGGATATAAAATTAATGTTAAAAAAATATTAGAATACAAACATACTAATTTTATGAGACCTTATATAGACATTTTATTTGAAAAAAAATCATATTATAAATCAATAAAAAATAAAGGAATGAGTAATACTTTTAAAATATTAATGAATTCCTTATTTGGAGTAATGATGACGAGAGTTGAAAGATTTAAAAATTTTAAGATTGTCACAACTGAAGAACAAGTTGATAAATATGTTAAAAAACCAAATTATAATTCTAGAAATATTGTTAATAAAAATTTGTCTATATTAGAAATGGAAAAAACGTCGGTTGTTTATAGTTATCCAATTTTAATAGGTAGTATTATTTTACAAAATAGTAAAGTTCATATGTATAATTATTTATATAAAATATATCCTAAATTATTTGGAAATGATTATAAAGTTTTGTATATGGATACAGATAGTATTTACGCCAAATTAAACATGTCTCATGAAAAATATCTAGAAATACTTGAAAATAATAAAGATTTTTTTGGAAGTGATATAGGTCAAATAGAACCAGAACCAGAAATTTTACATAATCCCATTCAAGAAGGTATATTTTTGTCTTCAAAATGTAATAGTTATATTTGTAAAAATCATATAGAAAATAATAATTATAAAATGAAAAATAATATTTTACATACAAAAGGTCTTTCAGATTCTTTTTCAAAACAATATATAGATCATATTTTGTTTAAAGAAACATTATTGAATAATAATAAACCTGAAAAGATTTCTTTTAATATTATTTCAGTAAAAAAACAAAAAATTTCTACTAAAGAAGTAACAAAATACAATATCGAGTTTTTAAATGATAAGAGATATATAAAAGATATAAACTCTAATATCCCTCATACTTTGTAAATAGAATAAAAAAAATAAAATTTTCTTCAAATAAAAATCTTATAATATTTTTTAAAAAAATAAAATTTTCTTAAATGACTATTTTTGCAATATTTTAACTTTTAAATTACTATATTTATCAATATTTTTAACAAATCTCACTGCACTCTACTTTTCAAGGTAGTTATTCATAAAGGAAATTTTGAAAAAAAATTTATTATTTAATAAAAAATATAAAATTATTTTTTAAATACCATAATATTACCATTAAATAAATATATATTAAAAAATATACTCACAAAATACATAAATAATATATGTAAATTTATGTGTTACTATATTAGATGGTATAAATTTAAAAAAATTTTATATAATTTTCAAAAAAAATTTGAAAAAAATTTTTTATATAATTTCAAAAATTTGTTTTTTAATGACTTCACATTATTTTATATCTTTCATTTAATATTTTGCCGAAAACTTTGAAAATAATACTGAGTCATTAACTAACTAACTTTGAAAAAATATAAAACTAAACCTTCATTATTCGTCAGTAAAAATACCAACTTTTAAAAAAATAACATAATATACAACCATATAATCATATACTCAAGAATTTTATGTGACAAATGCATAAATATTTATTGAAATTTTTTTGATGTGTTATTATATTAAGAGTCAAAATAAAATATATTAAAAAATTTTATATAATTTTCAAAAAAAATCTTATATAATTTTTTTATTTTTCAAAAAAATTTTATATATAATTTTCAAAAAATTTTATATTTTTCAAAAAAATTTTATATATTTTTCAAAGTTAGTTAGTTAATGACTCAATATTATTTTCAAAGTTCCCGATAAGATATTAAATGAAAAAAATAAAGAATACTAATTCATTAACTAACTAACTTTGAAAAAAATAGAAAAAATTTATATATAAAAATAGAAAAAATTCATATATAAAAAAATTGAAAAAATTCATATATAAAAAAAATAGAAAAAATTCATATATAAAAAATAGAAAAAATTCATATATAAAAATTTAAAAAAAAATAGAAAAAAATTCATATATAAATCATCTATCAAATGAAAAACAAATGACTAACAATCTATAACCCATTTATTATTTTAAGACTATATAAATTATCATTGGAAAAATTCAAAATTTGAAAAAAATTATTTTTAAAAAAAAATAGAAAAATTCATATATAAAAATTTGAAAAAAAAATTATTTTAAAAAATTTGAAAAAAATTCATATATATAAATGAGAAAAAAA
Source organism: Mycoplasmatales bacterium (assembly GCA_965226165.1). Classification (GTDB taxonomy): domain Bacteria; phylum Bacillota_I; class Bacilli_A; order CBDATW01; family CBDATW01; genus CBDDCI01. The sequence goes on along the minus strand of CBDDCI010000002.1, from coordinate 19,805 downwards.
TGTCAACATTCAAAGTTTGTTTTTTAATGACTCAGTATTTTTTCGTTACATTTTCGTCAGTAAATTCGAAAATAATACCGAGTCATATAGAAACAAACAAAAAATCATCGCCACTGACAAACCCTGACAAACCTAACAAAAATATGAATAAACATCTATTCGAACAAGTAGTATACATTCCTCCGAATTCTCTCAAAATGAAAAATAGGAAGAACAAATTTGCCAGTTTCTCTGGGAGATCCGTTTAAATATATATATATCCATATTCGAGTATATTGGGGATTTTTAGTGAGCTTAATCAAGAAAATTAATTAGCGGAGTCTGGTTAATTTTTAAGAAAAAAAGTTCAATGCACGTCGAAATGGAATGAAGTGAGCGAAGCGAACGGAATGAAATGGAGACGCGCATTGAATCTTGTAAATTCCCCATTTTAAAAGCATTTATCTCGAGAGGTTTTTTAAAATTGGTTTAGAATATGTTTTTTTATTACTAAAGAATATTTGAAGATATTTTTTTTTTCTATATCATTTTCATCTTAAAAACAATATTTGATTATTATTTATTATCAATGTTGAAAATTGGAGCTTTAAATATTGCAAGATTTTGTCATATTTTCAGTTTTTGTCTGTACGACCCAAAAAACGACCCCTGAAATGCTCGAGTACAAGATATCAACATATTTAAACGGATCTCCCCGAGAAACTGGCAAATTTGTTCTTCCTATTTTTCATTTTGAGAGAATTCGGAGGAATGTATACTACTAATTTCATATAATTTCATACTCATTTCATATAATTTCAGACTAATTTCATATAATTTCATACTCATTTCATACTAATTTTCTAACAAGTTAAAATTTTGTTATAACTACTTAACCCTACTTTAACAGCTCGTATTTTCGACAAATAATCACAATTATCCCTTCATAACCCGTAAATAACTCGAAAAACAGCGATAAAAAATTCGAGTCATTCAAATAATCGTTACATGGTAATAACAACTCAACACTATTTTCATATAATTTCATACTCATTTCATACTAATTTAAATTTCATCATAATTTCTTAACCCTACTTTAACAGCTCATATTTTTTCGACAAATAATCACACTTATCGCTTCATAACCCGTAAATAACTCGAAAAACAGCGATAAAAAATCTGAGTCATTCAAATAATCGTTACATAGTAATAACAAATGAATAACATAAAAAACAATTAATCCTAAAATAGCCCTATCCCCATGTACTACTAGATAAAACTCCTCTAGCGTCCAAAACGTAAAAAAATAACCTGTTTTTCGTGTGTAACACCGCCCGATGTGGACGGTTTGGGTATATTTAAGAGTTATATTATATTGATGCGGTAATATTTTTATTTCGTTTAAATTTAATTTAAATTTTGTGTTGTTTATATTTTAAATTGTATAATATTCTGATTGAGGTAGCGGGAGAAAGTTGTAAAAAAACAATAGTCGACGCAAACCACATGGAAACGAATGGAATGATATTACATGCAATATTGTCAAATTCATGGCCTCGAGCGAAGCGAGAGGTCATGATATGATGACAAGATTGTATAATATGAATGTAATGAGTTGGAATGTGGTTTGCATCCGACGGTTGTATTTTGCAACAATCTTTCGGATACATCCCTCGCTTCGATATATTAAACTTTATTTCATTTCTAACTTCAAAATCGACCATGTGTTTTTTCGTGTTTTTGAAAAACCCTATGACATTTGACTATTGTGTTAACGTATTTAAAAAGATATTGAAAAAATACCTGCGCGACCGCAATTATGTAACTTCGTCCTAAATATACCCAAACCGTCCACATCGGGCGGTGTTACACACGAAAAACAGGTTATTTTTTTACATTTTGGACGCTAGAGGAGTTTATCTAGTAGTAACCAATAGAGAAATATACACTATAAAATAGATTAGAGAAGCTTTCAAAATTACTGTGGGCTTCATTATCGTTGTGATTTTGAAATGCGCGGTAATGAAATGTTAGCGATTGTGATATTACATTTGTTGAACTAATTTGGAAAAAGACATCTTGCAGAGGTGCATGCACATATGATTTTGTTTCATACGTTACCTCGTCTTCACTTATCTATTAGTCTTTCATTGAGTTACAAATCGAATTTAACAAAAATTCCAAGTTTATCATATAATATACGATACGATTCTATTTCCTAGATCGAGCTTCACTAAAGGTAAAACAACATAAGCAATGAATTTCGCTACTCCTGGCTGGGAAAATCGGAAGCTCCAACGTTCACTTGTCGAATTTAATTTAGTTTTAATTTAACATTTCCATTCTTTTTACCATTTTGTAAATATTTTTGCCAATTATGCACGAAATATCCGTTGAAGTAACAAACAAAATACACCATTTCATTCAGAATTTCATACCCTACAAGATAATACCTTGCTATTTCAGTCTCACAAATCTAATTTGATTAAATTTTCATTTTTAATTGCTTGCCTCGCAAATTGCGTTTTTGAATTCAATTGAATTAAATCTTTTTACTTTTTAAAATCCCGTTTTTCTCCATTTTATCTTTATGAACATTTTTGCCAAGTACGCGAGAAACATATAATGAAATGACATTTAATTTAGAGTTTCATGCCGCAAAAGTTGATATATTGCAATTGTCGGCAGGGCACTTTGCGTCATAAATTAAAATAAATTTAATTTTCAAGTTTCACTTTTTTACCATGTTGCAGAATTAAATTTTCATGTCGTAAAAGTTGATACTCAGTATGATATATTGCAATTATTGGCACTTTGTTTCATAAATTAAAATAAATTTCATTTTTAAAATTTTAGTTTTTTACCATGTTGCAAAAATTTTCGCCAATTACGCGAGAAATATGTGCGATGCGTTGAAACGACAAGCCAAAATATACTTTTCACAAAAACAACTGCCGCGCAAAAAAAGTCGCAATCGCGCTTATTTATCATAGAGTGCGCGGGCTATATTTTCTGATAGTTGTTTTTACGGCGAGTATAGTTTCACGGTTGCATTCAAAAATTCAAGCCTAATAAAAAATGCATTGTTTCACAAATTTCGTTTTTGAATTTAATTTTAAATTTTAAAATTCCGTTTTTTGCCATTTTGTGAATATTTTAGCTAAAAGTAAATACGCGAATAAAATACGTTGCGTTGAAATGAAAAACAAAATGTATCATTTTATTCAGAATCTCATGCCTTGCAAGATGATATTATTTCTTACTTTACCTCACTCATAGATTGAATCAAATTTTAATTTTGAAAATTCGGTTTTTTAGGCTATTTGTGAACATTTTCCGCAATTACGCGAGAAATATGCCTTGAAGTGATAACAAAATACATCTTCGCATTTTCAGAATTCCAAGTCCTACAAAATAATATAATATATTGTTTGGGTCACAAATCGATTTTTTGAATTTAATTGACTTCAATTTAAATTTTGGAATTTTAGTTTTTTGTCATTTTACGAACATATAATCATATGTTTTCTCCAATTACGCTGGAAATAATAATATTCGTTGAAATAACGAATAAGATATACCTACCGCTTTATTCAGAATTTGATAAATATTATTAGTATTGTTTAGAATCTATATTATAATTCCGAAGTGTGCGTGTGTGTGTGTGTGTGTGTGTGTGTTTGTGCACGTTTTATTCGAAAACTGTTAATGGTAATGACCTAATTCTTTTTGCATCATGACGGGACAGTTCCAGTTTAGGTTTTAATATACTAACAAAATTTTTGTGACTTTATGTTAATTGGTTAATTGGCTAATTAGTACATTTGTCAAAATTGAAATTGAGCTAGGAATTTTCTTTTTTCGATATTATGATGTAGTTTTATGTGCTAATCACAAATATGCAAAAATTAAGAAGTCTGTGAGTATCCTAATGGATTAATTAGCAAATTAGTTAATTGGTAAAAATTGAAACTGAGTTAGGAATTTTCTTTTTTCGATATTTGATGTACTTTTATGTGCTGATCGCAAATATGCTAAAAATTTGTAGTTTTTAAGTATCTTAATTGGTTAATTGACAAATTAGTTAATTGGTCAAAATTGAAATTGAGCTAGGAATTTTCTTTTTTCGATATTATGACGTGTCTTTATGTGCTGATCACAGATATGCAAAAATTAAGAAATCCGTGAGTATCCTAATGAATTAATTAGCAAATTAGTTAATTGGCAAAAATTAAAACTGAGTTAAGAATTTTCTTTTTTCGATATTATGGTGTACTTTTATGTGCTGATCACAAATATGCAAAGTTAAGTAGTTTATAAGTATCCTAATTGTTTAATTAGCTAATTAGTTAGTTGCTCAAAATTTAAATTGAGCTATTTTTTCGATATTCTGATTAACTTAAGGAGTACTGATTACGATTATGCAAAAGTTAAGTGTTTTAGTTATGTAATTGGTCAATGTATACTATAATATTATAGTTTGAAATGATATCGGGATGATTAATGATATAGGATGATATAGTCGCCGCAAAAATAACTGCCAGAAAACATAGCCCACGCACTTTATGTAAGCGTGACTTCACTTCGTATGGCAGTTATTTTTGTGAGAAGTAGAATACTCAATGTCTGCTCAAAACAGCATACAACAGAGACTAAATAACTATAAAATGCACGGATATTATATTCCCAATCATGCAAGAAAATATGAGGACCAAATTCGATTACAGTAAACTAACAAGATCATATGACCAAAATATGAAACAATAGTTGAGAGATTTATACAACTGGGTAAACACGTAAACAATAGTATTTATAGATTATAAAGTAATGTAATGAAAATAGAAATAATGTTAACATGCAATAAGGAAGAACTAAATTGAAGTGTAAGGGATGCTTTGTATAACAGTTAGAAAAGGAAAGCTATATAGAATGCACATATCTATATATAATACCCCGCAAATTTTGCGGGTTTTAGCTAGTATATAATAAAACCTATATTTCTATATAATGGTACATATTTGTATATTTTGAGTTGGTACTACGATAGAATGTAATGTTAAATATATTGCATACATATTTCTACAAGTCATGTTGTGCAGTCACTAACTTTGTTATTTTGAAATGCGCGTTAATGAAATGTTAGCAATGGTGATATTACATTTCTTGATCAAATTATGAACAAGACATCTTGCGGAGTTGCACTCGATTTTATATTTCGTATAAGTTTGCAATTCCAATAGTTCACTTTATATATTCCTTGTTTTATAGGTGATCATGCTGAAGAGTGTATAGTGTGTAATAGTACCAACTCAAGTTGATAAAAATGCGCGCTAAATTAGCTAATATAAATCACTGTGCGGTACCCTTTTTATGCCGCGCCGCTGTCAATTTGTGCTGGTACTGTATTATTATTATTAGTTCCGATTTATCGTGAGGCCTAATATATGATCGTTTGTGTGCATATGCACTTTTATGACAGTTTTCGTATCATGAACTTTTAAAGAAAATTCCTAACTCAATTTCAATTTTGACAAATTATCTAATTAGCTAATTAATCGATTAACATAGCATCACAGAATTTTTGTTAGTATTTTAAAACCTGAGCTGGAACTGCCCCGTCACGTTGCAAAAAGAATTGGGTCATTACCATTAACCGTTTTCAAATAAAACCTGCACAAACACACACTTCGGAATTATAATATAGATATATAATACATATATTATTAATATACCTATATTATATCTTTATTATACTATATTTATATAATGTGTGATCATTGTTTTGTTTGCGGGGTGCAGCGTAATTGTGGGTCGTCACGACAATTTACCATGTGCTGCACCCTTCAAAAGTTTACAAGGTTTAGTAGTTCCGTTTTAATTTTTCTAGTTTTAAATGTCATTGTAAACTTTTGATAATTACCCCTTTAATAAAAAAATTAAACATACCTTTTCTGTGGCGTTTTTGAAATTGTTCTTTTACATTGTAAATTTTTTCAATTGTATTTCATGATATGTTTTGAATTGATAATGTAAACTACCACTTAAAATTCTTCACCTTCACTTTATTGCTTTATTTTCATATGGTGTCTTACCTGCTTAGAACCAGTATTTGAGTTCATTTTTATCGCGTATCTCAACAGTTATTACTTAGATTATGGAAAAAAAGTTCATCACAAGCGAATAATTCTGGACACAGATGATGAAATAGGTTAGATATGTTTATGACTTACTTTCACTATAGAATAGGAAAAGGATATACGTTTATATGTATGCATGTAAATACTTAAGATTTGCATTACAGATCTAGATCTCGAGTACCAGTCCGATGAAGACGATATATTTGAAAGATTGAGGTTTAAGAGGAAAGTGCAGTCATTAGATACAGCCCTAGACATCCTAAATTATGACCCGTACTTACCTCCACAAGCAGAAAAGACAATTACGGGAGTGTTACGAAGAGGCAAATGACGAAAAACCGGTGAACCGATTAGAGAAGAAAGAATTTATTTCTCTTACATTGAACCTGTTAGAAGTGACAATGAAAACACCTTATCCAATACCCTAGGTGTTGCCAGATTTGCAAAGGTACGTTTCAGCTTCAAACTAAACTTAGCTTTAATGATGTGAAGTTTCTCGGAGAGACATAAATCACACTTTGAACCGCCGATCTTATATGGAATGGAGCTTTGGAGGACTTGTAATGTAGTTATTTATATTAATTATGTATTATACTAAAATTACCTATTGCCATTTTGAAAATCTAATCCTAAAATCAAAATTTTAAGATCAAATTGAAATAAATCACCATATTAGTTCCTTGGCCTTATGTAAGCATATGTGCGCGGTAGCGCGCGCTGACGCACTCGTAAAAGTGCTGATGTACTACAACTTTTTTAAATCGAGATTCCTGAATTTTGCGTGGCCGCGCGAAATTGAGGAATCTCATTCCAGATTGAGGAAAGATTCCTGAATATTGTGCGGCCGCGCAAAATTGAGGAATCTCGATCAAAAAAGTTGTAGTACATCAGCACTTTTACGAGCGCGTCAGCGCGCGCTACCGCGCACATATGCTTACATAAGGCCAAGGAGCTAATATGGTGATTTATTCAAATTTGATCTTAAAATTTTGATTTTAAAGATTAAACTTTCAAAATGGCAATAGGAAGCATTTTGACTAAGAGCATCATTTTGACTATGAGCATCATTTTGACTATGAATGGGATTCCCATATTCCCTAGATTCTGTCACTTGGGCTCTTATCATCAGAAAGATGACAGGCCTTTCTTCCCATCGCGTATAAAAACAAATGAAATTGAACTGCAACAAAATTTATGCCAGCAAAAAGCTAATGAAATGACTAAAAACTTAATGCTTTTTATGTGATCCTACTCCAATTGGCCGCAAAGTTATCGTTGCATTATTCGATCCAAAAATGCAATGCTATGCGCGCAGTTTTACACGTGACTAATAGATTCAGAACTATACTGTATAGTAGGGGTTGCTCAAATTTTTGTATTTTTTTGCGGGTGGAGTTACAGGTTCCCTATATATCAGGGAACACTGCTGCAAAGTTTCAGCGAAAAATAATGACCGCTACCCCCCGGCAAATGCCATTTTATGTCCGCACTTAAACAATTCTATGAGTAAGTTATGTAGCAATACGTGGCTCTCGCCGACGCGCTTTTTGAAGTTAAACGACTGTTTCAAGCTATTCTTCTGTAAATCCAAAGAATTATTACGATACTTCGACATTTCAATACTGTTATAGAATAGACTTTTAAATAGTACTATCATAAACATTGACATCACAATCAATGTCCTAAGTTAGATAAATCATAAATGCAACTTAAAGAAAATAAAGCTAAATGTATAGATTCATAACTGAAATATTAATGTCATAGAGTAACTGGATGAAGAAAGAAACAAAAAAGAAAACATATTACGAGATAGAAAAGTCCTGGGTAATGTTGCAGTAATAAATGTTTAAGTATGAACTAAATAATAGCTCAGACAATGTAAGAATATTCTGAATGTACGAACATAAAAAAGGTTCCATGAGATTCAATACAATTGCAACTTCATTAAAAATTACGAGAAAACATTAGCCCTGTAAACAATCAAGAACATTTTGATAAGGGCAACTAAACAATATGCATTGATCACATCACCACCTGAATTTTCCCATCGTTTCATCAAGGCGTTTTATGCAAAGTTAAAATATCAAAAGGAAATATAAAGTGTACAAACTGATTGTATAATACTATAATGTAAGAGTACAATTAAACCTAATATCCAATCATACATTGCGAGTTGCGACTATCATTCGAGCTTTGACATGTGATATAACAATTACTAATCAACATAAACTAATTTATAGCACGTGATATGAATAGTTCTAGTTTATTGGACAATACAGTTATACTGTCTGCTATACATAAAAGTACATAAAAGTTTCGAGCCCGCCTATTTGTGTCTTCCTCTCATTGGAGCGTACTATCGCGTTGGATTAGACTGTTTGAACACAAAAATCAGAAAACATAAAAAATCATTAACATATCAATATAGAATTACAAAAGATTGGCTACCGTAACGTAAATACCGGTTCGACTCTACAACTGGAAACCATTATATTCTAATTAAAATGTACGTGTAATTAAAGTTTATGTTGCGGTGGCCTATCATTTTTACGCGATGCTAACTTCCCGCTACTGTGGAGCTAGCACATAAGCAACAATCAATTATTTGGCACAAACTCTAGAGCTACTTCTGTTATACTTGTCTCTTTATAGATTTTACTGTTCAGTTCTATAGATATTTTAGCAATGAATGTACTACATTTGGCTTTGGGTAGACTTATGCAGGATATATTACATTTTATGGACTTGAAAAACATTAATTTATACATTCAACTGCGTAAGTAAAACTGGATGCAATGATTTTTGTAGAAATGCCGTTAGGGGACGAAACTACTATATAAAACAAGGATTTGGGCACACTTCATTTTTTACCATAATTCAATTTTTTGAAATATATTCAACTTGAAAATTAAAAAGTGATTATAAATCATTAAAATCTAATTTTACCTCAAAAATGGAAAAAAACCATCTTTTTGGTAAATTTCATCAAAAATTTTTTTTCGTCACTACGCAAGCTCCGTTCCTCAAAAAAATTTTTGATAATTTGTCAAAAAAATGGTTTTTTTCATTTTTAAGGTAAATTTAGGTTTTAATTATTTATGTCCATTTTTTATTTTCAAGTTGAATATATTTCAAAAAATTGAATTATGGTAAAAAATGAAGTATGCCCAAACCCTTGTTTTATATAGTAGTCATAAATACTAGATTATTTATAAAAAAATTTTAATTTTGAAAAAAAAAATCCATCGTTACATTTATTAATTGACTGGCTCAGATTTTTTTATTGCTGATTTTTAGCGATATTTGATCTTGATGTTGAGATAATGAGTGTTATTTTGGTAAAAAATACGAGCCGCTAAATAATCTTAATTATTTATAAACAAATTTTTGAAAAATTATATGAAATTTTTTGAAAAATTATATAAAATAAGCATGAAATGATATGAAAATCATATGAAATTTTTTGAAAAATTATATGAAATAAGCATGAAATGATATGAAAATTATATGAAAATTATATGAAAATTATATGAAAATTATATGAAAATGATATGAAAATTATATGAAATGGTATGGAAATGATATGAAAATTGATATTTAATAGAAATATGCAATAATGGAAAAATATATATATAAGTAATATAGAATTGTTTTTGAAATATTGGATTATTTATAAAAAAATTTTAATTTTGAAAAAAAATTCCTGAAATTTTACAACTGCTTATATTTAATAACCAAAAAAATTTATATCAACAAATTAAACAATAAATTAAAAATAACAACATTTTCAAACTAAAATATTACAAAATATTGTATCATTTATGAAAATTTTGAAAATTGAAAAAAAATATTTTTCCCAAAAAAAAAATTTCCCCCAAAAAAAATTTTTCCAAAAAAAAATTTCCCCCAAAAAAAAATTTTTCAAAAAAAAATTTCCAAAAAAAATTTTTCCAAAAAAAATTTCTAAAAAAATTCCAAAAAAATTCCCCAAAAAAATTTTAAGTCATTGGTTGAAAAAATTTAAATAGTACTTAAAAATTGTACAAGTGGATGCTCGATTACACTAATTCGTTAGCGTTAGACTAATTGAGTTCAGATAAAGCAACACTAACACCTTGGTTTAGGGTTCCATGGAGACCTGCCCCCAAAAATTCGAAATGCACCAAATTCATCGTAACTTGCAGGCTGCGTCCCCTATCTGATTCGTCAAATAGACGAATGACAGCTGACCTCTATACTGAAAATTCATGAGCGTATCAATTATTATCGGGTATAGAGGAGATGCGTTTTACATTAAAAGCATTTGAAACTAATATACAGTAAGCTTATTCATACGTTTTACATGATAGCATAATTATACCATATTTAACTACTCTATATATACTCAGTGTGTATATATGACATAATGCTTTTGCATAATGCTACATATATGCAGCTCGTTGTTATCACATATAAGAGAGAGTATAGTTTGGAATTATCACATATAATACGTTTGCTTGTATATTACAGCAAAGTCTAATATATTATTATATGGTAATCGACATTCATAAGACATAACCCCTTAAATAACCGCTAAGCCAAATAAAGCTTAATATATACTACTATAATATATGACAATCGATATACACAAAGCTATTGGAAAATTACCAATGATACCTAAAAGAGGGTTTGCCCTTCCAAATATGAATTATTGTGGAGCACATAACCCATTACACAAGCAATTGATTTATGATAAAAATGGAAATATCTTAAGATACATGCAAAATCCAACAGGAAAAACAGATGAAATATGTTCTCAGCATGATGTTGATTATACTCTAGCAAAAAATTTAAAAGACAAACACATTGCAGATGAAAAAATGATAAAAGCTATTAACGAATTACCGTATAATCAACAACAATACGGAACTTTTCTTGTTAAAAATATTATACGATCAAAAAGAAAACTTGGATTAGGAGTAGAAAATCACAATAAAATTCTATCTGAAGAACTACATAAATCTAAACGGAAAAATTATCCTAGACGTAGAATAATTGTTAACCATACAGATGAAATTTTTGCAGCAGATTTGGTAGAAATGCAAAAATTTGCTAAATTAAACAAAGGATATCGATACCTTCTAACATGTATTGACATATTTTCAAAATTTGCTTGGGTTATTCCTCTTAAAGACAAAAGAGGAATTACTAAAAAAACGCTTTAGAAAAAATATTTAAACAAAGAAAACCAAATTTTTTATGGACAGACAGAGGAACAGAATTTTATAATAAACAAGTACAAGATTTATTAAATGAAAATAATATTAAACTATATTCAACTAATAATTCTGAAATAAAATCAGCTGTAGTAGAAAGATTTAACAGAACTTTTAAAAATATGATGTATAAAAAATCTACTGAAAATAATAATACATTATTTTATAATATTTTAGATGAATTAGTCAACAATTACAATAATTAATATCATTCAATAATAAAAATGACTCCTATAGAAGGACCTAAAAAAGTTAATGAAAAGAAAATATTTATAATTTTGAAAAAACTAAAAAATTAGGAAAATTTAAAATTGGAGATAGAGTTAGAATTTCTTTAGAAAAAATATTTTTGAAAAAGGTTATGAAACAAATTGGACTCAAGAAATATTTGTAATATATGGTATTAAATATAGCAACGTTCCATATTATTATTTAAAAGATTTAAATAATGAAAAATTAGATGGTACTTTTTATGAACAAGAGCTACAAAAAACTAAACAAGATGATTTATACACAATAAAAAAAAATATCAAAAACTAATAAAAATAAAGTATATGTAAAATTTAAAGGATATTCAAATGATTTTAACCAATGGGTTAATAAATCTGACATAACAAAATACTTATAAAATGACATATAAATGAAATATGTATGACACCAAAAAATAAAATTTTATACTTAAAAATGACACAATTTATAAAAAACCAATGACACAAATTAAATATTGATATATGATATATAATGACTACTTTTAAAGAAATATCAGTTGAAGATTATAAAAAACTATTAGATAATATGCAACATACTTTTGCAAAAACTTTTAAAGATACTGAATTACTACAAAATTTTGAAGAAAAAAATTATAAAAATGATATAAATGATATTATTGACGAAGAAAAAAAATTAGATAAAGAAAATAAATATATTGAAAAATTAACAGATAAATTATCTAACAAAATTAATAAAAATAATGGTGAATTACTTAGTATTCATAGTAATGATAAAGAATCAGTTTTAAATTTTGTTAAAAATGTTTATATAAAATATAAGCATGCTTCATTATATAAACCAAGAAATGAAAATATTGATGAAGTCAGTTTAGAATCTATAATGAATTCTATTAAAAACAATAAAGAAATAGGAAGATCAGATAGAGAAAATATTAATAATATTTATAAAACTAATAATAATTTAAAAGATATAACAATAGATTATGACGAATATAAAAATGCTATGGATGATATTGAAAAATTTAGAAATATTGATATAACAAAAAAATCAAAATCATTACCATCAAGTTCTAAAAAATCTTTAATGCCTAAATTAAAAGATAATTTATCAAAAACTGTAGAAAATATATTAGGACAAGAATATAGTAAAATAAAAATTAATTAAGACCTTTTGAAAAAAAGTATTTTAAAAGTTAGATATATTTCAAATAATAGGAAAATACATAATGATTTATCAAAAGACGATTATCAAATATCTAACAATATGAAAAATGCTATATTAAAAAATAAAATATAAATGAATTGAGTAAAAATTAATACGATGTTTATAATGCTTTACAAAAATATCGAAAAAATGATAAATTAAACTTATCAATATCAAGTTATTTAGCAGGAAACAAATCAAAGGACCTTTATAACAAAATAAATGAAATGTTATACAATAATTATAAAAATAATAAAATTTCTAAAAAAGAATATCAAAACATTATAAATAAATTATAAATATATAATATATGACTGAATTCATTTTAAATAGTAATGAACATAAATTAGATTCAAATAAATTAAGATATGAATTTAAAAGTCCTATCAGATTCAATAATTCATTTATGAGTTTAACGCAAGCAATATTTTACAATTTCTTTCATAATGTTAAAGAATCTTATCAAATGAAAGTAAAAAAGGATAATGCATTTTATACAATAACATTTATAGATAGTATGTTAGAAGTAGCTGATATTAATAAAATTCTTAACAATGAATTAATAAGACACGAATTATTAACAGAAGATGATACTCCTATAATATCAATTTTAACTGATATTAACACGTTTAAAATAATCGTTTTAATTGAAGACGGTTATGAATTACATTTGGATGATAACTTTTCTAAAATGTTAGGATTTTCTGATAAAATATTAAGAAAATATTTACAACGATCTGATTTAGTTCCACAGATCAATTCTATTAATTATTTAAAAATATATTGTAATGTTATTGACAACAAAAATAATCCTTATTATCTCAGTAATGTATTTATAAAATCTGGATTAGCTGAACTTACTGTTTATACTGAACCATCAATTTTTAAAAAGCAAAAAATAATTAATGATAATTTTAATTACATTGAATTTGAATTTTTAGATGAAAAAAGTAATAAAATAGAAATGACTGATTATTTTAGCATATCTGTTTATATTCATTAATTATATATGGCTGAATTAGAAAAATTATTTAAAGATATTCAAAATCAATTAATCAATGAAAAAATTAAACATAGAAAATTAAAAATTTGTAAATACAGTTTTGAAATTTCAAAAGTAGCTATTTTATCTGTTGCTACTGGATTATCATTTTTAAATATTTTTGCTATTTTATCGATGATTTTGATTCCCATTATAGATTCTATTAAACATAATTCAAATGTTGACATTAGATTAAATATAACTAAACTAAAAAAAGATTTATTGAAAGAGCAATTGAATTATAAATCAACGACTTACAAAGAACTAAATAATGATGAAATAAACCATCTTTATGATAAATTGACAAATAAATTATCTGTAATAAATACATTCTAATTATATATAATGAAAATCATAAACTTTGATGACATAGTTAATAAAAATAATGAAAATTATATAAACAAATCAGTATTTACACCCCAGCATGTTAGTAATACAATTATTATTGGAAAAACAGGATGTTCAAAAACTAACCTATTATTCAATATTTTAACATTGAATCCAGTTTTTCAAAAAATTTTTATATTTACAAAAGAAGCTGAAGCAAAATATAATTTTCTTTTAAAGAAATTTCCCCATGATGTAAAAATTTTTTATCAAAATGATGAATATGATCTAGATTCTTTAATTAAAGGAAATTTACAAACATGCTGTATATTTGATGATCAATTATCAGACGATAAAAAAATTATGGATTGGTTTATTCGTTCTCAAAAGAAAAATTGTAGTAATTTCTTTTTAGCACATTCATATTTCAAAATGTCAAAAACATTAAGATTAAATGTAAATTATATAATATTATTTAAAATTCCTAAAAATCAATTATCTCAAATATACATTGATCAACCAATTAATATTAATAAAGAATTATTTTATAAAATTGCTTCAGAATTAAATAAATATGAAAATATTATTATAGATTTAAAAACTCCTATTGAAAAATTCCAAATAAGAAAAAATCTTAATGAAATATTATGTTGATATAGTATATATTATGATTGTTAATGGCGTTATTATTTCAAATGATAAAAATAAAAATATGTTAGAAAAAAAAATTATTAAAGCATCTGGATTATCAACTGTTAAAAAAGCATCAGGATTATCTAATGTTAAAAAAGCAAAAGGTTTAAAATCTGTTAAAGGATCAGGCCTAAAAATTCTATCATGATTTAAAAAATATAATATATTAATATATAATGACCAACGAATTTAATCAAATTATAAATTTAGTAAAATCTAAAAATGAAAAAGTTGAACATATTTCTTTTAAAGAAGTATATAAATTAAAACTCAATCCGGAAAATAATAATAATACTTCAATAGTATTTAATACACAAAATAATTCAAGTCAATTAATTGATTACAGCAATGCATATTTTTAATTTATATTTAATATAAAATTTGAAACAGCTGAAGCTTGTACAAAAAATAATTTAACATTAAAAAATTCTTATGAAATGATACCAGAATTAGAAATCGAACTTAATAATAAAATTATAAGTAACGAAAATAGTACAAATTATTCTTATATAATTAATCATATTTTAGAAAATTCTAAAAATGATGATTTAATTTATAGAAATATTGATATACACCAAAATGTTGTTAAATACAATGATACTAATAAAGATATCTTTTTAGTTAAAAATGGTGATACAATTAGAGTTACATGTAACGTATTTTTAAAAGATATTAGTAATTTTTTCAAAAATTTAAATATTCCTCTAGAATTTGCTGAATTTAATTTAACATTAAAATTAGTAGATCAAATATATGTTACTGATCAAGATAATGTAATACAAACATTAGTTAGCAGTTATTTATATGTAGATAGAGTTACATTACATGAAATTGAAAAATTAGAATATCTAAAAAATCATAATAATTTTAATGTTAATATTAAATTTTTAGAAAATTATGTTAAGAAAGATAGTAATAATATAACAAATGAAAATTTTGATGTATTTGTTAATAATGTTCGAAATTGTAATGATTTATTTTTACTATTAATTAAAGATAATAATAATACTTTAATATTACCTAATAAAAAATGTAAAAATATTCAATTATATATAGACAATCAAAAATTTCAAACTGAAATATTATCAGATTTAGATGCATATACAGAATTAAAAAACAGAACTGAATATGCAAATGAATTTATCTTAGGTAATAACAGATTTTTAAATAATTATACTGTTCATAGTTTTCCAATATATAAAAGTTCTAGATTTGATAGAAATAATAAATATATTAATATTTCAGGATTAGGTGTTGATGATGATAATAGTGAAGCTATTATAATTTGGAGAAAAAAGTCTAATATTAACTTAAAAATTAATAATAATTTTTTAGACATTAGCAAAACATATTAAATATTTATATATAATATATGGAAATTGGTGGCAAATTTACACCTAAAGAAATAAATAAATTATCAAAATTTAAGAATCCTAGTATTTTATTAAAAAAAGAAAACATTATAAAAAATAGAAAGTATAAAATTTACTTAACTAAAAATATGTTTAATAGATCACTTGAAAAAGGTGAAGTAAAATATGTTTTTACTGATAAAAGAAAAGAATATTATGTACAAAACGGTGGTAATTTGGGAAATATTTTTAAAGCTATTTTACCACATGCAATAAATTTCGGAAAAAAATTATTACCTGCATTAGCTGTTACTGGAGTCACGACAACTAGTTCACATTTAATAAATAAATCATTAAAAAAGAAAAGAGGAGGAAATATTAGAATAGATTTATATCCATCAAATGTTAAAAAATAAATAATATTTTAGAAAAATTATCTAATATGAAATTAACTAATTATAAATCTATTTCAGAGCAAAATGGTGGATCTGTTTTATCGTTTATATTACCTTAAGTAGGTTCATTATTGCCTTCTTTATTAAATAAAGGATCTGGTTCATGTTGTGATAAAAAAGATAATATTTTTTGAAAAATTAAATAACAAAGACTTATACCCTATTTCAAATTTTAAAATAAATGAAATATTAAAAAATGATAAAAATTATATTGGAACTTATAGCAAAAATAATGTCCCTATTTTGAAAAACAATGAATCATCAATAGTTAATTTAGCTGATTCAAATGATATTGGAACTCATTGGGTTGGAATGAAATTCATACATAACAAATTATTTTATTTTGATTCATATGGTATTCCATTTATACCAGATATCATTAAAAAGCAATATGATAAAATTATAACAAATATTTATCGTATTCAAAGCAATAATTCAAATGAATGTGGAAAATTCTGTATTATGTTCATTAAAGCAAATATTCAAAACGAATCAGATTATATTAAATTTTTATTACAATTTCATAAAAATAATTTTCAAAAAAATGATATATAATTATATATGATGAATACTTATTGTCTTAAATGTAAAAAATTAACTAAAGATTTAAATTCAAAAGGATTTATTTCTAAAAATAAAAAATATATAGTTAAATCAATATGTACTATTTGCAAATGTAAAAAAAGTAAATTTGTATCAAAACTACAAGCTCAAAGATTTTTATCAGATCTCTTTAGTAAAATACCTATTCTAAATAAGATTATATAAAATATATGAATTATTATAGAAAACTAAATAAAGATAATTTTGAAGACGATAAAAAAAATTTAAATAATAAAATTGATATTATTTATACTTCATTAGAAAATATTATTGAAGAAAGAAATGATTTATTACAATTATTTAATTCTAGAATGAATGATAACATAACAGATGAAAATATTTTTAATGATGATATAAAAGTTGATTCAGATGGTAGACTTAAATTAATTTTCACATGTAAATCAAAACCTAGTGATATTTACAAATATATTTTTCATATATTTATAAAATCTGATTTTAATAATATAAACTTAAAATTTTTAATTAATAATAAAGATTTTATATATGATATTGTTTTTGATAAATTTAAATATTTGAAAATTGAAGAAAAACTTATTTTTGATAAAGCAGAAAATTTTAAAATATATTTAAAAACAGATGAACCATTAACTATAATGAAATATTCTTCTTATGAAGTATTAATAAATTATCATGAAGCTACTATTCTTAATAATCAAGACCATATTAAAAAATTAATTTACAAAACTAATAAATTTAATATTCTAGATAAAAAATTAAATAATTATCATGTGAAATTTGATAAAATAAATGAAATAATTGATTTAATCATTTCAGATGAATATATTAAAATTTGTAAAGCTTACTACCCTATGAAAAATTGTGATTTATCACAAGATAAATTTTTTATATATAATGCTGTTATTGATATACCATTCAAGAAAAATAGTTATATTATTTTTGAATATATTTTTAATAGTGAAAAGATTGATATTCCATTAATTGCTAATTTAGAAATTGATGGTGTTTTAGAAAAAGATTTTAATATAAATTTAAAAGAATATAATAAAATTATACATATGTTTAAATTAGATTATAATGTTGCTAACATTAATTTTTGTTTACATTTATTAAATAATGATAATAAAATGGAATACTTGAAAAAAATATTGTTTAATAATAAAAATTAAATTTAATATATTTTTTTATTATATATGAATTATTATAGAAAACCTATAAATAAAGTTATTGATGATGTTAGATTAAAAATGCAATTGGGTGCTCTAACTTTAAAAATATCTGAAAATAATAATAAAATTGATTCATTAATTGCTGTAGATAAAAATATTAAAAAAGATGTTTCTTCTAATTTAGAAAAAATAGATAATATTAAAGAATTTTTAATATCTTCTGAAAATTTCAAATAAACTTTTAATATTGGAAAGCAAGTATTTAGATTTAATAGAACTACACATTTTTATATTATTTTTGAAAAAGAGATTATACATGATATTGTTAAAAATAGTTTGTTATTTATAGACAATAATATTCACTATAAATATGAAAATTTATTAAATGACTATCATAGATTACAACATGAATATAATATTTACGATGATGAAAATGATTTAATTTATAAATATTTGTTTAATAAAGATACCTATTATGATGAAAAACAAAACCCTATTTTATTAACAATTGATGATTTCTGCATATATTTTAGAAAAAATTATAAAAAAATTAAAGTGGTTTTGTTATTACATAGACATAATAGGCACGGACACGGGAATATAAATTTAGAAATCGATGATGATAATGAAAATTATATAAATATTAATTATGTAGACAAAGGTAATGAAGATATAGAAAAAAATAAAAGTGATATTTCATCTAATTTAGGAAAAATAGATACAAATAAAAGTGATATTTCATCTAGTTTAGGAAAAATAGATACAAATAAAAGTGATATTTCATCTAATTTAGGAAAAATAGATACAAATAAAAGTGATATATCATCTAATTTAGAAAAAATAGATACAAATAAAAGTGATATTTCATCTAATTTAGGAAAAATAGATACAAATAAAAGTGATATTTCATCTAATTTAGGGAAAATAGATACAAATAAAAGTGATATTTCATCTAATTTAGGGATAATAGATGAAAATAGAAATAATATATCAACTAATTTAATAAAAATAAATTCTAACGAAGATGATATACTCTATAATTTAAATGAAATAAATTATTTGAAAAATAATAATTCTAATCAATATCTAAAAAACATTTACAATATTTTATTTTATGAATCAAAAACACAAATCAATTTTAGAAATATATTTTATGAAAAAGTGTTTGATGTTAATGCTAGTGTAAATGATTTTATAGAAATGAATTTTAAAATCGATTTACAATATAAAAGTATATCAGAACGATCATATGTTAAAACTATTTATGAATTATTTGATGAAGATAATAATAGTTTATATATAAAATCAGTTACTAACGGAGACTATAAATATTTTTCAAATAGTGTTATCATAGATGAAAATATTTTTTATAATCTTACT
>CBDDCI010000001.1:0-49621 GCA_965226165.1 Mycoplasmatales bacterium | reverse complement strand
GGGGTTAAAAATGCTACGCATTTTTATGGGTTACACCCCCCCTTATATAAAATCTTTCCCTAATAGTGTATAATGTAGTCATGAATGATAAAATACTAACTCAACCCCAAAAAGACATTATAGATGCTTACAATAATGGAATTACCCGAATTTATTTCTCGGGAGCAAAGAATACATCTAAAAACTTTCTAGCCGACTGATTCGTGATTCACCTTTTAGAAAAAGATGAGCTTGCTAATGCAGTTGGTTTTCGTGAAAGCAAAACAAATGCTGTGGCGGCATTAACTACTTCCTTTTTAACTCACATTAAGCTTTTTGAAGCTAACGGCTACAAAGCCAAATATGAATGACAAACTAATTTGGGTAACATAATGAGAACTAAATTTAAAGGCATTAAAGACAAATACAAAAACCAAATGCTTTACCTTTTCTCTATGGAAAACAAAAACTCTGTTTCTAATGTATCTTTTGCGAACAAGGGCTATGCTGCTTTTGTGTATTTTGATGAAGTATGTTCTGCGGACAAAGTAGGTAAAAGTCCAGAAAAGCTTAAATCAGAATGAGAACTTTTAACAAATATGATTGAAGACTCAATAGGTCGTTCGCCTAAAAAGTGTGAGCAACAAAACCCACACCTAAAAGGCAAAATTCCCCCAGTTAAATGAATGTATATGTTTAACCTTTGACTGCCAGAACACCCTGTTGCAAAGATGGTAGAAAGGTATGTGTCAGAAGAAGAATGAAGTAAGCATATTTTCCCTGATTGATTTCATTTTTATGAAATATACGCGGTTGAAAAATTAAAACCACATAATAATCCTATTAAATGATTAGCAGATTTTCTTGATGCTCGTTTTGATAAAAATCTTATTAAGTCTCTTTTTTATCGTGAAGATATTCCATTTAAACAAAATGTTTTAGATTATTTAAATTTACTTGAGGAAATGCCGTTTGAATTAAAAGAAACAGCTGATTCTTTAAAAGATGTTGATGATAAAAAAATTTCTAAATTTGAAGAAATACAATATGATAAACTTGATATGGCTGACATTTATGATAAAAATAGTGTTTTTGGAAAAATTATAGAATCTTTAAGAAAAAATAATATTTTAGGTAAAATTGTTAGAATTAATGAAAATGGTGAAAAAATTGATTCTCTTTTTATTAGAACTAGTAAATGATTTAATCCAACAATTGAAGACAAACCAAGCGTTTTTTCTAATCTTATTAATGGTGTAAAATCAGGAATTGTTAAATGTGATTCTATGATTTTAGCTCGTCATTTAGGATTTTTTAGAGTAGAAGGTATTTTTGCAAATAAAGCTTATAGTATTGAACAACATGTGCAACTTATTAAATGAAAAAAATGAATTAACGAACATCCAGAACACATTCCAGTAGATTCTGCTATTGGTATAGATATTGATTTAAGTCGGAGAATTCTTTTTTCTCCTGTTGTTAAATTTGTTAAAATTAGACCTAATGGAGATTATTATGATAAAAGATACATTATGTCTCCACAAGTTACAATGCAAACAACAATTAAAGAAATGGAATCTAGTCGTCTTGAAAGAACTATTGAAGTTTTAGAAAGTGTTAAAAGAGAATTCATTGATGTATTACCATGAGAAGATGATGATGGGATTGTTAAATGTAAAGTAATTGGTGATAAAAATTATTCTTTTGTTGGTAGTATTCAAAGTCATTATCAAAAAATCTATGATGAAACAGAAAGAAAAATATTTGATATAATAATAGTAATACCATCAACACAAGGCACAAACATAGAAAAAGATGGTTATGGAATTGCAATTCGTCAGCATCTTTTTGAAAATTCTATAAACAACGGTATTATACTTATTGCAGAAGAAAATGAAGAATTTTGATTTGGTATTAACAATATACCAGTTAAAAAAGATGGTTCTGGTATTCGTGATGAAAGTGGTATATTTGAAAAAATTATGGACACTATTAATGCTGCTGAAATATCTGTTTGATTTTGACGACAAGAACTTCATTATGAAATAAAGGATACATAATATGATAGACAACATTAACAATAGAATAAAATCAGTTCAAGCAACTACAATTGGTTATGAAGATTCTCATTTTGTAGATAAAAGTCAAGGTAAAAATAAATCTGATGAAGGAAAGATTGAAAATTTACTTTCTAAATATAATTCTCAATGTTCTGTTAATATTATTGAAAGTCAAAAATTTTCTATTCAAAATTATGATAAAAACATTCCTGAAATTAATGTATATAAAAAACTTAAACTTCAACTAAATAATGTTTTTGAAAGAAGTGATTTTAAAACTCAATTAAGAAGATATGGAAGAACTCTTGCAGAACAAGGATTAGTTATTCTTTCAGCTTATAAAGCAGATGATAATTGATATTTATCTTTTCATACTAAACATGATTGTGAATTTAAACATGTGTGAAGAGATTTTAAAGAAATATATTTTAAAACTGATGAATTTGATAAAAATAATCATTCAATATGAATTCAACAAAAATTTAATAAAAAAAATAAAGTTGTTCAAAATAAAGTTATTAAAGACAAAAATGGTAGTTTTAAAAATATTACAAAATTTCAAGACCTTAATATTAAAATTATACCTGCAGCTTTTATTAGAAATAATTGTGATGGAACTAGCGACATTAAAAATGTTGAATGATTAATTAAAAAATTAGATGATTATTGAACTAAAATTGATGAAGAATTTAATCATACAAGAGCTGCTTTAAGAATTGACCCTTCAAGCACAGGTGGTGGAAGCAATAGAAAAATTATTCAATTAAGAAACCAAGGATTGACAAGAGAATTGAGAGCATCGCCTTTTGGTATGCAAACTATTGATTATGCAGAAGTGCCACAATTACCTTTTAATACACTTATGACTACAATTGAATGAATGGAAGATAAAATATTTAAATTTATGTCTTCAATTAGAGAGAAACAAATTGCAGACAAACAACAAAAAAATAATCTTGAAATAGCATCTTTTGACCAAATTGCTATTGAGTACTATTTACACAAAAAAACTCAAAGAGAAGAAGATTTAACTTACTTTTTTAACAAGTGTATGTTACAAATTATTAATCAAGAAAATGGTACGTATTATGATTCTTTTGGTAAATTTACATTTGCTATTTCTGAATTTCAACAAGCTAAAATTGAATCTGTTAAAAGTGCTATGGTTAAAAATCAAAACTTACAAGCACAAGCTAACAATTATAAAGCTGGTTCTGAAAAACTTAAAAAAGAAGCAGCAAAAGTAGAAAAAGAATCTGCTAAACTTGAGGCTGAAACTAAAATGGTTATTAAAGCTGTAAATGCTCCTTTAATAAAACCTGAACCAAAACAATTAAAATAATGTTATAATATTTATGCGGTTTAAATGACCGCAACAAGTGATTTTTTTGCTTGCTTCTTTTATTTGTTTATTACTACCTCCTTTAAACAATTATCTTTAAACCCTTGAAAAAGGGTTTTTCTTTTTTTACAACATTTAACTTTTTATGTTATAATAAAAATGATTCGGTGCTCATGCCGAAAGTAAAAAAAATATGAAAGGGGCAGAAATGTCTAAATTTAAAGATAACATTGAAAGAGTGATTAATTCATTTAGAATTAAAATTCCCAAAGATGAAAATGCAAATTCATTAGAAATTGTAGATAGTATAAAAAGCGACCTAATTTCTAATTTAACTAACAAAAAAAATATTTTATTTGAAGGGTATATTCCTCAAGAAGATTTTGATGCAAAAACAAAAGAAATGGAAGCATTAAAATCGGATTTAGCTAAAAAAGATGAATCAATTAAAGCGTTTGAAGAAAAAATTTCTCAAAATAAACTTGCTTTATTAAAAGGCAAGGTTACTTCCCAAACAGAACAACTTATTATTGACAAATTTGGAGAAGAAATTAAAGAAGATGGTTCAAATCTTGAAGATATAATTAAAAAAGCTAATGAAGAAATGCCTTTTACTAAAATGGAAGCAATTCCAAATTTCAAACAAAATAAAGAAAATTCATTTAAATCAGATGAAGTTATAGAAGAGGAAGCTTTAAAAGCAGCAGAAGAAAGAATGTCAAAATAAATTACTTGTAGAAAGAGAGACAAATCGTGGCAAAACACAATTTTGATACTTTGTACAATGCATGAGCAAGTGGATTGCTTAAAAAATTATCAACTGCTTCAAAAACGCAGATGATAGAAACATTACCACAAGAAGATTTTTTCAAGAAAGGTGCATCATTAGATTTCATTGACATTGCTGTTGGTGGGCTTGGTAAATATACTAAAACTGATGGAAGCAATACTCCTTGAAGTGGTTTTAAACAGAAACAAGTTAAAACAATAAAATATAGAATTGAACTAGATTTTGATGTTTCTGTTGAATGAAACATAGATTCAGTAGATTTCCAAGAAAACCATAACATATTAACTGCTGAAAACATTTTACGTAGACATAATACGTTTCATATGATACCAAAATTTGATACGTATTCATTTTCTAAACTTATTTACAAAAATGCACAAAGTGGTGAAGAATATGATACCAAAGTTTGAAAAGATTGAGATGGTGAAACCGGAGATTATCAAGGTGAAGATTCTAAACCTACAATAGTTATTGAAGATGATGGAACACAAGATGACAAATCTGGTTATACTATTTCTGATTCTGCAAAGTTATTAACACAAATTGATAAAATGATACTAGCATTTGATAATGCTGAAATTCCGTTAGAACAATTAGTATTATTTTTAGCTCCTTATCATTTTCATTTATTAGAAGCTCTTAAAGCAGGACATTTAAGATTATCTAATGAAGATAGTGCGCTTAATTATGTTATAACTAAAATTAATGGAGTTCAACTTGTTAAGGTTCCAGAAAGCAGATTATGAAGCAAAGTTTGAACCGAAGATATGATTCCATTAACAACTAAAAAAGCAGGAGAACTTTTCCCAACAGGAACTGCAAAACAAAAAGAAGGTGCTAGAAAAATTGGATTATTATTATTTCATATTCCAGTAGCTTTTAAAGCTTTTAGTAGAAATATTGTAAGAGTGTGAGACGCTTCTGAAAACATTAGAGCTGATTCAAATGTTATTCAAAGAAGATTACATGGAATTACACATCTATATCCGGGAATGGAACAAGGTGTATATGCATATCTACTTAAAGAAATTAAAACATAATAATATTTAATTAAAGAGTCTATATAATAGACTCTTTTTTTGTTATAATTATATCAAGGAGTATATATGTCGTTTGAAGAATATGATTTTAGTCAAGACACTCAAAATCAAAAATCTATGCCAAGAGATAATATTGAAGATGGTTATTATCAAATTGGTTATGAAGAAAAAAAGTTTTATCTTTTTGAATCACAACATGAAATAGATGATTCAGAATTTTATCAAATAAATAATGCTTTAATAATTAGAAAAATTCAACCAAGTTTTTTAAATGGTACAATCAAAGAAGATGGAAATGGTAATGCTTATTTTTATGCTAAATTTATTGAAGACCAAGATATGGAAAAAATTAATAAATTAGGAGAAAAAGGAGTAAAAGAAGCTGACCGACTTGTTTTTTCAATAGATTTTTTAACACAACAATATATTAATTTAAAAGACACTAAAAAAGTTTTATGAATTTCAGCTAGTCCAACAATTTCTAATGATAATACTTTTTTTAGAATAACTAAAACAGATGTTCAAAGATATCCAATTTCAACTAAAAAAGAAGACCAAACAGATGATATTTCTGATAATAATGCTCTTGTACAAATTGAAGCTGTAAATGCAAAAAGTTATAACCGAAAATTACAAAATTATTTAGAATATTTTACAAGTGAGCAAAATCCACTTGATATTAATGATTTAGCTATTTCATTAGAAAGAAGAACTCTTTTAGGAATTGATGGTATTAGAGCAAGTGGTTTAAGACAAGAAAATAATAACAATTTAGAAAGATTTCCTTTGGATGTTAGATTAAATGGTCAATTTTATCCACTTAAAGTTAGTGTTAATGAAATTAAAGATAATATGCTTTATCATTTTGATTGATTTGATAATAATGTTGTTTTAAAATTTATTATGACTGGTTGAGACCCAAAAATTGCAAAAGATAATACTTCTGTTAATTTTAAAAATGGTATTAAATTAAAAGATTTTAAAGTTATTCTTGACCCTAATACAAATCTTCAATTTACTATTGACTCCACAGATATTAAATTAATTAGTGATATGATAATGCTAACTTATGGTTTTTTAACTAATTTTAGTTTTGCTGACAAATATACTGCCCAAGAAGTAAAAGATTTAAAATTACCATCAGACCAAATCGGAAAAGTTAAACTTGATTATATTTGTGGTTATGGTGATTATAAAATAGCTGAAATTCAAAATGAAGAACCAGCTAAATATATTCAAAATGTTTTTGATAGCTACATTTTAAATAATCCTGCTGTTGAATATTCTAAACAAAGATTTCCTGTGTTAAAAAGTTTAATTATTGCTCTTGGAAATTATATTGCAAGCGAAAATTTTTCTTTTGGTAGAACTAGAAATCGTTTTAATGAATTTTATTTACCTTGATTTTTATGTTTAAAAGATGGTGAAAAAATAAAAATTTTACCTAAACAAGATGACATTGAAGGTTTTACTGGCAAAGCTACTAGAAATATTTTAGACCCAAATATTAAATTTATTGCTAAAAGCATGTATTTTAATAATATTTTTACAAAACAAACTAATTGTTTTTCAGAATTAATTGCTTTTGATTTGCCTTATTATGTGATTTTTCCAGACAAAAAAGTTTTAAATGCTGACCGAAGCGTTTCATTACCTTTATTAGATGCTGAACTTGCCGAAAAAGATAAATATTCTAAAATAGGAGATATGAACATTTCTACAAACGAAGATTTAAATTATGTTTTTTTAACTTCTGTTCCTTGAATGTATAGTTTTTATTTTTTAACAAAACGTAAATACAAAAATGATTTTGTTTTAGATGATATTGATTTTTCTAATTATGGTTTTGACAATCCAAGTCCATTTGGACAAGATTTTTTTATACATAATGGTTATGCTAATTTTGATGATTTTATAAATAAAAATTTTCAAGGAAGAAAATGTGATATCACAAACGCAGGAAATTGTGATTATGAAATAGTTAAAGCGCCAATTAAACAAGCTGATAAAATTTCTACTCCTACAAAAAACGAACAAGGATATTCTGTAAGTTATAATTTAGATTATACAAGTATATTTGTTAGAAATATAAAAATTATTTCTATTACAACACATATAAATAATACTCCCGTAGTTGGAAAACCTTCTTCAAGCAAACGTTTAACATGAGAAATTACATATAGAACAAAAAATGACGTTATTAGAAAATTAGGTTATAATATTAATCAAGCTAAAATAACAGATTCTACTTTTGATTGAAATGAAGATTCTAATAACAAAATTCCTTTTGGTCAAATACTAAATAAAGTTACTACATTTGATGCAACTTGAAGCGATGAAGAAATTTTAACTTCTGCTTATAAAAAATATTGAAATACAGAAAATTTTCCAAATTATCCATATGTTCGTGCGACTTTAAAAAACGATTTATCAAATAGTATTTATTCTGGAAGTGTAACACTTGAATTAAAACAAGAATTATACGGGACTGGACAAATTAAATTATTTGCCAAACAACCTTCTTTAATTGATTCAGCAGAAGAACCTTTGTTTGATTTTAATGATTGAAATAATTTTGTTAAACAATATTCTGAATGAACCAACACAAAAGAATATGATTTAGTAAAATATCCTTTCACACTTTTAAACAAAGAAAATATTATAGAAGTAGATTATTTAAATGTAAAACAAATTTTTGGTAAAAAAATGATACTTCATTCCAAAGGAATAGATTATAACATTGATTTAACTAATCAATTAGATGCTGATACTTCTTTTGAAATAATGGTAGTTTAGGACAAATATGGCAATTAATTACGGAACAACAACGCCACTTGAACCGCTTGACCCAAATGCTATTGCTAGTTATTATGGTGAGCCAGAAAAAAAAGAATCTGATTGAACAGATTTTGTATTTTCTTCATCATTTTTAAAAGGTATGGTTATTATTTTAGAATTAGGACTTTCTTTTTTTCCTCCAGCAAAATTAGCAGGAACAGCTGCTCAAATAGGAATAGGATTAGGAGCAGCAGCATTAACTACTACTATTGATGCTGTTAATAATAATCTTTCTTATGCCAGCATTGCAATTGATTTTAGTACAGCTTTTATTCCACTTGCAGCAGCAAAAATTACTAAATTTAAAAATTTAAGAAAAGTTAAAAAAGGTGTAACTAAATTAATTGAAAAAAAACCTGAATTTGTTAAAGCTATTGAAGCTGGTAAAGAAGTTTATTTAAGACAAATGACTAAAAATATTGCAAAAGTAAAAAAAGCAGGAAGTAAATTTGCAGCCAAAATAGATGATTTAACAAATCCACAATTAAAAAGTATAGATAAATTTAGTAAATTTCTTTTAAATCCTAAAAAAGCAAAAACTGATGCAGCTATTTTAAATTTTATAGCACCAACAGGAGCACTTAAACAAGCTAAAAAACAATTTCCAGAACTTTTTGAAACTATTTTACATAAATCTGTAAGAGATGCTAGATGAAGTAAAAGTGCTGGTTGTTGATATAATTTTAGAAAAACAAATATTAAAAAATATGGAGAACAATTTTTTCTTTTAAGAAAAGGTTATTATGCAAAAATAACCAAAGAAACTTATGCTAAAATGCAAAAAGCTGCTGAAAGGTTAGATGATTTAATTAGAGCACAAGGAACAACATTGCAAGCAATGTCTAAAAGAATAACACAATATTCTGATATGATATTAGATTTACAAAAATTAGGTAAAAAAGCTTTATCAAGCAAACAAGCTTTTAAAACAGCAGTTGCAACAATTAGTGAAAGTCGCCAAGTTAATAAATTAGCAATAAAATATGTTTTATGGTCATCAAGAAAATTAAAAATTACAGAACAAGCAGCTAAATCAAGCAAAGTTATTGAATCAGTCCTCAATGAATTAAAAAATAATCCACAAGATTTAGAAAGGTTTGAAGCATTAATTTCTCTTGTAAGAAATGTAAAAGCAAAACCACATTTATTTCTTGAAGCAGGTTATGAACAAATTGATACATTTTTAGAACCAATACTTAAAGAATTAAGCGATGATACTTTAATTTTTCTTCATAAATTAAATAATACAAAAAGTGTTTGACAAGGTAGCCCAGACCAGTTTCAAGAAATAGTAGATTATTTAAATTCTGAAATTGTAAAAGCTACCCAAGTTTCTCCAAAACCTAATACTTGAATAGATAAAATAAGATATTTAGGTTCAGATGATTTTGATAGCAAATATGTGCAAAGAGTTCAAAATATTTTTGACCCAAGAGATGCTGGACGTTATTTTGTAGAAAGAGTTTATCAAAAAATTAATAGAATAGTTCAAACTAAAATTAATAAATTTGTTGAAACAAAAGTTGTTAATGATGCTATTGAATCAGCTGCCAAAGCTGCCAAAACAACCAAAGTGTTAAAAACAAGCAAAGGAGTTAAAGCAGCTCAAACATTAGATGCTGCACAAAAAGCTGCAACTAAATTTAGAGTTATTCACAAAATTATTAATGGAAAAAGTAGATATTTAAGTCATTATCAAGTTTATGGTAAAAAAGGTGCTTACTATGTTACTCTTGTTCATTTTCAAAAAAAACCTTTTCTTAAAATTAAAAGGGGTAAAAACAAAGGTGGTAAAAAACCTGTTTGAATTGCAGCAACAAAAACAGAACTTTACAATATAAAAACCATTGGTGGAACTTATTGAAAATCTGTTGCTTACATGCGTGGTTGAGAACAATCTCGTGGCGGAAGAAGATGAAGAAATAATATTAGTTATGCTGACAGAGACCTTTCATTATTTTTAGGACTTGTACCAATTAATCCTTTAAGAAGGGTTCTTTCGCTTGTTTCTAACATTGTAGAAGGTTCTTATTCAATGATAACCGGTAATTTTTTTAATCGGCAATGAGTGAATAAATTTGTTAGTTCTTTTTCTAATACTCTTAAAAATAGAATTGGTCGTTTAATTACAAGAACAGGAGCTAAATATGCTGGTAATAGATTTAAAGGACCGGCATTAAGAGCTATACAAAAAAATATAAAAGATTATAAATTATCAGTTCAAAAAATGCAATCCAAAGTTAATTTTTTAGCTAGAAATTTACAAAAAACAGGTTCATTGCTTTTAAACAATTTAAG
Source organism: Mycoplasmatales bacterium (assembly GCA_965226165.1). Classification (GTDB taxonomy): domain Bacteria; phylum Bacillota_I; class Bacilli_A; order CBDATW01; family CBDATW01; genus CBDDCI01. The sequence continues at coordinate 39,274 of CBDDCI010000001.1, read as the reverse complement.
ATTTGATTATGAACTTGGTGGTCAAGGATTACAATTTAAAAGTAAAAATTATGTTAGAAAAACAACTTCACAATTTTTTAGAATGTATGCTCCAACAACAATAAGAGGTGGTTTAATTCATAAAGATGCTTCTATACGTAGAAACATTAATATTAGAAATAAACAACTTGGTTTAAATGTTCAAACAGAAAAAAACTTGGCAAGAGAACTTTTTTCTGGTCGGAGAAAATTAGGTCAAGTAGGTAGAACTTGGTCAGCAATAACACCAAATAAATCTGGTGGATTTGCTAAAAATTTTAGAAGTTTAACAAGATTTAAGATATAATATAAAAGATAAGGAGAAATATATGTATGATTCATCTCACCCAAAAAATTGGGGCTTAACATTAGATTATTACAAAAAAGGAAATTGAGGCTCTTTTAATAATGGAAAATTTAAAATTCCTATTTCTATGAAAAAAGCTTTCACAGACGAAAATAATATTTTTGATGAAGAAAAGTTTTATAACAACATGATAATGACTTTTATTAATGCTTTTATGTTTTTAAAAAGAGATATTTTTAATTTAATAAGACCAAGCAATTTAGCAACAGAAGATTTAGAACTTGCTCGGAGAATTATTAATATTGCTTTTGAAGAATCTATGATTAATAATAATTTATATCAGATTACCAAAGCACAAACTTTTGAAAGTGGCATGGGTAATGTTGCTTCTCAACAAACTGCTTGAAACGACCAGCTTGATTTATTTGGGGAACGCTCAAAATCTTTAATTGGAACTTGAGGTAAAGATTACATTATTTATGAAGTAGAAATTGAAGATGGTAGCAATATAGATGATAAATTAAGGGATTATTTTTTCAAAAACTCAAATGGTATTTTAGAGCCAATTTCTAAATTAAAAGAAGAAAATTTTCCAGAAAGAGGTCAAAATGACTAAATGAAGATTTATTGCCAAAGGCAATTCAATTTATGTGGTAACTTTTAAAGACACAACAGGTAATTATAATATCCCTATTGATAAAATTAAATTAGAATTTCAACCAGACAAAGATGGTAATTTTATTATTAAAACTTTTGATGAAAATAATGTTCCTAACAATATCATTGATACTACTCATTTAGAAGATGGAGCAGTTACCAAAATTAAACTAGACCAAACATTACAAACTTTATTAGAAACTTTAACTAACAAAACAATTGCTAATGAAACTCAAATTGCAGCTAATAAAACTAAAATTGCTAATATTCCGAAAGGTGATAAAGGAGACAAAGGAGACAAAGGAGACAAAGGAGATAAAGGTGATAAAGGAGATAAAGGTGATAAGGGTGATTCATCACAACTAATTATTCCAGATGGTTCTATTACCGCAAATAAGTTAGCACCAAGGTCAGTTACAAAAGATAAACTTGAAAGTGAGTCAGTAACTAATTCTAAAATAGGAGTTTATGCAGTTCAAGAAGCAGAAATTGGTACCGCAGCTGTTGTTGAAAGAACTATTAAACCAAAAGCAGTTACTGAAACCAAATTAAGTGATGCTGTTCAAACTAAACTTAATAAAACAACCAAAAATGAAACTGAAATAAAAAAGTTAAAATCAAATGTAGGTGGAGCTACGTTAAAAGACATTGATGACTGACATACCGGAATGTGGTTATATAATAAATTAGATGATGAAACACCTGTTGAATATTTTGCTCATAATGATAAAGACCATTATAAAAAAATATTTGATGACACTTTACCAAAAAACAATAATGAATACCTTGTTTTAAGAAATATAATTACAGATATTGAAAATGATGACGCTTTTTTAACTATTAACGGTGTTCAGCAAATTGGATTTAACAAAGGTTGGTTATTAGACCATTTACAATTAAAAGTAAGTCAAAAAAGCGAAGTAGGTACTGATTTTAAACAATTAATTAACTCAAAAACTATAACTTTTTTTGAAAAAACTTCTGACGTTGTTGGTATTTATTTTGCACATGATTGAAGTTCTGTTTTTGAATTAGATTATACAAAAAGTACTGGAAATTTTAGTAATATAACAAAAAGAGTTTTTAGTCCAACAAATAAAACATACACAACATATATTAAATGGTTATTTACTCCAAAACATTTATCATATGAAACACCTTATTTTGATAAAAATAGAAATTATAAAAACCTTGAAGATGCTTTTGTTAAAAAAGAATCTATTGTTGGAAACGTAAAAACCGCAGTTCCCTTTTTTACCGTTTTATTCAAAAAAGACACAAATGAGTTTGCTAATTCCAGCAATTATAGTGATAACATTGATGTAATTGCTAATAACATTGAATACATGAATGATAACCCCGTAGAAATAACTCAAAGAAACAGCAGCACCATAAGAGTTAAATTAAACTTTAAAAAAGCACTTCCAAACGGTATCTTTAAATTAAGGTTATTATTGAATAAAAGCAAGGAACAATGAGTAGATTTTGACCTTGTAAATAGCAACTTATTTGCTAATTATTTATATGAAAGTGTAAGTAATTATTCAAGTTCAGCACGTAATGGAAGTTGAAAGGATTTAAACCCTACTTCGCATCCTAATAATAAAGAGTTTTTTAGAAGTTCGGGTCAGCAAGCCGAAGTTAATTTAATCTTTGGAAATAACGGAATTAAATGAATATATAGAACGGGAACAAGTTCTCGTGCTTCGTCATGAACATCATACGGAACACATCAAGTTTATCATACCGGAGAAATTAGAAGTAATGATAACACTAAACTAATTAGTGGAGAACCATTAATTTTTGATATCACAGGTTCTGGTATTATTCTTAAAAAAGACACAATGATTTTCTTAACGGAAGAGATAGGATTATAGGATGTGATATGAAACAACGTTCAAAAGCAAAAGGTGCGCCTTGAAAAACCCTAAAAATATCTACATGGAAGCTAGAAAACCAAAATGTTCCTTTGGATGTATTTTTAAAGAGAAAGGATAAGTAATGAAATGTAAGTTTTGTAAAGTTAAAACTAATAATAAAAATGGTTATTGTGATGAATGTAAATATATTGTGTTTTTAGGAAGAAAGGATAAATAATGGATTGATTAAAAGAAACAGAAGCAATATTAAGTTTAATTATAGCATTGATGTCTGGAGGACTTTTTCCTTTTCTTATTAAACTTTATAAAGACAAAAAGAAACTAAAAAGACAAGCAGAAATTAAACAAGATTTAGAAATTAACAAACTCCACAAAAAAGTAGAAAAATTAGCAGAAATTATAGATTTTTATATTCAAAATAATGGTGCTAAACAATCAATTAAAAAACAATCAAAAAATAAACTTAAAGAGCTAAAAAGAATATAAAGGAGGTGAATAATGGATAATAGATGTTTATCATGTACTATTGGAAATTGTGAAAATTGCTGGGACAATAGACCAAGACCCCAAAAATGTAGTTGTGATTGTAGAAAGGAGAAATAATGAAACAAGATACAATGTTTGAATGATTGAATAAAGAATGCATGAAAAAATTCAAAAAAGTTATTGGAGAAATAAAAGAAAATCAAGTCAAACCAAAACATAAAGAGAAAAAAATAATGTTAAGAAATAGAGAATGTAAAAATTGTAAAAATAAATTTTATTATTGTGATTGTTTTGAATGTAAAGTAGATGTAAAAAATTGCACTCATTGTTGAGAAAGCAAACCAGAAAATTGATAAAGGACAAATAATGAAAAAACAAAAAATAAAACCTTTAATCAGATTTAGGTCAATAAGAGAGATTAAAGAAATGTGCGGCAAAAAGCACATTATTGAGAAAAGGAGAAATGATGACTAAAAAATGTTGTAAAAAATGTAATTATAATTGTGTTGAAGGATTGCCTTGCTGCAAATGTTGTTCTATTGCTTGATTTGTAACTAATTGTAAAGGAGGAAAAAATGAGTAAAATAACTGATAGCAAATGTGATTTTTGTGTTGAAAAAACTAAAAATTATAGATGACATGAAAAGTGTAATAACTATGATGGTTGTAATTGTGAATGTACTCTATGAGTAAATAATTATAATTATTAGAAAGGAAAAAGAAATGACAAAATCAGATGAAAAATTGCATGAAGCATGAGCCAAAAGTTTATTAAAAAAAGATAACAAAATGGCAGAAAAACATGTTTTATTAAATAAATTAAGAACCACAAATGAAGAACTACAAAAGATTAACCAAATATTTGTGGAAGATATTATTAGAGACTTAACAAGTCCAGAACATTTGCTTGTGAGAAATCATAGAACAACTTTATATGAACTTGCAAGCGCATTAGAAAGACAAACATCAAGAATAAGAAAGTGATTAGAAGAAAGAAAGGATAAATAATGGATAAAAATACTTGTAAATGTGATTGTCATTTTTGTTTAGAATTAAAACATAAAGAATGTTTTTATAGATATGACACAAATGATGACTATGTATGTGAGAAAGGAAATAAATAATGAAAAAGTTTTTAAAAGCACTTATGTTTTTCTTGCGGGATGTAATTCCTTTTACAGAAACAATTATCAAAGCAGTTAAAGCTTTAATCAAAAAATGAAAGACATTTTAAACTAATTAAACCATTTTGGTTTAAAAGGTTTAAAAGTTGGAGTCTTGGGTGGGTTGTGGAATCCTAAATTTAATAAGTTATAAACATTTAATTTATTTTTATTTTTTTAAATAAAGTTTTTCTATTCTTTGATTTCTTAAAAACAAATCAAGAAAGAGCGCGGTGGTTTGCGCTCTTTTTTTGCATAAAAAAAATGGGGCGAAAGGTAGGAATTGAACCTACAATCTACCAGCACCACAAGCCGGCGCATTACCAATATCTGCCACTATCGCCACTATGCAACACTTTTTGTGGAACTCAAATCCAAGGAATCACACTTCAAAGTCCATGAAACCATTTATGTAATTAGCTGCTTACCTACGCGTTCCAGTATATCCCATATAGAAATATCTGTGCTTAACCATTATAACATAAAAAGCAAGTTTTAACTTTGCTTAAATGCTAAATTAAAAACTTACTCTATAAAACGCATGATTATCCACAACCCACCCTTACTCCACTTATAATATTAATATTATAACATAAAAGGGAGCATTGCTGCTCCCTATTTATTCAAAAAAAAGAAAAAGATAATATTTATAATTTAAAAAATAAAAATAAATTAAATGTTTATAACTTATTAAATTTAAATTTCCACAACCCGCCCGTTCTCCACTTATACATAAAAGCAAGTCTTGACTTGCCTCTACTACACCTTATTGGTGCCTCAAGTAATATTATAACATAAAAGAGAGCATTGCTACTCTCTTTTTAGTAAAAACTATAATAATTCAAAAAAAATAAAATTCCACAATCCCGCCCATTCTCCACGTATGAATATTATAATTGTCTTTTATCTTCTTTTAAACATTTTTTACAAAATGCTAAATATTTGTATGTTTTATTTTCTCCACAATTTTCACAAATTCTAATACCTTCTTTTTTGCAAATAGGGTTTAAATTGTCATCAATTGCTTTTATTCCATTTTTACAACGAGGAGGAACTGGTTTGAAATAATGGTCTCATGCTTTTATGTTTGTATCTTTTATTATAAGATTACGTCAAATATCTAATTCTACATTATTTAAACGTTTTCCAGAACGTCCCCACATATCTCATTTAGGATTACTAGTAATTCTCATAACTCTTTTGATATCATTTTCAAAAGCACATAAATACAAATCTCTTTCAACTTTGTCTCAACTTCTACCGGTTCATATTATGTCATTCACATCTACACCATTTAGATAAAAGTAAACAGATTTATAAGTTTGAAATTTTGGTTGTTTTGGGTCAAACACAGGATATGCCATTTCTTGTAATTTGACACTAAATTTTTGGTCTTTAAGTCTATATTTTATTTTCATTATTCTCTTTCTTTTAAATTTTGTGCTATTTTGCAGATTAAAGGTTTTCAATGTCATTTTTTTGTGAATAGATAAGTAATGTTATATTTTTCACGTATTTTTTGAATTGTAAATCTTACATCCTCTTTAAAATATACTATTTCCTCTTTGATTGCTTTTTTAGGATTTTTATGTTTGGAATAAGTAGCAGTATCCATAAGTTTGCCATTTAAATACACTTTTATCCTTACTCATTTAAATCTTTTGTCTTGTTTTGCTTCTATTTTTTGGTCTTTTAAAAAATATGTCATTTTAATACCTCCTATTTTTGCCTAACATTTTTTTGGCAATTGTTGTAGCTTTTATTCTTTCTAAAAGTCTTTCTGCTTGTTTTAAATCTGGAAAAGCTTTTTTGTTAGTTTTACTTTCATAAATCAAAAGTTCTTCCAAAGAATAGTTAGAACTAAAAAATGTTACTCTTTTATGTTCCATTCTAGTATTAAGAATACCAAACAAGATTGTATCCCTAAAATAAGCACTTATACTTTCACCACCAATATCATCCAAGAAAAGATAAGGAACTTCTGAAAATTGCTTAATATGAGATTTAAAATCACTATTTTTAGCATCCATACAATTATAAACAAATGCTTGAAATTGAGACACATTTAAAAATGCTACTTTGGAACCATATTTTAATATTTTTTCCACAGCTTTTTTAAGAATAAAAGTTTTACCTATACCATACCCACCATAAAGGTAAAGTCCTTTTTGTAGCACATAAGGAATTTCTTTTATTTGTGTTTTAAAACAATTCCAAATCTCATGTCTATTAGCATCAAATTCTATAAGTTCTTTATCAAAAACAATGGGATTAATACTTTGACTAATTAGATTATCCTCTGCTCTTGCTTGAGGACTAATTTCAACTACCCGATATAACTTATTGTTTTTTCTTTTTAATGTAGTTTTGTATTTTAAATTCTCCTTTTTTTCTTCTTCCACAATATCTAACAAAGTTGGTAAAGCATCTAAAAGCATATTTATATGTGTATCATTCAAAGGAGTAAGGTTAAGTCTTTTGACTAAATTTCTTACTTCTATACTTGTTTCTAAAATATCTTTTAAAGTGGCTTTGTGATTCATATTATTTTAATGATTTTTTATATGCTGTACTTAACATTGTTACACTTATTGGACTTGGTTTTTCTTCAACAAAATGTTTAAATAAATCTAAATCATCTTTTGTTAATTTACTTGTATCTATTTTTAAATTTATTGTTGGTTTAGCAATTTGAAATACCCTTTGCATAAAAGGATTTTCTCATTTATTGGTAACTAAAAAATCTTCTATTTGTTTTTCAAAAATATCTAAATTAAGTTCTTTTTTTATCTGTCCGCCTCTAACACTATAATAACCTTTTATAGCATCTAAATTAGGCTCTAACTTATTTTCTATTTCTGCTCTTGTAAGCTCTAAAATTTTATCTTTATGAGCTTGTTTTCACTCTTTAAATTTATCTGTATAAGTTTTGACCATATCATCAATAGGTTTTTTAGCTGCTTTATATTTAGCAACTTTTTCCTTAAATATATTTTCTTCTTGGTGAAAGAAAATATTTTGGTCTTTCATATCATTGATATTATAGATTTTTTTAACAAAATCAATGTTAGAATCTAAACTTTCTATTGTTTTTTCCATTTCTAATTTAATTTTTAATTCCATTTTATTTCTCCTTTTCTTCATGTTCTTTTAACAACGAATGGGTAAATTGTCTTTTAATGGTTCTATCTTTGCAAGCAGTTTCAACATCATGCTTGAAATTTTTTTCTGCTTTATCTTTTTTGTAGTAGTGATATTCGCTATGTACTTTACCATTTAAATAACCAATTAATGCATTTTCATCATTAGGGTCTTGTTTTAATTCTAAAACCTGTTCTTCAAATCTAAAATCCTTTTTTTTGAATACATCTAAATAATCTACTGCTCTTTGCTCTGCTTGGTTTCTATGAACACGACAAAACTCATCCAAATCTTCTGCAAACTTCTCACAAGCTTCTATTCTGCATTTAGGAAATTGTTTAGAAAAAGGCGGTTTCTCTCATGTTGGTTCCAAATCAATAAATAAAGGATTTTTCTCTTTTTCACTTAAATGTTTGTCTAAATATTTCTCAAAATGTTTTTGAGTACAAAAAGCAAAGATTTTAGACATTCCAGATTTTTCTCCCCTTTTTCACTCCCAATCTTCATATATTGTTGCATGCATTTCTTTGTTGCAATATTGACAATGTATTTGAAATACACAATCTGATGAACCACTTTCAAATTTTTCACAATCTCAAAAATTTAATTTTCTAGGTACTAATCATTTCATTATTTTAACCCCTGTGCTTTCATATTTTTGATTCTTTCTTCTAAATCAGAAATAGTTTCTTGATAAAGGGTTTTTAAATTTTCATGTTTTTCTTTATGTTCTTGTGAATGATATTTAGGTAATTTTAAACCACAACCACTTCAACACAATCTTAAATGTTTATTTTCACAAGGACAATTTAAATTGTTACATTCCAACACTTTCTCACTTTCTCTTATTTTGTTTAAACATATAATTGAACATATAAACACTACATCTTCTTCATAAGCAGAATCATCTCAATAATATGAACTTGGTTTTTCTACAAAAACTTTATTACACACATCACATTGATGCACTTCTTTTAATTCTGACATTATCTATCTCCTTTCAAACATTCTAGTATTCTTTGGTGCAAACATCCAACATTTTTGGTAGAATTTCTTAAAGACATTCCAATAGCTGCGCCCACTTCACTCTTAAAATCTGTCATAAGCATATTTTGTAATGCTTTGAAAGGATTATTAGTAATGTATGGATATACTTTGTGGTTAATTAATTCATCATTTAAAAATCACAATATATAATTTTTACCTTTTATTTTTTGCTTTAATATTTCAAGTTTTTGTTCTTCTATTTTATACATATTTTCCTCCTAAACAAGTCCTTTACGTTGCTGTTCTAATTCTTTTTCTATTTTCTCTTTTGTAAGTTTAATTTCTCTTTGTAAAAAATCAGTTCTTCATCTTGAAAGTTCTAAATCTATTTTTAAATATTTTAATCTAAATTCTAATTTTTTAATTTCTAGTGTCATTATTTTTCCTCTTGTGTTTTTAAGCACGCAAAAATTTTGCTATCATATATTGACACATTCCCACCACGTCTTAATCTTAATTGTAATTCAGTAAATCCACCTACAAAATTTAATTCTTGAATCAAACTTTTAATATCTTGTGTAAATTCTTGTTTTAATTTTGCTAATATTCCATTAAAGTCTTTGCATAAATAGACCAAACAACCATTTAATTTACATTCTAAAAGACCTTTATATTTTTTGCTTTTCACAACACTAATTTTTTGATTACTAATTTTATATCTATCTTCCTTCATTTGTTTCTCCTTTTTTATTTAAATCTTCAACCATATTGGGTTTTCTTTTTTGGTTTTTTTTCTTCAAGCATTTTTTCAATTTTTGCAATTCTTTTATTGATTGCATCAACTTTTTCATCTTGTAGTTTTGTTAATGAATCTTTAAGTTCTTTAAGACTCTTTTTAATCTCATCTGTCTGCTTTTCCATATTTTCCCTCCAATCTTCATTTTTCTTGTAGTTGTTCTCATGCTGCTTCATTTTCACATTTTAGATAATCTAAAAGGTCTTTATGTTTCATGAAATCAAATTTAGGTGATTTACCTGTTAAAATTCATGCATTTCTTTTTCATTTAGCTATTTCCATTTCTTTTGCAACCATTTCTCTATCCAAAATATACGGACCGAATACTTTAATTTTTCTAAATGCCACAGGAATAGAATCTGGTTTTTCATAATCTTCATTTTCTAAAAACATTACCACAATTGAATATGTTTGTGCTTCTAGTAAATAAGCATAAAGTTCTGCTTGTTTGATATAATTTTCTGGTACTCCTTTGTCATGTCAATGTTTTTCATTTCAATGAGAAGTTGTTTTAAACTCTAATAATGCTCTTTCAGATTCAATATAACCATCAGGCACGCCACCAAAAACACAATGTTTTGGAAAACAATCATACTTGCTTGAATTGGGTTGTTTTTTTAACTCATCAAAGGTTTTGATAGGATAACCTATTTCTTTTGAAAAGCGCTCAATAAACTTTTTTTCAGTTGCAAGTCCTGCATTGATATATTTAAAATCTAAAATAGGTTTATTAATTTCAAACATTTTACAAAAAACACTAAATTCATCTTCATATTTATTTTTGTTTAAAAATGTACCAAAACGAGTACCAGTAATTTTGTTTATAGGTACATCATATTTATCTTTATTTCAAAAAACTCTATTTGAATTGTCTGTACCATCAGCTTTATGAATAAAATAATGCTCCTTGTTGAAGAACTTTCTCATTTTTACTCCATATTGTCAATTTCATCAAACACATTTTCTATGTTGTTTGTTTGAGATTCTTCTGGAGGTATTGGCTCTTTGGGCGAGTTAGGTTCTACTTCTATTTGTGTAGTTTGAGAACCAAATTCTATTGTTTGTTGTATTTTTCTTGCTTCTTTTAAAATTATTTCTTTTTTAATAATTAAATTTCCCTGATATTCTCTAATGCTTCCATCTTTATTTTTATCAAAAGCAAATTGAACTATAAATTGTGGATTACCAATGTCTTCAATTGGCACACTTTCTATTCCTAATTCCACTTTTTCTATTGCACTTAAAATTGTATCTTTAATAGTAAATTCTATATCTTTTTTAGATGCTTTCACTAATTTAGACAATCAAGTTTGTCCTTTGGGCGATGTTATCTTGAATTGAATATACATTAAATCACCTTTTAATTCTGAATCTAAAAATTTTATTAAATAAGATATTTCTGCTTCATTTTGAGTATTATATGCTAATCTAACTTCCATTTTTTGAAGTTGCACATGAGCTCTAATAAATGCTTTTGCTCTTTCTTTAAATTTAGATAAACGCTCTCTTATATCACCAGTTTTAATAAATTGTGTTTCTGCCATAGGTTCATGAATAGAACCTTTTTTTTGTCAATAATCATTCATAACTATTTTGCTCCCTTATTAAATTTTCTTGAATTATATTTGTTTTCTCTTTCATTGATACTACTTAAAAGTCTGCCCATTTCAAGCGCAAGATTTGCATATTCATATTTTGCTCTTAAAACACTATCTTCTAATTCAGCACAATCTACACAAGCATTTTTAAAAATTTCATTTTCTTTATCATTAATTGTTTTGTAACAATTATGACAATGTTTTTGTTCTTTATCTTTTTCCATATTTATCCTCCTTTATAGGAAAAATTTTCACTTGTCCTTTTAATTTTTTTACAACATCTTCAACATGTATTTCTATTTGAAGTTTTTTCATTTTAGATTCTAACAAACTTTTTTGAAATTTTAATTCTGATATTCTAATATTCATTGAAGTAATTTTGTCTTCACATTTTACTATTTCATCTTGTATTTCATTATACTTTTGAATTGTCATCTTTTTTTGTCTCCTTTGCTTTTTCAAGATTTATTTTTGGAACCGCTTTTAACATTTTAGCTCATTCTTTTGGGTCTAATGACTTACTTGAAAATTGATTTGTTTTTTTGTATTCTTTTACTTTCTTAACAAATTGTGGGTCTTTTTTTAACATTTCTTTTGTTATAGCTTTATATTTAGCTAATTCTCGTTTTTTTAGCATAAATTCTTGGTCAGTATCATCATTCCCAAATCCTAATAATATTAAAATTATTTGTCTCCGAGAATATGTGATATCTCCGGTAAATTGAAAAATTTCTTTTATATTACTTGCTGGAAATACTTGTCTTCCTTTATAAAGTTTTGTTTTTTTGTTTTCTTTATAAAATACTTGATATGTAAATCCAAGAAAATCTACTCCATTAGATTTAAGTGGAATAACTGGTAATTGCCAAATAATGTCTAACCCCACATCTAATGCCATTTTTTCTACTTCACCAATAGTATAAGCCACACCATGCTGACTTTCTTTGGTTCTTTTTCATTTAGATGCATACACTTTTGCTTTTAAAGTTTTCAAGTGTTCCAATAATTCAATTGGCATATCTTGTACATCTTTTAAAAATTGTTCAACTGTAAGTTTGGGTACTATTTTTGTTAAATCTATTGTTGCTTGTCTGTTGTTTTCTTCTGCTTTTATTTGTTTGTTTTTTTCATCCATTTTATTTCTCCTTATTCATAATCTGGCATATTTTGAACTTGTTTAGCATTTTTATATTCTTCTTTTAATAATTCTACTAAAAAATTGATTATTTTATCTTCTGTGTCAAAACCATTTTCTTCTAAACGTGTTATATTTTCAACCATCAACTCATTAAGCTGTAATACTATTTGCTGAAAAAAAGTAGTTCCATATGCTTCTGCTTCTGCTGTTCTTAATTGTTGTTTTAATTTTTGAACTTTGGCATGTATGTTTTTAAATTCTTCATATTTGTTTTTATATTTTTTCTTTTCCATTTTATTTCTCCCCATAAAATCTTTTAGCATTTTTATATTCTTCTTCTATCATTTCTACTAAAAGATTTATTATTTTTTCTTTTGTGTCAAAACCGTTTTTTTCTAATTTTTTTATATTTTCAACCATTAAACCATTAATTGTTGTTTCTATTCTACTAAAAAAATCAACTTTGAATATTTCTTCTTGTAATGCATGAAATTCTCTATTTTTTTTGGTTAGCATAGACCTTTTTTCTTTAAATTCTTCATATTTGTTTTTATATTTTTTCTTTTCCATTTTATTTCTCCTTTTTATTTTTGATTTTTTTGTCTTCTTCAATTTGCTTTAATTGTTTGTCAATTTCTCAAAGAGAAGAAGTAATTTTTTTTCACCTTTCTTTTTGAGAAGCATTAGCAAAATCCAACAAGGGTTTTTTTTCTGCTTCTACTATATCTAATTTTAAACCTTTTTTAGAAAGTTTTAGAATTTTTTTGTTTTTTTTCTCCTGCAATTCTCCTTTCAGTTTAATTTTTCTTGTTTCTAGAACAGGAATTTGTTTTTTTAATTTGAGTTTTAAATGTTCTATTTTTTTTCTTCTTACATGTGCTGATGTAAAATCCTCAAGCACATAAGCTAATTTAGCAATATGATAAGCATCAGCAATGTTATCACTTGTAAGAACAACTCCAAAAGGTTTTAGTTCTTCATTTGCTAATTTTAAAGATTTTTCTTTAATAAGTTTGTCTCCAAAAGGATTAACTTTTAATTTATATTTTTGTTCTGTATTTAATCCAAATGCTCTCAATTGTCATTCATTTGGTGATACAAACTTACCCCTTAAATTATGTTGATATTTTTGAATATAAAGTGTTAAAAATCCAAATCAAACACCACTTCACAAACTTAATTTTCTGGCAGTTGTAGCATTAGGAATAGAACCATTTTCTACTACCAAAATAATTCAAGGAAAATGATTTTGTTCTTTTGCTTTTCTAATTAATGGTATCAAAAAGCTTTTTGCTAATGTTTTAAGTCTTGCCTCAAGACTTGCAATAATTTTATCTCCATCACTTGTTTTTTTATTTATAGTAACACATTCATCTGCAAAGGCAGGAATTCTATTAATCAAAATAAAAACACCTGTTTTACTACTTGAAGCATCTACACCAATAAAAATGTCCCTAATTTGTTTGGGATTATTAATGTAATCTTTCATTGTGTTTAAATAATCAACTTGCATCTTATTTCTCCTTTAATCTTTGCATAGCAATGTTAAAAAATTTATCATTTATTTCAGAACCATAACCTATTCTATTTGTATTTTTAGCAGCCAATAATGTAGTGCCGCTTCCCATAAAAATATCTAAAACTGTATCTTTTTCATTTGTGTAAGTTTTAATTAAATACTCCATCAATTTAACAGGTTTTTGAGTTGGATGATAATTGCCAGCATCTTTGTCAAAATATAACACATTAGTTTTTGCAGTAGAGAAACTATTATTGAGTTTAATGTTTATTGATTTTTCTTTTTGAAACAACATTTTTAATTGTTCAAAATTTAGATTTCAACTTTGTTTGTCTAGTTCAAATTGTGTTACAAATTCATCATATAATTTTTTGGGTGGCAAATTAAACAATGTGCCTCTATAAAATAAGAAAAACTCTAATTTTCTATGACCCATTTTTTTGTGAATATGAGTTCTTGGTGTTTTTAAAAAGTTCATAACTTTTTGTACATATGCTCTACAAGGAAATTTATCTTTGTCTATAAATTGAAAGTTTTGGTTTAAGTTAAAAGTTCCTTTACCTTTTTGGAACACAACTATATTCTCAAAAAATTTTAAATGCATTTTATCAGCATGAAAGCCTTGTGCACAATTGTTTTTAATTCATATTAACTCTTCCTTAAATTCTGTGTGAGCTGCTTCTATTCATTTAGATAAAGTAGGTTGTTGTCCAAAAACTATAATAGTATTAGTTATTAGAAATGCTAAACTAAAAAATATTCAAACATCAATTTCTTTGTCTCAATCATGATTATGTTTAGCGCCTTGTAATTTCATTCCTTTTGTTTTGTTATAAGGTGGGTCTATAATAATAGCATCTACTTTTTTCTTGTTATCAATAAATTGATGCATATAGTCAAAACCATCTCCTTTAAAATATTTTTGCATGTTTCCCCCTTAAAACAAAATGTTTTTAAACAAATTGCTATTTTCTTCTTTTTGTTCTTTTTGTTGAACTTGTGAATGTTTTTGTATATCAGCTTTTAACAACTTGTTTGTTTTTAATTCTTGAAGTGTAGAAGCTCAATACAAGGAAGAATCTACTACCTTTTTTTTACTATTTTCAATAGTAGCAATAAAATTAGTTGTTTTTTCAAAAACACATTTCTTAATAATTAAAAAGCGATTCTTATTCAACTCTTTTTTTAATAATATTTTTTCCATTTTATATTTCCTTGTTCTCAAATAATGATATTTGTTTAGGTTTTCTTTTTTGAATTCAAACAGCTTTAATAATTGCTTCTAAAACATTTACCACAATTGAATTACCAGCTAATTTACAAAGTGCACTATTAGAAACAAGTTTTCTAGTTTTTCCATTTTTTAATTTATAAGTTAAAGAATCAACTTTGTGAAAATCTTCATCACTAAATCCCATTAACCTTCAACATTCTTTTGGAGTAAGTTTTCTATAAAAAAGTTTATTTTTAGTTGAAAACATAATCTTATTCTTAAAATCTGGTGAATTGCTTACCAAAGTATTTCCTTGACCTTCTATACCATGATAATTAATGTCTTGATTGAATGATTCTTGTTGGAAAATAACTTTATTCTCTGCATCACAATCTCCTGCTCTTAAAGTTGTTGCAATACCATTCACACCCAAAAAAGGGTTTTTTCTTCTAAATGAATGCTCTTTAAATTGAGCATTTTTAAAAGTTCCTAAGACAGCAACTTTGTTTATTTGGTCTTTTTTTTGATTACAAAGCTTGTCTAAATCCACTTTAACAATCTTTTTATTATATTGAGACATTTCATTAACAAAAAAGCCAAAATTATTACAAATTTGAATATTTTTCAAATCTATAAAATGAACTGGTTCATTGAAATCTAAAAAGTGTTTTAAAACTTTATTCACTTCTTGTTTTTCTTCTAAATGCAAAATATCAATGTTTGCTAAATTATTTCTAACAAGCAAACAATACACTCTCTCTCTGTTTTGTGGAATGTCAAAATACTTTGCATTCAAAAGAACTTGATTTCATTTATAACCCAAATCTCTAAATTGCTCTTTAATGTATTCTAAATCTTGAATGTGTTTTTTTTGCAAGATTCCTTTAACATTTTCAAGCAATATGTATTTAGGTTTATTTTTCATTTGAGAAATCTTGTCTATTGTAGCTAAAATTAGATTGCTTCTAGTTCCTTTAAAGGTTCCAAGTCCCTTACCAGCAACAGAGTAGTCTTGACAAGGTCAGCCAGCAATTAAGATATCTATTTCCCCATAAGAGTCAGTATTAACATCTTTTATGTCTTGAGGCAAATAATTAGTGTTATTTAAAGCATTAAAGGCATTGACTGCTTGCTTATCCAAATCAACATAATCAACCAATGTATATTCTATTTTTACTTTTTTAAGAGCATTGGTAAAAGCACCAATACCGCCAAATCATTCTACTACATTCATGTAATTCTATCATCCTCTTCTGGTAAAAGCATCTTACAAAGCGGATGAACAAACCCTTTATAAATTTTCTTTTTAAGTATTATAGTTACTCTTTGTCATTTTTCAGCTATTTTTCCTTCACAAACTAAACAACAAACACTAGGAAATTTTTTTAGTATTTTTTTATTATGTTTTTCCAACATATCTTGTGCTATTTTTATATTTTTCATATTCTAATGGTCTTCTCCACATTGACTACATAAACTATCAACTTCATCACAATCTTGACAAAGTCCAACAGAATTTATGAAAAACTTATCATATTCAACCTTGCCACAACCAAAGCATCTTGCTCCCTTTAAATACTTGTTAAATTGTGGTTGTTCTTCCAAAATAAGCTTTTTTTCAATTTTGGCTAATTGTGTTTTGTTTTCAATGTTATCTTTAATAATTCAAATGTAATCAACATTCTCTTTTGCTTTACTTAAATATTGATGTAATTTATCTTTTTTCTTGTAAGGTTTATGTGTGTGTTGGTAAATTCTAGTTCCGGTAGAATCTTTTCCAATATACAAAAACTCATTTGAAATGTGATTATGAAAATTATCATTTAAACACTTCAAAAAATAAATATACATTTGACTATAAAGCCTTTTCTAATGCTGCCTTTACAAAATCTTGAATTTTGATTCCTTTTATAGCAGCAGCAGCTTTAACCTTGCTATGCAATTCTGGTGTTACATAAAAATGTTTTAATCTTGCCATATATATTCTCCTTGTTGATGTAAAAATTATAACACATTTACTATAAATGTGTTATATAAATATTTAATTTATTATTTTGAGTTATTTTTTTTATAATCTTCATAGCATTCCCATAAAGAATTATAATTTTGAACTTCAATGTCATGCAATTCAGTTTCAATTTGGTCAATCTCTTTTTCAATTTCTAACTTTTGTCTCATTAGAGCATGTTTATTAGTAACCAATGTATTATACTTGGTTAGTTGTTTTGATTGAAACTTTTTGTGTTCTTGTTCTGTCATTACCACCCCCTTTCTTTTTTCTATATCTTATATAATTATAACTTATTTTTCTTTTCTCTTTTGGATAAGGAACTCTTTTGTAATTAAAAAATTTATTTTGACACTTATAATTGCAAAATCAAAGTTCTTTATCATATTGTTTGAGTAATTTTTCACTTTTCTTCTTTCTTAAACATTGAGAACATTGATAAAGAAAACGTCCTTTTTTGTCTTTTTTTATTTTCATTTTACCACCTTTTTTCTTATTTCCATTTTACCACTTTTTTTACTTCATTTCCATTTTTGAATGTTTTTTCCTTATCGTTCTAATCTACATTTTTGTATAAGTGTATTTAATAAAGCTATGTCTTTGTCTAGTTCTTGTTTTCTTATGATGATTCTCATAAATTTTTTCTTACCATTGACAATAGATAAAAATTTTCTTGCTTTACATAAACATCCACATGCACCACAAGAATCTAGTTCTTTACCATATAAAACACTATATCTACCAATAGCATCAATTAATTCAAAATCATCTAGATTATGTGTTTCTAAATAACTCACAGGAACACCCATTTTTTGAGTATAATCTTTTGGAATATCTTTTACTCTATCTACATTTATAGCATCATAATAATCAAATTTAGGATATTTTTCTTTATCATATTTTGCTGTTAAAACAAGCTTTTTCTTAAACTTTTGATTTTCTAAATTAGTGTATCATTTTGTCATTCCATTGAATTTGTTTGTGAGTTTTCATTCTAGAAATGCTTTTGAGTCTTTACAAATTCAATAGTTTTTGGGTGTTGTGATACCATATCAAGTTTTGTTTGACACAAAATCCGGAAAAATATTTTTATAAATGGAAGCAGTTTTATGTCCTATAATCAAGAATTGCTTTTTATATTTTTGTATATAATCATAAAACTCTCTAAATAAGCTAAATGGCGGATTAGTAATAACAATATCTGCTTCTTTTCAAAATTTTTCACATGCTTTGCTTCTAAAATCTCCTTGTTCTCCTAAATTAATTTTTTTAACTAAACCACTTGTATAAATTTTAGCCTCATTTGAATCAATTGAAGTAACAATTAATTTTTTGATTTTAAAATCATTAAAATGTAAATCAAAATAAAAAGCAAAATTACTATAAAAACTATCAACATTATTTATTTCAAATTCACAAGGCAAATAAATAGTTTTGTTTGCAAATTTATCTTCGTAATATTTTAATTCACTTGCAATAGTGTTATAAGAAGTTATTATATTATCATTTTTTTGTTTTTGTGCTTTTCTTAAATGTAAATTACTCATTTTGCACCTCCTTTAATCTTTTTTTGGCAAAGTTGAAATATTTTTCATCAATATCATTACCAAGAAATCTTCTCTTGTTTTGAATTGCTGCTATTCCGGTTGCACCAGAACCCATAAATAAATCACAAATCAAATCATTTTCATTAGTATGCCTCAAGATGATTTCTTCCATTAAAGCAACTGGTTTTTGGGTAGGGTGAATTTTGATTTTGCTTTTAGGGACAATTGGATATTTATATTCCGGTCTTGCATAAGTTTTAGAGTTTTTGTGGAACGTTCATTTAGCTCCTTTTTTCACAGCCCAAATGGCTATTTCAAAATCTACCACATACCTTCTTTCAATATTTCTTGGCATAGGATTATTTTTAATTCACCTTATCATATCTTTTACTAGAAACCCAGATTCTTCAAGAACCTTGGCAATTTGTCCAATGTTATATCAAGAATTAAAGATGATTATACTACCACCTTTTTTAAGATATGGAGCAATTTTTTTGATTCAAGTAGTTTGGTCAAAATTATAATCTCACTCACCAAAGATTATTCCTGCTCTATTCATGGTTGTAAAGTTGTTATCCTTGGAAATATTATAAGGTGGGTCAGTTATGACCGCATCAATATATTCTGTGCCTGCTTTGGATAAATAATTATCAATATAATCTATTGCTTCTAATTGTTTAAGTCAAAACTTCATCATTTTTAATTTTCCTTTTTTGTATTTCATACATTTTTACATTCTTCACTACAAATGTAAATATAAAATTTTACATGGTCGTTTTGCGACAAACTAATTTTGTGTGAATAATATTTTATTTGTCTAGGTTTAAAAAACTTTAAACAAATTTCACATTCTAATAATTTTTGCATTATTTGTCTCCCTTATTTCTTTGGTATCAACTATAAGTTATAAAACAATTAAAAGAACAAAATTCTCATCAAACTGATTTTGTTTTAGTTATTTTTTCATGAACATACATAGTACTTTTTTTAGTTTTTGTTTTGCAATTGCAACATGGCACAATTGTTGTTGGTGGCAATTTTGTCATCATTCAGTTCCTTTCCTATGCTACTAACATTTCATATTCTTCTTTATCAACTGACAATCAATTGTTATTAACTCAATCTATTTTGGCTTCAACTTCTTCACGTAATTGTTGAAAAAGTTTGTCATAATCTAAATCTTTTTTAGACACTTCTCTTGAATCTCATATTTTGCCATTAACAAATGATGTTAAATGATAAAAGATTGAATATGTAATACTATATCCAATAGTTAATTCTAATTTTAAATCTTGTTTTTCAATTTTAAACATTATTTTTCTCCTTTCAATTTTTCACATTTAGAACACAATCATATTTTGTTGTCAAGAACATATTTTATAAATTTTCTTGAGGAAATAGATTTTGTTACTTTGCATACATTACATTTAGCATTTATTTTATCCATTATCAGTTTTTGCCTTTCTTGTTATCTAATTTCATTACTTTTCAAACCACAAAACATATTATGATAGCAACCAAAACAATAGCAACAGACAATGGAACACCAATTCAAAAAGCTATTCATGCTCCTTCTGGTCAATTACACATTATTCAACCCCCTTTCTATTTTGTTATTCCTTCTCTTTTAAATTCTCTTCTTAACCATCTATATCAATAATTTGCTACAATTGGCGACAAAATTATAACTATTGGAATAAAAAATATTGTTCCTAAAAAAGTGTATATTAGTTTCATTTTTTTCTCTCCTTTCTTATCAATTGTAGTGAATATACCAACTCAACAAAGTGATATTTATGAACATAAATACACAACTAACAATAAAAGTTCATAATTGTTTAAAAATTTCATACTCATGAACCAAATAACCTACAAAAAACACAGGTGGTGCAGAAATTCAAAAGAAAATCAATGCAGTTAAAATTATGACACATCAAGGCATAAAAATAACTGACATTACATATCAAAACTTTTCTTTAAAGTTCATTATTTCTCCTTTCTATTTTAATGGTTCAAATCTTTGAAAATATTCTCTTAAACATTCAATATCACAAAAATAATAAATGTTACTTCCTTTATCTGTGTATTGATACATTTTTATGTAATCTGCTTTTCATATTTTTTGAATTAAATCCTTTTTGCATGTATCACAAAGTTTTTTGTCTCCTAGATTCATTATTTCTCCTTTCTTAAAATTATCCACCAAAACTCCATAGAAAAATCCCTAATTGTAAGAACAAGCAAATAGAGAGCAATACACCTGCAACTGCATTTGCAATTGTAGTATCCTCACGTATTAATATAAAAGCTAAAATACCTAATATTAAAGGTGCAAAATATATTACAATAAATAATAAAAGCGGAAAGATAAGAAATGGAAATCATCAATAGTCGGAAATTACACGCTTACATGTTAAATACAAACTACGAATTGTATGTCTTCAAAATTTATGAATTAAAGAATTAATATTGCAACTATCATAATCTAAATAAATATAATTACATTTTTTAAATGCTTGTCATATTTTTGCTTTTCTATGTCCTCCAGTACATTCGTTAGGGTCAGATTGATTAGGATACATATGACGCAAATTTCAAAATTTACAATTATGACAATATTTTATGCTTTTTGGTTTGCTAAAATATTTTATTATTTTGCGTTTTTTTCATCATGCTCCTAAAATGGTCTTGCAACCAAATAATTCTTTATCCATTTTTAGTGTTTTCATTTTTGCTCCTTTAAAAATAGTGTATTAAAATATATTCAATTAGTACCCATAAGCCACCTAGTAAAACAAGTAAGACTAATGAGCCTAATAAAGCTACTAGTAATCATAATAAAACTTGTGTTGCTAAAATACATCCCATATTTTTCCTTTCCTAAACCCTATCTTTTCAAATCAAATAAATAAGATTGATTATCAAGTATATAAATCAAGTCCCTATGATTGATAAAGTAATTCAAACAAAAGGGATACAACCAGACATTATTGTTCTTCCTTTAAATGCTCGGCTATTTTTGCTTCTCTACTATAAGATTCAAAAACATAATCTTTGTTTTTATTAAGCATTGAAATAACTCTTTTAACATCTTGCTTAAAAATATCCATAAAGTGAGTATCTGCATTGATTAGGTTTCAATCTCATCCAGATACTTCAAAGATAAAGTTATCATTTAGATAATATTTATAATTATGTCCCATAGGTCATGTGTGAGTGTCTATTTCAATTTTTTGGTTTTCTATTTTGTACATTATTTAGGTTCCTTTTTTTCATTCATTTTGTTTTTACATTCTAATGAACAAACATATGATATTATTTTAGTTTTTCAACCTGATACATATTGGTAGAATCAAAAATAAGAACTTTTTTCTTTTCCAGAAAATCATTTTTTACAAACTTCACATTTTTCTATTTGATTATTTTTCATTATTTCTCCTTTCCAAAAATCACTTCTTTTTGGTGTTTTCTAATTTGACAAGGACATTCTTGCAATATTGAATTTAAGTGAATTTCTATTTCTTTTTTTCCTTGTTTAGAAATGTAAGGACTTTCAAAAAAGCCAAAGTTAGAAGCTGTTATATGAAATGATTCACAAAAACATTCTTCTCTTTGAGCTAACAATTGTCCTAATGCATCTAAACATTTTTTGTTATATTTTTTCATTATCCAAACCTCCATATTAATATTGGAATTATTATTCCGGCAATTATTCCTATAATTGTAATTGCTGACCCAACTTTTTTTCAATTAATTTTTGAGTTTGGAATTTTTTTAATTTTTTCAAGTTTATAATCATTTTCTCTTTTTTTGGTTTCTTTGTAGTGGGTACATAAACAACGCACTTTTCAACCTTTTGGAATTGCTGTACATAACATTGGTTGTTTTCTTTTGTTTTTATATTTGCGAGTTTTTTGTAAATCTAAAAATATTCTTCTATTTTTGGAATTTCATTTAGGCAAATGTATATATTTTTTTTGTCCAACACATTCAATAACAATGTTGTTCAAAAAAGGTATCACATGTTCTTGACATAATTTGTTAAATTGATTTCTTGCGTTTCTTAATTTCTT
The DNA here is from genome assembly GCA_965226165.1 of Mycoplasmatales bacterium. Taxonomy (GTDB): domain Bacteria; phylum Bacillota_I; class Bacilli_A; order CBDATW01; family CBDATW01; genus CBDDCI01. The sequence goes on along the minus strand of CBDDCI010000001.1, from coordinate 16,743 downwards.
AAATCTTTTTTCATAAATTGTTTCTTTATTTTCTAAATCATAACAACCAACAACAAAAGAAACATCAAGGTTGTTTTCTAATGCAAAATGATATATTTGCTCTTCAATTAAAACTTGTTTTTTTATAATAAGAATGTTTTCTATATATTTTGCTGATTTTAAAGTTTTATAATCATTTTTCAATGTTCCAACACCTCATGCTTTCATTTACTCCCCCTTCTTGTTAAAAAGCATTTTGCTTTTTAATGTTGTGTTTATTTCTTTTAAAGTTTTGTTAATATCTTTTAAAATAATTTCTATGTTTTCAAGATGTTGTAATTGTTTTTCTCTTATTTCTCATCCGGTCATTTAATTCTCCTTATTAAAAAGCATTAGGCTTTGTCTTTGCTTTTTCATTCATTTTCAATTTGAGTAAATGTTTTTTTGGTGTTTCTACCTTGTAAAAAGAAATGCATTGTTTGGTTTTTATCTAATAGTTTTGCTAATAATCTTTGTTCAAATTGAGTTCATGTAAATTTATAATCTCTGCCAATTCAAAAAGCATTTTTATTTTGTTGTTTTTTAACTTGCTCAACAATTGATATTAATTTTGTATTTTTATCTTTTAACTTTTTAATTGTTTTTTGTGATTGTTCTCATTCATCATTTAGAATTTGTATTTTTAAATTGTCTTTTGAAATTGTTTTATCTTTTAAAGTGTTTTTTAATTCTAAATCATTTTTAATCTTAATTAATTCTGAAATTTCTTTTGTAGTTTCTTCAATAATTTTTGATTGACCTTCTTTAAGTTCTTTGTTTTCTTTTAGCAATTTATCTTTTTCATAACCAAAAGTTTCTAAATTTGCATTTCTTATTCTTTCAGATTCTTTTAATTTGTCCTCCAGTTCTTTAATTGTTTTTTGTGAATTGAACAATTGTCTTATGTTTTGTTGATTAACTGGATTAATTTTAGAAAGTCCCCCCCACTTTTAAATAATTTGCTTTTATATTGTCTAAAAGTATTTCAATAGTTCCAAGTGATAATCTAATTGCATTAACACTTTTTGAATCCATAGTTTCAAAATATTTTTTAAGTTGAAATATATAACCACTTATCATATCATAATCATAATTATCTATTTTTTTAGTTATATTTTCAATTTCAACAACCATATTTCAAGCATCTTCTCATTGTTGTTTTTTAACAAAATTTTTAATTTGTTCAATTTTTCTTGGAATAGGGACATTGCTTTCATTTTGTATAGTTGATTTTGTAATTGTTTCACTTTCAACTATTTTTGTTTTTTTAGATTTTGGCTTAACAACTTTTTTAATAATCTGTGTAACAATTGTTTCTTTTGGTTGTTTTGCTAATTTTTCTTTTAAGTCTTTATTTTCATCTTTGGTTTTTTGAATTGAATTTGCTTGAAAAAGATGTCCAACAAGCGACCCAGTTGCAACACCAAAAATTCCCAATCCAGCTAAAACACTTTTAGTTTTCTTGCTCATTTTTTTAGTAGCAGGAACAACTTCTTTCTTGGTTGGTTTTATAGCGTCCATAACATTATTTAGATTTGAAATATATCAATCTTTTTTATTGTAATCAATAAAATCTTCCAAATCATAATTTTTAATATGAATGGCACTTTTTACTAATTCTTTAATGTCAGGTAATCATTTGTTACAATCTGCTTTTGACCCTACAAGGATGCTTTCATTATTTACATAAATTGCACTAAATCAATTTTTTTCTACCTTAACATCTCTTATTTCAACTTTTTGGTCTTTGTATAAATATTTAATTTTTGTTTTCATTTTTTTCTCCTTATTTATTATGTTTATATCTATATTCTAGTTCTGCTTCAAAGCATTTTCTACAATTCTTGTCATATTTAAAATGCATATCACAGCTTGGTTTAGCACTTGAAACTCATATTCACACTATCAACCCCCTTTTTTATGTTATGTAACCATTATACATTAAATATATTATTTATTTTAAAAATTCATTCTTTTTTTTAACTTGACAAATTTTTGAAAGCAGCCAAGCGAACAAAATTCCCATACCAAAACATTATAATAACGCTTGGAAGTTTTTTTGCCTCTAATGCTAAATCTTACAGTTTTTGCAGTTCATTTGTTTGTAATTGTTTTACAACAACTACATTCAAATTCTGTTAAATCACCACGTTTATTCCTTTTCATCTAGTTTTCCTTTAAACACAAAAAGCTTCATGCAATCCCAAGAACAAAACCACATAATGAAATGTCTTTTGTTGGTAACATATCAAGGTGATTTGGGACGGGTAATACGTAATCTAATAGTGTTTTTGTGATATCTTCGTCTAACTTTAAAACACAAGAAACAAGTGTAAAAACCCATGCCAATATCTGACATTATTTCTGCTTTCCACAAGTACAATCTTTACAACTGCAGCATTTTTTTGTTTCACATTCACTAATGCAACCACAATTTTCACACACACATTCACAAAGCATTATTTCCCCTTGGTATTTAAAAAGTCATTTATTTGCGGGTCTCAATTAACAGGTCAATCATCCATATGTTTTTTGGAACAAAAATAATTTGTTATGCTAGCAACCCCAAAAAGAAACACTTTGGTCTTTGTGTATCTTTCATGATTAAATTTATTTTTACATTTTTTTAAATAACATTTACGCATTTTGGTACCTCCTTGAAATTTCTACTATTCACTCACACTCTGTTGGGATATTATTATCCTCAAGCAATTCATTTTGTTCAACCAACATTCCGCAAACAAAAGCTAAATCATTTTTGGTTTTTTGACATTTTTCATTTGGACAATATTTCATTATTTTTTCTCCTTGTCTCAATCAAATATATTATTTTCAAAAAATTCAGCATGTGCTTGACTACAAAAATATTTAGTTTTTGGTTGTCCACGAAACAACATTTCCATTTCGTATCTATATTTAAAATGGTTAAATCTGTTGTTACACCTTGGTAAATCACATTTATTTATCATGTTTCCTCCTTTTTAGTAAATTTGAGATTTTTTAATATGTTTCAAAAGATATATGATTCTTCAAATATACTTTTTTGTCCTTTGAATTTCAACATTCTTTTTGGAGGTCTAAAATGATTATTAATATAACTTACAACCCCATTAAGTCATGTATTTACTCGTTTCATATGTGCTGCAATATCATCTTTGTGAAGATATTTATATTCACATTCATGCTTTCAATAAGGTAAATTTAGTATGTCATTTATATTCAAAGGATATTTAAAATTTTTTTGGTCATGAAAAAACTCTCTAACTATTTTTCAATCTTGTAATTCTTTAATATTTTCACATTTTGCACATTGATGAGGTATTTGTAAATTCATTATTGTTTTAATGGGAGCAGTTGCATGTATAAACCCACCATTTATATAAGTATGAATTCTAACTCCTTCATCAAATTTATAATATGGATTATCCATTAAATTGCAAAGTTCTTGTTCAAGTTTTATTTTTTGAATATCCGTGTATATTACTGAACCTTTTTCAAATTCTTTTTTTGTTTTAAGATAAACTTGTTTTTTTTCTTTTTCTTCCATTAACGTTCCTTTTTAATTTTGATTAAAGCTTTTTCAACTAACTTTTCTTTACTAATTGTTATTTTTTGTCTAGAATTTAATTTAGAAACAACTCTTTTTGTTAATTCTTTTAAATATTTTTGTGTTGTATCCACATCTGCTGGGTCTGAAAAAAATATTCCTTTATTGTTTAAAAAATGTATTGTTCTAGAACCAAATTCTTTATAAGTGAATTTTTGGTCTCTTCAATCATAAAATACTTCTTTGGTTAAAATCATATTTACCCCCTTTCTACACACAGACTACACACGTTTGATGCTTTTGTGTGTATGGTGTGTGTGGTTTTAGTTTATTTTCCCTTTAATATGTCTTTTAAAGGTGTTTATAAAATAATTAATAGCATCAAGATATAGCCCTTTGGGTTGTTGTTCTTTTTTAAGTTTTTTAAGTTTAGAAATAATGTTTTTTAGAGTATTGATTTCAAAACCTTTAAACTCTTGTAACATCAACTTTAAATGAGTTTGTAATTTTTTCATTTCCGCTTCTTGCATTTTGCGAATAAAAGAATTCTTGACAAGTTTTTCAAGGTTTTTTTTGTATTTTTGAATCAACACATATTTATAAACTAAACTAGTAAAATCCATTTCTGCTTTTTTGCCTTTGTCTTTTAGTTTAATCATCATCTTCTCCTTCCAAAAAGTAAGGCGCCATAAAGTTTTTAAAACAATCTCATGAGCAAAAGTATTGAATTTCTGTCATTGGCGGTTCTCAATTGACAAATTTATATTTAGCTTTTTTGCTTTTTTCACCACACCAACAAATAAAGTTTTTTTTGGTTTCAGGTAATTGAACATTATATTTTTTGTTAATATTTTTTATTCATTTTCACATTTTTTTATTTCAATACATTTCTCTTTCTCCTTTTGAGAATAAGCATACCACGTTTTGCTGTATCCAAATTCTCTTTTCAAATGTTTGATTTACCTAAATGATAGTTGTATTCTCTTTTACAATAATCCAATCAAGCTTTTTGGTCTTTGAGTTGTTGTTCTAGTTTTTTATTCATAATCATCCTTTAACCTCTAACTTTTTTATTTCAAGCACTACCAACATCTAATCCACCCATTTGACAACTTATGCTTTCATATTCTAAAAGACAAGTAATACAACATAAATAATGTTTAACCCCTTTTTCATCAACTAAAATATAATAATCTTGTTTATAAGTTTCTGGATTAAAACTTTTTTGACATGGTTTTCTTTGACATGTTTCCATTATTTTTTCCTTTCCTTTTTCATTGTTTTTTCAATTAACATTTTATAGTTTAATTTAGTAATGCAAGGAGCACAATAAGGAGTTCATTCAGTGTGTTTATCACAACCTTCTTTTTTAGACATTATTCACCACACTCACATTCATCTTTATCACAATTGTTACATCTATATTGCTGACATTCTTCACATTCACATTTTATTTCACAAGTTGCTGCAGTAAAGCAACAATCACCACAATTGCCTTCAAGACAATAATTGCAATTACACTCACACATAATTACCCCTTTCTCTTTAATAATCTAAACTCATGTTGAAAACAATTAGGACAATTACTAGGAACATCTTCACTCTCTACTAAATAATCACAATTCCAACATTCTCATTCATTAATTTTTTTTGACATTATTTCTCTCCTTTATGTTATTTAATCATTTTTGATGCAAATCTTCATAGTGCTTATTACACATCAATTTTTTAGCACTTCAAATATCAATATATTCTCCGTGTCTTGCTAATTGTTTTTTGTTACACTCACACATTATCCACAATCTCCAAAACAAAGGTAACATTCATCACATTTGTTTTCTGCACATTTTTTAGAATCACAATCACATTTACATTTATTCATTTTCACTTATTTCCTCCCTAAATTCTTTCATTTGTATATTAAGAATCTTTAACCTTGTATCAATTTGCTGTTTAGCATCAATTAAAAGTTTAATTTCATCTTTTATTTTTTCTAGTTTTTGTTTTTCTTTAAACTTCATTTTTCTCCTTTCTTTTTATATATATATACTTGTATATATGTATATTTCTTTATGCATTAGATACTTCTTTATTAAATGCTTTAAGTTCCTTTTTTGTTCTTTTAAGTTTATTTTTGTTATCTCTAATCTTTTTTCTAAATACCTTTCTTTCTTTTTTTAAAAGATTAATATCATTATACATATCCTTAATAGAACCTTTGTAAATATTAGTATCACCAATAATATCAACATTAGTTTTATTGTCTTTTTTATATTGTTTGTTAATCTTAATCTTTTTTTTATAAACCCTAATGTTCTCTTTTCACTCTCTAACTTCACCTTTATTAATTTCAATATCACCATAAAGATTACTAATAGTAGATTGTAATAATCTAATAGAATATTTTAGTTCTTCTTGTTTTGTATATTCTCTCTTATTCATTTGTTCCCCTTTTCCGAAATTTATAATTGAGTCTTTTAAAGCTATAAACTTTATTGTTGTTTTTATAACATCATTTTAGATTTTCAAGATATGCAACATCAGTACATGGGTTTCAAAAATCCTTTCTATCTCTTATGTCTCCCATCTTAATTTCAGGACTATTAGGAATACTTTCTAGATAAGCAATAATTTCATTTCCAAACTTCTTATTAATTTTCTCAATTAATCAATTCTTATATTTGTCATATCATTTGGATTCTATAAATGAATTGTTGTGTTTTCAGTTGTATGAGTATTCTGCTCATTTTGTTCTTTTTCTTTCTTCTACTTTTTCTCTTATGAAACAATAATCTAAAACATTATTACCAGCATCATTCATAATCAAAACTATTGTTTTTTTTGGTAACTCAATGTCAATATTTTTTCTCCGAAAATCATTAAAAAAGTTTCGGAGCAAGTCCATAATTTGAGATTTTTGCTTTGTTGTCATGTTGTTTATCCTTTCATGGTATAGCCATAAGTCTTTAATTTGAGCCGTTAGCAGTTTTTTAAGGTGTTTATACCTTGTTGGCTCTTAAACGACTTAAAAATGACTTATTTGACTTCATTTCTTTAAATTCTCTATGTAGTAAATCTTTGTCTTCTTCTCAAAGTTTTAAATATTCTTTGTAATTGATTGTAGATATTGAACCATCAAACATACACATTGAAGGTCTTTCAAGCGTATAATATTCACATTCTTTGCAACATCAAATTGTAATTTCTTTATTTTTGATTTTCTTTTCTAGTTCTGTCATTTTAAAATCCTCACTTTTTTAAAAAATCTTTTTCACTCACTAATGCTTTTTCAATTCTATCTTTAACAACATCATATCAATAAGTACTTTGTCCAGTATTTAAATGATTGTTACATTTAATAACATGTTTAATTGCTTTTGTAAATTCCTCAAGTTCTTTTAGCATGGATTTTTTATATTTGTGCTCTCAAACAAGCACATTGTTTAAGTATCAACACACAAAATATTGACCTTTTTTATAATCATATCTCTTGCCTTCTAAATCACAAAACCTTTTTACTTCTCATTCTTGGTTTTGTAATGTGTATTTGTAATCTAATCGCATACTTCTCCTAACAAAAATATTATAACATAAATAATTATTTAAAATAAAAAAAGTAGGATTTCTCCTACTAAACGTTTTAAAGACGTTAAACTTTGATGTTTTTATACTGGTTCCCACCCAGTTTTTACCAACCAAATGTTAAATATTGTATTTAACTCCGACATCCCACCCTCAAGTTTTATTCATTAGTCCATGGATGAGCCACAAAACCCGTAAAATCTAATTTTGTTTCGGTCTTTTTTGACCGAGTTATAGTTTTAAGACTTAACCAATGGGTCTATGTAATCATTATACATTAAATATATTATTTTTTTGTTATTTTTTTTGTTTTTTTATTTTTTCAATATGTTTAATAGCTGATTTTACACAATCATCCACTTTCATTTTGTTCATAAGATTTTTGCACGTTAAGCTAAGAGTGGTTACAACTTCGCCTTCTCACTTATATCCAAGTTCAAATAATTGTTCTTGAACCCTATCCGTTTTATCACGAAAGATTACATTATCTACTTCAAAATTAGTTAGTTTGTATCTATATCAATTATCTGCAAGTGTTTGAAATTGAAACACTTCATAAAATTTTGGGTTATAAATTTTGTTTCCAAATTTGATAACAGCACAATTACGAACATAATATCCTATTGTATCTTTTTTAATATCTCTAATAATTAAAGTAGCTCAATGTTTTTTACATTCGCATGTTCTAGTGCTTGGTTGAAATCAAGCTCAAAAAGTTTTGTTTTTTCCTAATTTTTTCATAATTCTCCTTTAATATAATTTGCTACAATTACAATCTCTTAAAAAGCGTTTGCATATTAAATGCTCGCCCCATTCATTGCAGTTCATAGCTTTTTTAATGTTGGTTTGCATCTCTTTGGCACCATCAACTTTATTGAAATTTCGGTTAATATAAAAACTAATTATTTCTTTTAAAATTTTTATATCATCTCCAATTATTTCATCTTTTTTTCTTAAAAAAACATCATTCAAGTAATACCCGTCTTTTTTGATTTCTACTTTTTTTTGCATTGAAGCTGGTATAGATATTGAATACATCATACCAAGATTTCTTGGACTCGCAATTAAAAAATCTTTTTCTTGTTTTCTAATTTTTTTCATTTTTCTCCTTTTGAATTTTAAATTCATCCTCAAGAATAATTTTATGCTCTTGCATAAATTCGTGAACTTTTGCAAAACCATGATTTTTGACCGCTTTGGTTTTAATGTTTTTTACTAAATTTTCTAACACCTTTATTTCAGCTTCCAACTCTCTTTCTCATTTGAATTTTTTTTCACCAGAATAATTTCCAACATTATCCTCTAGTCTAATTTGAATTTCATTGATTTCAAACTCCAAACTATCAATAGACTTGCAAGCAGTTGTTAATGCTTTTTTGGTAATCATTTTGTTTTTGTTTTTCATATATTTTGGTTTAAACTCCTTTAATGTGTTTTGAACTAATAATTTAAACTTTATTAATTCCTTTTTGTTAATTTTTTCTAAATGTCCCCCATTTTCAAAGTGTCTAAAAGCATCAATTTTTTCTAAAAGTATTTTTTTGTCTTGATGTTTTTCAAAAAAAGCACCATGATGATGTACATAATCATATAATTTTGCTAATTTTTCAATTATATAATTATATTTATCTTTTAGCAGTTCTCCTTGTGAAGTTCTAAAATTTACATTATATCTTTTATAAAATTCATAAAGCAATTTATTTAAGAAATCTTTATAAGCAGAAAGTTCATAATGTTTTCTTTTCTTAAATTTCTTTGTAAAATATTTTTCTTCTCTTGTTAAAACTTTCATAATTATTTAACCTTTTTGATTTTTATATGCTTAATAAATGTATTTACTAAATCCATAACCATTTCTTTTCTTTTGAATGCATCTTTTTCAATATGCTTTATACTAATTTCTTGTTCATATATTCAAGGGGTATATAATTTGTGTAGTCCTTTGTAAATGTGTATTCAAATATAATCACCTTCTTGTCTGCCGTGATTAAAATCCCTATAAATAATACAAGCTCAAAATGAAAATTTTTGTTTGTTGATGAGAAAATAACCACTTACATTAAACTTGTCTTTGTGTCTAAATGTAGTAATTTTAACTTTTATTTCTCTTTTATCCATAATTTTCTCTTTCAAATTTATCTATTTGTTTGCAATCTTTACATTCTCAAATTTTGCAATCAAAAAGATTTGTTAGTATTTTGTTTTTAAATCTATATCATTTACGTTTTTTTGAACTCATATGACGTCATTTGTTTCTAGTATTACGTACTTTTTGACTTCCTTCTTTGGCTCATGTATCCATATCAAAATTTTCTATGTCTAGTAATTTTTCCATTTTGTCTAAACGCATATTTCTAAATATTTCTAGTCCAGCATCTAGATGATGGATTTTATGTTTTTGTACATATTCTTTAATGTGTTTTTTTCCACAAAAATGTTTTATGATTTGAGCATTGCAAAAAAGACGATTTGGATATTTTTCGTATTTTATAATGTATTTGTATGGACTATTACAATTTTGACTTTGACATATCATCATTTTTTTCACCTTTTTCTTGTGTTGTAAAATTATCAAAAACTAGTAAATGGTCTAACCCTTTTATGTTTAAATAATTATAAACATATTCTCATTCAAATCTTTCACTTCTTGGTGTTGGGTCATTTCAACCAAATCTTCAATTAAATCATTCTTTAATGTGTTGCTTATTAGCAAGTTTTTGATATTTTTGGTTTAACAATTTTTCTTCAAATTGTATTGTTTTGTATTTTATTTCTGCAAATGTACCTAGTTTATCTTTATCAAATGTTCCAAATAGAAAACAATCTTTAAATTCTTGTTTTTTTCTATATATATTTCTAAAAGCATCAATAAATTCTTTTGCTTCTTCTAAAAAATTTCAACAACTTAAACAATAATCATCTGAATAGCTATATTTTCGGTTGGCGTTTGTAATGATTAACTTACATAATCCGCATTTTTCGTTTCTTTTATGTTGTTTCATAATTCTCCTTAATTTTGGTGCTCCGTTTTGGAGCATATGAAGAGAGAGTTTTTAATTCTCTCAATTTTTTATTTTATTAAAACATCATTTAAAAATTTTCAATTGTAACCATAAAGGTGCTTTGCCATTATATATTTTTTACCTTTGCAAAAATTAATCATTACTCAATGATGAATTGGTTTTTTAAGATAAACCATAATTTCAGCTGTGTTATCAAAACCTTTAACTGGTTTCCCATACAAATTAAACATAACAATTTTTTTGTTTAATTGTGGGTTTCTATCAATAAATAGTTTTCTTGCTTTTTTAGATTTTAAAACATTAAATTTTTCATTGTCTTGCTTTTTAACAAATTTAACATCATATTTTCTGCTTGCTTCTATTTTAGCTGCTATTTTAAAAAGTGTTAAATGATTTTTCTTTATATCTTTTTTTTGTAATTTTTGAACAACCTCTTTGATTGTACCTTTTATTTTTTCATTGTCTTTATTAATTGTTAATTCAATCAATATATCCATATATGTTTTTGACCTAGTACTTATTAATGATGGTTGTTTTTTGATTTTAAGCTTTTTAACATCAAACATATTTCTCCTTTTTTGGTTAGACATTTTATTTAATACCTAACATAAATATTATACATTAAAAAGATATTTAATGTAAAAAAATAAAAAATATTATTTCATTATGTTATAATGATTTTGCATAAAAGCCGGAAAGTATTTTCCAGAACATTTGAAAAAGCATTTATAGAAGGGTATTAACGCCAAAATGCTTTAAAAAAAGAAGTCATTTAAGACTTCTTTTTCTTTTTGAGTTTAATTAGCTACTATTTTTTTTCCTTTGGCGGAACACATTTACATTGCTTATATTCTTTAAAGCAATTCAAACATTCTCAAATGTGTTTTTCATTATTAAACCTAAAATGAGATATCATACCTCAACAACCACCAACATTTTTAAATCCTCAAGAACCATTAATTCATTTTGGTTCTCTACGTGTTTTCTTGTTTTGTTTTTTCATGTTTTTTTTAATCATAATTTCATATATGTTCATCTAAAATTTCTAAACATATTCTTAAAAATTGCTCTAAATCAGGTAATACACGATTCATATATTCTCTTATATGGTTTCAACTATTAAATTCTATAATATTAAAATATTGTTCTAAATCAGTTTCATTATGTATTTCAAGTCCTTTTAATATATTATCATTTTCTTTGTTTTCATAATCTCAATTTTCATAAATATAATCAATTTTATTTCTATCTCTAAAAAGGTGATTGCGAACTAGAAAATATAACCTATCAGTTATATCGTTTGTAGGATAATTTTTTATTTCGTGTTTTGTTTTTAAATTGTTTTCAATTTTTTTGTTTAACATTTTTTTCTCCTTATTTTTTTGGTGTCCCTTGAGGGACATATAAAGGGCATAAAGCCCAAAGTTTATATTATGTCTTGGTAATAATAAATTTCATTTAAAAAGTCATATAATAAATCTTGTTTGTTATCAGTGTAAATATCACCTAAATCATGTGTTCTTAAATATTCAAGTCAATTATGTAATTCTTTTTCGTTTTTAAATAATTCACTTTCTTCAAAATGTCATTTTTTTTCAATTTTCATAAGTGTTTTTTCATCAAAAAATTCATTATGCATAATATCAAATAATTTTTCTTCTAATGTCATTTTTTTTCTCCTTTTTTCTTTAAAGCTTTTTTAATTTTTAGTTTTGTTCCTTTGTATTTTACAGGATATTCCATATTTAAATAATAAATCATTTGTTTTACTATTGATAATTTTAAGTTTGTTTTTTAGAGTTGTTAAATCTTTTTTAGTTAAAGTGTTTAAGATTAATTGTTCTAAAATATCATATTGCACTTCTGGTAACTTATTTCATTCAAGTTCTTTGCTCTGTTTATGAGCATCATTAAATATTTTAATTACTTCTTTAATTTTGTTTGTAAAGTCTTTTAATATTGAATTTTTAACTTCTTTTGTTGTTTTGGCTGCTGAATTTATAACAAAATTATCATCATTAAAAATTTGTCTGTCATTCAATCATTTTGTATGTTCTCATAATCCATTTTCTAAATATCTAACTTCAACTTTTATTTTTTGTTGTTTTAAATAAATTGTTCTATTATTATCTTGTATTTCATGTATTTTGTATTTCATGTTTCCTCCAGTTTTTTATCAACCAAATTTAAAGTATATTTTTTTGTTGTATTTACTAAAAATTCAATAACCTTTTTTAATTTTTCTAATTCATTTTTGAACAGAAATTCTATATATAATTCCTATGCGAGATTTTTGAATAATTGCTTCTCTATAAATATCCATTTGTTTTTGGTTAGATTTATAATTTTCTTGTTTTTTATATTTTAAAAACATTTCTATTAAATGATAAATTGAATACTTTTGAAGTCTTTCAATTTCTTTATTTTTACTTAACATTATAAAATATCATTCATGCTATCAAAATGTCAATCTTTTTGCATACAATCGGGAGTGTCATATCAATTGTTTTCAACTGAATAACCCTCTTTATTAGATTGTTTGCCACATTTATCACATTTTTTCATTTGTTTAAATTTTTTCATATTTCCTCCAATAAAAATTTTAATGATAGATAATTAGGCTTCTATCTTGTCCTTTTGAAAGTTTAAGAAACTCATCATAATTAACTTCTTTTAATTTTGTTTGAGTTATTAAACATATTATTATTGTTCCACCTTTAATATATGGAACTTGTTTAAATCTTTTGTGTTCTTTGCAATAATATAATTTAATAAGTTTATATTTCATTTTTTGCAATATTGTTAAATTTTTTACTTTGTTTTTTTTCACTTTACTCCTTTTGAATTTTTTTGAGAAAATTTTTAAACATTCTCTCATTTATAATTTTACACTAAATAGTTATTTAATATATATTTTTTTGTTTATTTTGCTTCTGGTCATAAAAAAAGGTAGCAACCAGCTACCAGTTTTTAATATTCAATTTAATAATATCTATATTCTCAAATATGCTCTAAAATAACTTGACAAAACGAATCATTTACAACATGGTCTAAATTTGCATTTTTAATTGCTACCATAGCTCTAACAATCTTTTTAAAATTTTTAGTTGCAGTCGTGATATCTTTTTTATATTTTAAATAATTTGTTTTAGACTTTCAAATTATTATTCCATTTATTCAATAATCTATGCTTGAATTTTTTTTATTCACTTCGGTTCCAATATCTAAATTTTGCATTTTATATTGTTTTAAATTTTTGCTTGTTAATATTTTCACGTTTAATTCCTTTCATTTTTGAGTTCCTAATTTTTTGTTTTTGACATGACATTTACACACACAAGCATTATAAACACATTCTTTATGGTTGTTTTCCATACAAATATAACTTTTTGCTTTTGTTGGCGATTTTTCTTTAATTGTTACTCAACTTTTAGCCATTATTAACTCACTTTTTAGCATGTGAATAAGAACAAAAGTTATAAACTTTATTAGTTTTTCAATCAGTTAAAGAATAACTATTACCTATATTATTGCATTTGTTGTAATTACACATTTTTTTTACCCCCTATAATCCGTTCAATCGGGAAATTCTAATCTTTTTTCTTGTTCCTTTTTAACAAAGTCATCTACTTTTTTTTGACTTGCGGGCAAGATAATATATTCATGTCCGTATCTGCAATTTTTTGGCTTATCGCCAAAATCTTGCATTTGGTAATCTCCACATTTTTTATCATTATAATATGCTTTCATTTTACCTCCATATTATTTTTTGAGAGACTAAAAATTTTTAGACTTCTCATTTATAATTTTACACTAAATAATTATTTATGTTATTTTTAATTATTTTTTTTGTTGTGATTGATAAAATGCTTCTAGTCAAAAAAAAAGAGCCAAAGGCTCTAATTATTTTTATTTAGAAACTAACAATCTTTATAGTCAATTTCAAAAGCTTTAAGAAGAAAATCAATATCTTCCTCGCTTAAACCTTGAATATAATTATAAGCCATTATATTGTCCATTTCTTGTCATTCTTCGTCGTTTTTGTCGTCTGCAAATCTGGAACAACAAACCTCGTCATGTTGACCGATGCCGCTTACTTTGTCCACTCAATTATTAGATTGTTTTTTAAAGTCATCATATATAAAGCGAAAAAATGCATAAATTTTTTCTTTTTTAGAATTAACGCCATATAAATCATTTCTTAATTGCTTATTTTCTTGTTTATATTCTTTTAATTCTTTTTTTAATTTTGTTAATTGATTATTAACTTCTTTTAATTCTTTAATTTCTTTTTTTAAATTCATATTTTATTAACCTCCGGAGTTAATTTTTTTTATTGAGAAGTTAAAAATTTTTAGACTTCTCATTAATAATTATATATTAAATAATTATTTATATTAATTTATTTTTTATCTGGTTATAAAAAAAAGAGCCGAAGCCCTTAATTATTATTATTTTATTCAAAATGGCAGCATGTAATTATAAAGTCTGCAAATTCGTTTATAATTTCCTTTTTGCTTGGCTTTTTTAAATCTTGCTCTGTTAGCTTATAACCTTCGGGGTTGCTACCATTTTTTAAACATTCGGCTCATAATTCGTTATGAGTCGTTAGAGTTACTCGATGCTTGTTGTTTTTAAATGTAATAATTGCATCGCTTCCTTTTTTAAGGTTGGCAGTTTCTGCCTTAATTTCATTTTTTAAGTCTTGCAGTTCTTGTGTTGTTAATTTCATTTATTAAATCCTTTTTATTTTTTGAGAAACTTTGCAAGCTTCTCATTAACAATTATATACTAAATAATTATTTAAATTATTTTTTTTTTTTTTTGTTTTTGGTCGTGATTGTTTTTTTTGTTGAGCTAGTTTTTAGCTGAGTTAAAAAAAGGGCTCAAATTTAGCCGCTTTGTTTTTTTGTAGTGTTTGACCGGTCAAGTCCTTCGGTCATAAAAAAAGGGGGACACTTGCCCCCTATTTCTACCGGTTAATTATTTTAAATTATATATATATTCTGTGATGTGATGAACGATTGCATTTAAATTCATATAACCATCCTCTAAATGTTCAAATTGAGCCATAGCATCCAAGTCTGGGCATCTTATTTTTAAAAAATAAAAATTATTATAATTTAAATCTTCGCCGTAGTCGTCCTCTCTTGTTCATTGAATTTGAAACCCTAACGGGTGCGGTGTTTTATTATTACTAATGTTAAGGGTAACAATCCCCTCCGCTTTCCCTTGTTCAAAGTTATGTGGTCATTGTTCCGA
Source organism: Mycoplasmatales bacterium (assembly GCA_965226165.1). GTDB lineage: Bacteria > Bacillota_I > Bacilli_A > CBDATW01 > CBDATW01 > CBDDCI01. The sequence continues at coordinate 1,311 of CBDDCI010000001.1, read as the reverse complement.
TATTTCCGCATTGATTAATTTTTTTGTGATTTTTTTCACGATTAAGCCTAACCCCGCCAGTTGTGGCGGCTTGACCGGAGGCGTTGATACCTTTTGACCGGTCCCCTTCATTATAACAAAATTAAAAATTATTTTTTATATTATTTAATGCGTTTTTTTGTGCGGTCATTTTTTCAAACGTGAGCGGTCAAGTCCTTCTGGTCAAAAAAAAAGGGGGAACATTCCCCCATTTTCTAATTACTAGCTTAACATTTTTTTAAATGTTTTTTAATTGTTGAATGTAGAGGGTCATGTTTCCCCTTGATAAATTTAACGTTATCATTTGTTAATTTGATAACTTCTGCAACTCTTTCCTTTAAATCTTTTTTATAACCAGCTACATGGTCACGTGTTATCTTTTGGTCATAAGTTTCCCAGCTGCCAATTATGAACTTATTAAGAATTAAAAGAACATCACGCCGCCCGTTTCCTTTTTCTTGTGTAGCTTCAACCTCTACCCGTTGACAGGCTAATTTATAATTAATTTTATTTTTAACTTTTCCACTTTCAAAATATCAAGCAATAGAGTGGGCAGCTTCTGTTATGATTGAGTTTTTATCTGGTAGTTGGTCACTACTATATAATAATATGCTCACTTCTTCTTGTTTTAATGAGTTGCAAATTAATTGCACTCTGTTGTTCTTATTAATTTCTAATGTGAAATTTAAGGGCTTAATTTTTCAATTTTGAGGCTTATAATCAAATTCAAAAGATTGCCCAGCTTTGTAATTTTGACCTATTTGGTCACTTAATTTATTTTTTAATCTGCTATATTCTGCAGAGCTTAAATTTTTCATATTTTCCTATTCTGGCAGGTTATGCCTACCTTGACCACCCCCCTTTTTTTAGGGAACTGGTCATCCTAATGATACCAAAAAGGAAAGAAAAAGATAAAAATAAGTGCAAGCCCCCTATTGATAGGGGTTAAATCAATTATTAAGGGTAACATTAAATAATTCTAAATATAACCATATGTTACACATATGGTTAAATATGTGGTGTTAAATAATTAAACACTTTAATTTATATATACCCCTTGCCACTTATCCACAAAACAACAAACAAAATAATGCAATATGTTAATAACTACACTACACCCCCATTATTGCTTGCTTTGAGCATTCTCAAATCACCCCGTAGCACCAAAATGACCAACTAATAATGACCACAAAACCCCATTATTAGTAGCTTTTGAGCACATTTTTGGTAAAAAATGGAAAATATGATAAAATTTATCACGCGTGTCCCCCAAGAGAGTTTGGTAGGGGGGTT
>OZ245334.1:0-753368 GCA_965226165.1 Mycoplasmatales bacterium | reverse complement strand
AATATTTTTAAATCAAAATCAATTTCTTGATTAAGATTATTAATTATTGTTTTTTGATCAAATTTGCTATGATGCAAAATCAATAATCTTACAATATTTTGGTGTTGATTTCATTTTTTTATTAAATCTTGAAAAGTTGTTACTTTTTTTGAATTTGTCATTGCAATTAAATTAACATTTAAAAATTAATTGCTAGCAATTTTTTGCTTAACATCATTTGCTAACTTTGCAAAAGCACTCGCATCATGAATGGCCATTTCTGAAAGCATTTTACGATTAATTTCTACTTTTAATAGTTTTAAACCATTAATAAATTTTGAATATGACAAATCATTTGCTTTACATGCTGCTGAAATTCTTGTGATTCATAATTTTCTAAATTCACGCTTGCGATTTTTTCGATCACGATAAGCATAAACATAAGAATGAAATAATTGTTCTTGTGCTGTTTTAAATAATTTGTGTTTTGAACCAAAATAACCTTTAGCTTGTTTTAAAACTTTTTTTCTTCTCTTGCGGCTAACGACACCACTTTTAACTCTTGCCATAATTACTCCTTTACACTAATCCCTTAATTCTTTTCATATCACTTTTATTAATAACTGTTGATTTAGCTAATTGACGCTTTTGTTTTGTTGATTTACCATAAGCCAAGTGTGATTTAAAAGCTTTTTTTCTTTTTAATTTTTTTGATGCAGTCTTTTTAATCCTTTTGGTTAAAGCTGACTTTGTCTTCATTTTTGGCATTAAATACTCCTTTTGTTATCACATAGTAAAAAAATGGAATTAATCCATTTATGCTTCTATTTAAAAATCTTAATATTTAAAACAAGCATTGACCCAAGACCTATTAATTGGTTTTCAGGTGGATTTTTATCACTTTCTGATTTTAATAACAAAAATATTATAACATAAAAATATTTACCTATTAAATAATTTGTTATATAATTTAGTTGTGGAATAGGATGTTATGATTTTTATTTCACATAAAAAGTAAAATAGTGATAATGATCACTTTTTTTTATTTATTTTGTGTTTGATTTTTATTTTAATTTACTTAAAAATTATATATTTTTATGTTAAATAGTTGAAATAAATTATTTATGTAATGTTAATGTTACATGTTTCAAAAAAACTCTCTTTTATTTATTAAAACCTTACCAATAACTGGTAAGGTTTTTTCTTTTTTATATATTTATAACAAATTATTTTTTTAAAGGGGCAACAATCATATCAAAAAAGCGACCATTGTTATATGGTTCTTTTTCAATAAAAGCAATGTCTTTGATTTCTTCAAAAAAACGCATTAATGTTTCTTTTCCAACATCAGCATGAGCTCTTTCCCGACCTCGATATTTTAATGAAACTTTAACTTTGAATTTACTTTCCAAAAATTTATAAGCTTTTTTGGCCTTAGTGACTAAATCATGATTGCCAATATTAGGAGTTAGGCGCACTTCCTTTAAAACAATCACATTTTGGTTCTTCCTTGATTCTTTTTCTTTTTTTGACTTTTCAAATTTAAACTTCCCATAATCTAAGATTTTGCAAATTGGTGGTCTAACCCTTGGTGAAACACAAACTAAATCTAATTCTGCTTGTTTTGCTAGTTCTAATGCTTCTCTTGAACTAACCTCCCCAATTGGGCCATTTACCCCAATTAACATAACTTTAGCAAACCTTATTTCTTCATTAACTAAATGCAATTTTTTAGGAGGAATTTTGCTATAACGATTTATTCTCAAAATATTAATACCTTTTTTTTCTTTCTATCTAATATTATACATTAAATTTTTTTTACTTAGCCAAATCATCAATTCTTTTAAAGCTATCTTTTATGGCTTCGATTCCATCTTTTCACTTAGTTTTTATTTTATCAATTCTTCAAAACTCTTTTCCTGGTGGGGTTGAAAAAGGATCATGAACAAATTTTGCTTCTTTATAAAGAACATAAAGGGGGTCTTTTGCTTTAATCTTTTCAATACTAGAATCAATATTTTCTAATAGTTTTGAATTAACAATTGCTTCAAAAGCTTTTGTTGCTGATTCATAAAGAATTTTTTCAACTAAACCTGTATAGTTCTTTTCTTTAGCTTTTAAGTTTTCATATTTAGTTTTTAATTCTTTGGAAAAAGTGTCTCCTGTTTTTTCCATAAAATCAACATATTCATCAAAAACATCTTTACGGTGAGTTTCGATTTCTTTTTCTACTTCTTTTAAATTAGAATCAAGACTGGTGTATTGTTTTTCAAAAATTTTTACACAATCGTCTTTTTTAGTTTTTTTAACATTTTTTAAAATTTGTCATTTTTCATCCAAACTATAATAAGTACAAGTTACATCTTTTTCTTTGCTTTTTTCAAGCTCTGATCAAAACTCATTGTTTTTAGTTAAAGTTTCTTGATATCTTTGAAATTTATCATTACTACTTGTAAAGTCACTTCCTAATAATTTAGCCTCTTTTAAAACAGTGTCATATTTAGTATTTAAGTTTTCCTTAAAACTAATTACTTCCTTAACTTTGTTGGCAAAACAACTTGTTAAAGTTGCTGATGAGAATAATGTGAAAATTAACAATTTATTTTTTAGCATTAAATTTATCCTTTTTTATTTTCAAAATAATGTTTTAATAATTTTACCATTTTTCATTTTAAATTAGTATTTATTTTGAATTTTATTAAAATGACAATTTTACCCTTAATTGTTAAATTTTTTTCATTTTTTTATCTCATATCAAAACATTGACTTTTTAAAAAATGTGTGTATTATATCTTTGACTATTTATATAGTGATTGTCAAATATCAAGGAAAAAAATGAAAAAATATAAAAAATCAAATTCTAACTCAATGTTTGCTACATTATCCCTTTTTTCAATTGGAGCATATTATGTTAGTAATCCTGAACTTTTTGATCCAAACTTTGCAACTGAACCAAATGCAAAAGCTTTTAAAGAAAATCCTCAAGAAGAGTTTAATAAAAAACCTAAATCATTAATTGATTCAGCAACTAGTAGTTTTTTTGGAAGTAGTCATGAAGTTACATTTGAACAATGAGCAAAAACTTATCAAGCCATTGAAGCTTATGAAAAGTGAAGAAAATCACCTGAGGGTGTAAAGAGTTTGATTAATTTTTATTTTGAAACAAACGACTTTAAACTAGCTTTAGAAAAATGAGCAAGTTCAACTAAAAGAAGCATTAAGGAATTTGAAAAAGAAGCTAAGAAGTCTCAAAAATATAAGAATGATTATAGCACTTGAAAGTCATCTAGTGAGGGTCTTAGCGCTTTAGAAAAACATTTTATAGCTTCTCCTGAATTTACAATTGCTTTTAACAAGTGAAAACTAGATGAAGATCCTCTTTGAACCAAAGAATCTTGATTAAAAACTCCTGAAGCACAAGAACTTTATAAGAAATGATTAAAAGATCAAAATAATTTGGCATTACTAGAAAAAGAATGAAAAAAAAGTGATGATTATAGCAATCAAAGAAACCAATGAATTAATTTAAAAAATCAAAAACTGAACAAAAATGCTTGGCTTGCTTCTGCAAATGGGCGAACTTATTTTCAAAATTGATTATCTAGCTCAAACTCACATCCAACTTTACTTGCAAACTGAAAAACAACAGCAAATTATTCAACAAAATTACAAAACTGAATTAGTGTTTACTCACAAAAAAAAGATATAAACTCATATAAAGCAGATAAAAGCATTTGGGAAAATAAATTTTTAAAATACAAAGCTTCACCAGCGGGAGTTTTGGAAATTGACACTAATTTAAAAAGCAAAAAAGAATATACAGATGAAAAAGCATCATGATCTCAACAAGGAAAAAAAGAATGAATTAAAAGTGCTGATTCAACAAGCTATTATGATGCTTGAAGAGTAACTAGTGATGGAAGAAATGCTATTAAAAATTCTTGAGAAGCAACAGCAAATTATCAAAGCAAAAGAGATGCTTGAATAGTTTCAAATTATACAAATAAGCGCAATAAAGAAACTTGATTATCAATGGATGATTCAACTAACTATTATAATAATTGGAAAAAAACAAGAAGTGCAAAAATATCTCTTCAAAACAAATGAAAAACTACTAATGATTATACAACTAATAAGGATTCTTGGATTGCTACAAATTATACTAAGCGTGATAAGGATGCATGATCTAATTTAGCAGATGCCTCAAATAAATATAACACCTGAAAAGCAACAAATGCAGCTAATAGTGCCCTAAAAAATAATTGATACACAACAAATGATTATCAAACTAAATTTAACCAATGAGTTAATAGCAACTTAGTTAAAAGAACTAAAGATACTTGGTTAGGTTTAGCTGCTTCTACAAGTTTTTATAATACTTGAAGAGTCACAAGTGCAGGAAGAAATGCCATTAAAGGAACTTGGGAAGCAACAAATAATTATGCAAGTAAAAAGGATGCTTGAATTGCTGCTAATTATAATAAGCGTGATAAAAACATTTGAGCTAATTTAGCAGATGCAACAAGTAAATATAATACTTGAAAAGCAACAACTGCGGCTGGTAATGCTTTAAAAACTCATTGAAAAACTACTAATGATTATACAAGTAGTAAAGATAGTTGGATTGCTGCTAATTATACTAAGCGAGATAAGGATGCATGATCTAATTTAGCAGATGCGTCAAATAAATATAACACCTGAAAAGCAACCAATGCAGCTAATAGTTCCCTAAAAAATAACTGATACACAACAAATGATTATCAAACTAAATTTAACCAATGAGTTAATAGTAATTTAGTTAAAAGAACTAAAGATACTTGGTTAGGTTTAGCTGCTTCAACAAGTTTTTATAATGCTTGAAGAGTCACAAGCTCAGGAAGAAATGCCATTAAAGGTACTTGAGAAGCAACAAATAATTATGCGAGTAAAAAGGATGCTTGAATTGCTGCTAATTATACTAAGCGTGATAAAGATACTTGGGGTAATTTGGTAGATGCAACAAGTAAATATAACACTTGAAAAGCAACAAGTGCTGCTGGTAATGCCTTAAAAACTCATTGAAAAACTACTAATGATTATACAAGTAGTAAGGATGTTTGGATTGCTGCTAATTATACTAAGCGAGATAAAAACTATTGATCATCATTAAGTGATGCATCAAGTAAATATAACACCTGAAAAGCAACCAATGCAGCTAATAGTTCCCTAAAAAATAACTGATACACAACAAATGATTATCAAACTAAATTTAACCAATGAGTTAATAGTAATTTAGTTAAAAGAACTAAAGATACTTGGTTAGGTTTAGCTGCTTCAACAAGTTTTTATAATGCTTGAAGAGTCACAAGTGCAGGAAGAAATGCCATTAAAGGTACTTGAGAAGCAACAAATAATTATGCGAGTAAAAAGGATGCTTGAATTGCTGCTAATTATACTAAGCGTGATAAAGATACTTGGGGTAATTTGGTAGATGCAACAAGTAAATATAACACTTGAAAAGCAACAAGTGCTGCTGGTAATGCCTTAAAAACTCATTGAAAAACTACTAATGATTATACAAGTAGTAAAGATAGTTGGATTGCTGCTAATTATACTAAGCGTGATAAAGACACTTGAGCTGATTTGGCAGATGCAACAAGTAAATATAACACCTGAAAAGCAACAAATGCAGCTACTAGTGCCCTAAAAAATAATTGATACACAACAAATGATTATCAAACTAAATTTAACCAATGAGTTAATAGCAACTTAGTTAAAAGAACTAAAGATACTTGGTTAGGTTTAGCTGCTTCTACAAGTTTTTATAATACTTGAAGAGTCACAAGTGCAGGAAGAAATGCCATTAAAGGAACTTGGGAAGCAACAAATAATTATGCAAGTAAAAAGGATGCTTGAATTGCTGCTAATTATAATAAGCGTGATAAAAACATTTGAGCTAATTTAGCAGATGCAACAAGTAAATATAATACTTGAAAAGCAACAAGTGCTGCTGGTAATGCCTTAAAAACTCATTGAAAAACTACTAATGATTATACAACTAGTAAGGATGCCTGGATTGCTGCTAATTATACTAAGCGAGATAAAAACTATTGATCATCATTAAGTGATGCATCAAGTAAATATAATAATTGAAAAGCAACAAATGCAGCTAATAGTGCCCTAAAAAATAATTGATACACAACAAATTATTATCAAACTAAATTTAATCAATGAGTTAATAGCAACTTAGTTAAAAGAACTAAAGATACTTGGTTAGGTTTAGCTGCTTCAACAAGTTTTTATAATACTTGAAGAGTCACAAGTGCAGGAAGAAATGCCATTAAAGGAACTTGGGAAGCAACAAATAATTATGCAAGTAAAAAGGATGCTTGAATTGCTGCTAATTATAATAAGCGTGATAAAAACACTTGAGCTAATTTAGCAGATGCAACAAGTAAATATTACACTTGAAAAGCAACAAGTGCTGCTGGTAATGCCTTAAAAACTCATTGAAAAACTACTAATGATTATACAAGTAGTAAAGATAGTTGGATTGCTGCTAATTATACTAAGCGTGATAAAGACACTTGAGCTGATTTGGCAGATGCAACAAGTAAATATAACACCTGAAAAGCAACAAATGCAGCTACTAGTGCCCTAAAAAATAATTGATATGCAACAAATGATTATCAAACTAAATTTAACCAATGAGTTAATAGTAATTTAGTTAAAAGAACAAAAGATACTTGGTTAGGTTTGGCTGCTTCTACAAGTTTTTATAATGCTTGAAGAGTTACAAACTCAGGAAGAAATGCTATTAAAGGCACTTGAGAAGCAACAAATAATTATGCAAGTAAAAAGGATGCTTGAATTGCTGCTAATTATAATAAGCGTGATAAAGATGCATGGGCAAATTTGGCAGATGCAACAAGTAAATATAACACTTGAAAAGCAACAAGTGCTGCTGGTAGTGCTTTAAAAACTCATTGAAAAACTACTAATGATTATACAACTAGTAAGGATGCCTGGATTGCTGCTAATTATATGAAGCGCAATAAAAACTATTGATCATCATTAAGTGATGCCACAAATAAATATGACACCTGAAAAGTAACAAATGCTGCTGATGGTGCCTTAAAAAATAATTGATATGCAACAAATGATTATCAAACTAAATTTAACCAATGAGTTAATAACAACTTGATAAAAAGAGGTAAAGACACTTGACTAGGTTTAAGTGCCTCTACAAGTTTTTATAATACTTGAAGGGTTACAGATGCAGGAAGAAACGCTATTAAAGGCACTTGAGAAGCAACAAACAATTATGCAAGTAAAAGAGATGCTTGGATTACAAGTAATTTTCAAAAAAGAAGTAAAGATTTGTGATTTGAAACAAGTTTTGCAAAAAGTTCATATAATTCTTGAATAGCAAAAGTATCTTCAGAAAACGCTTTAAAAACATCATGAAAATCTACTAATGATTATAGAACTGCTAGAAATAAATGAATTTCCACAAGTTATACTAATAAGCGTGGTAAGAATTATTGAGCAAGCCAAGTTGATGCAACAAATAAATATAATATTTGAAAACAATCTAATGCTGGTATAAATGATTTGAAACAAGATTGATATCTTTCTCAACATTATTTAGGAAAATTAAATGCTTGAATTGCTGCAAACCCAATAAAAAGAACAAAAGACACTTGGTTGGGTATAGCTGATTCAACAAATTATTATAATTCTTGAAGAGTTACAACACTAGGAAGAGGTGCTATTAAAGGAGCTTGGGAAGCAACACAAAACTTTTCAAGTGAAAGAGATAATTGAATTACTAATAATTTCACTCCTCAAAATAGTAAAAATTCTTGAAGTTTAACAAATGATGCCAAAGATAAATATGATTCTTGAAAATCTCAAGGCAGCAATCTTAGTGACTTAAAAACTCATTGACATACTCAAGCGGACTTCCAAACTAAAAAAGCAAGTTGAAAAAGTAAACATTGAGTGCCACTAACTGGCGTAGACTATCAAGGCACAAATGATTTCCTAACAAGAGCAAAAAGTTATGCCCTAAATTGATCAAATAATCGATGAGCTTTATATGATTATTATGAAACAACAACTGATTATGTAAAAAATAAAAAAGTTTGGCTTGATAATAACTTAGTAAAAAGAAGTAAAAATATTTGATTAGGTCTAAGCGATTCAACAAGATATTATGATGCTTGAAGAACTTCAAACTCAGGAAGAAATGATATTAAAGATATTTGAGAAGCAACAAGTGATTATACAAGTAGCTTAAACTCTTATATTAATACAACCTTTAAACCTACAAATCCTAAATCTTCTTGACAAACATCAAGTGATGGCGATTTTGATTCAAATTACACTTCATATAAAGACACTCAATCAGGAGAAACTTATTTAAAAGATGAATATAAGAAAACTTCTGATTATCAAACAAGTAAATCAAGTTGAATGACTACTTTTATGGATACTCATAGTTCAAAAAGACAAAGCTTGATTGAAACATGAATTAAAACTGCAGATGGTCAACAAAGTTATAATAATCACAAAGATGCATCTGGTGACTATTATAATAAATTGTTTGATCAATGAACATTTTTTGAAGCTGACTTCCAAACTAAAAAATCACAATGAGAACAAAGCAATCCTGGTGGTGATTATTATTTCTCTTCTCAATTTAATGTAGATCTTTATAGTTGAAGAGACACAAGTATTGGAAATGGAATGACTAATGGGATGAAAATATATATTAAATATCATTCTAGTTTGGGAAGAAATCAAATTACCCCTGACGCCTTAGCTAATTGACAAAATTATTTCCAAAGTAATAATGGTGAAGCTTATTATATAAGTGATGGAGATTTTGAAAATGATTTTGCAACATATCGAGACACTGTTTCTAGTAATGGAAAAACTAATGGAGCTAATCTTTATTTAAATGGTAATGAATCTGATAGTTCTTATAATAATTGAATATCAACTTATGGAACAACTTCATTTAAAGCTGATAGTCAATATAATAATGATTTAGATAGTTGAACTAGCGTTAAAAGCAATGCTATTAATATTTATAAAGCCAATCGCCAATCATCTACTGATTGAAATTCTTGAACAGACCCTAACCCAACTAGAAGGCCAGATAATGATTATCGATACAATGTTCAGGCACAACTAGACGCTGAAGCAATGATGGATCCTACTACACCAGATAATGATTATATGAAACATGTTAAAGCCTTTTTTGCAACAAGTGCTGAATACAAAAGAGAACTTAAAAAATTCATAAACAAAGATGTTGATATATGATATAAGGCAAGTCAAAATTATAATAATGACTTTAATGCTTTTGTAGATAAAGATAATGCCAATGGTGGTATTAAATTTTATCTGACAAAACAACAATCAAATACAGATTACAATAATTGAATAACTGTTGAAGGAGAAAAAACGTTCAAACTTGATGCTCAATATAATACAAGTTTAGATGCATGAAGTAGTTCAAAGTCTAATGGAATTGATTTATATAAAACTCACCCCCAATCTAATGTTGATTATAGTGCTTGAACTGATCCAAACCCTATAAATCCAACTGCTGATGACTATAAACAATCTGTTGGTGTCTTTTCTGATTTTATGGAGTATAGAGATGCCATAGCTGGAAATGGAAAAACTAATGGGTTTAACTTTTATTTAACTTCTGCTCAATCAACTAAAGATTACAATAGTTGAATTGATCCTTTGGGAGAATCTAGTTACCAAGCTAGTGCAAATTTCCAAAGTGATTATATAAAATATCGTGATGCTAAGGGAAATAATGGTAAAACAAATGGATATAGTTTTTATTATGCAAATAATGCATCTAATGTAGATTATAATAATTGAACTGATCCTAATGGTGAGGCAAGTTATAAAGCAAATAGTCAATATAATGTTGACTTAGATGCTTGAAGCAGGACTAAAGCTAATGCTATTGATTTTTATAAGGCGAGCGGGCAATCAAATACTGATTATAATGGATGAAGCGATCCAAACCCAATTAGGAAAACAGCAAATGATTATAAGGCAAGTCAAACTCATAATAATGACTTTATAACTTATCGTGATGCTAATGCGAGAAATGGTAAAAGTAATGGTTTTAACTTCTACTTAACACAAGGGCAATCAAATACTGATTATAATAATTGAACTGACCCACGAGGAGAAGTTAATTATCAAAGTAGTAATGCTTTTGGCAGAGACTTATCATCATATCGTGATACTAATGCAAGTAACGGCAAAAGCAATGGCTTTAACTTTTACTTAACTCAAGGGCAATCAAATACTGATTATAATAGTTGAACTGATCCTAATGGCGAGGCAACATATAAAGTAAGTAACCAATACAATGTTGATTTGGATGCTTGAAGTAGGACTAAAGCTAATGCTATTGGTCTTTATAAGGTGAGTGCTCAATCAAATACTGATTATAATGGATGAAGTGATCCAAACCCAATTAGGAAAACTGCAAGCAATTATAAATCTAGTCAAGCTCATGATAATGACTTTGCTACTTATCGTGATGCTAATGCTAGCAATGGTAAAAGTAACGGCTTTAACTTCTACTTAACCCAAGGACAATCAACTACTGATTATAATAGTTGAACTGACCCTCAAGGAGAAGTTAACTATCAAAGTAGTAATGCCTTTAATAATGACTTTATTACTTACCGTGATGCTAATGCTAGCAATGGTAAGAGCAATGGCTTTAATTTCTACTTAACTCAAGGACAAGCAACTACTGATTATAATAGTTGAACTGACCCTTATGGTGAAAGGAATTATAAAGCAAGTAACCAATACAATGTAGATTTGGATGCTTGAAGCAGGACTAAAGCTAATGCTATTGGTCTTTATAAGGTGAGTGCTCAATCAAATACTGATTATAATGGATGAAGTGATCCAAACCCAATTAGAAAAACTGCAAGCAATTATAAATCTAGTCAAGCTCATGATAATGACTTTGCTACTTATCGTGATGCTAATGCGAGCAATGGTAAAAGTAATGGCTTTAACTTCTACTTAACCCAAGGACAATCAACTACTGATTATAATAGTTGAACTGACCCTCAAGGAGAAGTTAACTATCAAAGTAGTAATGCCTTTAATAATGACTTTATTACTTACCGTGATGCTAATGCTAGTAATGGTAAGAGCAATGGCTTTAATTTCTACTTAACTCAAGGACAAGCAACTACTGATTATAATAGTTGAACTGACCCTTATGGTGAAAGAAATTATAAAGCAAGTAACCAATACAATGTTGATTTGGATGCTTGAAGTAGGACTAAAGCTAATGCTATTGGTCTTTATAAGGCGAGTGCTCAATCAAATACTGATTATAATGGATGAAGTGATCCAAACCCAATTAGGAAAACTGCAAGCAATTATAAATCTAGTCAAGCTCATGATAATGACTTTGCTACTTATCGTGATGCTAATGCTAGCAATGGTAAAAGTAACGGCTTTAACTTCTACTTAACGCAAGGAAAATCAACTACTGATTATAATAGTTGAACTGACCCTCAAGGAGAAATTAATTATCAAAGTAGTAATGCCTTTAATAATGACTTTATTACTTACCGTGATGCTAATGCTAGCAATGGTAAGAGCAATGGCTTTAATTTCTACTTAACTCAAGGACAATCAAATACTGATTATAATAGTTGAACTGACCCTTATGGTGAAAGGAATTATAAAGCAAGTAACCAATACAATGTAGATTTGGATGCTTGAAGCAGGACTAAAGCTAATGCTATTGGTCTTTATAAGGTGAGTGCTCAATCAAATACTGATTATAATGGATGAAGTGATCCAAACCCAATTAGGAAAACTGCAAGCAATTATAAATCTAGTCAAGCTCATGATAATGACTTTGCTACTTATCGTGATGCTAATGCGAGCAATGGTAAAAGTAATGGCTTTAACTTCTACTTAACCCAAGGACAATCAACTACTGATTATAATAGTTGAACTGACCCTCAAGGAGAAGTTAACTATCAAAGTAGTAATGCCTTTAATAATGACTTTATTACTTACCGTGATGCTAATGCTAGCAATGGTAAGAGCAATGGCTTTAATTTCTACTTAACCCAAGGAAAATCAACTACTGATTATAATAGTTGAACTGACCCTTATGGTGAAAGGAATTATAAAGCAAGTAACCAATACAATGTTGATTTGGATGCTTGAAGTAGGACTAAAGCTAATGCTATTGGTCTTTATAAGGCGAGTGCTCAATCAAATACTGATTATAATGGATGAAGTGATCCAAACCCAATTAGGAAAACTGCAAGCAATTATAAATCTAGTCAAGCTCATGATAATGACTTTGCTACTTATCGTGATGCTAATGCGAGCAATGGTAAGAGCAATGGTTTTAACTTCTACTTAACTCAAGGACAATCAACTACTGATTATAATAGTTGAACTGACCCTCAAGGAGAAGTTAACTATCAAAGTAGTAATGCCTTTAATAATGACTTTATTACTTACCGTGATGCTAATGCTAGCAATGGTAAGAGCAATGGCTTTAATTTCTACTTAACCCAAGGAAAATCAACTACTGATTATAATAGTTGAACTGACCCTTATGGTGAAAGGAATTATAAAGTCAGCCGTAAATACAATGTTGATTTGGATGCTTGAAGTAGGACTAAAGTTAATGCTATTGGTCTTTATAAGGCGAGTGCTCAATCAAATACTGATTATAATGGATGAAGTGATCCAAACCCAATTAGGAAAACTGCAAGCAATTATAAATCTAGTCAAGCTCATGATAATGACTTTGCTACTTATCGTGATGCTAATGCGAGCAATGGTAAGAGCAATGGTTTTAACTTCTACTTAACTCAAGGACAATCAACTACTGATTATAATAGTTGAACTGACCCCCAAGGAGAAGTTAACTATCAAAGTAGTAATGATTTTGATAGTGATTTTAATTCATGAGAAACAAAAGATAGAGGAATTGATTTATATAAAGCATCAGCACAATCAACTAGTGATCACAATAAGTGAATTGATCCAGCAGGAGAAAATGATTATAAAACAAACAATCAATATAATGATGACTTAGATGCTTGAAGTAGTATTAAAGCTAATGCAATTAGTTTCTATGAAAGTAATACTGAAAGTCAAAAAGATTGAGATTCATTATTAGATACAGAGTTTTTGAAAACAAATAAATCTTCAACATTACTTGCTAAACTTAAAGCAATGTATAGTGAAGAAATTTATAAAAAATCTAATCAATTCGTTAGTGATTATAATTCTTGAAAAGATCCTCAAGTTAGAACAGAAGAAAAATATTTAAACCCTTTGGTTTATCAAAAAGATTTAGATATTTACTATGATACCCCTGATAAAAAAGTTGATGTTTATGCCACTACCCAAAAAAGTGATTCCGATTATCAGTTATATCAAAATGATTTAAAAGATGAAGCTGATTATTTAATTAGTAATGAAAAGAGTGCTGATTTACAATCATGAGCAAATGTTTTTGAAAATGGAAAATCAATATTTGCTGACTCAAAAACTTTAATTGACAAAATTAAAGAATTAAATAGTCCTTTATTAAGAACAAAAGAAAAATTCTTAAAGACTGATGACTTTAAGACTGCATTGAAAGTTTTTGTTAATAATAGTGATCTTAAATATTTCCACGAATATTTCCAAGGAGAAAATTTAGAAAGAATTTATGGAGCATGAAAAGATCCGATTGGAGTCCCAAGAGATCCTGATGTTTTTGCAACAACAAAAGAATTTGTTGCTAAATTAAATTCTTGATCATCAAGTATGATTAATGGAATGCCTGCATTTAGAAGTTCTGCATTAGCACAAAACCTTTACAACAAATATAAGGATGATATGAAAAGATAATTTAAAAAATTATTTTATTTATTTTTATCATTTGAAAAAAATGTTTTAACAATTTTTTCATTTTTTATAATGAGACAACCATGACTATTTAAATTTTCATATTTTTTTTCAAGCTGTTTTTCAAAAAAACTAATATCTTTTTCACTAATGTTTTGTGCAACAACAATTGGGTAAACTCCATATAATAAAGTATATTTATTACCAGCATTAATATCTTTAACAAGAGGGTGAATTTCAGCTTGAGGTTTTGTTCTTGCTAAAAATTTAACCAAATCATAATTATCTTCTAAAACAAAAACATCATTAACCATGTTTTCATTGGTTTGGCGAAAAACTTTTTTAGCAAGGTCATTGTATTTTGAAACAATCCCATCCCGATTAATGCGATTAAAATATCTTGCAAAATCAAAATTTTCTTCTGAGGTATGAGCAATAATGTTCATTGTTTGTGTTGATTCTTTAAAAAACTTTCCTTTTGCTGTTTCACCAGACAACATCACAGCAGAAGTAGCATCTTCAATAGCATTATAAACATCAGAAACTTCAGCTCTTGTTGGTTGGGGGTTATTAATCATTGATTCAAGCATTTGGGTTGCAACCACAACTGGTTTTCCAACCTTATTTGCTTCCCTAATTCACCTTTTTTGTAACATTGGAACTTTGGTAAAATGAACTTCAACACCAAGATCCCCTCTTGCCACCATAATTCCATCACTAACATCTAAAATTTCGTGAAAATTATCAACTGCCCCTTGAGATTCTAATTTAGAAATAATTTGGATGTCTTCTCGATTATGTTTTTTTAAAATTTCTTTAACTTCTAAAACATCCTCTTTTTTTTGCACAAATGAAAGAGCAATATAATTGAAAGGTTGACCACATCCTCACTCAATATCGTTACGATCTTTTTCTGACAAAAATTTAATTTTTACTGCTGTTTCTGGAATGTTTACACCTCTACGATCAGCAATAACTCTTTCATTGATGGCTCTAGTAATAATTTTTTCCTCACTAATTTCTAAAATTTGCAATTGCAAAAATCCATCATCAACAGAAATGATGCCTCCCACTTTTACATCTTTTCATAAATCAGGATAAGTTATTGAAAATTTCTCACTTGTTCCTAAAATTTCTTTTTGTAAATAAACTTCAACCTTGCTATCTGCCAAAATCTTCACTTCACCGTTTTCAAAACAATGAGTTCTAATTTCTGGACCTTTGGTGTCTAAAAGAAGGCCTCAAGTCATATTTAATTCCTTTGAAGCTTGAGTGACTAACTTTACTTTATCAAGATGGTCTGGCCCATTTCCATGAGAAAAATTTATTCTTGCGACATTTGAGCCTGAGAGTAATAATTTCTTATAATCATCAATAGTTTTTGTATGTTGACCAATTGAAGTAATAATTTTTGTAAATTTTTTTGTATTTCTTGTTTTCATGATTTTCCTTTATTATTTTGTTGCATTAAAAATATCTAAGATTTTTTTCTTAAATTTAATTTTTGTTTTTAAGACCTTTTCAATAGGATGGTGTGTAATTTTGTTTTCTTCGATCCCAAGAGCAATTCCTTTTTCCCCTTTTAATAAAAGTTCAATTGCTTCATAACCAAGTTTTGTTGCAAGGATGCGATCAAATGATGAAGGGCGTCCCCCTCTTTGGAAATGACCTAATATTGATGCCCTTGTGATAATGTTGGTTCTTTTTTCAATTTTATGAGCTAGGTTGTGAACATTATAAAGTTTTTCACTAACTAAAATAATAAAATTATCTTTATTAAGTTTTTGTTCTTTTTGAATTTTTAAAATAATTCCTTCTTCACTTAAAGGAGCTTCTGAAGTTGAAAGAATGTCAGCCCCAACTGCAAAAGAAGAATATAGTGCTAAGTCACCACAATACCTACCCATAACTTCAAAGATAAAACAACTACTATGAGAAAACATTGTATTTCTCACTTGATCAATGTATCTAATTATTGAATTTAATGCTGTGTCAAAACCAATTGTATAATCAGTTAAAGCAATATCATTATCAATAGTTCCTGGTAACCCAATACAAGGGAAACCTTCATTAGTTAATTTTAACGCTCCGTGATATGAACCATCTCCACCAACAATAACTAAAGCATCAATATTATGTTTTTTTAAATTTTCATGTGCTTTTTTGCGCACCTTTAATTGAGCAAATTCAGGTAATCTTGCACTTTTGATAAAACTACCACCACTATTAACTATATTAGCAAAAGTGCCTCGTTTTGCATCAAAAATTTTATCTTCAACTAGCCCTTTAAAACCTTCATGAATAACCATAACTTTTATGCCCTTTTTTAAAGCACTTCTGGCAATTGATCTAATTGCTGTATTCATTCCTGGTGCATCTCCACCAGATGTTAAAATTCCAATTTTTTTTATCATTACATACCATTTCTTTCCCATAAATTATAACAAAATTCACAAAAATAAGGTTAAAATTTATGATTATTTAGGTGTTTTGATCAAACTTAAACGAGAAGAGTTACCAACAACAACAAGTGATTCAAAAGACATTGCTATTGCTGCTACCCATGGTGCTAGGAATCCAAATGCTGCTATAGGAATCATTGTTCCATTTCACAAAAAGGCATAAAATAGGTTTTGCTTAATATTGCTTAAAGTTTTTTGAGAAATAAATAAAACTTTTTTAATATTAGCAATATTTGAATCTAATAAAACTATATCAGCAACAGACAAAGCAATATCTGAACCTGAACCCATTGCTATTGCTAAATCCGATTGCAGCAATGCCTTAGCATCATTAACCCCATCACCAATAAAACCAACTCTTTTATTTTGCTCTTGGATTTTTTTAATGATGTTAACTTTTTCTTGAGGATTAACATTGGCATAAAACTTTGTAATTCCCACTTGTTTAGCTACTTTTTTTGCAATTTTTTGATTATCACCAGTAATCATAATTGGTTCAATATTTTTTTGTTTTAAAAGCTTTATTTCTGCTTTTGCATTATCTCTTAATTTATCTTCTAAACAAAAAATAGTTACTACTTTTTTATTAATAGCACCTAAAACTAAAACAAAGTCTTCTTGTTCTAACTTGCGATATTCATCTTTTAATTTTTGGGACATCATATTTTCTTTAGTAATAAAATCAAATGAACCAATAGCAAATTGGTCATCATGATGTTTTCCAATGACTCCTTTTCCAATTAACTCTTTATAATTTTTAAAATTATGTCCTTTAAACTTATCACCTCTTTTGGCTTTATAAGTCATAAAGGCTTTAGCAATTGGGTGCATTGAAATAATTTCTAAAGAAACAAAATGTTCAATATGCTTTTGATCACCAACAATCTTGCTAATAAACATTTCTCCTTTAGTTAAAGTTCCTGTTTTATCAAAAGCTAAAGTATTAATTTTAGTTATTTTTTCAAAAACTTCCCCATTGTTATAAAGGATTTTTTCTTTAATAGCTTTTGATGCTCCAAAAACTAGTGACATTGGTGTGGCTAAACCAAGAGCACAAGGACAAGCAACAACTGCTACTGCTATTGAATAATATAAAGCATTAGCAACTGAACCAGTCAAAAAATATCATGCAAAAAAGTTAATGGTGGTAATAACAATAACTGCCGGAGTAAAGAAATTACTAATTTGATCAACTTTTTTAGTTAAATTAGATTTTTTAAATTGCAAATTACGAATAGATTGGACAATCATATAAAAGGCTGATTTTTGGGAAGTATCAACAATACTTACTCCAATAGCATTTCCCACATTAATTAAACCAGCATCTAAATTATCCCCTTTCTTTTTAGATAAAGGAATTGATTCTCCTGTTAAATGTGAAGAATCAAAAAAACCTTCTCCTTGAATAATTTTTGCATCATAAGGAACTTTTTGCCCTGTTTTAATTAAAATTTTTTCACCTTTTTTTAATTCTGAAAGTTTTTTTCGCTCACCATTAATTAAGGTTACTAATTTATCATTATTAGAAAAAATTCTTTTTAATTGGTTTTTGGCTTTTCTTTTAATTCTCGCTTCAATAATACGACCAATTAAAGAAAAGGTAATAACAATAGCTGATGTTTCAAAAAAGAAAACCTCTCCCTTGGGTAAAAATGGGCCTTTAGTAATTAATAAGAAAATCGAATAAAGGTAAGCTAGTGTTGTTGAAAAGGCAATTAAAAAATCCATCCCTAAAAGTTTACTTTTAAGGCCTAATCAGCTCCCTTTATAAATTCTTCTTCCCACATAAAATTGAATAAATCCACTTAATATAAGTTGAATATATCCATTATTCATAAAAGAAATTAAATTTATATTTAAGCCAATGTGACTCATCATCATCAAGAAGAAAAGAGCAGTAATTATTGATGAAATTACTAATTCAACATTTTCTAAATAATCACGAAAAGTTTTAACATATTTATCAGTAATATAAGGTTTATAACCAAGAGAATAAATATTATTTAAAATATCTTCAACTTCTCATTTACTTTCATCTCATTCAAAAGAACCATATTCTTCTAAAACAAAGATTTCAGATTCTATACCAAGTTTTTTAAAATGAGCCTCAATTGATATTTTGCAAGAAAAACAATCCATTCCATCAATTTTGATATCTTTTTTCATTTTGCCCCCATTACTTAATCAAGTAATTATTTTGAAACAGCATACTCCAAAGCTAATATAACCATTTCTTTTAGTTTAGTTTGACGTTCAATTGGTGGCATTGCTTCACCAGCAGGAATATTATCAGATACTGTACAAATAGCTAAAGCCTTTTTACCTAACCTTTTAGCATTAGCATAAATTCCAAAAGCTTCCATTTCTACTGCATCAATTCCTTTTTCCATTAAATGTCCTGATCCTTTAGAATTATAAAAAGCATCATTTGAACCACCTAATCCGACTTTATAATCAAGATTATGGGCTTTGGCAATCGCTTCAACATCAGCCACTACTTCTTGGTTTGCATAAATAATTTGCTTTTCATCAGCTTCTACACCTATTTGTTCATGATAAGTTGATTCAGAAAATGCTTTATCAAAAATAAAGATTTTTCCTACTTTTGCAACTTCGTTTAAACCACCTGCTGTTCCAACTCTAATAATTGTGTCAACATCATAGTAATCAAAAAGTTCATGAGAATAAATTCCTGCTGATGGAATTCCCATTCCTGAACCCATTGCTGCAACTTTTTTTCCTTTATAAGTTCCAACAAAACCTAACATTCCTCTCACATTAGTAATTTCCTTTGGGTCTTCAAAAAAAGTTTCAGCAATTCATTTTGCTCTTAGTGGATCTCCTGGAAATAATACTGTTTTAGGAAATTCTCCTTTTTTAGCATTAATATGTGGTGTTCCTTCAAATTTATATTCTTGTTTCATTTCATTTTCTCCTTTTTAAAAAATAAATAATCTATATACATAAAACAATATAACAATTGATGATAAATCAATGATTGTTGTAATTAGTGGTGCAGCAACCACTGCTGGATCAAGGCGCATTTTTTTAGCAAAAATAGGAAGGCTTGCTCCTAGCAATTTAGCAAATATTATTGTTATAAAAACTGCTAGTGAAGTAATGAATGATATTTGAATTGACTTACCAAGAATAATCATCCTTAGATAGTTTGCAAAAAACAAAATACTTCCTATTAAACTAGCAACAACAACTTCCTTTCAAATTACTTTTCAATAATCCTTAATCTCAATATCATTAGTCGATAAAGCCCGAATAATTGTTGCCCCAGATTGCCCGCCGGCATTACCAGCTGTTCCAGTCATTAGTGGGATTAATGCTGTCAATGTTATTATACCACTTTCTATATTTTTTGTTGTATCACTATTACTATTATTTTCAATAACAAGTTGGGAGATTGTTGCTGCAATCATCAAAATTAAAAGTCAAAAAACTCTTGATTTAAAAAGCGATCAAACTGTCGTTTTTGAATACTCTTTAAAGGTGGGGGCAACAGCAGCCATTCGGTGAATATCTTCAGTCGCTTCTTCTTCAACAATATTTAAAATATCATCAATGGTAATAATTCCTAACATTTGATTTTTCTTGTTAATAACTGGTAAAACTTTAACCTCATATTTTTTCATTAAGTTAGCAACTTCTTCTTGATCTGATTTATCATCAACTGAAATTGGGGCATTTTTTACTAAACTTTTAACTTTTTTGTTTGCTGTTGCAAAAATTAAATCAGATAAATTAATTACTCCTATTAAATTTTTTTCTCGATTAATTACATAAATATTAGAATAAGTTTCAATTCTTTCTTGACCTAAGTTTTTAACTTGATTTAAAGCTTGTTTAACTGTTCAATCTTGAAAAAGATAAATATATTCAGTGGTCATAATTGACCCTGCTGTATTTTCTAAATATTGTAAAATTTGGTCTAATTCTTTACGTCTTTGCTTATTTGTTGCTAAAAGAATTTTATTAGTGTATTCTTCTGGTAAATTAACAATAATTTCAACAAGATCATCATTAAAGATTTTGACAAAAATTTTCTTTAATTCATTACGATTAAAATCATTAATAATAATAACTTGGGATTTTACATCAAGGTGAGAAAGAACCTCTCCTACTTGTTCTTCTTTTAATGAACGAAAACAAAAAAGTAAAAGACTGTCATCCAAATTAGAAAAAGCTTCAGCCAAGTCAATGGGGTTATTTTGCTCACTTAAAAGTCTAATTCCTGAAACATCTTTGTTATTGGCTAGTTTTTCAATTGTTAAAAATAAATTTTTTTCTTTATTCATTTTGGGTCAATTTTAACAATTCTTTATGAATTGCTCCTTCTTCTTTTTCAATCTTGTTAAACTCACCATTAGTCACAAAAGAAATATTACCACTTGTTTCAGAAACCACAATAACAAAGGCATCATTTTTTAAAGTTAAACCAATTGCCGCCCGATGCCTGGCTCCAAATTGGGGATCCATTTTTTTATTAACTGAAGGAAAAAAAGTTGCACAAGCTTCAATTAAACCATTAGCAATAATAATGGCTCCATCATGGATTGGTGAAGTCTTATTAAAAATAGATATTAGTAATTCTTTATTAATAACAGCACTAATTTTAACCCCTTTTTCAACATATTCTTGAAGGGAATCTTTTCTTTGAAAAGCAATCAAGGCCCCAATTTTATGTTTTGATAAAAATTCTAAGGCTTGTTCAATTTCAATAACATTAATCGCTTCTCCACTTTTTTTTAGTTTTCTAATTTTAGCAAAATTACTCATAACTTTTTTAATTAAAGGTCTAAAGAAGATTACTAAAATAATAAATATTAATAAGTACATATTAATAGTGGCTGTATCAAGATTTAAAAACAAATATGTCATGAAATTTCCTTTATTATCATAGATTATATCAAATCTTAAAGAATTAAAAATAGGTAAGAATAAAATCTTACCTAAAATTTTGGCGCTAAAAAGCATAAATGGTGGAGATGACGGGAATTGAACCCGCGTCCAAAATACCATGATATTAGTTTCTACAGTTTTGGTATTTAAAATTAATAATAGTTTTAAAAATACCCAAAAAAACTATTACTTTTTTTCCAAAAATAATTTAATTGCTTAGGAAAATCAACAATTAAATGCTTGTAAATACAATACAATTGGTCTTGGTCAACAAGCATGCCCTTAACCAAAGGTTTAGCTATCCTTTTTTAGGATAAGTTGTTGCAATTAAGCAAATGCTAAATGAGATTGTCTGTTTCCAGTTATTTAAAATTGGATTATGGTCTCCAACACCACTGCTACCTGATATCAAAAAAATATCCTGTCGAAACCAAATCATCCCCTAGATGATTAGTGATCTCATAAGTAATTTTATCATATCCTATTGTTTTTTGAAATGAGCCATCATTCTTTCTTGGTCTCTTTTTTTAATGGTTTCTCTTTTATCATGGGCTTTTTTACCCTTACCAATTCCAATTTCAACTTTAACTAAATTATTTTTAAAATATAGTTTTATAGGAATAAAAGAAACTTGCTCTTTTTCCTTTAAAAGAAAAAGTTTTTGCAATTGTTTTTTGTGCAATAAAACTTTTTTACTTCTTGAAGGGTCATCAACTTTATATTGAAAATTTTTAGAAGGATTAACCTGCATATTTAAAATAAACATTTCTTTATCTCTAGTTAAAATAGCATAAGAATTAGTGATGTTAACATGTTTTAAGCGAATTAATTTGATTTCACTTCCTAAAAGTGAAAGTCCCCCTTCAATGGTTTTAGAAATTTCATAATTAAAATATGCTTTTTTATTTTTTACAATTAATTTACTCATTTTAAAACTTACCAATATAAATTATAAGTTATTTTATCAAATTTTTTTGAAACTCTTGTCAACTTTCCATAGTTTGTTTTTTAAATTCAACTAAACCAAAATTAATTTTATGACTTTGTAAATCACTAGATTTGATAAATATTTTAACTTCATCTCCTAGTGTAAATTTTCTTTTAGTGTTTAAACCTAAAATAAATGGTGAATATTCTTCCAAGTTATATTGGTCGTCAAAAATATCTCGGTAACTTAAAAAACCTTCAACTGAATTAGGGATTTTAATAAACATTCCAAATTTAGTTAAAGTCATAACTTTTCCTAAAAATTCTTTACCCTCATAACTTTTAGCTCATTCGGTTTTTTTAAAGCCATTACACTTGCGTTCACAACTAACAGCAATAACTTCTCTTTCTGATAAATGTTCACACATTTTTTCCATTTTTGCTTTGATTTTATTGCCATATTCTAAATTAGAATTAATCAAATAATGTTTAATTAGGCGGTGCAAAATTAAATCAGGATATCTTCTAATTGGTGAAGTGAAGTGGGAATAATTTTTTGAAACCAAGCCAAAATGACCAATGTTTTTTGAACTATATCTTGCTTTATCCATTGCTTTTAAAATTAACATAATAACACTTTCAAAATAGGGTTCATCTTTAAAAATATCAATAATTTTTTGTAAATCTAAAGGAGTGATATTATGGTTTTTAGCTTCAAAATGTTTATTAAATTTTTTAATTATTTTATAAAATTCTTCAACTTTTTCTAAATGTGGTTCTCCATGAATGCGATAAATTGAAATAAGTTTTGTTTCATTTATAAGTTTAGAAACCTCTTCATTTGCAAGTACCATAAATGATTCAATTAATCTTTCTGCTAAATCTTGTCTTTTAACTTTAATATCTGTAACTTTGCCTTTTTCATCAAGAATAAATTTTGGCTCATCTATTGCAAATTCCATCATTCCTTCTTTAGTTTTATTTTTTTGTAAAATCAAGCTTAAAATATTAGCATTTTTAATTAAATCTTTTATATTTTCATTTTTTAAAGGAATTTGCTCTTTTAAAAACAAATTAATTTCATCATAAGTTGCTCGATATGTGGTCTTAATTATTGCTTCAAAAACTTTTGCCTCAATAACTTTTCCTTCATTATCAATTTCCATTTCACAAGCCATTACTAATTTTTCTTCATTAGGCAATAATGAACATAAATTATTTGATAGGTTTTCAGGAAGCATGGGGATCACCATTCCTGGTAAGTAGATTGATGTTCCTCTCAAAAATGCTTCATGATCAATTGCTAATCCTTCTTTAACATAATGAGCAACATCAGCAATATAAACTCCTAATAAAAAATTATTATTTGCTAATTTTTCAACCCGAATAGCATCATCAAGATCTTTAGCATCTTCTCCATCAATTGTAATAATCGTTTTATTAGTTAAATCAACCCTTTTATTTCTTTCTTCTTGGCTAATTTCATTAGCAATTTTAACGCTTTCTTCAATCACATCATCACTAAATTCATCTTTAACCTCAAAAAGAGAATAAATTGATTTTAAATCAACAAATTTTTCTTCAACATGACCTAAATCTTTAACTAAAGAAAGATAAATCCTATTTTTAACAACTTCTTTAATTTTAAATAAATAATTATGGTTCTTTTTTAATTCTCAATATCTTTTAAAAAATAATTCTTCTTTAATTTTATTATTATGAGCAACGAGTTTTAATTTGTTATATTGACTTTGTAATGAGGCGATTAAAAAATCATTATCATGAGCTAAAACCTTTATTACTTTGGCAACAGGGTTACCACTTGTTGATTCTTCAACCACTTCAAAAGTTACTTGATCATTATGAATTGAATTATTTCGCAAGGGTTTAGGAACAAAGTATTCTTGATGCTCTTCATCAATAATAAAACCAAATCCCTTGTGATGAATTCTTATGCGTCCTGTTTTTTCCACTACTTATAATTTCCTAATCCCTATAAAACCTTAATAAATAAGGAAACAAAAATATAAGCAAAAATAAAATAAAATGTTGAATTAGAAATTACTTTAATTATTCCTCTTTCTTTTGTTTCAGAAAAAAGGTTTAAACCTCCACCCATTAATGCTCCAGAGGCACCATCAGATTTTGATTCTTGAATCATTGTTAAAAAGATAATAATTACTGAAAGAATTATTAAAACAATATGTAATCAACCAAAAGTTTCCATTTATATTTCCTAATTTTAACTATTTAAAGTAAAAAGATAAATTCCAATAATAAGAATTGAAAAACTTTTTGCTAAAAAATTTTTAAATCTTTCACTTTGATAAGTTCTTAATTGTAATAAGTATAACAAAATATAACTTATAATAATAGGTCAAAAATAAAGGGTTAATGGTTTAAGACTAATAATTTTAATAAAGCTTTTTGCTCCCATCATTAGATCGGTAAGAAAAAAGAAGGATAAATTTAAAATATTTGATCCTACAATCCCTGAATATCCAACAACAAAATTGTTTCTTTTAATCAATCAAAACAAGGTTAAAATTTCTGGCATTGCAGTAGCAATTGATAAGAATAATTTTCCACCTAGTGAAAATCCTAAATTCATCCCCCCTAAAGCAACTGGTAAGGCCATTTGGTTAGCAATGATTACTGCTAGAATGGCAAAAATAATCAATGCACTTGCTGAAAAACCAAAACCAAATATGGCACTATATTTACTATGTTTGAATTTATTAGCAATAGCTTTTTCTTTTGGTTCCTGCTTTTTTTTAGAAATAATAAAAACATACAAAAAATAACCAATAACATAAATTCAAAATCAAATTGAAACATTTAAAACAAGCAAATTAAAATTGTTTTGAAGCAAAAAGAAAAAAGCAATATTCACTAATATCAAAATTATTAATGTTGCAAAATTTCCCAAATTAAAGGTGGTAAGAATTTTTTTCTTACTATAAATTAAAGCCAATAAAACTAAAGCTGTAATTGTTAAAAAATTAGCTCCCATAACATTATGAAATGATAAAAGTGGAGAGCTAAAAAGAGGTGAAGAAATAGCAGCTATTCCTTCTGGTAATGATGTTGAAAGGGCGAGTAAAAAAATTCCAATAAAGCTTTTATTTAACTTTGTTTTTTCTTCTAAACCAATTAAAAAATAAACTAATACTTTTGAGGTAATAGCAATAGCACAAGTGATTAAAAGAAAGTAAAAAACTAAAAGTAAATTAAAAGCCACTCTTAACTTCTTTTATGATTTTTTTGGTAAAAAGGGTAAACCAAAAAAGATCATAAAACCTCCGATTAAAACACAAGCAATTATTGCCATAATTTTGACATGCTTTGCCATTTTTTTAAATGCTTTATCATAAAAAACTAAGTATCCAGCAAATAAAAGGAAAGCAATTCCAAAACCAACATTAATTAATCCATCAACATTGTTAATATCAAAAAGGTAATTTAATAATTTATTCATTTTCTAAGTCCATTAAATCTTTCATTTTTATATCTAAGCCTTTGGCTAGCTTTTCAATTGCATTAATAGCAACATTCCTAGTTCCTCGTTCTAAATCAGAAATATAATTACGATGTAAATTTGCTTTTAGTGCTAATTCTTTTTGGGTTCAACCATTTTTTAATCTTAATTCGCGCACTTTTTTACCAAATTTTCTTATAGTCATGCTTTTGTTTTTGTCTTTCATATATTCAATTGATTTTTATTTTCCTAAAGGTATGGTTAACCAAAGATTTACTTATTATATCATTATATTTTTTATTGTAAAAGTCGCAAATGTCTTGCAAACTAAAATTAGGATTGTTTAATCTAATCAAACAAATTTTTTGCTCTTTTTCACTTAGGTTGTTTCACGAGGGTTTTTTGTAAATTTTTTTAATAATGCTATTAATTTCTGTTGAAGCTTTAATGGTTTTTTCTAGATTTGCTAAATCCATATTATGAATCCGATTAATTGAATTTAAAAAATCTCTTTCAATGCGAACATTTTCAAATTCAAGCAAAGATGAAGTGGCATTAATTGTTCTTAAAAAATTAGAAATGTGTTCAGCTTTTTTAACATAAACAACATAAAGTTTTCTCCTTTTTATTAATTTTGCTTCAAAATCTTTTTGGGTAGCTTGTAAAAATAACCCAGCTTTATTTTTGCTATTAAAAACAAATTCTAAATGATAAAAATTTGTTTCTGGCGGGTTAATATTACCAAATATTAAAAAACAAACTTTTGCAACTAAGGGCAAATTATTTATGCTTAGAAATGTTTGCTTAAAGTCAAAGGAATATAAAAAATCAACAAATTCTGATGATAAAGCGATTTCTAGTTCTTGTTTTTTTTCTCAATCTTTAAATTTGTTTAACTTATAAAAATGACTATAAACTTTTAAAAAATAATTGCTAATGTTTTTGTTTTCTAAGTTAATTTTTAAAATTTTTAGATCACTTAAAAAAGTAATATCTTGGCTTAAAGAAACTAAGAGCAATAATTCTATTTTTTGCTTCTCATTAATTTTTGAAGTGTTAAAAATTAATTCATTTTTTACTCTTTGTGTAAATGATGTTTTTTTAATAACCATTTTTCACCTTTATTTATTTTTTTTATCTAAAAACCATATTGCATTTTGTGCTGCATTACACCCATCACCAACTGCAGTTGCAATTTGACGAACTTTTTTAACACATATATCTCCTGCAATAAAAACTCCTGGAACACTTGTTTTTCCTTCTTTGTCACCAATTAAATAATGGTTGTTATCAAATAATTCTTTTTCAAGAATAAAATTGCTTTCTGGAATTAAACCAATAAAAGGGAATAAAACTGCTCCTTTTATAACTTTGTCTTCTTCTAGATGTTTATAATTTAGAATAACTTCCTTATTAACTTTAGCAATTTTAGTTGGTGTGGCATTATAAATTACTTCTATTTTAGAATTTTTTAAAACTTTATCAATTGTTGTTTTTTCTGCTCTAAAAAATTTATCCTTACGGTATAAAATTACTACTTTTGAACCAAATTTTGATAAATACAATGCTTCTTCTAGGGCTGAATTTCCTCCCCCAATTACCAAGATTTTTTGTTCTTTAAAAAAGGGGGCTTCACAAATAGCACAATAAGAGATTCCATTTCCATATAAGGCGCTTTCACCCTCAATACCCAATGCTTTTTCCCTTGTTCCTGTGGCAATAATAATGGTTTTAGCTAAAAAGGTTTTATTATCTTTGGTGATAACTTCTTTAAGATCGCTTCTTATTTTATTAATTTTGACAACTTCACCAAAAAGATGCTTAGTCCCAAAAGTAATTGCATGTTCAAACATTTCAAGAGCTAGATCAGGTCCTAAAACTTTCTTATAGCCAGTTCAATTTTCAATCACTGAAGTTTTTAAAACTTTTCCTCCAGGAGCATCTTTATCAATCATTGCTGTTTTATAATTTGCTCTTGAAGCATAAATTGAAGCAGTCATCCCGGCTGGTCCAGCTCCAATAATAAAAATATCATATATTTCTTTTTTCATAATTTAAGCTCCTATTTTTTGGTTTGCAAATATTTATGACGCTTATAAATAAATATTGATCCAGTTAAAATAAAGGCTAATGAAACAATTACTGAAACATAAATTCCAAAAATTTTCATAATATCAATTTGGTTTCTTAATGGTTCTAAAATTCCTCTAATCACACCATACCCAATTAGATAAAGACCCATACTTCTTCCTGAAAAATATTTTCATTTAGTGGAAAGAACAATGCTAATATATAAAATCAAGTTTAATGTTCCCTCGATTAGGAAAAGCGGTACTCTATGGTTTCCATTAATCTTCATTCAACGTAAAATAAAATCATTGAACCCAAAAAATCAATAATTGATAATATTAAAGATAACATAAATAAATAAAGTTAATTCAAAATAATTTTTTTTGTTTTTGATATTAAGAAAAAAGTTTTTAATCCCTTTGCGATTTAAAAACAAAACAACAAGGGCTAAAATCATTTCTAAATTATAAAAAATAGTAATTAATTGGTAGGTGAAAGTTTCAGAAATAACTGATCCATAAATTTCTTGATTATAAAAGTTTCCTCACCTTCCAATAAATTGCCCAATTAAAATGACAGGGAAGATAATGTCACAAATTAAAAACATATCAAATTTTAAACTATAGTTTCTTTTTTTTCAAAAAAAGAATGATGCTAAAAAACCTCCAACCACGGCCCCATGAATGGCGATTCCTCCTTGTCAAATAGCAAAAACATTAAATCAATTATCAGTGTAATTACCCAAGTTAGAAAAAACATACCAAAACCTTGCTCCTAAGATTCCTCCTACAACTGCAACAATAAGCAAGTTTTCAATGTCGTTGTTTTGTTTTTTATAAACTTGCAAAATTCTATCCTTAATTGTTCACCAACAATAAATTATTCCTAAAAAAATAAACATTGAATAGTAGTTAATATCAACACCTAGAATCGTGATTTTTTTAGATAAAATATAAAGATTAAGCATTGTTATTTCCTCCATCCATAATTTCTTCTTTTTCTTTCAAACGCAATAAAGAAACAGCAATTTCAATTAAATTAGCTGTGTTTCTTGCTGGTGAAACTGGAATATCAATTTTAGGAATTTTAATTCCTTTAATGTCTTTATATTCTAAAAATAAACCAGTGCGGTCAAATTCAGTATTTTTCGTAAACTTTTTAAGATTCAAAACATAATTAATTTCTGCTTCATCCAAAAGAATTGAAGCTCCAAACATTTCTTTAATATTAATAATTCCAAGCCCTCTAACTTCTAATTTGTTATAAATATTTTTTGGACAATTTCCAATAATCTTTGATCCAATGCGACGTAAATGAGGAGCATCATCAGCAATTATTAAATGACCTTTTTTAATTAATTCTAAGGCTGTTTCAGATTTTCCAATTCCTGAATCACCAGTGATTAGAATTCCTTTACCATAAATTTCAATTAAAGTTGCATGAATTTGGACTGGTTTTGATAAATACAAATTTAAAAAACTTGATAAAGAAACAATAGTGTCTGATGAATTTAGTTTTGATTGTAAAATAATAAAATCTTTTTTGTTTGCCAGTTCAATAATTTCTTTACTTAAAGTTGATTTTTTAGAAAGAATCAAAGCTGGTGATTTTAGATTAAAAATTTTTTTAAAAATAGTTAGTTGTTTTTTAATTGTTAAAGTTTTTAAATAAGATATTTCTTTTGAACCAAAACATAAAAATTTTTTTTCATATTTTTCATTAAAAAAACCCATTAATTCCATTCCACCTTTATTGATACCGCGGTGTTTAACAATGGTTTTTTTAATTTTTTCTTCACTGCCTGAAATGATACCAAATTTTTGATGATTAATAATTTTATTTAATAATAAATTTTCCATTTTTTCTCTTTATAAACCTAGATATTATAACATTTTTTTAAGAAATTTGCCTGTATAAGACTTAGGGTTTTTAGCAACTTGTTCAGGAGTACCAACAGCAACAACTTGCCCCCCTAAATCTCCACCTTCTGGGCCTAAATCGATTAAATAATCACAAATTTTAATAACTTCGAGGTTATGTTCAATAGTAATTATTGTATCACCTTTATTAACGATGGTATTTAAAACATTGATTAATTTAGAAATATCATCAATATGTAAACCTGTTGTTGGTTCATCTAATATATAAAGAGTTTTTCCTGTTCCTTTTTTTTGTAATTCCTTAGCAAGTTTTACCCTTTGGGCTTCTCCACCAGATAGTGTTGTTGCTGATTGACCAAGCTTAATATAAGAAAGTCCAACATCAACAACTGCTTTTAATTTAGTTTTAAGTTTTGGTTGGTTTTCAAAAAAATGTAGAGCTTGTTCGGCTGTTAAAGCTAAAATATCAGCTATATTTTTACCTTTATATCTAACATCTAAGGTTTCATTATTGTATCTTTTTCCTAAACATTCTTCGCAGGTGATATAAACATCAGGGAGAAAATGCATTTCAATTTTAATAACCCCATCACCTTGACATTTTTCACACCTTCCTCCAGGAACATTAAATGAAAATCTTCCCTTTAAATAGCCCCTTTCTTTGGCTAAATTAGTTCTTGCAAAAATATCTCTAATATCATCAAAAACCGAAGTATAAGTGGCGGGGTTGGAACGGGGTGTTCTTCCAATTGGATCTTGAGAAATGTTAATAATGCGATCAATATTTTGCATTCCCAAAACCATTTCATGCTTACCAACTTTTTTATAGGATAAACTTAAATTATTATTTAAAGCTGGATATAAAATTTGGTTAATTAAGGTTGATTTTCCAGAACCAGAAACCCCAGTTATTCCAATAATTTTACCTAAAGGAATTTTTACATTAATTTTTTTTAAATTATTTTCTTGAGCTTTTTTAATTTGTAAAAATTTATTATTTCCTTTTCTTCTTTTGGCAGGAACTAAAATTTGTTTTTTTCCACTTAAATATTGACCAATTAAAGATTCTTTAGTAGCAATAATTTCTTTTGGAGTTCCTTGAACTACTAATTCTCCACCTTTTTCTCCAGCTAGTGGTCCAATATCAACAACATGATCAGCTTCTAAAATGGTTTCTTCGTCATGTTCAACCACAATTAATGTGTTTCCTAAATCTCGCATATGTTTTAAAGTACTAATTAATTTCAAATTATCTCTTTGGTGCAAACCAATTGAAGGTTCATCCAAAACATATAAAACTCCAGTTAATTTTGAACCAATTTGGGTTGCTAATCTAATCCGTTGTGATTCTCCTCCAGATAAAGTTGCAGAAGCTCGATTCAAAGCTAAGTAAGATAAACCAACATCAAATAAAAATTGCAAGCGATTAGTAATTTCTTTTAAAACTAAATTAGCAATTTTGGCATCTGATTCATCAAGTTTTAAATCATTAACAATATCCAAAGCTTTTTTAATGTTATTGTTGCAAAATTCATAAATGTTAAAATCACCAACCCTAACAGCTAATGCTTTATAATTTAATCTTTTACCAAAGCATTGAGGACATTCTTTATTACTCATAAAGGTTGAATAATAATTTCGATTAGATTTTGATTTTGTTTCAAAATATCTTCTTTCAATTGCTGAAGCTGGGCCTTCAATAAAATCATAGCGTTTAAAAATTGAGCCTGATTTTGATTCAATAACATAACTAACCATTTCATCAGTTCCCTTTAATGCTTGTTTAATAATGTTTTTATCAATGCTTTTTAAAGGCATATCAATGTCAATATTATAATATTCACAAATTTTAGCAAACATTTGTCATTCAATATTTTGGGTATTAACAATGTTTTTAAAATAACGAATTCCCCCTTGAGCAATTGATAAATCAAAATTAGGAATTAATAAATTAATATCAGCCTTTAAACTAAAACCTAAACCATGACATTTTTGACAAAAACCTGCTGGAGAGTTAAATGAAAAAAACCTAGGTTCTAAATTAGGCACTGAAAAATCACATTTCTTACAAGATAAATTTTGCGAAAATAAATGATTAGTTTTTTTTGATAAATTGTTAATCTTTATTAACCCATTAGAATATTTTATCCCTAGTTCAATTGCTTCATATAAACGACTACGATCTTCTTTTTTTAAGACAATTCGATCAACAACAATAGCAATATTATATTTATTATTTTTGTTTAGCTTTATTTCTTCATCAAGATTATAAATTTCATCATTAATTAAAACTCTTAAAAATCCTTCTTTTTTTAATGATTTTAATAAAACATCATGGGTTCCTTTTTTTTGTTCAACTAATGGAGCTAAAATCATAATTTTATCATCAAGAGAATAATCAAAAATCTCCTTAACAATAGCAGTGATTGACTTCCTTTCAATTAAGATTTTGTGTTTTGGACAATAAACTTTTCCAATCCGAGCATATAGTAACCTTAAGTAATCATAAATTTCTGTAATTGTTCCAACAGTTGAGCGAGGGTTATGAGAAGTTGATTTTTGGTCAATAGAAATTGCTGGTGATAAACCTTCAATTGAGTCAACATCTGGTTTTTCTGAGTTGCCCAAAAATTGCCTTGCATATGCTGATAAAGATTCCATATATCTTCTTTGCCCTTCAGCATAAATCGTGTTAAAGGCAAGTGAAGATTTACCAGAACCAGAAACCCCAGTCATTACAACAAGTTTGTTTTTAGGAATTGTTAAATCAACATCTTTTAAATTATTTTCTCTAGCACCCTTAATAATAATTTTGTTTTTTTCCATTATAAAAATCCCTTAATTAGTTCTATAAATTATAACATATTTTTTCACTATATTATTTATAAAAAAACACCTAAAAAAGGTGATTATGAAATGGGAATTTCTAATAAAAAATTTTTGTTTTTATATATTAAAATATTTTGAAATTTATTTTATTTAATTTTCATTTCTAAATTAACCTGAAGAAAAAAACTAAAATTTGAAAAAATAGAATAGGTCAATCAAAAAACATTGTAGTTATTTTTTTTAATATATTTATAAAATTTTTTTCATAATTCTATTTCTTGAAAACTATCATAATCAATTGAGTTTTTCAATTTTTTATATTTGTTTCATTTTAACAAAAAATTTTTTTTATCTTTTTCAATTTCTTCTTTAACATCAACTATCAAAAAGTTATCTTCTATTGATTTTATAAAATTAATGAAATATGTGTTTAAATTTACAAATCATTTGTACTCGTGTATTCATATAAAATATTCTTTATTTTTTATCTCTTTAAAGAATTTGTTATAAAACTTTAAAACTTCTTCAAATGCACCAACTGATATTTCAAGACCTCCAATTGTACGATGAAAAAATTTTGTGTTGTAACCTATTTTTTTTAAAATTTTTTCAAATTCAGTAACTGATACTCTGAGAACTTCAATTTTAGGATAAAAAAATTCTTTGTTGTAACCTATTTTTTTTAAAATTTCTTGGCATTGAAAAGAATTTTTTAAAAAAGAATTTATTTTTTCTAAAAGCGGGTAATGGATAGCAATTATTTCTTTTTTAAAATTTTTTGCTTTAAACCTTTTTTTAATTGATTCTAAAAAATCTTTTGTTATGTAATGTGTTTTTTGAAATTTTTTGAAATTTTGTTTATCTTCATAAATTCTTTGATATTGATATATATATAGGTATTTATAAGACTCAAGTGTATATTTTGTATTTGATTTAGTTTCATCACCAAGACTTTCTTTATAATCTTGATAGTGCTCAATGAAATGATTTATTTCAGGAATAACTTCCTTATATAGTTCAAAGGCTCTCTCTTCAAAAGATTTTTTATAATTTTCTAATCATTTTCACATATTATAATTATAAAGAAAAAATATTTTTACAATTATTTTATTTTGAACATTTGTGTATATTTCTTATCTGATTCAATAATTTCTGGATTTATAGATTTTAAATACATTTCAATTTGTAAAATTAACTTTACGAAATCATCAAAAATTATTTCCAAAACTAAATATTTTTCTTTTTCAATATATTGATATTTTAAACTAAATTCTCTATTAAAATCTTTTAAATTATTTAAAATATCTTTTTTATCTTTATAAAAAGAACTGTATTTATTCAATATATAAGAAAAGTTTTGTACAAAAAAAAGTGTTTTTTCTTTGCAATCAAAAACTTTAAAATGATCTTTTGTAAGTTTAATAAAAGCGTTGCCTCTTTCAACTAAATTTTTGTAATCAATATATATATCATCAAAAATAATATAATTATTATTCTTAATAGCTTGAAAAAAGGATTTGTAATTAATTAAAAGGGTATCTATTTCTGTGTGAAGTTCTATTTTTGAGGTTTGATTGTATTTTATTTGATAATTATGATACTTTCTAACATTTTGTTCAAGAACAACAATTTTTTCAAAAAAATCATTATGTATGCTTAGAATTTTATTTTTATAATTTTTCATATTTTTTAACTTTTTCAAATAGATCAGTAGTTTTTAAAGGATTTGCTATAGATTCTTGGAATGCAAATATAAATTCAATAGTTCATTTATGGTGTTTTAGAAAAGCAATATATTTGAGTTCACTTATAAAGTATTTATTTTTTTTTTATCTCATTTAATTGTGCAATATATAATAATGTGACTTTGTTTTTGATCTTATCAAGCTCATCAAAAAGTTTTAATAAATGATGATGATGATTCTTTTTCTGATACTTAAAAATCAAATGTAAAATTGGATTACTTTTAAATTTTCAAATTGCTTTTTCCAAATTAGTGACTTTATTATTATAAATTGTTTCTAAGGTATCTATTTCGCTTTTATAATTTTGATTTTTTCCTTTTTCAAATCACTTCCACATATTTGTTTCTCACTTTATGAATTATAACATAATTATTTAATTATATTATTTATAGAAAACCTTTACTAAGTTGTGGATTTATATATTGTTTTTTAAAATAATTTTTAAAAAATCTTCTTTTATTCATTCAACATTTTATTTATAACTCTTTAAGAGAATTTTTTATTACTTTTTTTTGAATTTTTAAAAATTTTATAAAATTTTCAGAATGTTTTTTAAAATTTTCATATTCTTTTTTTGTAAGTGAATTATTATATGATTTTTCTATTACTTCCCAAAAATGATGCTTTATACCTTGGTAAAGTATTGAAGGAATCATATATAAGCCTCTTAAAGTGTCTAATGTAATTTTTTCTTTGCTTGAAGGTTTATTTAAGAAATGTTTGTATGTTTTCATTTTAACCATAGTAAAACTTTTATCAAAATCCACAAGATTTTTTGTTATTTCATTTTTTCAAATTCATATTATTTGATCTTTATAATTTTTTTTCATTTTCTATTTTTAATTTTTCAATTTCAACCTTAAGTTTTACTAATCCTTCAAATGAGGGATTTGTTAGAAACTCTTTAAATTTGGATATAAGTTTAATAAAAAATTTATGAGTTTTCAAAAAACAATTATATTCATATTTAATTATAAAATATTTTCGTTCTTTTATGTTGTTCAACATATTAGTATACATTAATATATATTTATTTTTTATATTATCTGATGCCATTTTAATATATAACTTAAAATCAAAATTTTTTCCAGAACCATTTATAAAAATTTGAATTGCATTCTCAAAATCAATAATTTTATTAGCAAAAATTATTTCTAAAGTATCTATTTCATTTTTATAATTTTCTTTTTTTTCTTTTTTAAATCAATTAAACATATTTTCTCTTATTAAATTATAACATA
The DNA here is from genome assembly GCA_965226165.1 of Mycoplasmatales bacterium. GTDB lineage: Bacteria > Bacillota_I > Bacilli_A > CBDATW01 > CBDATW01 > CBDDCI01. The sequence goes on along the minus strand of OZ245334.1, from coordinate 717,926 downwards.
TTTTTTTACTATATTATTTTTAAAAAAACACCTTAAAAAGGTGTTTATGAAATAGAAATTATTAATTAAAAAGTATTAATTATTCAACTGCAACATCAGCACCAGTTGGTTTAATTTTAGCAACTAGTTCTTCTGCTTCTTTTGGAGTGATTCCTTCTTTAACAACATAAGGAAGTGATTCAACTGCTTTTTTAGCATCCATAAGACCAAGACCATTGATTTCTCTAACAATCTTAATTACAGCAATCTTATTACCACCATCTCCTTTAATCACAACTTTAACTTCACTAGGTTCTCCGCCAGCATCAGCTGCTGCAGCTGGGGCTGCTGATACTGCACTTGGATCAATCCCGAATTCTTCTTTTAATCCATCAACTAATTCTTTGACTTCTAAAAGCGTCATTTCTTTTAAAGCTTTTACAAAATCTTCTTTTTTTAATTTAGCCATTATTTTTCTTCTCCTTCTTTTTTATCTTCTTTTTTTGAATCTAGTTCTTTAGTTTCTTCCACATCTGATTGCTTAGATTCATTATTTTTTGTTTCTTGTTTTGAAGAGTCATTTTCTTTATCTTCAGTTTTTGTTTCTTCAACTTTATCACTAACTTCTTGCTTATCTTCATTAGTAACTGCTGGTGATACTTTAGGTTTATCATCAGATTTTTCTTTTGTTGCTTCAACTTTTTCTTCTTTTTCTTCTTTTTTGTCTTCACTAACTTCAACTTTAGTTTCTTCTTTTGGTTTTTCTTCTTTAACTTCGCCAGCTTTTAAATGACTTTCATCTAAAAGAGTTAAACCATAAGCTAATTGCTGAACAAATTGTAAAAGACCAGATCCAATTTGGGTTAACAAAACTTCCATTGATGGAATTTTTGATAAAGTTTTTAAAAATTCTTCATCAACAATTTTATCTTCAAAAATTCCTGCTCTAAATTTTAAAAATTTATTTTCTTTACTGTGGCGACCAACAATTCTAATTGCTTCAACATTATCACCATATGAAAAAATTGTGGCATTAGGACCAAGTAAAGCATCCATTAAACCATCATGTCCACTTTTTGTGGCAGCAATTTTAACTAACCGGTTTTTATAAACTTTAATTTCAGCATCATTTTCTCTTAAATCATTTCTTAGCTCTGAAAGCTCTTTAACATTAGAACCTAAATACTCAACAAAAAAGGTTGTTACAGATTTTTTAAATTTATCATTTAATTCTGAAACAATTTTTTCTTTTAATTCTCGATTTTGACTCATTAAAACTCCTTTCTTTATTGCATATACAAACACTAAAATAAAAAAATACTTTGCCTCTTTTATATACAAAAGCAAAGTATTTTTGTTTAAACACAAACAAACTAGTTATACCTTGGTAACATATTAAGGTTGCCCTGTTACTTTCTTAAGTATATGCATAATTATTTTAACATATTATTTTTTTTTCGAAAATAATTTAATAAGATATTTGATCAAGTTTTTCATTTTGTAATAATTTTGCCCCTGAAGAAGTTCCAATTCTTTTCACACCCATATCAATATATTTTTTTAGGTCATCAAAAGTTTTTACTCCTCCAGCAGCTTTAACTAAAGCTTTATCTTTAACAATATCAAGCATTAACTTAACATTTTCAAAAGTAGCTCCAGCAGTTGAAAATCCAGTTGATGTCTTAATGTAATCAGCATCACTTTTTGCAACTATTTCACTAGCTTTAATAATTTCTTCTTTAGTAAGTAAGCAAGTTTCAATAATAACTTTTAAAACTTTATCACCAACAACTTGTTTAATGGCATTAATTTCTCTTAAAACTTCATCATATTTCCCGTCTTTTAAAAATCCAATGTTTAAAACCATATCAATTTCATCAACACCTAAATTAATTAAATGTTTTGCTTCAAAAACTTTAACTTCAGTCGTGCTTGCACCTAAAGGAAAACCAATAACTACACAAAGTTTTACATCACTTCCTGCTAATTTAGGTTGAACATATTTTACTCAAGTTGGATTAATGCAAATGGCATAAAAATCATGTTTAATTGCCTCATCAACTAGCTTATCAATTTCTTTATGTGTTCCATCTTGTTTTAAAAAAGTATGATCAATATATTTATTATAATTCATTTTTAAATCCTTAATTTAAGCATCAAAAGTGATTTTTAATCCAGGGCCCATTGTTGAAGACATACTAATGTTTTTCATAAATGTTCCTTTTGATTTTTGGGGTTTATTTGCTTTAATCATTTTTAAAAATTCTAAACAATTTTCTTCTAATTTTTTATTTTCAAAAGAAACCTTACCAATAACTACATGAACATTTCCATATTTATCATTTCGATATTCGATTTTACCAGCTTTAATTTCTTTAATTGTTTTTTCTAAATTAGGCGTAACTGTTCCTGATTTTGGATTAGGCATTAGTTTTTTTGGTCCAAGAATTTGTCCAATTTTTCCAATTTCTACCATCATTTTAGGATGAGCAACAATGATGTCATAATCAAATCATTTTTTATTCTTGATTTTTTCAATCATATCAACTCCTCCCACAAAATCAGCTCCAGCTTTTTTACTTTTTTCAAGTTCTTCATCAGGACAAATTACTAAAATGGTTTGTGATTTTCCAGAACCATGAGGTAACACAAAAGTTCCCCTCATTTGTTGTTCTGCTTGCTTGGGATCAATTCCTAGTTTTAATGCTAATTCTACTGATTCATCAAATTTAACAAAAGATTTCTCTTTAATTAGTTTAACTGCTTCTTTTACTGAATAAGATTTATTTGGATCTAAATTTTCTTTAGCTTTTTTTAAATTCTTTGTTAATCTAGCCATTATTTTTTACCACCTTCATCTTCTTTTGGTTTTTCTTCAGCATTTTCAGCAGATTCTTCACCACTAGTATTTTCATCATCTTTAACCCCATCAACTGATTCACCCATTTCTTTTTGTTGATTAGCTTCTTGAATTCCTGCTTCCATTTCAGCAAGTTGTTTTTCAAAGTTTTCATTAATAATCAATTTCTTTTGGTCATCAGATTTTTTAGGTTTTTTATATCCTTCAACTTCAAATCCCATATTATGAGCTGTTCCCACAATAATTTTCATTGCTGCTTCTAAATTAAAAGCATTAAGATCTTCTAATTTATATTTAGCAATTTCTTCAATTTGGGCTTTAGTTAATTTCCCCACATTATCAGTTGCTGCATTTTGTGAACCCTTATTGATTTTTGCTGCTTTAAGAATCATTCTTGAAGCAGGTGTTGTTTTTAATGTGAATTCATATGAACGATCACTATAACATTTAATGACAACTGGAACAACATTTCCTGCACGTTCTTTTGTTGCTTCATTAAAGTCTCTAGTAAATCCCCCCATATCAATTCCAAGACCAGCAAGTGCTGGTCCTGGTTTGGCTTGTGTTGCCATAAATTGCAACTTGGCAATTCTATTTAATTTTCTTTTAGCCACAATTAAATACCTTTCTTGATTTGATTGCTGTGGTCTTGTGATATTAAAATATCTCCCACATTTAAGCCTCTTAACTCGGCTAATTAATTTTACCACTTATTATTTCTTTTTCCAAATTAATAGATATAATTAAAAAAGGTTTAAGAGGACTTTATGAAAGTTTGTTTATATTCAGAAAATCTTAATTTAATTGCTAAATCAGGTCTTGGAAGATCAATAAAGCACCAAATGAAGGCTTTAAAAAGTGCTAAAGTTGAAGTGACAAGAAATTATCTTGAAGATTTTGATGTTTTACTAATAAATACCATTGGGTTAAAAAGTAAAAAAATTATTAAAATTGCTAGAGCTAAAAAAGCTAAAGTAGTTTATTATGGACACACCACTTATGAAGATTTTAAAAATTCTTTTATTTTCTCCAATCAAGTTGCTTTTTTATATAAAAAATGGATTGCCAGGTTATATAAAAAGGCTGATTATTTACTAGTCCCTAATCAACATAATAAAAAACTAATAAAAAAATATCACTTAAAAATTCCCCCTATTTTTGAAATTTCTAATGGGGTTGATGTTAAAAAATTTCAAGATGAAGCAAAAAAAGTTAAAAATATTGAAGCTTTTAAAAAATATTTTAAAATTAAAAACAAAGAAAAAGTTATTGTTGGAGCTGGTTTTTTAATTAAGAGGAAAGGTCTTTATGATTTTATTAAGGCTGCAAAAAGATTTCCTAAATACCGCTTTATTTGGTTTGGCAAAACTTCAGTATTTTTAAGACAAATTAAAATGAATTTAAAATTATTAATCACCAGTTTGGATAATTTAGAATTTCCTGGTTTTGTTGAAGGGGCCATTTTTGAAGGAGCATTAGCCGGTGCTAATCTTTTCTTTTTTCCATCACATGAAGAAGGGGAAGGAATTGCCATTTTAGAAGCATTAGCTAGTAATCAAAAATGTTTAATAAGAAATATTGGAGCTTATAAAACTTGATTAAAACATAAGGTTAATTGTTATAAATTTAGTAGTGAAGAAAGAATGTATAGGTTAATTTATAATATTGTTGAAAAAAAGATTCCTCCCCTAAAAGAAGAACCAATTAATGTTGCAATGAAAAAAGATTTAAAAATTATTGGTCAAAAATATTTAAAATTCTTTACAAAAATTTTAACCTAATCATTTTTTTTAATATTATCTAAATCAACTTCGGTGGGACTTTTCTTGCCAAAAACAACAATATTAACAATCACTGTTTTGTTATCCATATTAAATTCTTTAATAGTTCCTACTTCATTAGCAAAAGGGCCTTTTTTAATTTTTACACTTTGGCCAATTGATCATTCAAATTTTGATAAATCGTCAACTTTGTCTTGAAGATCTTTAACCCTCTGGATTTCTTCTGGAGTCATTGGGAAAGGTTTTGCTTTTTTTCCAGATGAACCCACAAATCCAGTTACTCCTCTTGTGTTTCTCACCACAAATCAAGCATAATCTGACATCACCATTTTAATAAAAACATAACCAGGGAAATTGTTTTTAATTTTTTCCACCCTAACTTCTTCACCACTTTTTTTAATTTTAGTACTAATTTCCTTATAGTTAGCAACAATGATTTCATGAACTTGTTTGTCAATCTTTTCATTTTTAGCTTTTGCTAAAATCGCTTCTTTAACCTTATCTTCACTTCCTGAATATGTATTAATGGCATACCAATGTGCCCGATGTTGTTTAACGACTTTATTTTTAACTTCCATATATTTTTCCTTTTAAGATTAAAGTAACTTCTTCAACTGGTTGATCAATTTCTAGTCATTTTAAAAACCAAGTTATTAATGAATCTAAAGATAAAAAGAAAACAAAAAACACCAAACAAAATAAAAGAATCTTAAAGCTTTTTGGTCAAACTTCATCAATACTAATTCATCTAATTCTTTTGATTTCTTTTCTTACACCCAAAATAAACCTTGTTAAAAAAAACATTTAATGACTCTCCTTATGAATTTGGTGTTTGTTGCAATGAGGACAAAATTTTTTTATTTCCAGTCTTTTTAGTTTTGTTTCAATATTTTTAAAAAATGAATAATTTCTACCTAAACATTTTTCACATATTAAAATAATTTTTTGACTCAAAATAAACCTCTAAAGCAAATCATATGTATTATATTATAGTTTAGTTGCTAATTCAATTTTTTATTAGATAGGGTTTTTGTTTTCTTTGCACCCTAATAATTCTTTGCAAGAGATTGTCAATTCTTTTAGTAGAAACATTTTTGATATAAGAAATTTCTTTATAACTATAACCCTCAGTTCATAACCTAATGATTTCTTGGTCCTCTTTTTTTAAATCATCCATAATTTGGTCATAAAATATTTTAGTTTGAGCTTTTTTAGCAATATTGATTTTTTTACATTTCATAAATTTATCATACTTTTCATTTTTCTCATATAAATAAGCTGTTGTTAATGCTTTGTTTTTACTATTTAAATTAATTCTAACTTTATGAATAAAATGATATTTAAGATGTAAGCATAAAAAATATTTAAAGGAAACTTTCTTTTCTCCGCAATATTTATTAATACTTTGAAAGAAAACAAATCGCCCATCAATTAAAGTAATATTAAAATCTGAATATAAGAGGGGATATTTTTTATAATAGTTTCAACAAATTTTTTGAACTAAGCGAAAATATTTTTCATAAATAGTTTTAATTGCAAATAAATAATTATTTTGGCAATAATAAATTAACATTGGATCATCCACTTGATATACCTCTTTGAAATTTTTGCAAGTATATTATTTCATTTAGATATATTTTGTGGTGCTAAAAAAGTCTTAAAAAATTATTGCTTGTTTTTTAAAGCAAAAATTTTATGCATCAAGATCCCGCCAGCAACTGAAACATTTAATGATTCAACGTCATCAATAATGGAAATTTTTAAAACAAAATCACATGATTTTAAGACAAGAGGCCTAATTCCTTTGCTTTCAGAACCTAAAACTAAAGCCACATTCCCATCAAAATTAGTTTTTGAAAAATCCTGGGTCTTAGAAAAAGCATTGCTAGTTCCATAAATTCAAAAATCTCATTCTTTTAGTTTTTTAATGGCCTCATTAATATTTGTCACTAAAACTATAGGAATTTTATTGCTATATCCAACAGCAATTTTTTCAACAGCAGAAGTTACTAAAACCTGATTGTCTTTAGCAATAATTATCGCTTTAAAACCACAAGCTTTTGCAGTTCTAATTAAAGAACCAAAATTAAAAGGACTTTGGATTTGGTCTAAAATTAAAATTTGATTATTATCATTTTTAATTTTATGTTTTAAATCTTTTAATGAATAATAAGCAAAAGGTTTAACTCTTGCAGCCATATTTTGACTTTGATCACCAAGTTTATTAAAAAAATGTTTATCTTTATAAGTAATTTTAATATTTTTTTTGTTAACTAAATTATTAATAATATTATTTTTTTTGTTTAAAAATATTTCTTCAATTCTATTGCTTGATTTTAATAATTCTAAAACCAAATGCTTACCATAAACAATATTATTCATTATCTTTTCCTATTAAACCTAAGACTCATAAGCAATGATTAATATCAAAACTCAAGCTTTTAACATCTTTTTGCTTGCGATAATTAATATTAAAAGTTTTAAGAGACCTAAACAAAACACTTAAAGCATTTGGGGTATTTAAATTATTATTTAGTTCCTTAATTACTAACTTGCTATATTCGCCTTTTTTTTGTTTTAGGTTAGAATTAATTTCCTTAGCAATTGTTAAATAATTATTAATTTTATTTCACACTTTTTCTTGTTGTTTTATTTCTGCTTCATTATATTTTAATGGTTTTTGATAATGGGTTGAAAGATAAACTAGTTTAATAATTGCAGGATGATATTTATTAATTTCGTCTTTTACTAGTAAAACATTACCTAATGATTTTGACATCTTTTCATTACCAAAGTTAACAAATCCATTATGCATTCAAATATTAGCTAATGGAAAATCAAATAATGCTTCATGATGAGCAATTTCATTAGTGTGATGGGGAAATTTTAAGTCTAATCCACCGCCATGAATATCAACAAAGTGATCATCATTTAGCTTATAAATTAAAGCTACACATTCACTATGTCAACCTGGTCTTCCTTTTCCTCAAGGTGAATCAAAAGTTTTACCATTAGTTTTAAATTTCCATAAAACAAAATCATTACTATCTTTTTTTTGCTTTATTCTTTGATCAGCATTTAATTTTAATTTATTTAAATCAAGGTTATATAAATGCCCATAATTTATTGATTTTTTAATGTTAAAATAAATGCCATCATTAACAATTTCATAAGCATAATCTTTTTTAATTAATTTTTCAATTAAAGCAATAATTTTTGAAATATTATTTGTTACTTTAGGCATTTCATTAGGTAAAATAATTTGCATATTTTTAATATCTAAAAGATATTGCTTAAAATATTTACTAGCAATTTCTTCTTCACTAGTTTTTTCACTTAACGCTTGATTTATAATCTTATCATCAATATCAGTGATATTTGAAATATGAAAAACTTCAATATCTTGAGCTAATAAATTTCTTTTTAATAAATCAAAAGTTAAAATTGGGCGCAAATTTCCCATATGAATGTAATTATAAACTGTGGGGCCACAAACATACATTTTAACTTGATTATTTTTGATTTTTAAAGTTACATTTTCTTTGCTATAACTATCATATAAAACTATCATTTGCCTTAATTATATCAAAAACTACTTATGATAATTATGGTTATTTAAAATACTAAAAGCTCGATAAATTTGTTCTAATAACAAAACTTGAAAAAGTTCATGAGGAAATGTTAATTTAGAAAAAGCTATTTTTAAATAAGCTTTGTTTTTAACACTTTCATCTAATCCATCACTTGATCCAATAATAAAGTTTAAAGTAGAATGTTGCATTGCAAGATTATTAATCTTATTACTAAAACTTATTGAATCAAACATTTCTCCTTTACTATCACAAACTATATTAAAACCATCTTGTATATGTTTTAAAATATCTTTTGCTTCTTCTTTTAAATTTTTTAAAATATCAGCATTAGTTTTTGGTTTAATTTTATAAAAATTTAAGTGTGCATATTTTTTGATTTTATTAGCAAATTTATTAATGCCTAAATTAGTGTATTCTTCTAATTTTTTGCCAACAAAAATAATATTTATCTTTAACATTATTGAGTAAAGTTTCCAGTTTTAGGATCAAAAATTAAATCAAATTCACCAATTGGACCATTTCGGTTTTTCCCAACAATAATTGTTGTTGGTGATGGTTTACTTTTATCTTGTTCTTTATCATAATAACTTTCTCGATACAAAAACATTACAAGATCTGCATCTTGTTCAATTGCTCCAGAGTCTCTTAAATCAGAAAGCAGCGGTTTTTTAGATTCTCTTTTTTCAACATTTCTTGAAAGTTGGGATAAAACAATAATAGGGATGTTTAATTCTCTTGCTAATGATTTCAAACCAGCAGAAATATCTCCTACTTCAACAGCCCGATTATCCCTTCTATTATTACTATTAATAAATGTTAAATAATCAATCACAATACAAGACAATTCTTGTTTAGTATCAGAAAAAAGCTTTCTAGCATTAGCAACAATTTGGTTTGTAGTTAGGGGGGTTGCATCATTGATATAAATTTCTAGATTAGAAATTTCATCTGCTGCTAGATAAAGTTTTTCTTTTTCACTATCCTGTAGTCTTTTAGGTGATTTTATTTTGTATTGTTCAACAAAGGATTGAATCGCCAAAAGACGATTGGTAATTTGAAAAGTTGGCATTTCAAGAGAAAATAATGCTACTGGTTTTTTATTTTTTTTAGCAATTTGCATTAATAAATTCAAAGCAAAAGCAGTTTTCCCCATTGAGGGTCTTGCTGCCACAATAATGTATTCACCTTTTTGAAAACCAGATGTCATTTCATCAAGTTGCTCATAACCAGTTTGAAAACCGGTGTATTTATTTTCAGAAGAAATCGCTTTTTGCATGCGATCCATTGCTTCTTCCATAAAATCATGAGAATTAACAAAATCTTGTTTAGAAACATTTCTAGTTATTTCCCAAATTTGCTTTTCAACTTGGGACATCAAATCTTCAATTGGTTCTTTTGAATTTTCTGCTAGTGATTTAATTTTTATAGAAGCAGCAATCAATTTTTTTAATCTTGAATTATCTAATAAAATTTTAATATAGGAACTAATATTAGAAGAAGAACCAACTGATTGAGCTAAATTTTGAATTAAATTATAACCGCCAACACTATCTAGTTTCTTTTCCTTTTTTAAAAACTCAACAAGAGTAATAATATCCACTTCTTGACCTTTGTTGTGCATTTTTTTAATAGCTAAAAATAGATTTGCTAGTTCAGCAACCAAAAAATCTTTTTCATCAAGATGAGAAATTGCCTCTTGAATTGCATGGTGGTCATTAATCATTAACCCAATTACTGTTTCCTCAATATGACTTAATTTTTTATTATCAATCATTTTATTTGTGTTCCTTTTCTTTTAAAACTAAATTAATATTAGCAATTATTTTAGGAAAAAGGGTCAAAGGAATGTGGTTTTTTCCAGCAGCAAAAATATAATCACTTGGAAAAACATTTTTATCTAATTTAATTTTACTAGCATCAAAAATAATTTTAATAAGGTGTTTTTTAGAAAGATTTTTAATTAAAGTTCCTTGTTTGTCAAAGGCCATTTCTTCATAAAAAGTAATTTTTTCTAACTTTTTTTTAATTTCTAAAAAATGATTAATATCTTCTTTAATTTTTGTCCTTTTTGCTAATTTGTTTTGCTTTAGTTTATGCAAAACTCCAGGTGTGACCATTACTGCTATTTTTTTAGGAATTAAAAAGTTCATTGCATAACCATCACTAACTGTTATGATTTCATCTTTTCTTCCTAGTTTTGGATCATCTTTAATCAAAATTACTTTCATCATCATCTCCTATTTTATTATCCACAATATATTTTTTTATTTCATCAGATATGGTTTTTAATGAACCATAACCCTTTTTAACTTTTGTAGCAGCAGCTGAATAATGGCCGCCCCCACCAAAATTTTCCATAATCATTTGTACATTAATTCTACCATTTGAACGGGATGAAACCAAAATGTTTTCCTCATTATCTAGACCAAAAACAAAAACTGCCAAAACATCAGAAATATTAATAAAACTATCACCAATTTGGGCTAAAAAGACATTGTCCACAACTTCTTTATTAATGATAAAAAAGATGCCTTTTTTGATTTCTTTGGCCATTTTAAGTTTTTCATAAATATCAAAAGTTTCTTTTTGATTCTTTTTTAAATGGTCAACTGCTTCAATATGATTGGCCTTTCAATATTTTAAAAGTGAGGCTGATTGAAGGGTTCGATAAGAAAGTTTAGAAGAACTAAAGTGATTAGAATCAAGAATTATCCCGGTATATAAAAGATTAATTTCAAAACTTGAAAGTAATTTTTGAGTATTACTAATTTCAATAATTTCCACAACCATTTCTGAAGTAGAAACAGCCGCTGCATCAACTCAAGTTAAGATTGTGTTTTCAATAACTTCATTTCCTTCTCTGTGATGATCTAAAACAATTATTTTGGGGGTTTTGGTTAATAGTTTTGGATATTCAACAAGTTTAGGACTATAAGTATCAACAATTAAAAGTAATGTTTCTTCATCAATAAAATTTAAAGCTTGTTTTTCATTGATAATATGTTGGTTTATATAATCGCTTTTAAAATTTTTATTAATAAAATTAGTAATTTTTGTGGTGTTGCTTTTTAGATTCCAAGCTACTTTTGATTCAATTTTATTGTTAATTCCAAAAACTATTTTATTTAAAGCTAATGCTGAGCCCAAAGCATCAAAATCAGTTTTTTTATGCCCCATAATAATGATTTTTTTACTTTTTTGAATTTCTTTAATTAATCTTTTTGCAAAAATATTGATGTTTTTGTTTTTAATTTCCAGACTTCTTGAACTTTTACCTCCAAAGTATTGTAATGGCTTACCAAAATCATTAACAACAGCTTGATCACCCCTTCGGCTTTCAGCTTTTTTTAAAGCTTCATCAGCTAAAACTACAACATTGCTTTTGCTTTTAAGACCTAATCCTACTCCAATTGAAACGGAAAGATTTAAATTGTTTTTAAAACCAGTTTTTTTAATTTTGTCTAAAACATTAAAATCATTTTTAATAAATTTATTTAATTCTTCTTTGGTTGTAATAAAAAAGAATAAATCTCGATTAATGTTTTTAAAATAAATGTTTTGGTTTTTAAAAACTTTTTTTAAGGTTTCTGCAACTATTGATAAAATTTGGTAATCCTTAAAATTAGATTCATTTTCCAAAAGACTTGGTAAATCATCAATTTTAATATAACCAAAAACAAGAGCTTGATTTCTTAATTTTTGTTCAAGATTATAAGCTTCACTAATATTACGAAACAAAACAACATTACTATCTTTTAAAAGGGTGACATGGTAGTGCTCATTTAAAATTTCTACAACCTCCATTGCTTTGTTTTTTCATTTCATTTGGTCAAAACCAGGAACTATATCTTTGATTTTTTTGTTATATAAAAACTTTGATAATTCGTGGTTGTTATATGATGTTCAATAAATTCTTTCATCCTTATCAAAAATCACCACAAAACTTTTTGAAAAGTGCAAAATCTTGCTTTCTTCTTCTCCCAAAATTTGTCTAACTGTAACATTTCTTAATTTGTTTTTGGTAAAAAAGCTTAAAATAAAAATAATGATTAAAAATAATAAAACCAAAACATTAACTATTGCATATGATAAATGATAAATATTGTTTAAATCAAAATTGAAAAAAAAGTAAGAAATAGTTGCTACTTCATAAATAAAAAAAGTAATAATTACAAAAATTATAAAATTATAATTAATCATTTCTTATTCTCCTTTAATTTTATAATTATAACAAATTCAAGTTTTTTTAAATATAAAATGTTTATTGACCTTCAAGCACTGATTATTTCTTTTTTTTTTTTTTATAATATAATATTATTTATATGTTTAAAAAGAAAGGACATTATGAAAAAGAAATTATTATTAACTACTTTGTTTTCTGCAACTGCAATTGGTTGTGGAGCAACCCAAAAAGTAGATTTAAACCAAATTAAAGAAAAACAAGTCTATTGCGATTACAAAGGTGAAACTTATGGTGATTACAAAGAATGTAAATTAGGTCTTGAAGATTCAATGGTAAGAGTTGGTCAAGCAAGTGCTAAATATAAAATGGTTTTCTTACAAGGTGGTCCCCAAAGAACTGGTACAACCAATTGAAGACTTGCTGAAACAAAACAAGAAACAAACAAAAATAATTGACTTGCTGCTAATAATGTTGAATTTATTTATGTTCGTCAATCACCTTGACCTAAAATGGCTCAATTTAGTAAAAGTCTAGCTGATTTTGATGTAGATGATGCTAAAAAAGAATTACAAGAAACTTTAAAAAGAACTAATGATATTGTCAAACATTTTAAAAGCCAAAATAATAAAGTTTTATTAATTGGTGGAAGTTATGGTGGTTTTATAATTAGTGAATACCTTAAACAATATGGAACTAAAGATCCAGACCATATCATTCAAGCTGTGGGAAGAGTTGATATTAAAGATTTATTAAAAGGTGAAGACTTTATTAAACTTGTTGGTAATGAAATAAAGTTTAGAGCATATGATGAAAATGGTGGTTCTAATTGAGAAACACGTTGAAAAATTGATGACCCAAAACAACTTAAGCACGTTGTTGATTTTGAATTAAAATTTGTTAATACAACAATGAAAGCTATTGAATATAACTATTCTGAAGTATTAAAAAATATGGATTTATCTAAGGTGTCATTTTACAACACCAAAGGAGATCATCATGCTGGATTTTTAACTGATAAGGTTAAAAAAGTTATTGCGGCCTCTAAAGGAAAAGTTGTAGAATTTACTAAAGATCATGTTTTAAAACAAATGAAAATATGGGAAGAAAAAATGGGCAAAAAATGAAAAAATTCAATGGGTGACACTTGAAAATCTGCTGCTCACCAAATTCCGTTTTTAACTAAAGAAGATACTATTAAATACTTATTAGAACCTATGGGATGAGATAAATCAAAAGACTACAATAGTTCAGTTGACTTTTATAAAAAATCTTAATTACAAAAATATTAAAACTAAAATACAAAGAAAAAAGGACTTAAAATTAAGTCCTTTTTTAAAATAAATGCTTATGGTTCTTGCTTATTCATTTGAATAAGGAATTAAAGCCATCACTCTAGCTCTTTTAATCGCTTTTGCTAATGACCTTTGGTGTTTTGATTTTGTCCCAGTTATTCGACTAGGAATAATTTTCCCATTTTTTAAAATAAATTGGTTTAATAATTCAACATTCTTATAATCAATATATTCAATTTTATTTTTTGTAAAAAAACAAAACTTTCTCTTTGGCATTTTCTTAATTCCTTTCTATTACTTACTTTTTTTATTTTAAATTTTATCAAGGCAAATCATCATCACTTATGTCATGAGTTGTCTTTGATAAATCTTCATCTAAATTGACTAATTCTTCTTTAACTTCATCAGTTGGTTGATTAGCTGATTTTCTTGGTTCTAAAAATTGAACATTATTGCAAACTACACGAAATGAACGGCGTTTTTCACCTTCATTAGTTTCATAATTATCAACTTGAATTGACCCTTGAATAGCAATTAATGACCCTTTTGCTAAATATTGTGTCATTAATTCTGCTGTTTTATTTCAAGCAACACAATCAATAAAATCAGTTTTTTCTTCTCTTGAAAAAGTTCGATTGATTGCTAATGTAAAATTACAAACTGAAGCTTCTTGTTGCAACTTCCTTAATTCTAAATCATTAGTTATTCGACCAATTAATACAACATTATTCATCATTTGATTGTGCCTCCAATTCTTTTTCTTTTTTATATTCTAAGAATTTATTATAGGCTTCATTAGCTTTTTTAACATCTTCTTCATCAACATTAACAATTAAATGACGTAATCTTTTTTTGTTAATTCTTCCTAAACGATCAAATTCTTTAATGGCTTCACTTGGAGCTTCAACATTAATGATGACATAATAACCTTTTTTGTGTCCATTGATTTCATATGCTAAATCTCTTAAACCTCATACATCTTCACTCTTAAGTTTTCCACCTTTAGATGTGATTGCATGCTCCAACTCACCACGAGTTGTTTGGATTTCATCCTTGTTTAAATTAGGATCAAGGATGTACATAATCTCATACTTTCTCATAAAAACCTCCTTATGGATTAGTATGCATTACTGCAAAGGAGTAAATATTACTTTTTAACACTTAACTCAAAATTAATTATATCAAAAAATTTAAATCATTGGGAAAGGTTAATTTAATATTTTGGGGATGACCTTTAACCATTTTAATTTTGGTTTTTTGTCAATTTAAATAACTAGCACAATCACTTAGTGCTTGTTTCTTTTTTTCTTCTATTGCTTTTTTAATAATGTTAGTTTTAAAACCCTGTGGAGTTTGACATATTGTTAAATTATCTCGATTTAATTTTTTAAGCAAAAAGTCATCCTCAAAAACAGCAATAGTATTAGTACAAGGAATTGTTGGAATGCTAGCATCAAATTTTTCTAAGCCTAATAAAACATTATTAATAATTTTTTTATCAACATTAAATCTTGCTCCATCATGAATTAAAACTAAATCATTTTTAACAAGTTTTAACCCTTTTAAAACACTTTCGTGGCGATATTCAGTTTTGACCTTAATAATTTTAATTTTTGAATAATTTTTATATAAATTTTTAACAATTTCAAAATTAGAATCATTAGCAACAATAATTAATTGGTCTAAATTTTGGTATTTTAAAAATGTTTCAATTGAAAATTGAATAATTAATTTGTTATTGTATTTGCATAAAAGTTTATCAGGTTTAAATCTTTTGCTTTTGCCTGCTGCTAAAATAATTGCTGAAAATTTAAATATTTTCTTCATTATTATTAACCTCTTTATTAATAATAACTTCCTTATTAATAATTATTTTTTTTTCTTTAATAAGTTGGTTCCTTAAAATTGATCCTAAAATAATTATCATAATCCCAAATGAAAAATAAATTAAAATATTTTTTAAAAATGATTCAAATAAAATGGTTTGAAATCTCTTATCACTATAATATTGGAGTTGTAAAAATAATGAAGTTAAAATAAAATAAAGCACCCAAGATATAATTAGTGAATAAGAGCTTTTTAAAAATATATTACTTTTTTTAAAGCGATAAAAAACAAAAGAAATAATTGATAAAGGAATGATTAACATCATCACTTCAATACTGGCATATGAAAATAAATTGTTAAAATCACTAATTTTTAATCAACCAAAATTAAGTTTTAAAAAGATTGTCATAATGTAAAGAAAATAAATTGTTCAAATTTCTAAAAATGATAAAGCAACTGCTAAAAATGTTGCTGCTATTAAAATAAAAGAAAAATTTATTTCACCAAAATTAAATTGATAAGAACCAAAATAAATTAAAAATAAATATCCAAAAAACACTCTTGTAGTGGTGTTTAATATGGTATTTATATCTTGATTAGAAAAATTAAATTTTAAATTTTTCATTACTTCTCCTTGTTTTTAAGGTGGGGGAATAATATTACATTTCTTATTGTCTTTTGGCAAGTAAAAAACATAATTAATCGATCTATCCCAATCCCAATTCCTCCAGTTGGGGGCAATCCATATTCAAGTGCATTAATGTAATCTCAATCTATTTCATTAGCTTCATCATTTCCTAATTTCTTTTCTTCAACTTGTTTTTGAAAACGACTTAATTGATCAATTGGGTCATTAAGTTCGCTAAAAGCATTGGCATATTCTCTTCCTAAAATAAATAATTCAAAGCGATCAGCAAAGAGAGGATTTTGTTGATTTTTTTTAGCTAGAGGAGAAACTTCAATTGGAAAAGAATAAACAAAAGTGGGATTAATAATTTTAGGTTCAACAAGTTCTTCAAAAATAGCATAAATAAAATACCCTATTGAAGTTCAATGTTTTTTTCATTCAATATTGTGTTTTTTTGCTAATTTTTTTGCCTCATCTAAATTGATTTCTTTACTAAAATCAATTTTTGTGTGCTTTTTTATAATCTCAACCATACTAACTTTAGCAAAAGGTTTGTGTAAATCAATTTTATGACCTTCATATTCATAAAATTGTTGATTATTAAAAACTTTTTTATCTATTTGTTTAAAAATATTTTCTGCTAGTTCCATCATATCTTCATAATCAGCATAAGCTTGATAAATTTCTATTGATGTGAATTCTGGATTGTGTTTTTTTGAAACTCCTTCATTTCGAAAAAGTCGACCAATTTCATAAACCTTTTCAAAACCTCCAACCACTAACTTTTTAAGGGGTAATTCAGTTGCTATTCGCAAATAAAAAGGCATTTGCAAGGTGTTATGAAATGTTGAAAATGGCTTTGCGCTCGCTCCACCTAATGTGGAATTTAAGATTGGTGTTTCTACTTCAATAAAATCATTTTCATCTAAATAATTTTGGATGCATCTAATTATCTTGGGACGAGTTAAAGCCACAAATTTAGTTTCATCATTAACAATTAAATCTACTGCTCGATTACGCGCTCTTAATTCTTCATCTTTTAAACCATGATATTTATCAGGTAAAGGTTTTAATGCTTTTGTTAAAAAAGTTATTTTTTTAACTTTAATTGATAATTCACCAACTTTAGTTTTCATAACCTGACCAGAAATCCCTACAATATCTCCTAAATCAAGTGGTAATCATATATCATTAAATTCCTTTTCACTAATATTATCCTGGCGAATATAAAGTTGAATGCGCCCACTAAAATCTTTGATGTCACAAAAACCAGCTTTTCCTTTGCCTCTTTTAGTCATAATTCTTCCAGCAAAAGTAAAATCTTTGTTTGCAAATTTTTCATTTAGTTGCATTGCATCATATTTGCTATATTCATTAATGATTCTTTTAATAGTTGTGTTGCGCAGAAATTTTGTTCCAAAAGAAGCAATTTTTTTTGCTTTTAATGTTTTTAATTTTTCTCTTCTAATTAATTCTTGTTCACTAAATTTTCTTGACATCTTATTTTTCCTCTCTTTTAAAAACAGCTAATTCCTGATAAATTTCTTTTAAATCCTTTTTATTAAAAACCAAATTATATATTTGTTTTAAAATTGGCATTCTTATTTGGTGTTTTTTTTGCAATTTTACTAATGATTCAATAGTATTTAATCCTTCTACTTCCATTGTTGGTTTATCTTCTTTCTTTTTTGTAACTAAATATTTCCCATAATTTCAATTTCTTGAATTTGTTGAATAACAGGTTACTAAAAAATCTCCCACTCCAGCAAGGGAAAAAATTGTTTCTGGTAATGCTCCCATTTTAGTTCCCAAAAGTTGGATTTCATGAAGAGATCTTGAAATAAAATATGCCTTAGTGTTATCTTTGCTATTAAAAGTATCAACTGCTCCAGCCCCAATAGCATAAACATTTTTTGAAGCAGCATAAAATTGGGTTCCAAATAAATCATGAGATTCATACAACTTAAAATAAGTTGTTGAAAAAATGCTTTTCATTAACTTAACAATTTCTTTGTTTCCAATTGCCATTACTGCAGTTGGTGCTTTTAATAACAAACTTTCAGCATGGGAAGGTCCAGTTAACGCTCCAATATTACTATTAGGATAAAATTCCTTAATTATATCTGTAGGAATTTTTAATGATGATTTTTCAAAACCTTTTGATCCTGAAATAATGTACTTAGGATTAAAATTATATTTTTCTAAATCTTTTAAAAAATCTTGAATGTTTTTAACAGGAATTGTAATTAAAAAAACATCACCAAAGTCAATAGCTTCTTGCAAGTTTGATGTTGCTTTAAAAGTAAATTTAACTTGAGGCATATATTTATCTTTGCTATTGCTATTTATTTTTGTTGCTTGATCTTGGCTTTTGCAATAAGCTAATACTTTTATGTTTTCACTAGCACATTGTGCCAATGCACTTCCTCAACTTCCGGCTCCAAAAACTGTTAAATTCATATTATTCCTCTTTTTTATTATTAACTATTTTAATATAATCCCTTCATTCATTAATAAATTCTTTTAAAGTCTCAACTTTAAAGATTCTTTTTCTAAAATATGTTGCTTCAGGTCATCCATAAACATATTTGGTTGCTAAAGATCTCATTTCAGAAATGGCAATTTTTTCCCCTTTTCAAGCAACTAGCCTTTTTGTATGATCAATACAAATTTGTTTAATTTCTTCTAAACTAGGTCTTTTTAATTTTACACCATTTTTTAAAAAATAATTAATTTGGTTAAACATTCAAGGTGCTCTCATTGCTCCTCTTGCTAGCATAATTGCATCAACTCCTGACTTTAATGCTAATTTAGCATCATCTTCATCAAAAATATCCCCATTACCAATAACTGGAATATTTACTGCCTCTTTAACTTTTTTAATTAGTGCTCAATCAGCTTTTCCTGAATACATTTGCTTTCTTGTTCTTCCATGAACTGTAATTGCTTTTGCTCCTGCTTTTTCAGCAAGTTTTGCCACCTCAATAGCATTAATGCTTTCTTGATCTCATCCAGTTCTAATCTTAATTGTTATGGGTTTTGAAACACTTTGGGAAATTGTTTTAACAATGTCATAAATTTTTTGCGGATATTTCATTAAATTAGCACCGGCTTGGGCTTTAATAGCAACTTTGTGAACTGGGCAACCCATATTTATATCAATAATGTCACAATTGGAGTTTTTATCAACATACTTAGCCGCTTGAACTAATGATTCCTTATCACTACCAAAAATTTGCATTGCCACTGGTCTTTCAAAATCTTCAACATGCAACATTTTTATAGTTTTTGCATTATTATAAATAATTCCTTTATCAGAAACCATTTCTGCAAAAACTAAAGCTGCTCCTTGTTGCTTGCAAATTGTGCGAAAAGCAACATTAGAAACACCTGCCATTGGTGCTAAAAAAACTTTACCCTTTATTTCTACATTCCCTATTCTCATTAGCTATTTTCCTTAATAATCTTTAATGCCTCTTCTTTTTTTATTTTATATTTTTTTGAACAAAATTCACATTTAACTTGAATTATCTTGTTAGAAATTTTTTCAAGATCTTCTTTTTTTAATAATTGAATAATTTTGTCAATTTTATTTTTGTTGCATCGGCATTTAAAAACAACTTTTTTTTCTTCCAAAATTTTAGCATTAGGAAAAGCAAAAATTAATAAATTATATAAACTCATTTTTTTTAAATTTTTTGAAAATGGATTTAAAAGGTGGAAAACATCTTCTAGTTTTTTTAAATCATCTTTAGTATAACCAGGAAGCAATTTAACACAAATAATTCCTGCTTGTTTAACAATTTTTTGCTTATCTAACTCTACTGATATTAAAAGTCCGCTTGGGATTTGCTCAGATTCTCAATAATATTTGTTAAATTCATCAAGCAACTCTCCTTTGATTAGAGGAATTTTAGTCGTGTATGGTTCTTTTAAACCATAATCTTTAATAACCTGAAAATAACCTTCGTCTCCTATGGCTAAAGCTGCCATTGAGCGATTATTGTGTTTTATAGTATTGACATATGGATTAGCAACATAACCCCTTATTTCGCCTTTTTCATTGGCTTCAACCATCAGAGTGCCTAATCTTCCATCGCCATTAACAATTAGAGTAATTTTTTGTTTTTCTTTTAAATCACTACCCATTACAAGTGACATTAATGCTAAACGCCCAAATGCTTTAGTTGCTGATGGTCAAAAATCATGAAGTTTAGTTGCTTCTTTGATTATTTTTTTTCCTGTTGCTAAATAAATTTGAACATTGCCATCTATTGCCTTGATTATTTTGTCTGCCATTTTTTATTCCAATTTTTTTATTAATAAATTATTTTAGCAATTTAATCATTTGAAACACAATTGTCAATAACAATTCTTTTTGAAGCGTTATAATTTATATTACTATCATAATTTTGAATAAAATTTTTTATAATTTTATCATAAGTTTCTATTAAATTTATTTTACCTTCCTTATAAGCTAAAAATTGAAAATTAGAATTTGGTAAAAAGCTTTCAAATAATGTTAAATTCATATCTTTTCTAAAAATATATTTCATTATAAAGAAAAAAACATTATCATCGGCAGATAATAAAAATTCAAAAATAAAGAAATAATATAAATATTCTAATGTTTTATCTTGCAAAAGAGAGTTTGAAAAAAGATTTGGTTTTTTAAATCAGTTATTAAAATCACTATTTAAATTAGCATAATTTCTTTTTGTCTTATCAAAAGAATTTTGTTTATTTCTAAAACACCTATTAAATTCGACTAGTGAAAGTGTTCTTTTTTTGTTCATTTCATTCTTATACTTAATAAGTCACCTATCAATTTTTGTTGACAACTTGGAAGGATTATTTTCATTATCTTCAACAAATTTTTTATCTAATTGCGAAAGACTATTGATCAAAACCCGATTTTTATTAAGTGTTTCACTAGTGTTAGAGGTTGATGAAATAGAAGATGATCCGGAATTAGAAATTTCAGGTTTTGACTCTTCTTGGTTGTTATTTGGGTTTTTAAACATTGATTCAAACTTTAAAAAATTACTGCTTGTTGTTGAAAAAAGGATTAAAAAAACTGATAACAATGTGCTACTAAAAAGTATAATGATTTTTTTCATATCTTGAAAACCTCCAATTATCTTTTTTTAAAAATAAAAAAAAATTTAAACCTTTTTAATCCTTTATGCTTTTGTAACAAAATCTGCTTTTTGCTTTTTGGTTAATTCCTCAAAAAACTTATATGTAAAATAAGCTCTAACAAGACTTTTTTGCTCAACACGAATAGTTTTTTTTCCTGCCAAAAGTGTTCTAATTTCTTGAACATTGTTTTTTAAATCTGCTTCGTCATATTTTGCCCTAAAAGCTCTAATTGCATCAGAGGCAGACATAAAATATTTATAATTTAAAAATCACTCAAAAGTAGATTGGAACCCTGTTTCTTCTTGGATAGACTTATCTCGTTTAATATTGCCAAAATCACTATATAATAAATCCAAACCATAATCATTATATTTTGCTTCTACAAATTCACTTAGTGATAGGTTGTCATAATATTCTTGTTGTTGTCATGTTTGAAACTCGTTAGCTGATAAAACTTTTCTAACTTCTTCATCTCATTTTGTCTTTAATTCAGTTGTTCCACTTTGTTGCAAAGCATTTCAAAGGCTTGTTTTAGAATAATCAGCAAAACTTTTAAATGAAGGTAAACTATTTAATTTATTTTGAATTTCTGAATTTCCACCAGAACTTGATCCGCCCCCGCCAGACGAAGAACCTCCTCCAGAACTAGAACCTCCTCCTGAAGAAGAACCACCCCCAGAACTAGAACCTCCACCTGAAGAGGAACTTCCACTGCTAGATGAACCACTACTTGAAGATGAACCACTACTTGAAGATGTTGTCGATGTTTGTTGATTTGCTGTTTGTTGTGATTCAGCAACTTGGGTATTTGTATTGCCTCGACTATTTAAACTTGTAAAAACAACTGCTCCTCCGCCAGCCAAAACACCTCCACCAGTTAAAAGTTGTATTCATACTTTTTTCATTTAAAAACCTCTTTTCTATAAACATACTTTCTTTTTAATCATTATATATTAACACAAAAACATAATAATACAATGTGATTATAGCACAAAAACATATATTTTGTTATAAAGCAAGGACTTTACAAAGTATAATGTAGGAATACATAAAAAAAATTTATTTTTTTAGTAATTGAGAAATTTCATTCATATAAAATTGCACATTTGGCCCAATAACAACTTGAATTGATGTTTTTGATGGTTTAGTTACAGCGATCGCCCCTGCTGATTGGGCTAATTTTACATTAATTTTTGCACTATTTTTAACTTTTACTCTAAGCCTTGTGGCACAAGAAGTGATTTGAACAATATTGTTTTTTCCACCTAACGAGGCAATAATTACTTCGGCTTTTTTTAATCATTTTGTCTTAGAATCCTTAATTTGAATTTGCTCAATTTCTTTGTCTTTGCGCCCAGGAGTTTTAACATCATATTTTAAAATTAAATATCTAAAACTAAAATAAAACACAGGAAAAGCAATTACTCCAATAAAAATTGGATACAATGGATTTTTTGCTATTCCATAATTTAAAATAAAATCAATAAATCCTGCTGAAAAACCAAACCCATGTAATGCTCCTGTGGCTGCTGTGATTGCTCCAAAAAATCCAGCTAAAAAAGCATAAAATATGTAAAGAAAAGGCGCTATTCAAAGAAAGGTAAATTCAATAGGTTCAGTTATTCCTGTTGCAAATGTGACTAGAATTGCTGAATACATAAGTGTTTTAACTTGTTTTTTGTTTTCTTTTTTTGCTGTAGCAATAATGGCTAGAGCAATCCCTGGTAAAGCAAACATATTGATCACAAACTTACCAACCATCATTGCTCCACCACCATCTTGTTCCATAAATCTAATGAAGTCTCCACCTGGTTTTGCAAAAAGCACAACAGCATTTCAAATATGATGCAAACCAATAGGAATTAATAGTCTTTCAGTGGCAACATGAACTCCTCCTTGAACAAAATTTGGAGTTGCTTTAATTATGTTGTAAAAATCTTCTACTCCACCTTGTAAAGTTGGTCAAATCATCCCAAATAAACCAGCAAGTAAAAATGAAAAACCTAAAGTAGAAATTAAAACAAAGCGTTCTGCACCAAAAAAACCTAAAAAATCTGGAGGTTTAAAGTTTTTAAACCGATTATACATTTCCCCGGCCATTATTCCTGCAATAATTCCTCCAAAAGTTCCTATTTCCCAATTGCCCTTAAAATTATAAACTCATTCTGCCCATTGTTTTCCCACTATATTTATAGTAAAAAATGCTAAAATAGCTGCTAGAGCGGCAATTCCATTTCCATCATTTGCTATCCCTATTGCCACACCGACTGCAAAAATTAATGCCAAGTTATCAAAAGCTATTTTACCAACACTATGCAAAACATTATCATTAGATTGCAAATTAAAAAATTGTCCAAGCAAATCTTGGGAGCCAAGTCTAAAAAATAAGGTTGCAGCTGGTAAAACAGCAACTGGAATCATTAAAGATTTTCCAATTTTTTGTAAATATGCAAAAGCTTTCATTAAAATTTTTTCCTTTTTTATTTTTAGATTTCACTACCTTAATTATACTTAATAATTAATTTTTTAATATTTATTGTTTTATAATTTTTGCTTATTTGTGTTTTAATAATTAATATGAAAAAAATTATTCCAATTATCATTGATAAAATTTGAGGATATGAAAAGTGATTGCATTCTCCTTTTTTAGAAAAACAAAACCAAATTGCTACAGGTGGGGTGATCAAAAAAGGGCCTTTAGTTAAAATTATTTATGTTAAAAATCCTCTTTCTATCCAGGTTCACCCTGATGATAAGTTGGCTTGAAAATTAGAAAAAGAATAAAATAGAAAAAGTGAATCATGATTTATTTTAGAAGCTAAAAAAATAGTGAATTTGTGGTTGGGATCAAGACTTATGATCATCAAAAAATTTTAGAAAAGATTAAAGCAAATAAAATTGAAGATTTATTAATAAAAATTGTTCCTAAGGTTAATGATGTTATTAATGTTCCAGCTGGTTTAATTCATAGCGTTGGACAAAACTCAAAAATTTTAGAAATCCAACAACCATCAGATATTACTTATTGTTTTTATGACTTTAATTGTTTAGAAAATAATAAATTGCGCCCTTTGCATATTAAAAAATCATTACAGTGTTTAAAAAACCATGATTATCAACCAACATTTATTTCCAAAAATCCTTTAAGTTATCAATTTTTAGATTATGTAATAACAGTTTTAAAAGAAAGCATTATTTTAAAAAATGATGCAATTGTGATTGATTTAATTAAAGAAGAAGCATATTTGGCAACAAAAAATGAAAAAATAAATTTTGAAAAATATGCTTTAATTGAAACAAAATAAAATTGTTTTATCAGTTTTTTTGTCTTGTAAAAAACCACAAAAATGATAATATAATCTATTAGATAAGATTTTGAAGGTGAAGTGTAAAAAAATTATTATTAATGAGAAGAAACAATAAAAATAACCTAGGAATGGTGACATTTTTAACAATGGGGATAAGTTCTTTTTATCTTATGGATAATTCACTTTTTTTGGGTTTACAAGAACAAAAAATAGATAATGAAAAAAAAGATTCTAAAATTCAAGAAACTAAAAAACCACAATCTTTAGTCGATAAAATTACTTCGAGTTTTAATAATAGAAATATAACTTTTGACCAATGATTTCAAACTAGTGAGGCAACAAAAGCTTTTGAGACATGGAAAAAATCTCCTGAAGCCTTAAAGGTTTTGACTGCTGAGTTTCAAAAGGATGATCGATTTGATGAGTATTTAAATAGATGAGCCAAAAGTCAAAAAGATAGCATTCAAAGTTGAAGAAAGTGGATGCTAAAAAAAGATAAAACGACTCAGTATTTTGCTTCTTGAAAAAATTTACCTGAAGGGCAAAAACCTTTGGGAGCTCATTACTTGCAAAAAGCAAGGCAAGAAAATCTACCAATTTTAAGCACAATGAATAATTGAATATCTAGTGGCCCAAAAAAAAGAACAAAAGACTTTTGAATTGACACAAAGGATGCTAAAGATTTACACAAGGAATGGATTTTAAAACCTGAAAAAAATCTTTTATTGTTAAATGCTTGAAAAAAAAGTGATGCTTTTAGTCAAGAACAAAAAAAATGGGTGACAAAAAAAAATCAAAAACCAACAATGGAAAAATGAGAAGAAATTTATGGAAAGAAAAGTTACAATAAATGACTTTTAAAACAAGTAGATAATCAAGATTTACTTAATAACTGAAAAAATACCCAAGATTATGAAACTAAAGTTAATGTTTTTTTAAAAAAGGGTAAGCACCAAAGCAAAAGAACTTTTGATCATTGAAAAAAAGATCAAAGTTTTTGGCTAGAAAATTTTAAAAGTTATAAAACTAGTGCTGCTTTTAAAAGTGATGGAAAAAACCTTTTTATAAAAAGTGATGATTATCAACAAAAATTTAATAATTGAAAAAAAGTTAATAAAATGAGTTATGAAAATTGGTTAAGCAATGATTATAGTAACTCGTTTTATAATAATTGAATTAAGGAAGCACAAAATTTAAAAAAAGTTAGTGATGATGAAAATTATGGTTTCAAAAAAACAACAAGTGGTGCTAATAATTTTTTAGATGCAAAAACTAATTGAATTAATTCTCAAAACCATAAGGTAAAAGATTGAGTAGAGATTAGTGAAGGAAGGACTCAATTTCAAAAATGAGTCAATACTAAAAAGTTATCTATTTTAAATCATTGATATAAAAACACCAACCATTATCAAAATAGTTTAAAAACATGAATTGAATCTAACGATAAAACTTTTGAATCAATTTCAAAAAAGCAATGATTAAATACTTTGGATGGTCAAAGTCATTTTCAAACTTGAGTTAAAAGACCTTCTTTAAAAAACCAATTAGTCCATCTATGAAAAAGTGATGGTAAAGATGATTATGAAGCAAGGGTTGGTGCTTGAATTAATGAAGGGCCAAAAAAACAAAGTTTTGCTAATTGAAAAAATAATGAAGTTTTTTGAAATCAGGAATATGAAAATTGAAAAACTACTAATCATTATAGTTTTTTAAAAAACAAATGAGAATCAAATTTTGACAATGATTATTTAAGTAAAAAAAATAGTTGATTGAATGCTAAAGGCAAAAGAACCAAGACCCAATGACTAGCCTCTCCTTTTGTTAATAGTTATTACAATAGTTGAAAAAATAATTCTCATATTAAAATTAAAAATGAATGAAAAAAAACTAACAAAGGAGATTTTAATTTTCAAAATTCTCAGGAAAAATGAATAGATGATAAAACAAAGAATAAAACTAATCTTAATTATTGGTTTCAAAATAGCAATCACCAAGATGGTCAAATTAGAAATGACCATTCTTTTAATGAAGAGTTTAAAAAGTGAATGAATCAAGAGGGAAATAATTTATTAAAAAGTGATTTTGATAATAATCAATTAAGTGATTTTAAAAACAAATGATTGCAAAAACAAAATGTTCCTACTTTGTCAAAAGAGCAATGGTCTAACCAAAATGTTTCTAATCAAGCTTTTTTGGATTGAACTAAACATCAAGAATTTAATAATAGTCGTAATCTGCGTTTTAATCTTTGAAAAAAGGATTCTTCAAACAATGGTTATGACCAAAAATTGCAAGATTATATTGTTGCAAAAAGTGGTGTTAGTGATTTTGATTTTAGTATTTGAAAAGCAAAGAATTTTAATTTATTAAAAGCTAAATGGGAAAGTGAACCTATTTTTCAAACCCAAATGAATCGGTGAATCTCAAATCAAAAAAATATTGATTATTCAAATGCTGAATTTTTAAAGTGGAGCCAAGAAAATGAAGAAGAATTAAAGACTCTTTGAAGAAATTCTCCCCAATATGCAAAAGCATATGAAGATTATAAAAATGCTAATTCATTTTTAACCAAAGACCAATGAAAAGATTCAATATTTTTAAACCAATATTTTGATAATTGAAAACAAGAATCTAATAATTTATATATTTTAGAAAATGTTTATAAGAAATCATTATTGGAAAAAAAATACAAAAATATTGAGTTTGCTAATTCTTATAAAAAGGCTTTTGCTAATTTTAAAGCAACACTAACTAAAAGCGATTGATTAAATGATATTAAATCTTTTTCAAATTATGACAAATATTATCAAGATTGAGAAAAAACATCATTAAAATATTTGAAAAATGAATACCAAAATTCAAGCTCTTATCAAGATGATTTAACAAATTGGCAAACTAAATTTAATTCACCAACAAGCTTTGAACAAAAGCGAAAGCATGGTGAATTAAGAAAAGAAATTGCTAAATGAATTGGTGGAAGTGGGGATGTGTTATTATCAGATAATCCCCAATATAAGAGAGAGTTTTATGCTTGGTTAATACCCCAAATCATTAGTATTAAAGATGAATCAATGGTTAATCAAAATGATTTTGCAAAATCATTTAGTAGTTCACAAAACTGGGGTAAAAGTTTTTTAAGTGAACTATATAAGAACTTTGATCAAAGTATTAATAATCCTTATGAATATTTCAATTGACAAAATATGCAAACAAAAATTGAGTGAGGCCATAACACTAGGTATTTATCTTATAATTCATATATTCCAGAACATAAAAATGGTGCTCTTAGCCATTATCGAATAAAGAAGCCTGACTGATCTTGACTAGAAGAAATTTTTTATCGTTTTGGTGAAAAAGAAGATAAAACATTTATTCAACCAAAGGCGTTTGTTAAAAACTTTTTAAGCTATGTTAAATATGTTATTAATCCTTTTTTAAGAACTTATTCTTATCATAGCAACCTAATGAGTGAGCGCTATAGTTTGTGAAAAAACCGAATTAAAAGTACATTTTGAAAAAAAGTTTATACTTTGTGAAAAAATAGAGAATATGATCCTTTAAAAATTCTTGATCAATTAGATGTTAAAACAACAAATAAAAATGCCATTGTTAATCAAAAAATAACTTATTTTAATCATATTGATGCTAATTTTATTTCTAGTAAAAAACTATGGGGATACAAATATCCCACTGGTGATGGTCTTTTTTTCCCAGAAGGTTATACGCCCTATGCTTTTGATAATCTTCATGGTATAAATCAAGAATTTTCTTTTAGAGAAGACAAATATAGTTGAAAAGAATTGATTGAAGCCCATCAAGATCAGGATAAAATGTTAGAAATATTGTCAATGATGGATTTAAAAAAATTTAGGTATTACATTGAAAATCGAGATCGCTACATAATGAATTGAATGCGCACAATGAGACTTAGAGGTGAAGATGATCAGGCTTGATTAGACTCGGTGATTGAAGGAATGTTTAATAGTTTTAAGGAAAAATTAAAAGAAATTTCAAGCACAAATGATCACCAAATATATAGAGAAGAAGCAGAGGTGGATAGTGATTATGGAAGCATTAGTTTACTTTCAAAAACAAAAATTAAAGATAATCAAATATTGATGATTAATTATAATGCTATTGATGAATTTGAAAAATCTTTAGCTTTCAAAAATTGAAAAAATAACAATCCAAATGCTTATAGTCTTCGAAAAGTAAAATTGCAATATGATAAATTTTATAATCTTTATGAACATGATGAATTAAATAAACTATTTGTAAAATATTTTGAAAATAAGTGGCTTTCTCAAGCAAGAAGAAGTAATGACGGTGGGAGAAGTGAAAATAAAATTGCTGTTATTGATGATTTTAAATTGAGTTTAAATCAAATTAATCAATTAAATAATAAATATAATAATTTATCAAACAAACAAATTGCCCTGCAAAGTTATTATTATTCTAATGATTTTAATAGCAACTTTAAAAAGTGATTAGATTCCCAAAATAAAGAAAATTATTTTAAAAATTCTTATTATGCTAATGAAGAGTTTTTCAAAAATGAGCAATGGAAAAAAGAACTTTTTGAATTAAAAAAATTATCTAAAGACAAAACAAAAACTGGTTATTTTAATAATTTTAAACCTTATCAGGATTGATTTAGCAAATGATTTAAGACAAATAAACCTTTCAATTCATGAATTGATGCACAGGTTGATATTCACAATAACTTTTTAAAAGATTTATATAAAAAAGATGATCTAGCAATTGTTAGGGATTATGAACATTGAAAAGTTGCTAAAAAAATTACAAAAAGTGATTTTGAAAAAGATAATAGTCATAACATTGCATTCAACCAATGAAAAAATGATCAAAATTTAGCTTTTAAACAATGGCTAAAATTAGATGTTGGAAAAAAAGAAATTGCCAAACAAAATAAAGAAAAATATTTGGCAAAACAAAGCAACTGAAACAATGATTTTAATTCTTGGGTTAATGATGCAACTGGTGGTATAAAATATTTTGAAGAAGAAATTCTTGAAAAAACTAAATGGACTGATAAATATAACAATCTTCAAAAATGAAATGATTTAGATACTTGGTCAAAAATAAAAGCAAATATTTTGCCAGATATCTTTGAAGATAGTTCCTTTTTTAAAACAAAATTTAAGGAACATAATGATAATATTTTAAAACAATATGATCAAAAATATTTAAATGAACAATATAATTTAGATTACAATAATTACTGAAATGAAATTGTTAATCAAGAATTAAAAATGCAAAGAAAGCACAAAAAATTTATTGACCAAATGATTAATGATCAAAGTAAAACAAACATTTATTTAAATTGATATAAAAACTATTATTTAAAAGAAGCATATAAAAATGATTTAGATAAATGGATCAATGAAAATAATGATTTTGTTTTTAACCTTTATAAAAGTGATGATCAATCAAATCAAGATTATAATCAATGAAATGATCCTGAAAAACACCAAGCAAGTGATTTTGAAAAAGGCTTAAAAGCATATGAAGATGCTTTGAGTGCTTGAATTTTAGCAAAAGGAAAAAAATGATATTTATTAAGTGATGAAGCTAAAGTTGATTACAATAATTGAATAGATCCTTTGGTTAGAACCAAAGCTGACTATAATAAAACAAATAATAATAATCGTTTTTTACAAGACTTATATAAATGAACAAATAGTGAGAATCTTGGGGACTTATTTTTACAAGATAAAGACACAATACAAAAATATAATGCTTACAATGCTAAATTGCAAAAAGATAATGAATTAAAATTCCAAGCAAGTGATGATAAAGATTCTTATTTTAATAATTGAATTAATTTAAAAGTTGAAAGTGTTGCTTTGTTTAAAAAAGATGAAGAAAACATTAATGTTTTTAACACTTGATTAAAAAATAAATATTTAAAATCTAATCAATTTAATCTTGATTTGAAAAAGTGGGCAACCAAAGCAAATGCTTTAGAAATTTATAAAAAAGAAGCTTTAAGTGATTATCAAAAATGAGAACAACCAAACTTAACAAATGAAAACTTTCAAAAAGAAAAAGCTTATGAAACTGCATATAACAATTTTCTTTCAAAAAATGATGTGAAAATTTATCATAATTCAAAACAAGCTTTAAATGATTATAAAAATTGAGAAGACCCATTAATAAGAACAAGAAGAGATTATGAATTAAATAGTGATTTTTATAAAGATGATTTTGTTGAATATTATTTAAAAGAAGATTTAGGATTTAAAAAAGGCTATGATGATTATTCAAAGAGTGCTAAAAAAAATGATTATGATAACTTTAAAAATGAAAAAGTATTTACAAATGCTGATTTTTTAAATAGTCATGAATATCAACAACATTGAAAAAATTGAATTAATAACTATGACAACACTAAAGCATTTTTTAAAGATGAGAATGAAACAGAAAAAGCTTATCAAAGTTGAATTGATCCTAATGTTAGAACCGAAGAAAAATTTAAACAAACTACTCAATTTAAAGCATCATTAAATACTTTTGTTACAGCAAATCAAAAGACTTTAATTAAGGATATTTTTATAAATTCTTTATTTGTTGAAAATATTTATAAAAATTGAAGTTCAAAAAAATGGCAAGAATATTGAGAAGAAGTTGGTTTAAATCCAAAAATTGGTGATTATTTAGCCAGTAAACAAGTTTATAATGATATTCAATCTTGGGTTGAAAGTTCATTTGAAAAAACAAAAAGAATATTCCAAAATACTCCTAGAGCTCAATCACTTTTTTCCAAATACAAAGAAGCAAATTCATAATTAGAATTATTTTTTATTATTAAAATCTAGTGACTCTTGTTTTAAAGATTTCTTAGTTTTTTCTTTTGGTTTTAAATCCTTTTGTTTTTCTTCTTTTTTTACTTTTTCTTTTTTATCTTCTTTTTTTTCAATTGGTTTTGATACATCATTATATTTATCAATGTTTTCAATCATTTCTGCTGTTAAAGTTTCATGCTTAAGTAACATTTCAGCAATAAGTTTCACTTTTGGTAAATGTTTACTAATAATTTCATGAGCTTTTTTCTCAGCATTAAGAATAATTTTTTTAATTTCACTATCAATTTGAGAATTAACTTGTTCTCCATATTCTTTGGCTGGATTAAGTATTGACGAAGGTCCAAAAGCATTTTGGTTGCTTGGTTCAAGAGAAATTGGACCAATTTCATCAGACATTCCAAAGCGCGTTACCATTGCTCTTGCTAAACTTGTTGCTTTTTTCATATCATCAGATGATCCTGTTGTAATATTTTCTTTTCCAAAATGAAGTTTTTCAGAAACCCTCCCCCCCATATATGAAACAATTTTATGAAACATTTGGGTTTTAGTTAAAATAAATGATTCTTTTTTTGGAGTCATCAAAACATAACCACCAGCTGCCCCACGAGGAATAATTGTTACTTTTTGCACAATTTCTGCATCTGCTAATTTTAACCCAATGACAGCATGACCCGCTTCATGGAAGGCAACTAGTTTTCGTTCTTCAGCATTTTTCTTTTTTGAATATTTGGCTGGTCCACCAATTACTCGATCAACTGCCTCATCAAGATGAAGCATTGTTACTTTTTTACTGTCATCTCGAATTGAAAGAAGGGTTGCTTCATTTAAAACATTTTCCAGTTGAGCTCCAGTAAATCCAGGTGTTCGATATGCTAATTTTTCAAAATCAATTCCCTTAGCATATTTTTTATTACGAGCATGAACTTTTAAAATTTCAATTCGGGCATAAACATCTGGTAAATGAACTGAAATGCGACGATCAAATCTTCCAGGACGAAGCAAGGCCTTATCTAAAACATCTTCACGGTTAGTAGCGGCGATTATAATAATTCCTGCATTAGTACCAAACCCATCCATTTCTACTAGTAACTGATTAAGGGTTTGTTCTCTTTCATCATGTCCCCCCATTGAACCAGGTCCACGATTTCTTCCTACTGCATCAATTTCATCAATAAAAATGATGCAAGGGGCATTTTTTTTGGCTTCCTTAAACATACTTCTTACTCTTGAGGCACCAACCCCAACAAACATTTCAATAAAATCAGAACCAGAAATTGTGTAAAAAGGCACCTTGGCTTCCCCAGCAACTGCTTTTGCAAGTAAAGTTTTACCAGTTCCAGGTGGCCCAACTAAAATTACCCCCTTAGGAACTCTTGCTCCTAGTGAAACATATTCGTTAGGTTTTTTTAAGAAATCAACAATTTCACTAAGTTCTTCTTTTTCTTCTTTTGCTCCTGCCACATCTTTAAAGGTGATAGTGTTTAATTTGTTTAATTTAGCTCTTGATTTTCCAAATTCTATTCCCTTGCTTGGGCCTGATTTAGAAAGTAGTCAAAAGATTAACATAAATGGAACTACAAAAATAAGAATATTTCAAAGTAAATTCCAAATTGAAAAGTTAGATGGTTTAACAATTGTTAATCCTTTTGTAGGATCTTTAATTTTTTGATTAATTGTTTCAACTATATAGTTATAATTTTTCTCAGTATTGGGATAAATGGTTTCAAACTCATACTTTTTATCATCTTTATAATAAATCCCTTTAACTTGCATTGTTTTTTCTGAAGGAAAAATATTAACGCTTTCAAATTGGTAACTATCATCAACTAAAATTTTTTGAAATTCAGTGTTAGTATGAATTTTAGTTAAAGGATTCCTAAACAAAAAAACTATTGAAGAAATTAAGATGGCCATAAAAAGAAATGGAAAAATTGAATTTTTTCTAACATTTTTATTTATTTGTTTGTTATTAGGCATTTTTTGACTCATAATCTGTCCCCTTCAATAGTTTGTATCAATCCCCATCTTTTTGGAGGTAAAAATCTTGACACATTTTTAATTTAACTTTATTATGAATTGATTTTTTATGAAACGAAATAATTTCATTAATAATCTTTTTATTTATTCTTTTTACTGGATAAGATAAGTCCTTTAAAAAATAATAAAGAGTGATAAAAATATGTTTGTATTTGTGCTTAAATATTGATTTATGAAACTTATTTCTAACTATTATTTCCTTTTTCATTATAGCAATTTTTTTAAATAGTTGTTTATTTTTTAGGTTTTTTAAAGAAATTTTAAAAGCCATTATTTTTTTTTGAAATAAAGAAAGATTTTGAATTTTATCTATACGAATTTCATTCCTTTTATAAAACTTTTTTTGATTAGATAAATCCTCAATAAAATCAACCTTATAATTTTTAGCATAATCATAAATTTGTTTTTTAAAAATCTTTAACATTGGGCGAATTATTGTTAAATTCTGTCATAGCGAGACATCTTTAATGCCTCAAAAAGGCGTAATAATATTGCGCTTCTTTTGCAATAAATAAGTTTCAAGATGATCTTCAAAATTATGACCTATTAAAATATTTTTTATTTTATATTTATTAGCAATTTTATTAAAAAAATTAAATCGAATAATTCTCGCTTGCTCCTGAATGTTTGACTTTAACTTTTTTTTAACACTCAAAACATGAAAAGGAATAGTATTTTTTAAACAAAACCTTTTGACCATTAACATTTCTTTATTAGAGTTTTTACGAAGATTGTAATTAACATGACAAACAACTAATAAATCAGGATGAAGTTTATTAACAACATCTAATAAAACCATTGAATCAACTCCACCAGAAACCCCGATGATAAATTTTTGATTTAAATTAGCAATTTTTTTATTAATAATTTTTTGAATCATTAGTTATATTTATTCATTCCTGAATAAAAATCTCCCTTTAAAAAAAGGTCAATCACATCTTCAGTTTTTTTAAAAACACCTTCTAATTCAATTAATTCTTCTTTTTCAAAAGGACTTAAAACTCATTTTGAAAGGGGCATATCCATATCATTATCAACCCCAATTCTAATTCTTTTAATTTTTTCACTACCAAGATTTTTAATAATATTTTTAATTCCGTTATGGCCACCATTAGAACCTTTTACACGACTTCTTAATTTACCAATTGGTAAATTAATATCATCATAAATAACTAAAACATTTTCCAGTTTTATTTTAAAAAATTTAATAATTTTATAAGTAGGAATTCCTGAATTATTCATAAAAGAAAGCGGTTTTATTAAGATAAAGTTTTTATCTTTATAAAAAAGGCAATCAGCTTTTTTAAAAGGCGTTAATTCTTTTAGTTTTTTTGATTTAATAAAATAATCTAATGCTAAAAACCCTACATTATGCCTAGTTTTTTCAAAGTTTTTTCCAGGATTGCCAAGAGCAACAATTAGTTTCACTGGTCAATTCCTCCTTTTTTAAATAATGCTTTAACTTGTTTTTCAGCTTTTTTATATTTTTCTTCCAATTCTTCTTTAGTTTTTGCTTTTAGGCAAAAATAAGCTTTAATTTTTGGTTCTGTTCCTGATGGTCTAATCGTAATTCAATCATAATCATTAAAGTAAAATTTAAAAGCTTTTGAAGTTGGCAATTCAATTAATTTTTGATTGTCTTTTGTAAAAGAAATAGCTTTTTCATAATTATCATAACGAACAAAACCTAAGCTTAAGAAATCCTCAAATTTTGATTCTTGTAAAAATTTAATACACCCTCTTATTTTTTCTATTCCTTCAATTCCTTTTAAAACTAATGCCTTAACAAATTGCTTATGATAACCAAATTCTTGCCCTAGTTCCTCTAGACGATCAATTAGTGTTTTGTTTTTGTTTTTGTAAAATTGACTCATTTCAATCATCATTAAGCAAGCCTGTAATGAATCTTTTTCCCTGGCCATACCACTAAACATAAAACCACTTGATTCTTCATAAGCACAAATAATATTTTCAAAACCTTTAGCAATTTCCATTTCGGTGTAACCACCAATTCATTTAAAACCAGTTAAAGTTTTTATTAGTTTAACTCCATATTTTTCACAAATTAATCTTCCAAGTGAAGAAGTTACATAAGAGTTAACAACATAAGGATCTTTTCCTAATATATTTTTTTCAATCTTTTGAGAAATAATATAATCTAAAAGTAGAGCTGCCATTTGATTTCCATTTAAAAAAACATATTTGTTATTGTGAAGAACACAAATTCCAAAACGATCACCATCAGGGTCAGTTGAAAGTAATAAATCAGCATTAATCTTGTGTCCTAGTTCCTTTAATTTATCAAAAGCTTTTTCTTCTTCTGGATTGGGCATTGGTGAATTTGTAAAATTAGGGTCTGGTTGAGCTTGAGACATTTCACTATAAACTTCTAATCCTAATTTTTCAAAAAGTTTCATAGTTATTGCATTAGAAGCTCCATTTTGCGCTGAATAAGCAACTTTAATAGTTTGTTTTTTAACAGGATTAATTGGAAGTTTTGTTAAATCTTTAATAAAACCCTGATCATAATCTTCATCTAAGTATTCTAAAAGTTTTTGTTCTTCTAATTCTTTTAATGAAAGTGTTGGGATGTCAAAATTATTCATTTCTTTTTCTAGATAATGTAAATATTTATCCATTTTATCTTGAACAATTTGACCACCACTCTCATCATACATTTTATAACCATTATATTCTTTAGGATTATGGGAAGCAGTTAAAACTAAACCTCCTGCTAGTTTTAAATTACGGATGGTTCATGATAATTGAGGCGTTGGTCTTTCTTTTGCAAAAAGATAAGTTTTTATTCCAAATGTTCCAAAAACTTTAGCTGATTCTAAGGAAAATTCTTTTGATAAAAAGCGATTATCATAAGCAATTGCTACTCCTGATTTTAAAACATGGGAATTTTCAACCAAAAACTTTCCAAAAGCATAAGAATACATTCGAATGTTATATATATTTATTCGATTGCTTCCAATTCCTCTAATTCCTCTTATCCCTGCTGTTCCAAAAGATAAGTTTTCATAAAATGCTTCTTTTTTTTCTTTTTCACTTAATTTATTGATTTCTTTTTTATGACTTTCATCAATTGATGAATTCAATCAAATGTCTAAATTCTGTTTATAATTCATTTATTTTTTCTTTAAACCTTTCAAACCAAAATTACACATTGGCAAATTACATATTTTTTTTGTGCATACAAAATATTGTCACTTGTTGTTCCTTTTAAATTAATTTTATCACAATTTATCAATTCCTTTAAGTGATTAAGAATTTTGTCCCTATATTGACTAATCATAATATCATCACTAATAAAAGTTAAATCAATATTTTGGATTTTATAACCTTCATTTTTTAAAAGCTTTAAACTATGGTTTAAAATCTTAATTGATGATATATTTTTATGCTTTAAATCACTACTTGGGAAGTGATCTCCTAAATCACCTTTTTGTATTGAACCAAGAATTGCTTCAGCAATAACATGTAAAATAATATCGCCATCAGAATAAGCTTTTAACCCATTATTATCTTTTAATTTTAGTCCTCCTAAAATTAATGGTTTTGCTTTTTCTATTTGGTGAAAATCTATTGATTGCCCTATTAAATACATTTATATTTTCCTTCTTTAAACATTAAATCTAAACAAAATAACATCACCATCTTGGACTAAATAATTTTTTCCTTCAGAATGCCATTTGCCAGCTTCTTTAACTTTAATTTCACTTTTATATTTTAATAAATCATTATATGCCATTACTTCTGCCCTAATAAAACCTTTAGCAAAATCATTGTGGATAATTGCAGCACATTTCACTGCATCATCACCTTTTGTAAAAGTTCATGCCCTTGCTTCTTTTGGTCCAACTGTGAAAAAAGTTTGTTGCATTAAAATATCATAACTTTTTTTAACTAACTGATTTAATCCAGAAGTTTTAATGCCTAACTCTTGCATAAATAGATTTTTTTCGTCATCTTTTAATAAAGATAATTCTTGTTCAATTTTTGCTGATATTGGTAGATACCAAGAATTGTGAGTTGTAGCATATTCTTTAACTTTTAAAAAATGAGGATTATTTTCAGGATTATTAATATCATCTTCACTAATATTAGCAACATAAATGACTTTTTTAGTTGTAATTAAATTTAAATCTTTAATTAATTCTAATTGGTTTTCATCTAAATTTAGAGTTGATAATAGTTTTTCTTCATTTAAGGTTTGCTTTAATAACTTATAAAGTTCAAATTTAGCAAGTAAAGTTTTTTCTTTGGTGACTAAAACTTTTTTATTAATCCTAAACAAAGCTTTTTCTACCATTTGTAAATCCTTTAAAATTAATTCTAAATTAATAATTTTAATATCTTCTATTGGATCAATTCTTGATTCTACATGGGTGATTTTATCATCTTCAAAACAACGCACTACATGACAAATTGCATCAACATTTTTAATGTTTTCTAAAAACTCATTCCCTAAGCCTTCACCAGCAGAAGCACCCTTAACAAGGCCGGCAATATCAATAAATTGGAACGTAGCATAAATGGTTTCTTGGCTATTAAATAAAGTTGATAATTGATCTAATCTTGAATCAACAACATTAATTACTCCAACATTTGGTTTAATAGTAGCAAAAGGATAATTTGCTGCCTCAACTTGGGATTTAGTTATGGCATTAAATAAGGTTGATTTCCCCACATTTGGTAAACCAACAATGCCTGCTGATAGTGCCATTTTACTCCTTTTTATTTAATAATTTTTAATAATTTTAAAATTCGATTTAAATCCTGGTAATTATTAAATCTGATATTAATATTATTTTTTGAAACAATAATTTTTGTATCAAGTTTATCTCTTAAAATATCTTCAACATATTCAAGTTCATTATTTTTATAAGTTTTTCTTGGTAATGATTTTTTATTAATTGTAACAATTAGTTTTTCTAAATCTCTTACACTTAATTCATCATAAATAATTTTTTTAGCAAGTTCCATAATTTGAAATTCATCATCTAAACCAAGTAAAACTTTAACATGGCCAACACTTAAGTCATTATTAATAACCAATTTTTGCACTTCTTTTGGAAGAGTTAATAATCTTAAACTATTAGTAATATAAGAGCGAGATTTTCCAATTTCTAATCCCAATTTTTCTTGAGTAATTTTTTGGGTATTTAAAATTTCTTTTAAGGCCACCGCTTCTTCAATCGGATTTAAATCTTCTCTTTGAATATTTTCAATTAAAGCTAAACTTTGCAGTTGTTTTTGTTTAATACTGGCAACTATTGCTAAAATTTCTTTTTGTTTGTTTAATTGATGGGCGCGAAGTCTTCTTTCCCCAACTACTAGAATATAACCCTTAACATCTTTAATAACTAAAATTGGTTGAATTAAACCATTTGCTTTAATTGATTGGGCTAATTTGGCAATTTTTTCTTTATCAAAAAACTTTCTAGGTTGATAAGGATTGGTTCTAATTAACTTAATAGGAATTAGGGTTGGTTTGTTGGCACTTGATTTTTTTTGGTAATTTTCAATGTCTTGCATTGCTTCTTTTAAACCCTTACCAAAAATTGCTTCAAGACCAGAACGATCAAATTTAGTCATTATTATAATCCTTTATTCTTTTCATTAATTTTACTCTTTTTTTAATTTTAATGCTATTTTTTATCATCATCATTTTTATTAGGTTTTCTTTTAATAACATAAAAATCAATTTCTTTTTCCATTTTTTTAACTCTTTTGTGCAAAACCCACATGGTAATTAAATTGATAGCAAAAGAAACGCCCCAAATAACATAAACTCATCCAATATTTGGTTTTTCTTCTGGAGGAAGGGTGATTGTGAAAAAAACAATGGGAAAAATTAAAAGTCCCATAAAAATGCTTCCCTTAACAGTGATGTGATAAGAATGCATTGTTTTATAATATTTTTTCTCTTCTTTAGTTGGCTTTGGCAGCTTGTCTTTATAAATCATTTTAATTACCTTTTTTTATTATTTTTTATAATTTCTAGTCCCAAACGAAAATAACATTTAGCTCCTTGGGAGTTTTTATCATGATCAAAAATGCTTTTACCAAATGAGGGAGCTTCTGCAAGTTTAATATTACGAGGAATAAAAGTTTTAAAAACTTTAGAGTCAAAAGTACTATAAATAATGTCTTTAATTTCTTTTGATAAATTAGTTCTAGCATCATACATTGTAATTAAGATGCCTTCAATACCTAAGTTTTTATTAAATAACCTTTGGACTAACCTTATTGTTGAAAATAATTGTTGAATCCCCTCTAAGGCAAAATGCTCTGTTTGAATAGGGATTAAAACTGAATCAGATGCAGTTAATGCCATAGCATTTAAAATTCCTAGCGAAGGTGGACAATCTAAGATAATAAAATCATACTTATCTTTAATGGGTGCTAAAATACTTTTCAAGTAAAGTTGAGGTTTTTCTTCTTGAGCCATTGTTAAATCAAGACTAGCAACTTCTTGAGAACTTTCAATAAAATCCAAGTTTTTTAAAATCTTATGATGAATAATTTCATTAATAATTTTTTCACCTTGCAAAACTTTTAATAGGTTACTATTTTTTAAAGGATCAAGCCCTAAACCAGTGGTGGCATTGCATTGAGCATCAAGGTCAATTAATAAAACTTTTTTCTTTTTTCTTGACAATGCAACAGCCAAATTAATTGCTGTTGTCGTTTTGCCAACTCCCCCTTTTTGGTTTGAAATTGCAATAACTTTTCCCATCTATTATTCCTACTTAATATTAAATTTCCTTATTATTTTATCATTAAAACTATAAATTAGTGATTATTCCTTAATCTTTTTAATTTAGCAAAACTTCTTGGATAGATTGTTGGCGTTGCTTTTAATTTTTGATAAATTAAAACCTTGGTTGTTAAATCATTAATTTTATGACTAGTAGTTTTAATTAATTTAAGGTGTAATTTTTTAACTATTTCACTACTTTTCTTTATTTCTAAATCGACTGATTTTCCTTTAATTAAAACTATTAAACCATTAACCTTGCAATATTTTGCTAAAATTTCTAAACTCATTGCTAAATTATAAAAAGCTCTTGTGGTAACAATATCAAATTGCTCAATTAAACTATCTTTAACTATTTCTGCTCTTTGATTATAAATTTTAAAATCAGCAAAATTTAATGATTCTAAAAATTTTACCCTTTTATTTAAACTTTCAATCACAGTCAAATCAACATCAGGATTATTTATTTTTAAAACTACTCCAGGAATTCCTGCCCCTGTTCCTACATCTAAAAGTTTTTTATTTGTTAAATCAATATTTTCAAAGCTTTTAATTGAGTCTAAAAATAAATAATTAAAAACATTTTCTTTATTTTTAAAACCTGTCA
Source organism: Mycoplasmatales bacterium (assembly GCA_965226165.1). GTDB lineage: Bacteria > Bacillota_I > Bacilli_A > CBDATW01 > CBDATW01 > CBDDCI01. The sequence goes on along the minus strand of OZ245334.1, from coordinate 677,093 downwards.
ACATATGAATTTTGTTATATTTTAAAATTAAATCACAATATTTTTCTAATAACTTTTGATTACTCATATTCTTCTTTTAAAAGACCAATATAAGGGAGATTGCGCATTTTTTCATCAAGGTCAAAACCTCATCCCACAACAAATTGATCAACATTAGTTAAGGTAAAAAGTGCTCAATCAACTTTTAAATCAACTTTGCGACCCTTAGGTTTATCTAAAAGAGTAATGATTTTAATATCCTTAGCCCCATGGAGTTTTAAAAGTGCAGATAGTTTCATTAAGGTTTTTCCACTATCAACAACATCTTCAATAATTAAAATATTTCTTCCCATTATTGGAGTTGATAAATCTCATTGAATATTAATATTGCTTTTAATTTTAGTTTTTTTATAACTTGAAACCTTAATAAACTCTGTTTCTGATTCAATAGTTGTTGCTGTTATTAGGTGGGTATAAAATAAGACACATCCTTTTAAAATTCCTAAAAATATTGGTGCTTCTTTATCTTTATAATAATCATCAATTACTTTTCCATAACTTCTAATTTTAGTGATGATTTCATCTTCTCAAAATAAAACTTCTTTTATTCTTTTATCAATTTTTATATCTTTGTTCATAAATATATAACCTTTATATGATATTTATTTTACATTTTTTAAAAATAAAAGAAATGTTTTATAGTTGATTATCTAATTTTTGTTTGTTTAAAAACTGCTTGATATTAAAAAGCGTAACTTTGGCAATTTGGGTTAATGCATTATTAGTAAAAAAGGCTGAATGAGGTGTAATTAAAACTTTATTAGATTGTAATAATTGCATTAAAATTGGATCATTAATATTATCTTTTGATTTATCTTCAAAAAAATAATTGGCTTCATTACTATAAACATCAAGACCAACAAAAGAAATAATGTTTTTTCTTAAACCATCAATTAAATCATTAGAATTAATTAAACCTCCTCGACTAGTATTAATTAAAACTATGCCTTTTTTCATATAGGATATGGTTTTTTTATTAATAATTTCCTTAGTGTCAGGAGTTAATGGTGAATGAAGAGATAAGATGTCTGATTTTGCAAACAAGGTTTTTAAATCAACAAATTGATGCCCGTCTTTAATAATTGCCTCCTTATCACTTGGTAAAGAGTTAACTATGACTTTACAACCAAAGCTTTTCATAATGTTAGCAAAAATTTTACCAATTTTCCCATAGCCAAATACTCCAATAGTTTGGCCATATAAATCCCAACCAATTAAACCATCTAAAGTAAAATCATTCATTTTTGATTTTAAATAAGCCCGATGGGTTTTACGATTAATTGTTAAAAGCAAGGCAATAGCATGTTCTGCAATTGAGTGGGGTGAATATTCTGGCACTCTTACCACTTTAATATCATTTGCTTTTGCTGCATCTAAATCAATATGATTAAATCCAGCTGATCTTGTAGCAATCAATTTAACATTTGTTTCTTTTAAAACTTGAATTGTTTCTTTAGAAACATCATCATTAACAAAAACAACAATAATGTCTACATCTTTTAAATCTTTTTTGAATTGATTTAGGTTCATATTTTTAGATATTTTATATTCTAAAAAATTTAATTGATAATTATCTTTATTATATTTAGTAAAAAATTTTACATCATGTTTTTTGCTATCATATATATTAATTTTTACACTCATATATATCTCCTTTATCACCTATAAATATTATTTCATTTTTAAATAAAAAATAATAGATTTATTTAAACACTTTAAGTGCTATTTTTTTTATTGTTTCATTCACTTTGCTTTGGTTAGCATTTTTATTTTTATTTAAAATATTAATTAAATGTTTGAAAAACAAACCTAATTTTCCTAAATGATTAAACAAAATATTATAGTTAATATCATCTTTTAATCTTTTTTCTCTTAAATAGTTTTGTTTTGTAGTTTTATATTTTATCTTTATTTTTGATTTTATTTTTCTAACTTGATCATTTTTGTTAGCTTTTATTCCTAATGATAATGCAATTGGATAATCAATTGATGGTTTGTTAATATGAATGTGGTGTATATTTTTGTATATTTTTGAAACCTTTACTTCGTTATCATAAATTAAAATAACTATTGGTTTTAAGTGTTTGTTTTCATTAAATTTTTCTAATTTATAAACTTTTTGAATTATATATTCAATATTTTTTTTATATTTAGTAACTTCAGGATTTTTTATATTGCAAATTTTATGGAATGAAAACTCTTCATTAATAAAATTTATTAATCATTGTTCAACTTGTCCCTCAACATAAAATGAAATATCAATTTTACTTTTTACTTTTTTCATAAAAGCTAACCAAATGCTTTATCAAAATGTTTGAGAATACTTATCACATTAAAATTATTAAGATTGCCAAAGTAATTGTTTCGATATTTCTTTTCTATTTCCACTTGTTGAATTCTTGAATAGTTTCTTTCTATTAAACTAGATTCTCAATGCCTATTTAACTTAACAATAAAAATTTGGTTTCAATCTAGCTTTGAAATAATTGATTTTTTATTAGAATTAAAAATTAATTGTACTGAGTCATTATTAGCAATGATTTCAAATATAGCTTCTATTAATTCATCATCAAGAAAACTGCCAAATTCATCTCAAATTAAAATATGATTGCTTTCAACAGCATCTAGTAAAAATACTATAGTTTCAATAAATTGAATAGTTCCACTAGATAAGGTGTTTGCAAGTTTAGGAATTAATTCGTATTTATCAGTATCTATTGATCTATAAAATTTAGGAGAAATTTTTTTAACGACTTTGTCTTTTGCAGAAAAGAAAGAAAAACCATTTTCTTTTTGCTCCATTTTAAAATCCTTAGTTATAACCTCATTTAATTCGCATTCAATTTTTTCAAAACCTAAATTTATTTCTTTAGCGATGTTATTAAATTTTTGAAATACATAAGATTTATTTGCTAGTTTTGATAATGTTTCTTCAAAACTAATTGTTTCTGGCGTTAATAAATGAATTTTATTTATAACAAAGTCTTTTACTAATTCAATATGTTTTCTTTTTGTTGATGCTTCAATCTTTTCTTTATACAAAAACATATTAAATAAACTTGTATTGCCAATTATTGTTTCATCTTTTAATTCTATTTTGTTAATAAATTTGTTTTTTAAATAAAACTTATTATTTTCTACTTTGTAAATATTTTGGTATTTATTAACTTTTTTTTCTTTAAAAGAAAGTTTTTCATGTGTGATTTTGTTATTTTTAAATTTGATTTCAAAATAATAAAATTTTGCTGATGTTAGAAATTCTAAAGCTATGGTTGATTCTTTATTACTCGAATTAAAAAAGGGTACATCTAACAACTCTTTTTCAACACTTTTTGATTTTATTATGTTTTTAAGTTTTTGAATTGTTTTAACTATTAGGTTTGTTTTACCTGATGAATTAATTCCAAAAATACCATTTATGTTAGAAATGTTCACTTGATTTTTTTTGTTTAAAAATTGATAAAAACTTTTTTTATCTTTTTTTCTTGTCTTTCCCAAAAAAGATATTTTCGTTTCATCATAAAACGAAAAAACATTTTTTGCTTTCAAAGAAATTATTTTGTTTGCTTTGTTATTTTTATTCATTTTACACCTCATTTGTAAATATTATACTAAAAATATATATTAAATATAAATATTTTTTATTATATTATGTTTTTTGTATTATTTATTATAGAAATTTAATTTTTATTTAATAAAAAGTAAATATAACAAAATTGCTATTCAAATTATTGATAAATTCACAAATATTATGGTTATTGTTGTTAAAATTTTTTTGTCTTTAAATTTTCACAAGCTATCAAATAGCTTTGAAACAATGAAGATTGTGAAAAAACCAAGAAGAGCATATGCATATGAAAATGAAATTATTGTATTTATTGCATTTCCATCATATGTTTTTTCAATAATTTCTTTTCCATCTTTAATTTTAATTTGAAATTTATCAAGCCTGTTTATTATTATAGAATTCAAAATAGTTAATGACAGAATTAAAATAAATGAAAAAATAGTAATTGTGTGCAAATTTGATCTTGAGTTTTCATATAGAAATTTCGATTCAATTTCTTTAGAGTTTTTAAGAATAGTAAATTCTGATTCAATTTTTTGTTGAAATGAGTTATATTTAGAAAGATATTCATTAATTTCAGTATTTTTATCATATAAAATTTTCTCTTGTCTTCTTAATCTTCAATCAAGTCTTTTTATTTCATCTTCTAATTCTTTAATTTTGTTTAATTCTTTCTTAGATAATGCCATAATTACTTAATTTGATTTATTTTTTTTCTTTTTCTTAACTCTTGGTCAATTAAAATGCCGATTGTTTCATAATGAACTTTATAATTTTTTGATAATTCTCGAAAAGTTAATTTTTTATTGTCTATATAATCTTGAATTTGTTTGATATCAACTAAAAAACTTGCAGCAAAATCATTATATATTACTTCTTTACCAATATTAATTCTATCTCTATAATATATATCATTGGTTTCATTTTGGTCTATTAAAAAATGAGCTAATTCATGTGCTATTGTAAATCTTATGGTTTGTTCATTTTTCAAATGTTCAGAAATATAAATTTTTTTGTTTTTTCGATCCAGCATTCCTCAAATATTTTTGTCTAGACTGTTAAAATTTAAATCTATTTTTTCTACTTCTAATTCTAACTTTTTACAAAATTCTTTAATATTAAACTCTTCTTTATTTTTGAAAAAATCTTTATAATAATTTTTTACTATTTCTGATATTATTCACCCTTTTGGTGAAAAGTTGTGTCTCCTTGATTGATCTCTTCATAAAACCATTTCTTGAGAAATCATATCTTTTAATTTTCGTTCCATGAGTCTAGCGTTCCTTAATTAATTAAAACAAATTTTTAAGAAATTTTCAATTTTTAAATGAAGTTTTTAAACATTTTTTTTATAATTTAAGAAGGGCATTCATAAGATTGGAAATAAAAAAAAGAAGTTATAATGAAATTGAAAATAAAAAATCTTTATGGTCTAAAAGATGAAATAAATTTTGACTTAAGTGAAAAAATATAATATTTGCACCAAATGGGGTTGGAAAAACAAGCATAACAAAAGGTTTCAAAGGTTTGAAAGAAAAAATTTTTAAAACTTCATTAGAAGGAACGGTTAATAAAGATTTTATTCAAATTGATATAAAAAGTAATCAAATATTTATAATAGATGAAAATTTTCTTGATGAAATTAAAAATAGCGAAAATAGTGATTTAATCAAAAATCAAGTTAACAAAAAAATAATATTTTCTATAAATAGTGATTTACATGTAGGATATTTTAAAATTATTGAAAAAGTTTTTAAAGAGTTAAAAATTAAGTATTCAATTTTTTTTGATAATAAAGAAATTGACAATCAAAGCGAAATATCTAAGATAATTAAAAAAATAGTTAATAATCCTAATAAAAACATAGAGGAAATAAAGGATATTGAAAATAAAATTTTACTAAAAAGCCCCAAGCACATTGATAAAGATCTTTTTGATAAGATTAAATTATATAAAAACAAAATAGATGCAATTAAAAAAGCTACTAAGGTTGATAAAAGGATAAAATTTAACAAGTTAGATGATAAGGTTGGAAAATATTTTAACAAAAATCTTGACAGAGATTTTCCACTAATCAAAAACATAAATGAGTCTGGTTCTCTAAACTTTCAATATAAATATGAAAATCATTGAATCGACATAAAGAATGCTGAAGAGAACCTTAAAGAAAAATTTAATGAAAACGGAATTAGTAAACTTAATAGGGATGCTTATTTAGCGTTGCGATATTTAAAAGGCAATCACAAGGAAATAGAAAAGTTATCCACGAGGGGAATAGCAGAATTAAAGATTGCAGAAAATTTTTTAATTGAAATGTGGGATAGCCTTATAATAGGAGAATTTAAAAAATATCAAGATCAGCTTCAAATTGAACATAAAAAAATTATAAATGAAAATAAAAATTTTGTTAAAAATTATAATGAAATTGCTAAAGAAATTAATGAGGAAAGTTTAAAAATAAATGCTTTAATGTGAACAATTAAGATTAAAGAAATTAAAAATTATTATGAAGAGACTAATATTGTTTTTGAAAATAAGAATAATTCAAAAACAATTTCAAAAGATGAACTTAATGAGTACGGGTCAAATGGGCAAAGAAAAATTTTGTATTTAATAATTGCTTTAATTGAAGCAAAAGAAAAAGATTTCATAGTAATTGATGATCCTGTTTCCTCTTTGGATTTGGATAATATTAATATCTTTATTGAAATAATAAATAATTTTGATAAAAACAAAAACATTTTAATACTAACTCATAATTATCACTTGTTAAGTAATTTTGCAATTGCAAAAAATAATGATAATACTAAATTCTTTTTTATGGACTCATATAGTCAAGCAGACATTATTGTAAAAGAAATTAATATTAATGTTTTAAAAAAAATGTCTAAATGGTTGACAACTAATTTTAAGAAAGACAAAAACCTTGACAAATGTAGTAAAGAAACTGTATTGATGTTTGCAACAATATTGAGGGAAATTACAAGTAATTATTTTTTAAATGCAAAAAGCAAAGAAGAAAAAAAAGATTTAGAAAAATTAAAAGATTTTATTGACCAAAACTATAGACATTGAAGGTCGAATAGTAAGTCGTTCTTTGTTCTTGTAAAAGAAATTAAAGAAATCGCTCCTATGCAACTAATTAACTTGCTCCAAGAAAACAATAGTCCTTTGAACTTTTTATTTAAAAATAAATCAATTAAGGAAAAAACGGTGAGTGATTTCATTCTGAATTATAAACATAAATCAAAAAATGAAATTGAAAGTTTTTTTGACTATGTTTTAAATAAATATATGTTGACAATGCAAATACGATTTCAAATTGAAAAAAAAGTAATATTGAGTTTAAGTGAAAACAAAATAAATGAATGAAATAATGGTAAATTTAAAGGCTTAATGAATATTATAGAAAAAGAAAAATTGGAAATAGAGGAAGAGTGAAAAAATATTTATAATAGGCTTAATTTTGTAAATCATATAAACAATCTAAGATGAGCACCTATGATAGAAATGCCTCTTCACAAGATTATGCAATATAGAAAAATTGTTGGTTTAAAATAAATTGTTTTTATTTTCCAGAAGAAAATAAGAATCAAGATGCTAACAAAAAAGAAATTAAAATAGTAATGATTGTATTTTCAGTAAAGGGTCAGGAAACAATGGCCAAAAAACAAAATACAAGAAAGCTAATTCAAACTTCACCAAGACCAATCATAAAGCAATTATAACATTATCTTTTTCTTTTTTAATAAAAAAGAATTGATACTAAAATAATTCCTCCTAGAATAAAGAAAGCAAATATTCAAGCTCATAAATTATTAAAAAAATATCTTCTAACTGTATTTTGCACAATTAAAGAAATGCCATCTTGGCCAGAAGGAACTAAGATGTAAAAAGCAGCAACTGCAAAAAACATGATGACAAATATAATAATAATATAATCGCTAGGTCGACGCTTCATAATAACTTAATTATACATTAATATAAAATCCCTTTAATTTAGTTATATATATTAAAAAATAACTTATTAATTAAAATAAGTTATTTTTGAGTTCAATTTAAGTTTTAATTTAAAATTAACAAAAACATTTACTTTTAAAAAAGGAGTCTAAAAATGAAAACTTCAAAGCTTCTCAAAAGAAAAAACAAAAATAAAAACTTAATAACAAAAAATATTTGAAAAAAAGATTTAAAACTTTAAATTGATGTAGTCTATGACTATTAATATACATTTAATAACTAAATTCTATCTCATAACTACATTTTTATTTTAACACTTTATTTAAATTATTGAAAATGTTTTCAAAAATATTGTGTTGGAGATTCTGGTGTGATAGTATTGATATAATTAATATATTTAAGGGGTTTGTATGATAGGAGATCTGCATAAAGCTATAATTGATCAAAAAGCAAGATGGAGAAGCGAGGGAGAAAAAAGTAAAATTCCTTGAAAATATTTTATTTGTGAATTAATTGACAATTCTTTAGAATATCAACAACAAAATAAAGATTTAATTATTGAAATTTTTTGAAACGAAGATCATTTATGAGTAAAAGATAATGGTGAAGGAATTAAGGAAGAAATATGAGATTCCGCAATAACAAGATATTCAGAAAACTTAAAAGACACTAAATCTGAATATAATGTGGGGATGAAAGATGCTATTCAATTTTTTGGATATCAAGGCCAAATTTTTAGTTCTTCTTTTAATAAAAATAACAAAATTTTTAAAAAGGCATTGTGTGTTAATGCTCATTATTCAAAAGATGATTCAGACACTACATGGAAAGATTATTCAGGAATTATTAAGTTTAGAGAAATTGAACATTCAAAAATAAAAGGAATAACAAGTGATTTTGAAACAACAGGCACGCTTATTAGAATTTTTGATTTTTATGATGAAAGAAAAGATAAAGATAAAATTTTTAAAATTGATAATTTTCAATTATTTTGTTACTTTGTGGCTATTAGGTATTATAAAAATTTTTTAACAAACAAAGCAATAAAAATAAAAATAAATATATTTGAAAATACTGAAACTATTGATTATGAATGAATAATTGAAAAAAAGATTCCTAGAGATTTTTTTGTTATACAAAATCTTGATATTTTTTGTAAAATTGGTGATGAAGAAGATTGAGAAACTATTCTTAAAAGAAAATTTGAATATTTGAACAATGTGGGTTGGATAAAAACATCATTTGTTGAAACTTTTGAATCATTTTTGGAGTGAAAAGATAATACAACATTCAATAATATAAGGCAAATTGATGGAAGAAAATATGATTTAAACTTAATGTGAAAAAAATTATTAAGTCTTCCTTCTGAAAAAGGAGAAGAATTAAAATGAGCTTTTAATTGAATATCAGATTTAGATGGTTTTTTGAATGAAGAAGATTCATTCAAAATAATATTTGGAATACCACACTCTTCATCAAAAAGAAAAACTATTGAAATAAAAAATAGTAATAGTTTGGGAAAGAAAAATTTAGGAATAAGATTATATCAACATGACAGGGGCCCTCATGTTATGGAGAAATCTATACCTCAAAAATCGTGAATTAAAAACCTTGTTGGAAAAAGGGGTGGTTCTGGGGTAGTAAAATTAGAACATTTTGATTTAGAAATTATTTTACCAATAAATGATAAAATAAGGACAGAAAAAAATAAAATAAATTTTGACAAAGAATTAATTAAAAGAATAAAAGATTGTTTTTATAAAGAAGTTTTTAAAAAAATGAAACTTTATTATGTTGTTCTTTTTGCAAATGCTTATTTAACAAAATGAAATGACAATTTTTCAAATGATGATGGGTCAAAAGTTTTTTTTAATGATAGCAAAATAAAATGATCTTTAAGTGAAATGAATGAGGTTCCAAGAATTAATATAACCCCTAAGGAATGACTTTTTTCTATGGCTGATGAAGATGAAGAAAAGTCAATTTTATTAAGTGTAAAATTTATTGATGAAACCTTGCCTACCCTAACAATACAAAATTTTGATGAACCAAACAAGTTTGTACAAACTTTTTATGAAGAAAACCCTGGAACTTTTAGTCAGGAACAAAGAGATGAATTGAATAAAAATTTTAAAGATATAGTTGGAGATAGACAGGTTAAATTATATAGATTTAATGCACATAAAAATATTACATTTGATGAAATCAATGAAGATCAAACAGAAAATAGAAAAGAAAAACTTTATAATGCCTCAGTACTTGCATTTATAATTGTTCTTTTGTTTGAAGGTAAAAGAGTCAAGAATGAAGAAGAATGAAAAAATTGAATAAATGAAAATATTAAATAGCTTAAAGCTTAATCTATCAAAGAAAATTGAAGATCCTATTCAAAAAGAAAACTTTGAAAAAATTCTTGATAAAAATTTGAATAAAATTATAAAAGAAATTAATAAAAATAACAGAATTGTTTTATATGGTGATGTCCAGTCTGGTAAAACAAACAATATGATTTATTTATCTGGTTGATTTTTTGAACAAAATTATTCATGAATAATTGTTTTAACAGGCGATAGAAATTCCCTGAATGATCAAACATTTTCAAGATTTAAAAAAGCTTACAATAATAATGATTATAATATCTATTGCTATATTAATGAGGAAATTGATATTTTTATTAATAGAAGGAAATACAAACAAATTATATTTTTAAAAAAACAAACAAACGACCTTAAAAGAATTGTTAAAAAAGCTAAAGAATTAAACAAAAAAATTGTTGTGTTTGATGATGAATGTGATTATTGAAGCAAAGATAATTTAATAGATTATGGCTTAAACACTTTGTTTGATTATGAAGGTTCAAAATATATTGGTGTTTCGGCAACTCCTTTTTGAAATATTTTTTCTAAATATGCACAAAAATATATAAATATACAAGGGGTTTGTGTTTTGGAATATGGCCAAAAATATTTGGGTTTTCATAATTTTGACAACTATAACCAAATACAAATAAAAGAATTTTTTTCTAAAAAAGAAATAGAAGATTTGGGTATTCAATTGCCTATTAAAGAGTGCAATAAAATAATAAGTGTTTTGATTAAGTGGCTACTTGATAATAAAAAAGACAATGAATTTTTGATAAATGTAAAAACTGAGCAAAAATTTCATAAGCAAATAAAAAAATTGATAGTGCTTTTTTTTGTTAAATACATAGATGATAACACTCCAAATAGAAAAAAAAATAAAGAAACATTAAATATTAATAAAAACCAGTTATTAGAATTAACAAAATGATGGCATTTAAGAAAAAGCAATATTTTAATTATAAATTCAAACAAGCACGACAAGCATAATAGTTTTAAAACTATAAAGAACGAAAAGAAAATATTAATTGGAGGTTTTTGCTTTTCTAGAGGAAACACATTTGAGGGATTAACTGATATTATTATTTCAAAAAATAAAAACACTAATTATGATATATTAATGCAAAATGCTAGATTTTTAGGTTATAGAAAAGAAGAACCAAATGTTTATTTAGAATTAGAATTAATTAAGAAATACAAAGAAATAAAAATAATAAATAAAGAATTAAAGAATGTTTGTGAAAGAAACAACATTGATGAAATTATTAATTTTTACAATATGAATAAATCTAAATATAAAAATTTGTTTAATGACAAAATTTTGAAAAAAAAAGAAAAGCAAGAAAATGAAATTATTAAAGTAACAGAAGAATTATTGAAAAATAAAAAGTTTGGGATTATTAAAGATGATTTAATAGATAAAGTTTCTTCAAAAAACACAGAAGAATTTTCAAATATAGAAAATGTAATAAATAATTATAGTTTGAAAAATAAAAATAAAAATTATGAGGCAAAATTTGTGGAACAAAAAATCATACAAAATAAAACAATATGATCTTTTAGAGACAAAGAAAAGATGATTAAATATAAGTTTCATAAAGAAAGCAATGAAGCTAAAAGAAGAATAGAGTTGGGAGAAAAAGTAGAATATTTATCAAGTTATAGAAAGGGTCACACAAAAACTGCTAATGATTTAAAACAATTGCATAAGAAGTGCGCGATATGTGGTCTTTCTAACAAAAAATTTTTAAGAGCTTCACATATAAAGCAATATAGTGTTTGCAATAAATATGAAATGAGAGATTGGGATAACTTTTTAATTTTGTGCGGATCGTGTGATCTAATATTTGAATATGGGTATGTTTCATTTAATAAAAATGGTTATTTGGATTGTATTGAAAAGATTTATAATTTCAAAAATCAATCATATTCATATTTATTTAAAAATGAAAAATTAAAAAAAATTAAATTACCTGAGACGTATTATAATAAACCTATAAACCCTAATCGGGTCTTTCGATATTTGTTAAAACACAGGAAAATAGAAAATCCCTTTATTGATTTATTTTAAAGTCTTTATTGCTATTTTTTATTCATATCAAATACACACAAGTATGTGAATATAATCCAATATAAATCTGTCTTTCCCCACTTCTCGAAAGGCACTTTGCCTTTTATTTATTCCTAAACTTTTGACTTTAAAGTTATTTGGTTTTTGTTTTTCAATAATAATGTCTATATCACTTATTCTTTTCAATTCATATGTTTTTGTTTTTGCAATTCTCTTCATAATTTTTACCTATGACTTTCATAATTTTATTATACACTTTTTAAAGACAACAATAACTAACCTGCATTATTAATGATTACCACATATTCTCCTTTTAGAGTTTGTGGTAATTTTTTTATAACATCATTAATTTCACCTTGATAATGGGTTTCATATAATTTGGTTAATTCTTTAGCAATAAAAATTTCTTTATCTTTAAAAATATCATTAGCTATTTTTAAAGTTTTTAATAACTTATAACATGAGACATAAAAAACAATTGATAATTTATATTGCTTTGCCTCATTTAATTGTTTAATAATCTGTGATTCTTTATTTTTAATAAAACCTAAAAACACATGATTAGTTGGAAAACCACTAACAACTAAAGCATTTAAATAAGCATTTGGACCAGGAATAGAAACAACATTAATATCTAATTTTTGAATGTCTCTTACCAAAGGAAAGCCAGGATCACAAATTAATGGTGTGCCTGCATTACTACATAAACCTATGTTTTGATGTTCTTTAAAGAGGTTAATTATTTTACTAGTTATTTTATTTTCATTAGTAACATCATATCTAATTAGTTTAGGTTTATTTTTAATATTTAACTTTTGTAATAATAGGCCTGTTTTTCTTGTATCTTCACAAAGCAAAATAGTAATTAATTCTAATGTTTCAATTAACCGAATTGAAACATCTTTTAAATTTCCAATTGGAGTCGCTAGAAGATATAAATTAGGGAAGTTGTTATGATTAATTACTTTTTCCATCACTAATCTCTTCACATAATTTTAAAATTTGTGCTAATACTAAATCATAAGTAACATTTGATTTAACTTGATCAATAATTTGTAATATCCCTTTAACAAATAAAGGATTAGTTTTAACATCAATATTATTAGATAAAGTTATTAAAAAATCTAAAATATTATTTTTATTAAAACTGGCTCAATTAATGTCTCAATATTGTTTTGCTTTAATAAGATTAATTTCTTCTTGGTATTTAGTTTCTACTTTAATATCTTCTTTTTTATTAGTAACATCAACACAACGAGAAACAATAGTGGGTAGCACCAAATTTTTATTAGCAGTAGTGATAATAAAAATGGTTTGTTCATAAGGGTCTTCTAAATATTTTAAAAAGCTATTTGCTGCTTTTTTGGTGGCATATTCAAACCCATGTAAAACCACTATTTTAATTTCTTGACTATCATTTTTATAACTAGTAAATTCCTTAGCAAGTTTAATATCTTGGTTTTTAATTTTTTCACTAAAACCATCAAAATATAAAACATTACTATTTTGCTCATTTTCAATTGCTAAACATTTTAAGCATTTATCACTTAAATCATCACAAATTAGTGTTTTAACAAAGTTTTTTGTTAAAACTTTTAATTTAGCTATTGTTTGGTTTTCAATAATATAAGCATGAATTAATTTTGTCATTATGATTTATTTATTTTTCCTTATTATATGTAGCAGCTTTTAATTTTAAGATTTCAATTTCTGAATTAATATCAGGAATTTCACTTAATTGCATAATTCCTATAACTAAAGGAATAAATAATAGTCATCAAAAGATAATAACATTAACTGCTCCCCAAATAATCTTTTTATTTCTTTTGTTAACAAGCCTTATAATTTGAACTTGAATCTCATATTCTTTTTTAGTTTTAGTTTTCACTTTAACCTCTTTTATTTCCTCTTCTAATAACTGCATATTTTTAGCATTTTTAATATTATAGTTTTTAACAACTATAATAATAATTGATATAACTGTTACTATTAAAACAATTTTAAATAAAATAATAAAAACAAAAAATGGTCAAGGTAAAAAAGATCAACCCCAATGATGATGGTTATAAAAATAATTAAAAAACATCTTAAACACCTCTTTTTCTTTCTTTTATTTTACCACAACTTAAAACGTTGATTAATCTTTTCAAGGATTTGGTTAGTAATTTCTTTGATGGTTAAATTATCAGCATCAATATAAACTATTCTTTTTTTAAACACCTTACCAAGTTGTTTAAAACTATTATTAATCGCTTGATAAAAAGATTCATCTCTTTTATCTAAGCGATTAAGTTCTTTGTTAAAATCATCAGCATTTCTTTGTAAAGCAATTTTAGGTTCTACTAATAAAATAATGGTTAAATCGGGGAATAGTTTTTCAATAGCAAAGCGGTTAATGGTAATAACATCATTAATTTTTAATTTTTTAGAAAAAGTTTGGTAAATAAAAGAAGAATCAACAAAACGATCACATAAAACTATTTTATTTGCTTTTAGGTTAGGCTCAATAAATTTTTTAATATGATCTCTTCTTGCTGCTGCAAAAGCCAGCGCTTCTGTGACAGCATCAATTTCTTCATTTAACAATAAATCTCTCACTCCTTCAGCAAATTTAGTTCCTCCTGGCTCCCTAGTTTGTTCTACTTGAATATTTTTTTGTTTTAAAAAATCATAAACCTTGCTTAAGCAAGTAGTTTTGCCAGCACCATCAGTGCCTTCAATTGTGATAAATATTCCTTTTTTCTTTTTAAACATAACTAAACCTCTTTTTTATTATTAAATGATGCTTTTAATGTTTCATTATCAACATAAGAAATTTTTGAACCAACCGGAATTCCAGTGGAAGGGCGAAAAATCTTTTTGACCTTATCTTTAAAATAACTAACAATGTATTTAGCAGTTAATTCCCCTTCAATAGTAAAATTTGTGGCAATCATTAGCTCAGTTTTTTCATTAACTTGTTTTTTAAGTTTATCTAAATTTAAATCCTGGGGAGCAATTCCTTTTTTGGGATTAATTTCTTGATTTAAAATATAATATTTTCCTTTAAAAAAGTTTTTTTCTTCAAGTTGAAAAAAATCAACAATTGAAGAAACCACACATATTTGGTAGTTATTTCTATTTTTGTCTAAACAAACATCACAAACTTTATTCTGTGTAAAACCATTGCATTTTTGACAATTTTGCATTTTGTCAAAAACTTCCAACATTTTTTTTAAATTGTTAATCATTTCTTTATTACTATAACAAACTATTTTTTCAGCTAATTTTTGTCCTACACCAGGAAGTTTACTAAAACCATTAATTAATTCTAAAATTTGTTTTTCCATGATTATTCAACCTCTTTAACAACATCTTCACCAAAAAGATCATTAATGTTTTTTAAATCTTGATCCATATCTTTTTTATTAACCTTAAGCTTGGTTTTAGGAACAAAAATTTCCACATATTTTGGTAATTTATTATTATTTTTCTTATAAACAAAATCACTTTTAATTTTTTCTCATAATTCAACTCATATTCCTAAAAACAAAACATCTTTTTCAAAAATTTGATACATTAAATTTAAAAATTTTTGATTTTTATTTTCATCATTTAAAATATTGGCACTTGGTTCATATTCAAATAATAAAATAATTACATTATCTGTGGCAGCAGCTATTTTAGAATTATGAATCATATTAATTCATCTAGCATTTTCTGGAATATCTAAATACTTATCTAAATTTTCTCATTTTGTTTTAAAAAACTCTTTATATTTTCGTTCAGCTTTTAATAAAACATTAATAATTTCATTTTCAAGCTTAATATGTTCACTTGCTATTTCTTCTTTTTTTTCTTTACTTTGTTCTTGGGGTTCTTCTTCAATTGGTTGTTTATTGATATCTTCAATTAAGGCTTCTTTTTCTGATTTGATTTCAGAGAGAATATCATCTTCAATATGCTTGTCTTGTTCTTCCTTGGGTTGCTCATTTTCAGGTATGTCTTTAGTGGTGATCTTTTCTTGTATCTTCTCATCTTTGCTTTCCTTTATTTCCTTTGCTTGTTTTTCATCTTTTTTGACTTCGCTTACTTCATCAACATTGTTATCACTAGCAAATAAAGAACCCGTTTGGGTTGGGATTTTTTCAATTTTTTGGGGTTTTTCTTTTGTTTTATTAACTTCTAAATTTTTTTCAACTATAGATGTTTTTTCTTCTTGGTTTTTACCAATTTTTTTTACCTTGCTTGGTTTCATTTCTTCATTAAATTTTAAAGCTTCTAAAATTAAGATTTCAAATAACAATTTAGGGCTATTAGCAAACCTCATTTCTTGCATACTATTTTTAATTAAATTAATAAAATCATAAATAAATTTTTCATCTAGTAAAATATCATCATTTTTATTAATAAATTTAAAATTATAGTCCTGATTAATGCTTGAAATTAAAACTTCTTTTAAAAATGATAAAATTTCTTCTGTGATTCTCAAATAATTAGAAGAAAGATTGTTAATTTTATCAAACATAACAAAAATTGCTTGTTGATCTTTCTTATAAATTGCTTCACAAAGTTCTTTTACTTCTTCTTTAGATAATAAACCATAAGTTTTATTCACAACATTAATAGTTAACTTTTCAGGAAGACTAATACATTTTTCAAAAATAGAAATTGCTAACCTCACTCCCCCGTTGGCCATTTCAGCAATTAATTCTAAAGCTTGCTTATCATATTCTTTGTTTTCTTGTTTAGCAATGTCTTCTAAAAGTTTAACAATTTCTTGATCAGCTACTTTTAAAAAGTAAAATTTTTGACATCTTGTTAAAATTGTTTCTGGCACCTTGTGTTCTTCGGTTGTTGCTAAAATAAAAATGGTTTTAGCAGGTGGTTCTTCAAGAGTTTTTAATAAAGCATTAAAAGCTGAACTGGAAAGCATATGAACTTCATCAATAATATAAACTTTATATTCACACTCAAGTGGTGGGTATTTAACGTTTTCTATCAAATTTTTAATTTCATCAATTCCATTATTTGAAGCAGCATCCATTTCAATAACATCAGTAGTTTTGTTATTATGAATTAATTGACAAATATCACATTCTAAACAAGGTTTATTTTCCTTAATGCAATTAACTGCCTTAGCAAATATTTTAGCAAGCGATGTTTTTCCTACACCTGAACTTCCAGCAAATAAATAAGCATGAGCTATTTTGTTTTCATTAATAGCATTTTTTAATGCTGTTGCTATTAATTTTTGGCCTAAAACTTCATCAAAAACCTTGGGACGATAAACTCGATAAAGTGATTTATGTATTTGTTCCATAATTATCTTTAATAATTTCCTTATTATATATAATTATAAACAAATCCTTATTTTTTTAAACACTAAAATAATTTATTAGATAAAAAAGTGAAATAAATTGAATGAAACTCATTATTTAAAAAAAATACCACAAATCCGATTAAGAATATGTGGTAATTATTAATTATATAATTTAATTGCAATTAGCAATTGCAAGCTCCATCTAAGCAACAATTTTTTGCCATTTTAGACCTCCAACTACACTATAATTATATATTATAAATTTTTTTATTGTTTTTGTTTTGCTTTTTTAGCATAAGACCATCACAAATATGCAGAAAAAGAAATTCCTATTACTGATCCTCAATTTATGACATCATGAAGCAAATTTTGCGTTAATTTTTTGTCTACATAATAAATAATTCCAAGAATAACTTGAATTGCTATACAAAATCAAAACGAATATTTGGCTATTGAACTATTTTTTTTAAAATCCATATTTCTAGTGCTACTTTCTAAAATCTTTTTAAAACTATATCATATATATATATATTTCAATCAATTCACACTATAAGTGTTATTTTTTTGTTTTAAAGTATTTTGTTATTAATGATGAGGCCTCGTTCTTCTTGTTAAATTCCCACTTAGTTTTATAGTTAATTTTTTTGTTTTGTTTTGCAAAATAAATCACTTTTTTAATTCGAGAAACCTTGATAACTTCTTTGCATAAATCACAGGGTTCTAAAGTTGTGTACAAAATATAATCATTTAATTTTCAAGATTTAATTTTTTTGGCTAATTTTTTAATAGCAATAATTTCAGCATGATCTAAAACATTATTGTTAGTTTCCTTATTATTAAAACCTCTTGCCACTATTTGTTGATTATTATCAACAATTAAAGCGCCAATTGGCACTTCATCCTTAGTTAAACTTTTTTTAGCTAATTTAATAAGCTCTTTAAAAATAATATTTTCTTTCATCTTAAAACCATTTTATATTTTTTATATATAGAATTTATTGTTAATTAAATTATTATATATAAAAAAGTCACACATAGCACTTCTAATTATGGCTGCTTTATTTCTAATCTGACCAGGTTCTTAGGTTACTATTGTGACATTAGTATTATATCATACAATATTTTATATCTTTAAAATGTTCCACGTGGAACATTGCTAGATGTTATTTAATATATTTTTTACCAAAATAAGATATTAAGACTTCTGGAACCTTAATTGATCCATCTTCTTGTTGGTTGTTTTCTAAAATTGCAGCAATTGTTCGACCAATGGGTAAACCCGAACCATTAAGGGTGTGAGCAAAACTTAAAGTTTTTTCTTTATTACGATATCTAATATTAGCCCTTCTAGCTTGAAAATCAGACATATTAGAACATGAAGATATTTCTTTATAAGCATTATATGATGGTAACCACACTTCAATATCATAAGTTTTAGATGAAGAAAAACCTAAATCACCAGTACAAAGCTCAATTACACGATATGGTAACTTTAAAGCTTTTAAAATATCTTCGGCATAATTAGTCATAATTTCTAAGTCTTGTAATGATTTATCAGGATGAGAAAACATCACCATTTCTACTTTGTGAAACTGGTGTTGTCTAATTAAACCCCTTACATCTTTTCCGGCCGAACCAGCCTCTAAGCGAAAACATGGACTAAATGAACAATATTTAATAGTTTTATCAACATTAATAATTTCATCTTTTAAAATATTTGTTAAAGAAACTTCGGCTGTAGGAATTAAAAACATATTATTATCAGTTTTAAAAAGATCATTAGCAAACTTTGGTAATTGTCCAGTATTTTGCATTGAATTGTGATTAACAATATAAGGTGTAATAATTTCTATAAACTGATTTTTTTGGGTTTGAAAGTCTAATAAAAATTGGGTTAAGGCTCGGTGCAACTTGGCACCATCATTTTTATAAATAGCAAACCTAGAGCCTGAAACTTTAGCAGCACTAACAAAATCTAAAATGTTTAACTTTTCTCCTAAAGTTTGATGATCCAAAGCTTTATATTTGCTAAAAGAAGGCATTTGACCTCATTTTCTTAATTCAACATTATCATTTTCATCTTTACCAATAGGACATGTTCCACGTGGAACATTAGGAATTTGCAAAAGATATTCTTTAATCTTATTACGGCACTCTAAAAGTTGTTGATCAAGTTTTATAATTTCTTTTTTTAAGGTTTCTAGTTTTTTTAAAACTTGATCAACTGGTTGGTTCTTTTTTTTAAGAACTGCAATTTGTTTTGATTGCTGATTGCGCAAAGCTTTTTTATCTTCCACGATTTGAATAATTTCTACTCGTCTGTTTTCATGCTTTAAAAGATCATCTAAAAATGTAAAATCATCATTTCTAGATTCTAATTTTGCTTTAATTTCTTTAAAATTACTTTTTAAAAGTTTAATATCTATCATACTTTCAACTCCTAATTCATATTATGAGTGTTATCAATATTTTTTTCTTTGTTTTCTTCTTGTTCTTGCTCTGGTTTATTAACAACAACTACATTTTTAACAACTTCACCAGGTTGCAAATTCATTAATTTAACCCCTTGGGTGTTTCTTGAAATTCGACTTATTTCACTAGCTCTAACTCTAATAATAATTCCTTTACTTGACATTAAAAGCAATTCTTCATCACCATTAAGTCCTAAAATTCCCACAAGTTGCCCTGTTTTATTAGTGATCTTAAGACTTTTAACCCCTTTACCACCACGCTTAATCTTACGATATTCACTAATTTTGGTTAGTTTCCCAGTTCCTTTTGATGAAACTGATAACAAATAACCTGATAAGTCAGGATTAGTTTTAACAAAGGCAATGATTTTACCACCATCAATATTCATCCCTTTAACACCATAAGCTTTTCTACCTGATGCTCTAACATCTTTTTCATTAAAATGAATCACTTTTCCATTAGAATTACCAATTAAAATATTATCATTGCCATTAGTTAATTTAACATTTAATAAATTATCATCATCCCTTAATGCAATAGCAATTTTCCCTTTTCTTGAAACTCTTTGGTAAAGAGAAGACTTTGTTTTTTTAACTAAGCCTTTTTCAGTTGCAAAGAAGAAATAAGTTTGATCGCTATATTCATTTAAAGAAAGTAGGGCTTTAATTTTTTCACCCTTTTCAATTTCTAAAAGATTAATAATGGGCATTCCTTTTCCTTGTCTTGAATAAACTGGTATTTTATGAGCTCTAATGCGATAAGTTTTTCCTTTATCACTAAAGAACAATAAATCACTATGAGTGTTAGTTACAAGCATCTTGTAAACACTATCTTCTTCAACAATATCCTGACCTTTAATGCCTTTACCACCACGATTTTGGGATTTATAAGTATTAGCAACTAATCTTTTTACATATCCTTCTTTAGAAAGGGTAATAATAATTTTTTCTTTAGGAATTAAGTCTTCATCATCAATTGAAAGGGAAGCATGAATATCAATTTTTGTTCTTCTCTTATCACCAAACTTATCTTTAATCATTATTAACTCATTTTTAATAATTTGGTGTAATTTAACCTTATCATCTAAAATTGCCTTATATTTGGCTATTTCTGCTTCTAAACTCTTAATTTCATCCAAAAGTTTTTGTCTTTCTAGTCCCGTTAATCTTGCTAATTTCATTTCTAAAATTGCTTTAGCTTGAATTTCACTTAAATTAAATTCATTAATTAAGTTTATTCTTGCTACTTGGGGATCTTTAGATTCTTTAATAATTGCTACTACTTTATCAATATTAGCTGTGGCAATTGCTAAACCTTCTAAAATATGAATTCTTTTATTAGCTTTATCTAAATCAAATTTTGTTCTTCTGGTAATAACTTCTACTTGGTGCTTTAAATAAAGAGATAAAGTATCTTTAAGATTTATTCTTTTTGGTTCACCATGAACTAAAACAACATTATTAAAAGAAAAAGAAGCTTGCAAATTGGTGTGCTTATAAAGTTTATTTAAAATGATTTCTGGAATATAATCTCTTTTAATTTCTAAAACAATTCTTAAACCTTCATGATTAGATTCGTCTCTAATTTCTGAGATCCCTAAAATTAGTTTCTCTCTTACCAGTTGAGCAATTTTTTCTAAAGTTTTAGCTTTATTAACTTGAAAAGGAATCTCAGTAATAATAATGCTTGATCGATTATTTTTATTAGTAATTACTTCTGCTTTGGCTTTGGTAATAATTGATCCTTTACCAGTTTCATAAGCTTTTTTAATGCCACCAATTCCAAGAGTTATTCCTCCTGTAGGAAAATCTGGCCCTTTAATATGTTCCATGATTTCTTCAAGAGTCATTTCTGGATTATCAATTAAGTGTAACAGAGCATCAATTACTTCTCCTAAGTTATGAGGAGCAATATTGGTTGCCATTCCAACGGCAATCCCTGTTCCTCCATTAACTAAAAGATTAGGAAATTTAGCAGGCATAACACTTGGTTCTTGTTCCTTACCATCATAATTATCCTGGAAATCAACAGTTTTTTTATTAATGTCTGAAACTAAAAACATTGCTAGTTTTGACATTCTTGCTTCAGTATAACGCATTGCAGCAGCACGATCTCCATCAACTGAACCAAAGTTACCATGACCATCAACAAGTTCATATCGATAAGAAAAATCTTGAGCCATTCTTACCATTGCATCATAAACTGATGAATCACCATGGGGGTGATATTTACCAATAACTTCTCCCACTGTTCTTGCTGATTTTTGATAAGGTTTATCACTATGATTAGAAATTTGGTTCATAGCAAACAAAATGCGACGATGCACTGGTTTTAAACCATCTCTAACATCAGGCAACGCTCTTGAAACAATAACTGACATTGCATAATCAAGAAATGAGTTCTCCATTTCATCAACAATATCAATATTTTTTAATCTATCATTTATATCCATTTTAAATTTCCTTATGCATCAAGATTTTTAACATACTTGGCATTTCTTTCTATAAATTCACGCCTAGGGGTTACATCATCACCCATTAGGGTATGAAAAATGCGATCAGCATTAATGGCATCTTCAATTGTAACTTTTAATAAAGTACGATTTTTGGGATCCATTGTTGTTTCTCAAAGTTGTTTTGGATTCATTTCTCCAAGCCCTTTATAACGTTGAATAATCATTTTCTTATTTTTATTTTCTTCAAGTTCTAAAAACTCATCCATTGCTTCATCATTATAAAAATAAGAAACCTTACCACTAATTGAAACTTTAAATAAAGGCGGTTGAGCAATATAAATATTTCCTTCAGTAATTAAAGGACGATAATAACGATAAAGAAATGTTAAAAGTAAAGTGCGAATATGCGCCCCATCAACATCAGCATCAGTCATAATAATAATTTTATGATATCTTAGTTTTTCACTAATAAATTCAGTGCCAATTCCACAACCTAAAGCATTAATAATAGTGCCAATTTCATCATTGTTATAAACTTTTTTTTCTAAATTTTTTTGCACATTAATAACTTTTCCTTTTAAAGGTAAAATAGCTTGGGTAAAGCGGTCTCTTCCCATCTTAGCAGAACCCCCAGCTGAATCTCCTTCGACTAAATAAAGTTCAGAATTACTTGGATCTTTACTTTGACAATCAGCAAGTTTTCCAGGTAAGTTTGAAAACTCTAAGAAATCTTTTCTTTTTGTGACCTCTCTTGCTCTTTGTGCCGCTTTTCTAGCACTTTGTGACCTTAATGCTTGATTAATTAAAAGCAGAGCAATTTCTGGGTTTTCTCACATATATTGTTCTAAATAACTAGTTAAAATTTCATTAACTGCTTTTCTAGCATCACCATTTCCAAGCTTAGTTTTAGTTTGACCTTCAAATTCAGGATTATGGTGTTTAACTGAAATAATTGCTGTTAACCCTTCTTTGACATCTTCCATTGAAAAAGGTTCACTTTCCTTTTTAAATAGTTTTTTTTCACCAGCATAGCGATTTAAAACTTTTTTTAAGGCTAAATCTAAACCTTGTTCGTGGGTTCCACCCTCATTAGTGTTAATGTTATTACAAAAAGATTTAATCAAAGGATAATCATCATTAGTGTATTGCATAGCAATTTCAACTAAAACATGATCATCTTTAACTCCTTTAGAAGGACTATATGCTTTATCAACATAAAAAATTTCTTCATGCACTCTTTCTTTATTCTTATTTAAATCTTGAACATATTCTAAAAGTCCTTGTTCAGTGTAATAAACTTCTCTGGTTTCATCTCGCTTATCATTAAAAATAATGGTTATTTTTTTATTTAAATAAGCTAATTCTTTTAATCTTATTGCTAAAATATCTTTTCTAAAGTCTTCAAGGTTTTTAAAAATATCTTTGTCTGGTTTAAACATTACTTTAGTTCCAGTGTCATTAGCATCACCAACAACTTCTAAACCAGTAGTTGGAATTCCTCTAGCAAATTTTTGGTGAAAAACTTTACCATTACGCTTAACTGTTACTTCTAAATATTCTGATAAGGCATTAACAACTGAAGAACCAACCCCATGAAGTCCACCAGAAACTTTATAACCATCTTTTTTAAACTTTCCTCCAGCATGTAAAACAGTAAATGTGGTTTCTACACCTGATTTTTGGCTATCTTCAACAATTCCTGTGGGAATTCCTCTTCCATTATCAATAACAATAATTTCATTGTTTTTAGTCACAGTAACTTCAATGGTGTCACATTCTCCATTTAATGCCTCATCAATTGAATTATCAACAATTTCTCAAACTAAGTGGTGTTGACCTTTTGAAGTGGTATCACCAATATACATTCCTGGACGTAATCTTACTGCTTCAAGTCCTTTTAAAACTTGAATTGAAGAAGCATCATAACTTCTTTTTTGTTCTGCCATATAAAAGTTCCCTTTATTATTTATAAACTAAAAATAATTTTACACTAAAAGGCCTTAAATTTCAACCAAAAAATCATTATTTAAATGCTTCTAATTGGCATTATTAAATGAATTAATTCTTTATCTTTATTATTTGAAATTAAAACTGGTTTAGTACTAGTATTAATTTCAAATTTAACTTCTGGAGTTTTAAATGATCTTAAACTATCTAAAAGGTAATTTGTTGAACAAATAAATTCAATATCTTGACCTTTTTTTGTAAAGTTTTCAATTGGTTCTAAAACTGAACCTGATTGGTTTTGCGTTGTAGCTAATTGAACTTTGTTGTCTTCAATTGTCATCTTCACTTTTTTATCACTACTTTCCAAAATTAAATTAATTCGTTCTAGTGCTTTGATTAATTCCTGACGATTGATGATAAGAGAAATAATTGCACTTTCTGGAACAATTTTTAAAACATCAGGATATTGTCCTTGTTTGTTTTGAAATTGAATAACATCTTCTTTTTCTTTAAAAATTATTTTATTTTCTGAAATAAAAGCTTTAATTGGGTTTTTATGATCAAAAATTTTATTAAACACTTTAAAAACTTGGGGCTGTAAGGTGACATTAATTTCTTTATCACTTTGGGCAATTGTCCTCATTGCTAAACGATGACTATTTGTCGCCGTAAAGCGCATCTTTTTTTTATCAGAAATAAAATTGATCCCTCTTAAAGTTTCATTTTGTTGGTATAAATCATTATCAGCTGCAAAAACTACTTCATTATTAATCGCTTCAACAATTTGGGGATCAAAAGTCATTTCTGTTCCCTTAATATCAAAAATTAAACTCGGATAAGCTACTTCATCCCATGTATTGATAATAAATTCTGATTTAGAATCCCTAATTTCTAAAGTTTGGTTTTCCTTTTTTTCAATAAAAATAAATTCTCCATCAATCTTCCTCACTAACTCAACAATATATTTTAGTGGTAAAAGAATTGAACCCGTTTTTTCAATTTCTAAAACATTAGCATCTTGTTTCATTTCAACTTTAATTGAACTAAAACTATTAGATCCATATAAGATAATTTTTTCTGGTAATACTTCCATTTTAATGTTTTTTAAAATTGGTAAAGTAATGGTATTTGAAGAAGTGATAAGGTAATTGATTTTAGTAATCTTTTTTTCTAATTCTTTTCTTTTAATTTTTATTTTCATCTTATTTTCCTTTTTTTATTTTGATTATTATTATTATCTTGGGGATAATAGGGAATAACTTTTAAGTTGTCTTTATGAGACTGACAAAATAGGCTTTTTTTATCCACAAGTTTTCCTAAGTTTTCAACATTGCCTTCTTTTCAATATCATTAATAATTTTTTTCATTTCCTTATTATTTTCTAGTTCCTTTTTTATTTTTTTATATGAGTGCATGATTGTGGTGTGATCTCGACCATTAAAAATATTCCCGATTTGTTTATATGAATTATGAGGAGTATAAGTTCTAATTAATCAAACCGCACAATTTCTTGCCAAAACTAGTTCTTTTTTTCTTCCTGATCCTGTAATTAGATTATAATCACTAATTTGAAAATATTCACTAACATATTCAAGAATGTCTCTTGATGACTTTTTAGTCTTGTTTTGAATCTTGTCATTTAAATGTTCTTTAATGTAGTCTAAATCAATTTTTTGCGTAGGAAAAATTGTTACCTGTAAAGATAAACTATTTATGACTTCAGTTAAGGTACGAAAGTCTGTTCCAAAATTAGTGGCAAAAACATCAATCACTTCATCAGTAATGATTAATTCTGGACTATCCTTAAAACAAATTTCTAAACGCTTATTTAAAAAAGCTTTTGCTAGGGCGTTACCTGGTTTTAAGACAGGAACACTTAATCCCTGATTAAATCTTGTAATTAAACGTTCTTCAATTCCTTTTAATTGGTGAGGTGCTTTATCAGCGGCAATAATGATTTTTTTGTTATGATTAACTAAATGATTAAAAATATTAAAAAATGTTTCTGAAGTTTCAACTTTAGAATTAAAACTTTGGACATCATCAAGCAATAAAACATCAGCTTCTAAAAAGTTGGTTGTAAAATCATTTAATGATGATTGATTACGCCAATTAATGTGTCCTAGTGCTGAAATATATCCATTAATAAAATCATAAGCAGAAATATAAACCACTTTTAAATTTGGGTTTTGTTTTAAAAAGTCATTACCAATTGCATTTAATAAATGGGTTTTTCCAAGACCTGAATCCCCATATATAAATAAAGGATTAATATTTAAAGAAGGATTTGAAGTCATTAATTGTGCTGATTTTAAAGCTTTAAGATTAGAATCACCAGGAACAAAGTTATCAAAAAGATAATTTTTTAATGGTTTATAATCTTCATACCAACTCTGTTGCCTTAAGGCTTTAATTTTTTCTGGACTCTCTCCTTCAACACAAAAAGGTTCAAAATTTACTTTTTGTTTTGATTTATTAAAGATGATGTTTTCAATTTTTAATTTAAAATGATCATTAAAAACAACTCTTACTGACTGATTTTTTACAACTACACTATATTTATCATTATCAAGACTGTCAAATTTAGAATTCATAAAAAAAGTGTCATAAATTTCTTCGCCAAATTCTTTTATAACATCATTTTTTAAACTTTCCCAAAAAGTCTGATTTGCTATATTCATTATAGTCTTATCCTTTTTCTTATTTTCAACACTTATATTACCCATTTAATAATAAAAAAACAACAACTTTTTTTCTTGTGTTTTAAGTTTTCCACATATATAAATGTCTTTATTCAATAATATATTAACAAGTTTTCCACACTATATTAACATATAAAAAAAATATTATAAAAAATAGTGGGGAAAAATGTGGAAAACTTTTATAAAGCCATTATAAAAAAGACCAAAATATGTTAAAAACTTTTTTAGGTAAAAAAATATTTTTTTTCAATAAATTGTATAAGAATAGGGAATAATATATAATAAACTTTGTTAAGGAGGTCTTGTGTTATGAAGCGAACGTTTCAACCCAATAAAAGCAAAACTAAAAAAACTCATGGTTTCAGAGCAAGGATGAGTAGTAAAAGTGGACAAAAGATTTTATCAAATCGCCGCTTAAAGGGTCGAAAAAGATTAACTCCATAATTTTTATTATTTAGATAATGAAAAAAAAATACCGCCTTTTAAAAAATGTTGAATTTCATAAGATAATGAAAGAAGGATTAAAGATTAGTAATAAAGAATTTCGAATTTATTATCAAAGCAAACAAGAAAAATTTTGTCGCATTGGCATTTCCGTTAGTAAAAAAAGAGGTAATGCAGTAATTAGAAACTATATTAAAAGACAAATCAAAGCAACAATGCATCTTTTAATTGACTTTACTAATTTTAATTATGATCTAGTAATTATTCCAACACTACATTATGAAAACAAAAAGTTTTGAAATAATCATCAAAAGTTACAAACACTAATTAAAACCCTAGAAAGGAAATAAATTTATGAATCCATATGAATCTTTAGATAGTAATGAAAACCAACCAAAACCTGTTAGTATCTTAAAAAGATTAAAAACAATTTTTTATTTAACCCTAACTATTATCTTTTTTACTGGATGTTTTCAATTAAATAATAAGGATATAGCTATTACTGACACATCCACTTTTAGTGATCTAAATAAGATTTCTTTATTTCATGGGTTATTTGTTTATCCAATGTCAAGAGCGATTATTTTAGTTCACCAATTAACTAGTTCAACTTTAATTGCTATTGTTTCAATTACTGTAATTAACCGGATTGTTGGTTTTTTATTTTCTTTTAAAGCGACCATTGAAGGGGAAAAGATGAAAGAAATTCAACCCTTATTAACGGCAATTAATGCTAAATATGCCCAAAAAAAAGATCGCCTTTCAATGTTTGCTAAACAACAAGAAATTCAAAAAGTCTTTAAAAAACACCAAATTAATCCTTTTGCTTTGTTTTCAACCCTTTTAGTTTCATTACCACTTTTTATGGGAATATATGCAGCGGTAAAAGATAATACTTATATTAAACAATTTGATTTATTAGGAGTTAATGCTGGATCAATTACTAGTCAAGCTGGATTTAATACAGCAATTATCATTGCTGTTGCTTTGCTTGTAATTACTCAATTTGTTTCAATTAAAATGCCAATGTGACTTTCTAATAAGCGTAGTAAAAAAGGTAATCGAGCAATTCAAGGAAAAAATCCAGCTGATACCCTAGCTTATATTTTTCCAGTAATGATGTTTTTTATTGCTTATAGTTCACCAATCTCAATTTTAGTTTATTTTACTGTTTCACCAATTTTTACAATCTTGCAATCAGTAGTTTTGCATAAATACATTGTTTATCAAGAAAAGAAACAAAAAGAGGTCAACAAACCTTTTAGAAAGTAATTTAGGAAAAAATAATGGAAAACATTTTTTTAAATGATCTAGATTACATCAGCACACCATATATTAGGCTTGAAATTTTATTAGGTACCTTATTATTTTTAAATATATTTTTAATTTTTTTAAGTTTTTTCTTTTACATTCTTTTTAAAAATACTTTTGTCAACAAAAAC
The DNA here is from genome assembly GCA_965226165.1 of Mycoplasmatales bacterium. Classification (GTDB taxonomy): domain Bacteria; phylum Bacillota_I; class Bacilli_A; order CBDATW01; family CBDATW01; genus CBDDCI01. Next base: position 648,331 of record OZ245334.1, on the reverse strand, counting down.
AATTTTAAAATTTGAATTATTAAATTGTTAATTATAAACAATTTTCTTTATTTAACTTTGGGTGCATTATTGTTTATTTGAAAAGTAACAAAATCAGGCTCTGGATAACAAAATAAAAAATTTTAAGGAGAACAAATGAAAAAAATATTATTTATTTCAACTATTTTATTAAGTGGTTGTAATAAAACACAAACAAACCCAAAAATATCTACCCAATTAAATTATAAAGATGTTGTTGATGAGGGTGACTTTTATCATAACCTTGTGTTTGAGTTTTTAAGCATTAAAGAAGCAAATATTGAGATTAAATATATAACCCAAAACTACAATTGTATTGTTACGCATTTCCAAAGTTCTGCTGGCAGTGGCTATTACAAACCTCATTATTCTTTTGTTTTGCTTTGTAAAAAAACAAACATTTAATAAGCACCAACCAGTTTTGACCACAACAACCAGGCAAAAAATGTTATTAGATAAAATCAAAAACAAAAAAAGATATAATAAAAATCATAAAAGGTTAAAAAACAAAATTAAAAATTAAAGGTAAAGATAAATATAGTAGAACAATGATAAAAAAAACAAACAATAAAACTAAATAAAAAATATTTAAAGGAGCAAAATAATGTATTTTGACACCCACTTTCATTTAAATGACTCACAATATAAAGATGAAAATCATGACTTAATAATTCAAAAAGCAAAAGATGCTAATGTGGTTGGAATTATTAATGTTTCAGCATCACATTTTGAAGCTAGCGAAGTAGTTAAACAAACATATAAATATGATTTTATGTATGCAGCAATTGGTGTCCATCCATCAGAAGTAAATAAAATGAAAGATGAAGACATCAATAAACTAGAAGAACTAATTATTAATGATCAAAAAAAAGATGGTTTAAATAAAATTAAAGCTATTGGTGAATGTGGATTAGATTTTTATTATGAAAACAATCCTAGTAAAGAAGTTCAAACTAAATGATTTATTAAACAAGTAGAGTTAGCTATTAAATATAACTTAACATTAATAGTTCATTCTCGTAATGCTGCTCAAGAAACTATAGATATTATTAAACAATATAATCCTCCAAAAGTAATAATTCATTGTTTTACTTATAATGCTAAAATAGCTAAAGCATTTTTAGCATTAAATTGTTATTTATCATTTTCAGGAATTATTACTTTTAAAAAGAAAGTAGAAGATATAAAAGAAGCAGCAAAAATTACTCCTTTAAATAGATTATTGTGTGAAACAGATGGACCTTTATTAACTCCTGAACCTTTTAGAGGTAAAATAAACTACCCCCACCACATAGTTCACACATATAATAAACTTGAAGAAATAAGAAATAAAAAAATAACTAAACAAGTTTTAAAAAATGTAAGAAAGGTTTTTAATATTTAAAAATGAAAAAATTAATAAAAGCAAAAGAAGTTTTTAATGTTGTTCAAATTTTAGAAAATAGACAACAATTGACCAAAGATATTTTAATTCAAAAAGCATCTCAAAGATATAATCAATTAAATTTAAAAACAAAAACACCAAAATGAAGTGTTGATTGTAATGTTCTCTTAATTTATTCAAAAAGACAAAAAGGAAATATTAAATCACACAAAGGAATTTATTTATTTAATTATCAGGGGGGGGGTATATACGTTATTTAAAAATTACAAACAACACATTAATGTTTTAAAGTATAAACAATTTTTAAAAAAACATCCTTTAAGAAATAGTGATTCTAAAAAAACATTTGAAGAAATAAACAAGGAAACTGAAAAAAACTTTAAAAATGATGAAGACAACAAGCCAGTTGATGAAGGTAGATGGGTTTCAAGTTATGTAAAAACAAGAAGAAACCACACAAAATGAGCTAAAAGACTGAAAGATAAACATAAAATATGTGCAGTTTGTGGAATTGGGAGAAAAGAAGAAGAGAAGAGATTATTAATAGCTTCACACATTTTACCTTGATCTAAAAGCGAGGGCAAAGAAAAAACAAGCCCAAACAATGGTTTAGTCTTGTGTATCTTACATGATAAATTATTTGAATTAAATTATATTACATTTGAAGAACCAGGAATTTGAAAATGTTTAAAAGTTATAAGAGGATATAATAAATTTCATAATATATCAAAAAACAAAATAGAAAAATTAAGTGACAAGAACTTGAAAATATTATCTGACGATAAATATAATGATGAAATTTTTTATTTCATTGAAGAAAAAAATAAATTAATAAAAAATTAAAAATATAGATATTTTAAAAATTCTACTTATTTAAAATTGACATTCAATATATATATATATATATAATGCTTTTTAATAGTGTGTTATATAAATGAATGAAAGAAATACAGAACAAATAGTAGAAGACTACTTGAAAAAAAATTTTAAAATAGATCAAATTGAAATTCTTAGGCATCCCAAAATCAAAGGAGCAAGTAAAAATATACCCGGCAATATAGGGAGGCCAGATTATTTAATTAAATTTATAAATAAGCCTAATAGAATAATAGTTATTGAATGTAAAAACTTAGCTAAAAAAATACAAAAAGCAATAAAAGAAGTTCAAAATTATTCCCAACACTTAAATTCTAAATATAATCAAATTGTTGCAATTGCAATTGCAGGACAAGAAAATAATTTCATTTCTAAAACAATTATACAAAACAAAATTGTATTTGAAGAAATGCCTTCTGAAAAAGAAATTAATAATTATTTTTTACCTAAACCAGACATCAAATCATTAAAAAAGGTAGCAAAAGAAATAAATAATTATTTGCAAAATTTTTCTATTGATGAAAGCGAAAGGTTATCTTTAATTAGCGCGGCTATCCTTTCTTTACAAGTAGAATCATTTGCAAACACTTTAAAAGATCATATTCCGCAAAATAATGAAGGACTTGTTGAAAATGTATTAACTAGTTGTAAGCAACAATTAAAAAAAAGTGAAATAGAAGAAAAAAATATTAAAGAAATTTTAAAAAGTTTAAAAAATATTGAAAAAAAAATTTTTACTAAAGAAACTAGAGTTGATAAAAAAAATAAAGAAAAAGAAGTACCTAATAATATTTTAAAAGATTTTCTAATTAGAATTAATGACGAAGTAAAACCATATTTTCAAAATAATTATTTTGATGTTCTGGCAGAGTTTTACAATGAATTTATAAGATATGCAAGAGGTGATCAAAAAAAAGGCTTAGTTTTAACACCGCCTCATATAGCAAAATTTATGGTTGAAGCAATTGAAATTAATAAAAACAGTGTTGTTTTAGATCCTTGTTGTGGAACAGGGGCTTTTTTAGTCGCTGCTATGAATCAAATGCTAACAAACACAACTAACTTTAAAGAAAAAGACAAAATTAAAAAAACTCAACTTATAGGTGTTGAAATAAGAAACACAATGTTTACAGCAGTAGCAATAAATATGGTAATTCATGGAGATGGCAAAAGCAATTTAATTAATGGAGATTGTTTTTCAAAGCAAGTTAAAAATGAAATTATGTTAAAAAAACCAACACACGGCTTGTTAAATCCTCCATATGATGGAGGGCCTGAAGATCAATTAGATTTTATAAAAAACACTTTAGATCAAATAGAAGTAGGGGGTAAAGTTGCTGCAATAGTTTCTTCTAGTGTTGGAGTTAATTCAAAAAAAGAATATATTTTAAAAAAAGAAAAAGTATTGAAAAGTCACACCTTACTAGCAAGTTTAAAAATGCCTAAAAATTTATTTAAAGATGTTGGAGTTGAAACAATTATCTTAATATTCAAGGCCCATTCACCACACAAAGGTAAAACTTATTTTGGCAATTATGATGATGATGGTTTTAAAGTACTAAAGCATATAGGGAGAATGAAAACAAACAAAACTACTAAGATTATAGAAAAATGACTATATAATTTAAAATACTTAAAATATGAAGAAGGTTTTAGTTTTTTACAAGAAGTAGATTACAAAATGGAATGACACCCAAGTGCTTATATTGAAACAAATTATAAGGCACTTGAACAGATGGAAGAATGAGATTATATAAAGAATAAAGCTATTGAGCTTTTTAAAAAAGGTATTATTGATGAAATAAAAAAAGAAAGTTTTTTTGAATATGAAAATAGAGACAAGTAAATGAAAATGATTTAATTTAAATGATTTGTTTGATATTAAAACAACAAAAAATGTCAAAGCAAGTAATGTTGAGCCTGGAAAAGAATTAAATTACATTACTAGATCAAATTATAATGATGGGTGTGTCATAAAAACATCAACAAATTATCCAAACAGTTTTATAAACAAAAAAAACACGTTAACAATTGGTGGCGAGAATGCAACTTGTTTTTTTCAAACAAAAGATTACATAACTGGCAACAATATCACAAAACTCATTCCTAAAAAATTTTTGCACATTAATTTATGGAGAGGCCTTTTTTTCAAAATGATTATTGATTTAGAAAAAATAAAATATAGTTATAATAGAGCATTTAATTTAAAGAACATTAAAAAAACAAAAATTAAATTGCCTGTAAAGAATAATCAAATCAACTTTAATTTTATGGAAGAATTTATAAAGAACTTAAAATATTCATATATTTTAAATTTCATCAACAAAGAAAAACAAAAATTTAAAAGACAACCATTAAATTTAAACACAAAAGATTGGAAATGATTTAGCATTTTAGACCTATTTATTTTTGAAAAACACAAACCATTTTTAATAAAAGAAATTGAAGATTTTCCCGGTTCAACACCTTTTATTTCTGCTAGTGAATTTAATAATGGTGTAACTTTTTCTACATCAATAAAAACAAATATTATAAAAGGAAACAAATTAACAATTACAAGAAACGGAAAAGTAGGTGTAGTTTTTTTTCAAAACAATGATTTTCTTGCATCTGCAGATATCCAAGTTTTAAAACCAAAAGATTTCAAATTGAATATATTCATAGGAATATTTTTTAAATTATTGCTTGAGCTAGAAAAAAATAAATATAGTTATGGAAGAAAGATTAGTTTAGATAGGCTAAAACAAGCAAAAATTAAATTACCTATAAAAAACAATAAGATTGATTTTAATTTTATGGAAAGATTTATAAAAAATATAAATTATTCATGAATACTAAAATAAAAAATTACTAAGTATAAAATTAAAAATTTTTAAATTAATTTAATGCACTCATAAAAACAAACCTTATAATTTTAAAATTAATTTATATTTAACTATAAAAAAAATATTATCAAAAACTATTATAAAAAACTTAGCTATAATTTTTTTAGTTTCTTTAAAATAGAATTTAATTGTTCATCAGTTCTTTCAGACCTAAAGAAAATTCCTCCTTGATAAGCCCCCTAAGCACAAGTTCTTCAACAACCTCAACCATTAATTTTTGTTTTTGCTCGAATTCATCAATTCTTTTTTTAAGTTGATCTATTCTTTTTTTATTATCATCATTCATATTTTATTCCTTATTAACTATTTTTCAACTTTTCATATTTTTTAACTACATAATAAATTCTGGTTAACATTGCAGCAACAAAAACTGATAAAATCGCCACAATTCAAGTTCAAATTCCCCCAAGACTAAAATGAACTAAAAAAGGCATTGAAATTGATATTCCAATTCAAGTAAAAAACAACCTTGTTTGTTTTTTAAATGCTTTATAAAGTCTTTCATTGTCTTTATTCATCAATTCATATAACTGCTTATCTTTATCCATCTTATATCCCTTATTTTGTTTAATATACTTTTTTATTAAATTATAACATTATTTTTATAAGGCATATCCACCACTATATTTAAAGTAACTTATATTATAATAATTAAGTTTGATAAAGAATTCTTTCATAATTAAATCTTGTTTAGCTAAATCTCGCTCAGCATATAATTTATTTAATCATTCATTAAGTTTATAATCACTCATATATTGTCTATAATTATGTTTAATATAAATTATTTTTCATTCTTCTTTAGCTTTATTAATCCCCACTAGTTTAACTAATAAATTAAAAGCTCTAGTGTGATCAAGGTTTCTTAAGTGTTCAATTGGGATGCTAAATTGAAAGCGTTTCATCATATAAGTTGGACTATTATATCATTTATTTTGCAGGAATGTTTCATTAAACATTTCATATTTTTCCTGAATTTTTAAAATGTTATATCCTCGGTATAGGTCTTGGGAAATTTCATTTAAATGTTTATGTAAGGTTTCATTAGAATGAAAAGTGTATTCAAAAAATTCTTTAATAAATCTTTTTTTACCAACTCTTTTGTATTCATCAATAATAATTTCAGGTTTTAAAAACCTGAAAATAGTTTGATAAAAACCTTGAACTTCATTTTTATATTCATAAAGATTGGCATCATCTTCAACAATATTAGCAAAAGGTCAAATGACTCTTCTTCAATCCCTTGCTTCATAAAATTCTTTTTTAATATATTTTTGACTATATTTTAATTGTTCTTGTTTTAAAAGTTCTAATGCTTCATAATCATTAGGTTTTAAATTTTGTTTTTTTAATTTAGATCTTCAGGGTTTCTCCACCATATTTTTAAAGTCAACTAATAAGATTTTTCAAAAGTCATCATTATTAGTAACGGTGAATGAATTTTGCTTTGCAAGCATTTTTAATTTGGCATAACCATCGCTATAAATATTAAAAGATTTTTCTTTTACTTGAATTTCACTTTTGTTAGGTTGAATCTCTAAATATTCATTATGCTGACGATAAGCACTACCAATAGAAATACCTACAATTAAAGCTAGAGGAGCTTGTCATAATATTTTTTTCATACTCTTTTAATCCAAATCAAACTTTTTTGAATATATTATATTATACTAAATAATTTAAAATTTAAAGGGTTTTGTGGCAATTATTTATTTGACATGATCAGCTAGACCACCATAAAGTTTATATTTATTTCATTTTCTTTTAGCTAAGAAATTATGCATTTTAATATAAGCAATTTGTTTATCTTTATTTAATGATTGGCTAGCAATTTTATTTAATCACTCATTAATTTGTTTTTGATCATAAGATCCATAAAGATAAGATTCACTTCAAACTCTAATCGCATCATTTAGATAATAATTTTTCTTTCATCTTAATCACATATTTACTGGATTGAAGGGATGTAAATAATTAATAAATGCTTTAGCATCTTCTAGAGTTTCATTTTCAATCTTTCATAGCAATTCACGCTTATAAAACTCTTTGATTCATAGTTCTCACTTAATGCCTTGTCATGCACTTAAAACATCTTTTTGGATGTCTTCTAGCGATTCATCTAGTTTTGAATTTAAAAAGTTATTTTCATGCTCACTAGAAGCAACATATCTTTTAATTCATTCATCTTTTCCAAGATATTTAAAATCAGCAGCTAAATATTTTCCGCGCAATATTGGTAAAAGTTGATGATAAAATAATTTAATTTCCTCACCTTTTAGTTGCTTAGCAATTTTAAATCCACCAACATTTTTTAATCTTTGAATAACAAAGTCAATTCTTTGATCATTTTTTCTAATAAAAATTGGTTGGACATAAGTTTGCTTTCATTTTTGCTCTCCCAAGGTTTTAAAAGCATCTAGCATTTTTAAACCAAATGATGCTTTTAGGCCATCAGGATCAACTGGGTTAATAACATCTGATCTTGGGGCAGCACTTTGTGAAGATGAAGAATAACTTGAAGAAGAACCTCTATTATTAGTAAAAGTATTTTCTTCTAGTTGTTTTTCTACTTCTTGCTTTTGACCTTTTTGGTTTAGGTCTTGATTAGGATTATTAAAAATTGTTAATGCTCCAAATATTGAAGAAAATGTGGAAACAGCAATAACCCCACTTTTAATTTTGTTCATGATACACTCCGGACTAGTTTTTTGTTTCAAAGTATAATACATATTTTTTATTTTTATGCAACTACTTTTTAAACTTTTTATGATAAAATGACAATACTAATATGGATAAGACTTTGCATTCAAAAATTAACTTTTTAATTAAAGCTAATAATATTTTTTTAAATAAAAACAAGGGTCAAAATTTTTTAATTGACCAAAACATTGTTAATAAAATTATTGAAGTAAGCGATATTACACAAAAAGATACCATTATTGAAATTGGTCCAGGATTAGGGTCACTAACCCAAGATTTAGTTATAAATAGCAACAAAGTAATTGCTTTTGAACTTGATAAAAAAGTTTGCAATATCTTAAAACAAGAAACTAAAAATTACCAAAATTTAAAAGTTATTAATCAAGATTTTTTAAAAGTAGACTTGAAAACTCTAAACCAAGAGTACCCCTCATTAAAAATTGTGGCTAATTTACCATATTCAGTTTCAAGTTTAATTATTTTAAAAATTCTACAAGCTAATATAAAGTTTAAAAAAATTATTTTAATGGTGCAAAAGGAAATGGCAATAAGACTAATGGCTAAGGTTAATGAAAAAAAATATAACACCTTTACTATTATGATTAATTATTTAGCAGATATAAAAGTTTGTTTTGATGTTAGTAATAAATGTTTTATACCAAGGCCTAAAGTAACAAGTAGTGTTATTGAATTAAAATTGAAAAACACCAACTTTAAGGCAAAAGAAAAATTATTTGCCTTTATTAAAAAGCTTTTCCTAAATCGAAGAAAAACAATCTTAAATAATTTAGCAACATATTTAGATGATAAAAACCAAGCTTTAATAATATTTGAAAAAGTAAAAATTAAACCTAATTTAAGACCCCAAAATTTAACTTTAAAAGATTATGAGGCTATTTATGAACAAATCATATGCAAAGATTAATTTAATATTAGAAGTTTTAAACAAAAGAAGTGATAATTATCACAATATTAGATCAATTGTTAGCAAAATTAATTGATATGATGAAATTGATGTTAAAACCCATAATTTAAAAATGCATTTAATAAAAGTTAAAGGACTTCAAATTCCTTTAGATGAAAACAACTTAATGATTCAAGTTTTGGATGCTTTAAAAAGTTATTTTAAAATTGATGATTTTTTTATTATTAAAATAACTAAAAATATTCCCCTTGGAGCAGGGTTTGGTGGGGGCTCATCTAATGCTGCTTTTGTTATTAAATGGTTTATAAAAAAGTATCAATTAAAACTAGACAATATGATTTTAAAAATGCTTTTAAATATTAGTAGTGATATTAATATTTTTTTAAATGATGCTAATTTAATGTTAGTTGAAGGCAAAGGAAATTTAATCACACCTTTAAATTTTGATGTTGATTACCCCTTATCAATAATTATTTTTGATTTTAAATTTATAACTAAAAAAAGATATCAACTTTTAAATAACTATAAAAAAGTAAAACAAAAAATCAATTATTGTAAAAACTTTATCAAAAGCAAAAACACTAAATTTTTACATAATGATTTTAATAACATAAATGAAACCAATAATAATTGATTGAAATTAAAAGAATTTGTTAAAAGCAAATTTAATAAACAAGTTTTTTTAACTGGGAAAGGCCCAAGTTACTTTATGCTTAATAGTTTTTCAAGAAAAGAAAAAAATCTTTTAAAAAAGCAATTTAATGTCAAAATTTTTGAATGCAAAACATTAAAAAATAATTATTAATATATGATAAAATAATAATGATTATAGGAAATTAATATGAAACAAAAACCAATTATTTTTAGTTTATCTGCTAATAAGGATTTAACTACTAAAGTATGTAAAATTTTAAAATTACAACCAGGAAAAATTCACAAATCAAGATTTGCTGATGGAGAGATGATTGTTTATTCAAGTGACTCAGTAAGAGGAAAAGACATTTTTGTTATTCAATCAACATCAAGCCCTGCTAATGACCACATTATGGAACTTTTAATCTTTATTGATGGATTAAAAAGAGCATCAGCAAGAAGTATCACTGTTGTTACCCCTTATTTTGGTTATGCTAGACAAGACCGTAAAACCATTGGGCGCCAACCAATTAGTGCCAAACTAGTTGCCAATCTTTTAACAGTGGCAGGAATTGATCGCTTAATTACCGTTAACCTTCATGCTTCCCAGATTCAAGGATTTTTTGATCTTCCAGTTGATAACTTAAATGCCATTAGAATTTTAGGAAAAAAAATTAAAAGTCTTAAAATTGATAATATTGTTATTGCCTCACCTGATTATGGAGGGGTTGACAACGCCAGAAGGTTAACCAATATTTTGGCACCAGGACAAGCCATAGCTGGAATTGATAAAATTAGAGTCGCTAAAAATGCTAGTGAAATTATGCATGTTTATGGTGATGTTGCCGGTAGAAGTGTTGTCGTTTTAGATGATATTGTTGATACCGGAGGGACAATTATTCAAGCTGCTAAAACTTTTTATAAGCAGGGAGCAAAAGAAATTTATTTAGCTTTTGTCCATCCAGTATTATCAGCAGACACTTTTGAAAAAATGACTAAACTTGATTTTGTTAAAAAAATCTTTGTTACAGACACAATTGAATTAAAGAAAAAACACCCTAAAGTGGAAGTGGTTTCAATTAGTGAATATTTATCAGCAGTGATTCAAGCAATTTTAAATAATGAATCAGTTTCTGTTGTTTACCGCAAATATGGAAAAAGCCGTAATGAGTAAAATTCGGGTTAGGTATGCTCCTTCACCAACAGGATATTTACATATTGGAGGAGCAAGAACGGCACTTTTTAACTATTTGTTTGCTAAAAAATATAATGGTAAATTTATCATCAGAATTGAAGACACTGATTTAAAAAGAAATATTAGTGATGGGGAAAGTTCCCAAATTGATAATTTAAAGTGACTTGGTTTAGAAATTGATGAATCACCAGTTGATGGTGGCAATAAAGGGCCATATCGCCAAAGTGAAAGATTAGATATTTATCAAAAATATGTTGATATTCTTTTAAAAGATAACAAAGCTTATTATTGTTTTTGCACACCAGAGGAATTAAAAAAGAAAAGAGAATCGCAAAAAAAAGCAGGAATTCCTAATCCTCAATATGATCGAACTTGCTTAAAACTTGAACAAAAAACTATTGAAAAAAATCTGCAAAACAAAATTTCTTATGCCATAAGATTACATATTGATGATCATGCTTCTTTAAAATGAAATGACATAGTAAGAGGTGAAGTTGCTTTTAAGGGAAGTGATGTTGGAGATATTGTGATTTTAAAAAATAACAAAATTCCTACATATAACTTTGCTGTTGTAATTGATGATCATTTAATGGAAATATCTCATGTGCTAAGAGGAGAAGAACATATTTCTAACACCCCCAAACAACTATTTATTTATCAATGTCTAGGTTTAAAACCACCAATATTTGGTCATTTAACAATTATTACTGATTTATCTGGAAAAAAACTATCAAAAAGAGATGAAAGCATTTTTCAATTTTTATCACAGTATCAAGAAAAAGGATTTTTACCAGAAGCAATGTTTAATTTTTTAGCGCTTTTAGGTTGAGCACCAAAAGAAGAAAAAGAAATATATAGCAAAGAAGAATTAATTAAGATTTTTGATGAAAAAAGATTTTCTAAATCACCTTCTTGTTTTGATTATCAAAAATTAGAATGAATCAATGGTCAATATTTTAAAAAAATGGAAGATGAAAAATATTTAAAATTTATTATGCCCTTTGCAAATAGTAAATATGCAAATATTGATTTTACAAAAAAAAGTAATCAAGAAGTTTTATTACTTTTTAAAAAAGAATTAAAATTTGGCCAAGATATTAATAGCAAAATAAATTTATTTTTTGACAACATAAAATATTCAAAAGAAAGCAAAGACCTATTAACCAAAAACCATCAAAGTTTATTTGATGCTTTTAAAAAACAAATGCAAAATCTTTTAGATTGAAATGAAGAAAATATTAATCAAGCCTTTAAGCAAACTAGCAAAGAAACAAATCTTAAAGGTAAAGATTTATTTATGCCCATTCGAGCAAAAGTAACAGGGGAAATTCATGGGCCAGATCTTAAAAAAACTATTTTTCTTTTAGGAAAAGAAAGAGTTTTAACCAATTTATAAAAAGAGGAGTGAAAATGAAAAATATTATTGATGAAGTTTTGGGATTAGTGAATGTGCCACCATTTATTTTAGAATTAATTGACACAAAAGAATTTCAAAGATTAAGAAGAATTAAGCAATTAGGAGGAGCTTCTCTTGTTTTTATTGGAGCAAACCACACTAGATTTCAACATTCAATTGGGGTTTATGCTAATTTAACAGAAATAAAGCAAAAAAACTTAACCCATAAGTTTAGTGAAAAGGAATGAAATGAAATCTTTATTGCGGGATTACTTCATGACTTAGGACATGGGCCTTTGTCCCATTCTTTAGAAGTGATTTCTAATCACAAATTAGATCATGAAGAAATGGGAAAAAAGATTCTTTTGGATAAAAATTCTGAAGTAAATAAAGTTTTGCTTAAAAATAATTTTAATCCCCAAAATATAGTTGATTTATTTTCTCCACAAAAACACCCATTAAAAAGTTCACTTCTATCATCAACAGTTGATGTTGATCGAATGGATTATTTACTTCGTGATGCCCACCATACAGGGACACAATATGGAAAACATGACAAAAACAAAATTATTTCATCAATGATTTTAAATCAAAATAAATTAATTTTTAAATCATCAGCAATTCCAGCTATTGAATCATTTTTATGATCACGTTTTCAATCATTTAAAACAATTTATTTGCATCGCACGACAATTATTTATCAAGAAATGTACACCCTTTTATTTGCAAGATTAAAAGATTTAAAAAATGATGCACAATATCAAAAGCATTGAAATAAAATTGGCAAACTTTTAGAAAATAAAATCACCATTAAAGAGTTTATTAAATTTGATGATGAAAGTTTTGGTGTGTTTATTGAAAATCTAAGTGAAACCTCTGATCCCATAATTAAGGAACTAGCATATGGAATTAGAAATCGTCAATTTTTTAAAGCATATAATTATTCATATAATTTAAAAAAAGACATCTTAAAAAAACTAAAGGAAAAAAAACTAGATCCTCGTTACTTTTTAAGAGAAGTTAAAATTAAAAAATATTTATATAATCCAGATGTTAATGGTGAAATCTTGGTGGCTAGTAAAGAAAATAATGGTAAAAAGGAGATTAGTTCAATTTGTGAAAAGTCATCTTTTTTACAAAAATGAAAAAATGTTAGTTATAATGTACATTTACTAATTTACCCTAAATACATTTTTAGCAAGGAGCAAAAAAGTGGTCAAAACTAAGACTTTTAAAATACAACACTTTAATGAAGAAACTAATAACTTTATTGATATATACAATGATAAAGTTAAAGTTTCTTTTCTTAATGATATTTGAAACTTCAGAATTAAAAGCTCAACAAAAAAGGATTCTTTAAGTAAAGTAAGAATTAAATTTTTTAATAATAAAAATAAAGTTCATATCGAAAGAGAAGATTGAAACATTTTTTTAGACAAAAAGAAAATAACTAAAAATTTATTCTTATCAGTTATTGGTGATTTTAGTTACTATACTAAGCTTCAAGAATTGATAAAAGAAGAAAATAATATTATGATAAAGTATGATGTGTTAGATAGTAAAGAACCTAATGCTAATGTTGTTAATCAGATTAAAATTTCATTATTTTAAAAGCAAAGGGGAAAAGGGATGTATAAATTTTTAAACCAATTAATCAAGGATATTTTTAATAATCAAAATATTGAATTTTTTTGAAATAAATCAACTTTAAAAGAATTTGATTTTTCAACATCTTTTGCTTTAAAAAATGCTAAAGTTTTAAATTTAAAAGTTGAAGAAGTGTTAAAACAAGCTAGTGAAAAATTAGCAGAAAATGACTTTGTAGAAAAAGTTTCAATCACTAAACCCGGATTTATTAATATTAAAATTTATGATGATAAATTAGGGGAATTTTTACCACAAATTAAAGACATAGAAGTAAAAAGTAAAAAAACTGTTGTTATTGATTTTTCTAGTCCTAACATTGCTAAAAAAATGCATATTGGCCATTTACGCTCAACCGTGATTGGTCATTCTCTAGCTTTAATTAATAAACACTTTAAGCAAAAGGTTGTTACTGATTCTCATATTGGGGATTGGGGGACTCAATTTGGAAAATTAATTGTTGCTTATGAAAAATGATTAGACCAAAAAAAATACCAACAAGACCCCTTAAAAGAATTGCAAAGACTATATGTTAAGTTTCATAATGAAGAAAATGAAACACTTTTAAAAGAAGCAAGAGAAAATCTTTTAAAAATTCAAAGCAAAGAACCAAGAGTTTATAAAATATGACAAGAATTTACAAAAATTTCTTTACAAGAATATCAAAAAATTTATGAACGTTTAGAAATTGGTTTTGATCACCAAATTGGGGAGTCATTTTATAATGAGATGATGCCAGGTGTTGTTAAAGAACTTGTTGAACGAAAAATTGCTAAAAAAGATGATGGAGCAATTGTGGTCTTTTTTGATGAAAAAGATAATTTGCCTCCAGCCATTATTCAAAAACAAGATTCCAGCTTTTTATATTTAACTTCAGATTTAGCTACTATTAAGTATCGTCAAAAAGAATTTAAAAATGATAGTGCTTTATATGTGGTGGACAATCGTCAAAAAAATCATTTTCACCAATTATTTAAGATTGCTAAAATGAATCAAAATAACCAAGATTTAAAATTTATTGCTTTTGGGATTATGAGTCTTGAAAATGAAAAAATTTCTACAAGAGATGGTAATGTGATTAATTTAGAAGATCTTTTGGATGAAGGTTTTAAAAAAGCTAGAAAAATTATTGAAGAAAAAAAACCACATCTTGATGAAGCATCAAAAAACAAAATTGCTAATGTGATTTCTATTGGAGCAATTAAATATTTTGATTTTATGCACCAGCGTAATAGTTCAATTATTTTTTCTTGGGAAAAAGCAATGAATTTTAAAGGTAATAGCTCTTTGTATATTCAATACACCTATTCAAGAATAACTTCTTTGTTAAAAAAAGTTAAAAATAAAATTGATCAAAAAAATATCATTATTAAAGCAGGGGTTGAAAGGGAAATCGTCATTTTTCTTTATGATTATGTTAAAATATTAAGGAAGGCATGAGAAAATTCAGAGCCTCATTACATAGCAAATTATTTGTTTAAACTTGCTTCAATGTTTAATACTTGATATGGTCAGGTGCGATTTTTAGAAAACAAGGATGAATCTTATTTTTCAAGATTATATGTTGTTTTGAGGGTTAAAGAAGTTATTGAAGAAGGTTTAAGTTTGTTAGGAATTAAAGTTTTGGATGAAATCTAAAGGAGAGAGTAGTGAATAAAGAAATCTTAGAAATTATTATTAAAAATTTAGAAGCAAAAGAGCAAATGGCTTTTGATGACTTGTGAGAAGTTATTAAGGGCGAAGAAAAATTTGGTGAATTAAATTTTAATGATAAATCAAGAGCTTATTTAGAAATTAGTACTAATAAACTTTTTATTAATTTGGGAAATAATGTTTTTAGTTTAAGAGCAAACCACAAACATAGTGAAGTGATGCTAGCAACTAACAAAATTTATGTTGAAGATAAAAAATAATTGTCATAACTATTTTTTAAGGAGTGTTAATTAATGATAAAAAAAAGAAAATTTATATTTATTACTGGAGGGGTAATTTCTGGAGTTGGCAAAGGAATTAGTGGCTCAAGTATTGCTAGAATTATTAAGCAAAAAAACTTAAAAGTAACAATGCAAAAACTAGATCCTTATATTAATGTTGATGCTGGTTTAATTAATCCTAAAGAACATGGAGAAGTTTTTGTAACTAATGATGGTTATGAAAGCGATTTAGATTTAGGGCATTATGAAAGATATACTGAACAAGAATTAAGTAATAAATCTTCAATTACAACAGGAAGAATTTATCGTAGTGTTATTGAAAAAGAACGTAATGGTAGATATCAGGGGAGTACAATCCAGGTGGTGCCCCACATTATTGATGAAATTAAAAGCAAGATTTATAGTCTTTTTGATGAATCAAATGTTGATGTTAGTATTGTGGAAATTGGGGGAGTTGTTGGCGATATTGAATCACAACCTTTTTATGAAGCTATTAGACAAATCAAAAATGAACTAGATCCTAATAGTGTTTTATTTATTCAATGTACATATCTTCCCTTTTTAGAAAGTTCAAAAGAATACAAAACTAAACCAACCCAAAATTCAGTTTCAGTTTTAAATGGAATGGGGATTCAACCAGATATTATCATTGCTCGTTCAAAAGATGAAATTCCAAATGATGTTAAAGAAAAGATTGCCCTTTTTACCAATGTTAAAAAAGAGCGTGTTATTGAAGCCAAAGATCAAGAAATTATTTTTGAACTAGTTAATGATTTTTATAAACAAAATATTGATGAAATAATTTGCAAAGGTTTAAATTTAGTAAATGATAAACCAAATAAAACAAAATGAAATAATTTAATTAATGAAGTTAAAAATTTAAAAGGTGAGGTCAAAGTTGTTATTGCTGGTAAATATAATTTTAAAGATGCTTATTTATCAGTTATTGAAGCCTTAAAATCAGCTTGTTATAAATTAGGAACCAATTTAAATTATCACTTAATTTATTCAAAAGAATTAACAAAACAAAATTATAAAAACAAACTTAAAAATTTTGATGCTATTTTAATTCCAGGCGGTTTTGGAACAACTGGGGTTGATGGAAAAATTTTAGCAATCCAATATGCTAGAGAAAACAAGATCCCCCTTTTAGGGATATGTTATGGAATGCAACTTAGTTTAATTGAATATGCCAGAAATGTTTTAAATTTAAAAGGGGCTCATACTACGGAAATTAATCCTGAAACCAAATACCCAATTATTGATATTATTTCTTCAAAAACAATTGAAACAAAAGCAGGGATTTTAAGACTTGGAAAAAATTCTTGTAATATTAGTAAAAAGACTAAGGCCTATGATTTATATAAAAAAGATTTAATTCATGAAAGACATCGTCATAAATATGAATTCACTACTAAAACTTATGATGAGTATTTCCAAAATTCTGATATTGTTTATTCAGGAGTTTCTAATTCCTTTGAATTTACCCTAATTGAAATTATTGAAATGAAAAACCACCCCTTCTTTATGGGGTGCCAATTCCATCCTGAATTCTTATCTAACTTTACTAGACCAGCACCATTATTTTTTGGTTTAATTAAAGCAGCAATTGCAAAAAGAGATAATGTCAAAGTATAAAATATGATATAATTTTTTAGTATTTTAAATATAGCATTAATGACCTAATTGGTTTAAAAAATGCAAAAAATATAAAATTAAAAAAGCTTAATTTTTAAAAAATGGATGAATATATAAAAATAAAATTAGAAAAAATTCGAGCAAGAATTAGGTATTGTAAAGGAATGTTTTGAGGTTTCTTTATTGCTTGATTTTTCTGCTTTATATACAACACATATAGGTTTCAATCAGGGTATTATGTTATAGATGTTGTTGATTTTATAACACCAATTGTCTTAGTTACTTGAATTGTTTATGCAATTAAATGAAGTAATGCTAGTAGAAGATATAAAGATATACAATTTGATATTTTAATTGAAAATAAGCAAAATGAAAAAAAATAGAACTAAAATAAATTTTAAAAGGAGCAAAAATGCCTTTAGTTAACGCCAAGGAAATGGTCAAAAAAGCACATGCTAACAAATATGCTGTGCCTCAATTCAATATTAACAATTTAGAATGAACAAAAGTTATTCTAGAAACTTGCCAAGAACAAAAATCACCAGTAATTTTAGGAGTATCAGGTGGAGCATCTAAATATATGGGAGGATTTTTAGCAGTATCAAAAATGGTTTCAGGATTAGTAAAAGATTTAAACATCTCAATTCCTGTTGCTTTGCATATTGATCATGGTCATGACCAAGAGTGCCAAGAAGGAATTGATAATAATTTTACTTCAATTATGTTTGATGGCTCACATTTATCATTTACTAAAAACCTAGAAAGAAGCAAACATTGAGTAAATGAAGCTAAAAAATTAAATATTTCAGTAGAGTGTGAAGTTGGAGCAATTGGTGGTGAAGAAGATGGCATTGTTGGTGATGCAGGCGAACTAGCAGACCCTGAAGAATGCAAAGAAATGGCAAAAATTGGGGTTGATTTTCTTGCGGCTGGAATTGGAAATATTCATGGCCCTTATCCTAAAGGTTGAAAGTCATTAAATTTTGAAGTTTTAGAAAAATTACAAAAAGCAACTAATAATCAAATGCCTTTTGTTTTACATGGTGGTTCAGGAATTCCTGATGAGCAAGTTAAAAAAGCTATATCTTTAGGAGTTGCAAAAATTAATGTTAATACAGAGTTGCAATTAGCTTTTACTAAAGGTATGGAAAAATATTTTGCTAACAAAATGCATCAAGATAAAAAGGGATATGATCCCCGAAAAAGCATTGGTTTTGCAATGAAAGAAGTAGCAAAAGAAATTATTAATAAAATTAGTGTCTTTGGTTCAAAAAATAAAATTTAATTAAATTTATGATATAATTTTTTTTAGTTTTGTAGATTATTTAAACTATATTTTAAAAAGGAGATTTAGAAATTATGGCAAAAAAAGATTTTCATCCAGAATATTTTAAAGTAGAAATTCTTTGTACTACTTGTAATAAGACATTTGCAACTGGTTCAACACAAAAAAATTTAAAAGTTGATTCATGTTCAAATTGTCACCCATTTTATACCGGAGATCAAAGATCATATGCAGCTGATTCAAGAGTTGAAAAATTCAAATCAAAATATGGTTTAAAATAATTTTTACATATCATTAATATTAAAGAAATAATAAGTTTTTAACTTATTATTTTTTTTACTTTTAAAGGACTAATTAATTGAAAAAAACACCTTAAAAAGGTGTTTTCTAGTAAAAAGTGTAATTGTTTAAATTTTCAAGTACTTTGTATAATAATCTACATTAAAATTAAGTAAAGAATTATACTATGCAGAATTTAACCGAAAGGAATCCTGCACTTATAATATACCATAATTTTATAATAAATATCAAAAAAAATATTAAAACTTGATATTGTTTTTTTAGGTGATACAATCAATTAAAGAGGTAAGGAATTATGACAATTAGGAATTATAAAAATGGCTGAATTGAAGTTATTTGTGGTTCAATGTACGCTGGAAAATCAACAGAACTTTTAAGAAGAATTGAACTTCTAGAACATTCAAATTTTAATTACCAGGTTTTTAAACCAAAGCAAGATAATCGCTATGGAGAAAATGTTATTGCTAACCATAATGGGATCACCCATAATGCTATTTCTGTAAGTGATTGAAAAGAGCTTGAGGCTAATTTAAAAACTAGTAGTGATTTTATTATCATTGATGAAATTCAACTTTTTAATAAAGACATTATTCCCTTTTTATCTGATTTAGCAAGAAAAGGAAAAAATGTTATAGTTGCTGGTTTAACTCTAGATTTTAGAGGTAATCCTTTTGAAACAACAATGCAATTATTAGCAAGGTCAGAATTTATTAAAAAATTAGAATCAATTTGTAAAAGATGTAATGCTCCGGCTTCAAGAAGCCAAAGAACAATCAAGGGAATGCCCTCTTCTGCAAACGATCAAACTATTGTTATTGGATCTGATGATTTATATGAACCAGTTTGTCGCAGTTGTCATGAAGTTCCTGACTATAAGTGATGAAAGGAATATAACTAGTTAAGATGTTACATATTAAAAGAGAAAACGGGTGAATAGAAGTTATATTTGGTTGTATGTTTGCTGGAAAATCTAGCGAAATCTTAAAAAGGATTGATATTTTAAGAATTTCTAAGCAAAGATATCAGGCATTTGCCCCTAGTATTGATGACCGGTATGGTGAAAAGAAAATAGCCAATCACATGGGTTGATCCCACCCTGCTATAAATGTTAATAGTGCCCAAGAATTATTAGACCATTTAAAACCTGAAACTGATTTTATCATTGTTGATGAAATTCAGTTTTTTTCTAAAAATATTGTTAAGGTTCTTGTTGATTTAGCAAATAAAGGAAAAAAAATAATTGTTTCAGGACTGGCAGCTGATTTTAGAGGAATTCCTTTTGAAACTACAATATTATTATTAGTAAGAGCTGAATATGTTACTTATTTAAATTCAATTTGTAATAAGTGTTATGATTCGGCCCATAAGATTCAAAGGTTGACTAATGGTAAACCATCTTCTGCTAATGAAAAGACTATTACTGTTGGAGATTGAGAAAATATTCACTATGAAGCCAGGTGTCGTTCTTGTTATAAAATTAAAGATTTTAATTGAAAAAAAGATTATACAAAAAAAGAATAATAAAAATTTTATTTCAAAAACCACTTAATTAAAGTAAAATATTAAAAGCATAACAAAATAAAAACAAAGGAGCTTATTAAAATGGACTGATATTGAATTCTAGGTCTAGTATCTCTAGGGCTAGTAATTGGATTTTATTTTTTCTTCCAGTTTGTTGCCAAAAATGAATGAGAAAAAAATCAAAAGCAAGATAAAGACAAAAAAGAAAAAAAATAATTAAAAAATAAAAGGAATTTAATAATTTTTTACCATTATTTATTTTGATGAAATGTTATCGATGTTTTTTTAAAATAAATGATGTTAAATTTTGTAGTTTTTGTTTTAAATATGGTGAATTAAAAAAATTTAAACCACCTTATAAAAAAAGAAAAAACAACAATTCTTTTTATTTTTTAAATTACCCATTATCATTTGAACAAAAAGAAATTTCTTTACAAATTTTAAAAACTAAAAGAAATGTTTTAATTCATGCTGTTTGTGGAGCAGGAAAAACAGAAATAGTTATTGCCACAATTAATAAATTTTTAAAAAAAGGCAAAAGAGTAGGGTTTGTTATTCCAAGAAGAATCTTAGTTAAAGAAATAACTAAAAGATTAATTAAAATTTTTCCCAAAAATAAAGTTGTTGCTTGCTTTAAAAATCTTCCTTCAATATTGGGTGATATAGTGGTTTTGACAACTCATAAAATCATTAATTATATTAATCAATTTGATTTGGTAATTATTGATGAAATTGATGCCTTTCCTTTATCAGAAGATATAGTGCTACAAAAAATAGCTTTAAATTTAGCTAGAGAAAAAAGTGTCATCATTTCAGCAACACCACCTAGTTATTTAACTCATCATAATTTTTTAACTTTAAAATTATTTAAAAGATATCATAACCATAAATTACCAATTCCCATATTTAAAAAAACATGAAATTTACCCAGGACTCTTTTTGCCTTACTTAAAAAATCAATTAACCAAAAAGTTATTGTTTATTTTCCAACCATTAAATTACAAAAAAAGTATTTTAATTATTTTAAAGATTATTTCAATATTAAAATAATTAATTCAAAAAGTATCAAGACTAATAATATCTTGTTTGATTTTGTTAATAAAAATTTAAGCATTATTTTTGCAACTTCAACATTAGAGCGAGGAATTACCATTAAAAATCTCAATGTTATTGTTATAGAAGCAGATCACAATTTATTTACTAAAGAAGTTTTAGAACAAATTAGTGGTCGAGTGGGGAGAGTGATTAATTTTGAAAAAGGTTGAATTTATTTTTTGGCTAAAAACAAAAATCAAGCAATTAAAGCATGTATTAACCAGATCAAACAATACAACAAATTGTCTAACTTGTCATAAAGATGTAAATTTGCAATTATCTTTTTATAATTTTTTTCAAAACCCTTTAATTTGTCAAAAGTGTTTTAATAGTGTTAAAAAAATTAATCATAGTTTTTATTATAAAAAGCAAAAAATAACTATTCTTTTTAAATATGAAGGAGTTTTAAAAGAATTAATTATTCGGTGAAAATTTTATCAAGATCAAAAGGCTAAAAAAGTCATTTGAATGATTACAAAAAACAAAATCCCGCTTTTTAAACAAATCATTTTTCCCCCTTCACTTTTAAGAAAAAACAATTTCTATCCTTTTGTTTCCTTATTTTCAAAATATCGCAAACACCAAGTTGTTTTTCACAAATTAAAATCTTATCATCAAGCTAAGGTTAGTTTTAAAAATAGAAAAAGTTTTATTGCCCTAAAAAAACCAGTGCCTAAAAATTTTGTTTTAATTGATGATATTTATACAAGTGGAACCACAATTAAAAAATGTATTGATTTACTAGGAGAAAAAAACACCAAATATTTTGAAACAATCATTTTTGCAACAACTCAAAATTTAATAAAGTGTGATAAAATTACATTTAGGAGAAATAATTTAAATGGCAATATTTGGTTTTGGAAAAAAAAAGAAGAATAAAACATCTTTTTCAAATATTAGAAAATACAATCAATTAGTAATTGAAATTTTAAAAATAAAAGAAAACTTAGCCTCTTTAAGTAATCAGCAATTACAAGATAAAACACTATATTTTAAAAAGCTTCTTGAAAAAGGAAAAACTCTAGAAGAGATTTTACCCGAAGCATATGCAGTTGTTTGTGAAGCATCAACCAGGGTTTTAAAATTAACCCCTTTTAAATGCCAAATTTATGGAGCCATTGTTTTGCATTATGGTGATGTTGCTGAAATGAAAACGGGGGAAGGAAAAACTTTAACTTCAACAATGCCAGCTTATTTAAATGCTTTAACTGGTAAAGGAGTCCATATTGTTACTGTTAACCAATATTTGGTACAACGTGATGCTAATGAAATGGGGGAACTTTTTGGATGGTTGGGAATTTCAGTAGGTTATAATTCTAACGAATTAAATTCGACTTCTAAAAAACTAGCTTTTTCTTTAGACATAACTTATACAACCCATTCAGAAATTGGTTTTGATTATTTAAGAGACAATATGGTGAGAAACTTTAAAGACAAAAAAATTCGTTCTTTAAATTATGCTATTGTTGATGAATGTGATTCAATTTTAATTGATGATGCTAGAACCCCTTTAATTATTTCGGGAGGAGATAAAGATAAACAAAATCTTTATGAAGTAGCCAATCGTTTTGTTAAATTGCTTTTTCCCTCAGATTATAAAATTAACAAAGAAACTAAAAGTGTCTTTTTAACAACAGAAGGAGCTAAAAAAGCTGAAAAAGGGTTTAGAATTAGTAATCTTTTTGATGTTGAACACACCATTTTACTTCACCACATCCAACAATCACTAAATGCCCACTTTATTATTAAAAAGGGAATTGATTATATTGTTAGTGAAGGAAAAATTGCTTTAATTGATCAAAACACAGGAAGAATATTAAAGGGAAGAACTTATAGTGATGGGTTACACCAAGCTATTGAAATGAAAGAAGAATTAGTTATTTCTAAAGAATCAAAAGTTATTGCCACAATAACTTATCAAAACTTCTTCCGCCTATATAATAAATTAGCTGGAATGACTGGAACTGCCAAAACTGAAGAAGAAGAATTTTTAGATGTTTATAATATGCATGTAGAAAGTATTCCCACTAATGAACCAATTATTAGAATTGATGCTGATGACTTTATTTTTGGAAACCAAAGAAAAATGTTTGACTCAATTATTAAAGAAGTTAAAAAATTACACCAAAAAAAACAACCTATCCTTTTAGGAACAAGAAGTGTTGAGGTTTCAGAACTCTTGTCCCATGAATTACAAAAATTAGATATCAAGCATGTTGTTTTAAATGCTAAAAATCATACTAAGGAATCAGAAATTATTTTAGGTGCTGGAAAAAAAGGTGCTGTAACAATTGCCACTAATATGGCTGGTCGAGGAACAGATATTAAACTTGATAAAGATTCTGAGAAATTAGGAGGTTTAGCAGTCATTGGATGTGAACGAAATGAATCAAGAAGAATTGATAACCAATTAATTGGGCGTTCTGGAAGGCAAGGGCAACCCGGTTATTCAAGATTTTATATTTCATGAGAAGATGAATTATTAGTTCGTTTTGCTGGGGAAAAAGCTATTGCTCAAACCAAGAGAATGGGTGATGAAATATTTGAATCATCATTTTTTACAAAGATTATTAAAGCAGCGCAAAAAAGAATTGAAGGACAAAACTTTGATTATCGAAAACAATTAATTAAATATGATGATGTAATTAGGAAGCAAAGGGAAGTAATTTATCGCCAAAGGGATAAAATTATTCTTTCTGATGATATCTTTCCTGTTATTAAAACAATGTATAAACATGTGGCAGAAGTGCACTGTAAAAAATTTATTATTTGATTTGATAAAGAAAAGCATGTTGATGGTGAAAAATTAAATGCTGATATGATTAATAGCAATTTAATTAAAGAAAACATCATTGATGTTAAAAAAGTTAATGAATTTAAATATGATGAAGCATTACCTTATATTCAAGACATCATTATGGAACCTTATATTAACCAAAGGGAATTAATTGGAAAAGAACAATTTGATGTTGCAAAAAAACAAGCATTACTTCAAATCATTGACAATAACTGACAACAACATATTGACACAATGACTAAATTAAGGGGAGGAATTCATTTGCGTTCTTATTCACAAAGAAACCCCCTGCAAGCTTACATTAAAGAAGGATTTCATCTTTTTGAAGATATGAAATCAAAAGTGTCCCACCAAATTGTGTATGCTCTAAATTCATTTGTTGCTAGATCTTTCCATGAGGAAGCTCACAACCATGAGTAAATTTGTTTTAAAAAGTGATTTTAAACCATCTTTTGATCAAGAAAAAGCTATTAAAGAACTAAGTGATAATTTAACAAAAGGAGTTAAGGAGCAAGTTTTGCTTGGAGCAACTGGAACAGGGAAAACTTTTACTATTTCCAATGTTATTACTAAAATTCAAAAACCCACTTTAGTTTTAGCTCATAATAAAACTTTAGCAGCCCAACTTTATGGAGAATTTAAAAAACTATTTCCTAACAATAGAGTGGAATATTTTGTTTCTAATTTTGATTACTATCAACCTGAAGCTTATGTTGTTTCTAAAGATTTGTATATTGATAAAGTATCACAAGTTAATATGGATATTGAACTTTTACAACTTTCAACAATGAATTCACTCCAAACTTTTAATGATACTATTGTCATTTCATCAGTTGCTGCTATTTATGGTCGAAATAATCCTGCCACTTATAAAAAAATGACTATGCTGATTAAAAAAGATGATGAATTTAAAAGAAAAGATTTAATTACCTTTTTAAGATTAAGAGGTTATAGTCGCAATAATTTATCAAATGATCCAGCAACTTTTCGGGTTAAAGGAGATTTAATTGAAATATCACCAGGATGAACTGATGATTTTTTTGTTAGAATTGATGTTTTTGGTGATCAAATAAGTAGTCTTGCCCATATTGATAAAGTCACAAAACAAAAAATTGCTGATTTTGATTCAATAAGAATATATCCAGCTTATGGTTATGTAACTACTCAAGATATTGTCAATAAAGCAGTAAAAAGAATTAAAGAGGATTTAAAAAAGCGCCTACCTTTTTTTAAAAAACAAGAAAAATTAATTGAACACCAAAGACTTCAAGAAAGAATCACAAGAGATGTTGAAGATTTAAAGGAATTTGGAACATGTGCTGGAATTGAAAATTATTCAATGTATCTTGATGAAAGAAATCCAGGCGATCAACCCTATTCATTATTTGATTATTTTCCTAAAGATTTTTTGTTAGTAATTGATGAATCACACCAAATGATCCCCCAAATTAGAGGGATGTATAATGGGGATCGAGCAAGAAAAGAATCACTAGTTGATTATGGTTTTAGACTGCCATCAGCTTTAGATAATCGTCCTTTACGGTTTGAAGAATTTAAAGACCACATTAATCAAGTGATTTATGTTTCAGCAACCCCTGGAGATTATGAACTTGATCAAACTGGGGGAGTAATCACTGAACAAATTATTCGACCAACAGGATTAGTTGATCCAGAAGTGATTGTTGTTGCTAACAAAAACCAGATTGAAAAAATTTATGATGAAATTCAAAAAAGTATTAAATTAAAGGACAAAACCTTAATTACTACTTTAACTAAAAAAATGGCAGAAGACCTTTCCTTGTTTTTAAAAGAGCGAGGAGTTAAATCAGCTTATTTACACTCAGAAATAAAAACCCTAGAACGAATGAGCATTATTAATGGATTAAGACAAGGGAAATTTGATGTTTTAATTGGGATTAATTTACTAAGAGAAGGTTTAGATATTCCAGAGGTTGCAACCATTCATATCCTTGATGCTGATAAGGAAGGATTTTTAAGATCTTATCGTTCCTTAATTCAAATTATTGGAAGAGCGGCAAGAAATGTGCGTGGGAAAGTTTTTATGTACGCCAATAAAATTAGTGAAGCCATGTCTGGGGCAATTAAAGAAACAGAAAGAAGAAGAAAAATTCAACACCAATATAATATTAAAAATAATATTACTCCCCAAACCATTCAAAAAGAAGTTGACAACTCTCTTCGCTTTGCTGCCAACACTAAGATTAACAACTCAATTAACAAGTATTCTAATGCTTCAAAAACTAACCAAAAAAGAATGCTTGATGACCTTAAAAAAGAGATGAAACAAGCAGCAAAAAACCTGGATTTTGAAACTGCAGCTAAACTAAGAGACTTAATAATTGAATTAGCAAAATAAATAAAAATTGTTTTTTTGAAAAAATAATTATAAAATGATAATAAGTAGTATTATATAAACTACTAAATGGGTTTATTTAAATTTATATTTTTTAAAAAATAAATCTAAAAAATGAAAGGATAAAAATGAAGAAAAAAACTACCTATAGTTTTATAGATATTTTCACCGTTGTTGTAGGAACAATGGTGGGAGTTGGAATCTTCTTTAAAAACAAAGGAGTAATGGCGATTACTGGTAACATTTGACTTGCATTAACTGCATGAGTTGTTGGTTGTCTTGCTGTTTTAGGTCTTGTTGTAGGTTTCAAAGAAATCTCATCAGCAACGGCTAAAACAGGGGAATCAGGAACACTTAGTAAGTGATCAAAAATGTTTATTGGTGAAAAGATGGCTCGTTGAGTAGGTATCTTTATGGTATTTATTTATGGACCAACTTTTGGAATGCTTTTATGTTTTTATACATATGACTTCTTTGCGCTTGCTTTTGGTCTACCAAGAGATTGGTATTTCTTTATGGCAGCAACAATAGGATTTTATGCAATTCTATGTTATGCCAATGCTAAGTCATATCGTTTTGGACCAGCTTTCCAAAACACAGGAACAATAATTAAGTTTATACCATTACTATTAATTATTGTTTTAGGAGTAGCTAACCCAGCTGTACCAGGTGGGGGAGCATTTGCTGGTATTGTAAATGGAAAACCTCAAACCTGAAATATTGGTTCAGTTTTCCTAGCCTTGCCAGGAATCTTTTTTGCACTTGATGCATTTTTGGGTGGATTACCACTACAAACTGAAGAAGAAAAGAAAGGTGATGCCTTTAAAGCAACTCTTTATGGAGTGCTATTAACTTCACTTTTCTATCTGCTTTTTGCATTCTCAGTTGGTTTTGCAACAACAGATGGAGACCTATTTATAATTTTCCAAAAAACTTTTGGAAAAATAGGAGCTCAATTCCTGTACTTTATAATTGGAGTTTCAGCTTATACTGTTGCTAATGGAATGGTTATTTCTGGATTAAGAAATGCCAAAAGATTAGCTGATGATGGAGACTTTTTCCCAATTAAATCACTACAAGGAATGTCAAAAATCAAAACTTATCCAAACCAATCAATGTTTATGTTTGTTAATGGAGCGGCACATGCCTTAATTCTATTACTTTCAGCAGCAGCACTTGGGGTGGACTTCTATAATGTTTTTGATGTTTGAGGAAATATCGCTACTCTATTTGGTTTCATCATTTATGCACTGCTAATTTTTGCGGTTTGAGGAAACAGGTATAGAGAAGGTTCACACAAAGTAGCAGTAGAACCAGTTAAAAACTTTTGAATAGCTTTAACAGCTGGTTTTGTGATTTTTGCATTAGTGTTTATTAACATTCTAACTACGATATTAAACTTCCCAGTTGGAGCTTCTGGATCATCACAACCACCATTGATATTCTACATGAGTGTTTTGACTTTTCTTTTTATTACAGCTTTGGCTTCAGCAGTTAACTGATCAAAAAGAGAGAAAAAATAACAATAAAATAACTTCATTTTATTTTGAAGTTGTTTTTTATGAAAAACAAATTATCAATGATAATTAAACAAAAGATAATAAAATCTTTTAACAACCCATATATTAAACAAATTAAAAAATTACATAATAAAAAATATCGCTTAAAGTTTCAAGAGTTCCTAGTCGAAGGTATTAACTTAGTTGATATGGCTAGAGAAGCAAATGTTTTAAAAACAGTCATTTTAGGTGAAAAAGAACAATATGATTTTAAAAACTTAATTCATGTTGACTCAAAAATTATTAATTATTTAGCAACAACCATTAATCCACAACGGATTATGGGTGTTGTTTTTTTAAAAGAAAAGAAGATTAACTATAACCAAAACTTTGTAATTTTAGAAAACATTCAAGATCCAGGAAACTTAGGAACAATTTTGCGTAGTGCTTTAGCCTTTGGTTTTAAAAACATTGCCTTAACTAATAACACTGTTGATTTATATAATCCCAAAGTAATTAGAAGTTCCCAAGGAGCACTTTTTAAATTAAATATTTTTAACTTTAAAACTACTATTGATTTTTTTAAAAAATTCAAGGGAATCAAAATTGCCACTTCATTAGAAAAAAAAGCTATTGATATTAAAAAAGATTTAAAATTAACTAAACCTTTTTGTATAATTTTTGGTAATGAAAGTAAAGGCATAACTCCTTCCACTCTAAAACTAGTAGATCATCAATTAAAAATTAAGATTTCTAACATCGATTCTTTAAATGTTGCAGTAGCATCAGGAATATTTTTAAACCACTTAAAAACAATTTAAAATAGTGATTGTTTTCTTTTTTATTTTTGTTTATAATTATATAATGCCACTAGTGTTATTAAAAATTTTGTTACGCTCAAGAAAAGGATTTGCTATTAATGATTAAATTAAATAAGACCAAATATGGCCATAAGGCCGAAAGAATTAACTTTTCCAAAATACCAACAAGATTAGAAATCCCTAATTTATTAGATATTCAATTAAAATCATTTCACTGATTAGAAAAGGAGGGGATAAAAGAAATTTTCTCCACCTTTTTTAATAAAGAGAACTTTTTAAATCAAAGTGAAAATGAAACCTATTTAGAATATATAAGCCATTATTTTGGAGAATCAACATTAACATTAAGGGAGGCAAGAGAAAAAGATGCGACTTTTTCTAAGCCCCTTTATGTCACAATAAGACTGCACAACCAAGCAACTGGAGAAAGAGATGATAAAGAAGTTTTCTTTGGAGAAATTCCAATGATGACCAACAAAGGAACTTTTTTGGTCAATGGGTCAGAGCGAGTTATTGTTCCTCAGCTTGTAAGGTCATCTGGTGCCCATTATTACCAAAGTAAAAAGCCAACTAAAATAGTTGAAGAGTATATTGTTATTCCAACTCGTGGTTCTTGAATTGAATATTTAATTCCAGAAGCGGAAAAAAACTATGGTAAAGCTGAAGCTGAAAAAAAGCTAGAAAAGTTTTGGGTTAAATTAGATCGAACTCAAAAATTATTAGTGCCAACATTTCTTTTAGCTTTAGGGTTATCATTTGAAGATCAAATTGATTTTTTTGGACATTCTAAAATTTATCAAAACTCGTATAATCAAGTTCCAGAAAACCAAAAAAGTCAATCTGATACCAAAGAAGGAAAAAAGAAATTTACCCCTCAGCAAAATGCTTTAGTTGACACTTTTCACAAAATTAAACCCGGAGAACCAGGAACACCAAAACTAGCATCACTTTCTTTAATCAATATTTACTTTAAAAAGAAAAGGTATGACTTAGGAAAAGTTGGGCGTTTTAAATTCAATTCAAAACTTGCAGTATGAAGAAGAATTGAAAAAACCTTCCTGGCTGAAGATATTATTTTAGATGGTAAAGTTGCAGTTAAAAAAAATACTTTTCTAGCAGGAAAAGATTTTAAAAAAGCCAAAGAAGCTTTGCAAAAAGGAGCAAACCTTAAAGAAATTAAACTTCATAATGAATTAGTTACTCATAGCAATAAAACAATTGGATCAGAAGTTGATGAAATGTCTTTTGAAAAAGTTAAATTGCAAATTGTTAAAATTTATAAAAATGAAGAGTTTAAAGAAAACGAAGATGCCAAAATAGCAATTGTAGGAAATTATCAAGATGAAACAATTCACCACATCACAATTTCTGATATTATTGCTGCATTTTCATATTTAGTTAACTTAAATGACCAAATTTGCCAATTTGATGATGCTGATGATTTGGAAAATAGAAGAATTAAACATGTGGGAGAATTAATTCAAAATCAATTCCGTATTGGTCTAGCAAGAATTGAAAAAAATGTTATTGAAAAAATTTCTTCTTCAACTATTGATATTATTAATTTAACAGCAAAAAAAATTATTAATATCAAACCGCTAACTTCAGCAATTCAAGAATTTTTTCTTTCTTCTCAATTATCGCAATTTATGGATCAAACTAATCCCCAATCAGAACTTTCTAATAAAAGAAGAATTTCTTCACTTGGTCCAGGAGGATTATCAAGAAGTTATGCTGGAGCAGAAGTTAGAGATGTTAAACC
Organism: Mycoplasmatales bacterium; assembly: GCA_965226165.1. GTDB lineage: Bacteria > Bacillota_I > Bacilli_A > CBDATW01 > CBDATW01 > CBDDCI01. The sequence goes on along the minus strand of OZ245334.1, from coordinate 617,652 downwards.
ATCATATTATGGAAGAATTTGTCCAATTGAAACCCCTGAAGGATTAAATGTTGGTTTAATTAATAACCTTGCTATTTATTCAAGAATTAATGAATATGGGTTTATTGAAACGCCATATTTAATCGTTAAGAAAAAAGGTGATGATTATTATGTGTCAAATGATGTTAAATATTTAACTTCAGGAGATGAAACAACTGCCAAAATTAGTTATGTGGGAATTAAAACCGATGATAAAGGGAAAATTCTTGATGACAATGTTGTTGTACGCCACCGTGGTCGTTATATCATTGTTAAAAAATCAGAAATTGATTATGTTGATGTTTCACCGCAACAAGTTTTATCAATTTCTTCTTCTTGTATTCCTTTTCTAGAACATGATGATGCAACTAGGGCAGCAATGGGTGCCAATATGCAACGTCAAGCAGTACCACTTTTAAATCCTGATTCACCAATTGTGGGAACAGGTTTTGAACACATTGCCGCTAAGTATTCAGGACTAAGTTTAATTTGTGAAGGTGATGGAGAAGTTATTTATACTGATTCACAAAAAATTATTGTTAAAGAAAAAAAGGGTAAAAAAGAATATAGTTTATTAAAATTTAATATTTCTAACCAAGGAACTTGAATTAACCAAATCTCAATTGTTGATGTTGGTGATAAAGTTGTTAAGGGACAAATTATTGCTGATGGGCCTTCAATGAAAGATGGAGAAATGGCGCTAGGAGCAAATGTTACTGTTGCCTTCACCACTTGAAATGGTTATAACTATGAGGATGCCATCATTATTTCTGAAAAGCTTGTAAAAAATGATGCTTATACATCAGTGCATATTTCTGAGTTTTCAATTGAATGTCGAAATACTCCACTAGGAAATGAAGAAATCACTAGAGATTTACCTAATGTTTCTTTAAAGATGAAACAAATTTTAGATGAAGATGGAATTGTAAGAGTTGGAACAGAAGTTAAACAAGGAGATATTTTAGTTGGTAAGACTTCGCCAAAATCAGGAGTAACCTTAACCCCAGAAGAAAAACTACTTCATGCTATTTTTGGAGAAAAATCAAAAAACAAAAAAGAAACTTCTTTAAGGGTTCCTTATGGAGTTAGAGGAGTTGTCCAAAAAGTTAAAATCTTAACAAGTGATAAAAACAAAAAATTACCTTTAGGAATTAGCAAGATTGTTAAAGTTTATATTGCTCAAAAAAGAAAAATTCAAGAAGGAGATAAAATGGCTGGGCGTCACGGGAACAAGGGAGTTATTTCTATTGTTTTACCAGAAGAAGATATGCCAATTTTGCCAAATGGAAAACCAGTTGACATTATTTTAAACCCACTTGGAGTTCCTTCAAGAATGAACATTGGACAAATTTTAGAAATTCACTTAGGAATGGCTGCTCAAAAATTAAATGTTAAAGTAGCAACACCAGCTTTTGATGGGTGTAATATTGATGAAATTAAACAAATGATTAAAAAAGCTGATCTAGATGAAAGTGGAAAGATTAGATTAAGGGATGGAAAAACTGGTGAACACTTTGATAATCCAGTTTCTGTTGGAATTATGTATATGTTAAAACTATCACATATGGTTGATGATAAAATTCACGCTAGAGCAACTGGCCCTTATTCAGTTATTACCCAACAACCTCTTGGTGGAAAAGCTCAAAACGGGGGACAAAGATTTGGAGAAATGGAAGTGTGAGCCCTTGAAGCTTATGGAGCAGCTTACACCCTAAGAGAAATGTTAACTATCAAATCAGATGATATTAATGGTCGTTCATTAAGTTACCAAGAAATATTAAAGGGTAATGAATTACCAAGTCCAAATGCACCAGAATCATTTAAAGTTTTGCAAAAAGAGCTGCAAGCTTTATCACTTGATTTAGAGTATAAGGAAGGGGAATAAAAATGGATATTAACCAAATTGAATATGTAAAATTATCACTAGCTTCACCTGAAAAAATTTTAAAATGATCACATGGGGAAGTTTTAAAACCAGAAACTATTAATTATAAATCACAAAAATGTGAAAAAGATGGTTTATTTTGTGAAAAAATCTTTGGACCAACTAAAGATTATGAATGTTCATGTGGAAAGTTTAAAAGAATTCGTCACAAGGGAACAAAATGTGATCGTTGTGGGGTTGAAATTATTTCTTCTAAGGTAAGAAGAGAACGTATGGGTCATATTGGATTAGTTACTCCAGTTTTCCATATTTGATATTTAAATGAGTTTATTACTAAGATTTTAAATATGAAACTAAATGAAGTTAAAGAAATTGTTTATTTTGTTTCGCATATTGTTTTAGATCCAGGAACTAGTCAACACTTCTTTAAAAAACAAGTTTTAAAAGAAAGAATTGTTAAAGATAATGATGATGTAAGAGAGATTTTTAAAAGAGTTTTTAGAGACATTATTGAAGATAATAAAGTCATTGATGAAGATAAAAATATGGCCAAAGACTTCTTACAAATCCTAGAAGATAAAGATGAAGCTTTTGAATTCCAGGTTTATTCAAGTTTTATTTCTCGTATTTATGGAGTTAAATTTGGGATTGGAGCAGAAGCTATTTTTGAACTTTTATCAGAAATTGATTTAGCTAAAGAAATTAGAGAAATTAAAAGCAAAATTAGAAGTGAAAAATCATTATTCCAAGGAGCAAACACCAAAAAGAAAAACATTATTAATAAGTTAAATACTTTAATTGGTTTTCAAAAGTCGAAATTAGATCCAAAATGAATGGTGGTGTGAAACCTTCCTGTTTTACCACCCAATTTACGTCCAATGATTGAACTTGATGGAGGAAGATTTTCAACTTCAGATGTTAATGATTTGTATCGCCGCATTATTATTCGAAATAATCGGTTAAGAAAATTGCAAAGCATTAATGCCCCGCAAGTTATTTTATATAATGAAAAAAGAATGTTGCAACAAGCAGTTGATGCTTTGTTTGATAATAGTGCTAGTATGAAAAAAGTCTTATCAAAAGGACAAGGTAATCGACCATTAAAATCATTAACTGATAATTTAAAAGGAAAACAAGGACGTTTTCGTCAAAACCTTTTAGGAAAAAGAGTTGATTATTCAGGGCGTTCAGTTATTGCTGTTGGTCCAGAACTTAAAATTTATGAATGTGGTTTACCAAGAATTATGGCAGCAACATTATTTAAGCCATTTATTATTGAAAGATTAGTTGCTGAAGGAAAAGCGGCAAACATTAAATCAGCAGATAAGTTGGTAGAAAATAATAATTCAGTAATTTGACCAATTCTTGAAGATATTATTTCAACAAGACCAGTCTTATTAAATCGTGCCCCAACATTACACCGTTTAGGAATTCAAGCTTTTATGCCTAAATTAATTAAAGGAAAAGCAATTCGTTTACATCCCCTTGTAACTCCAGCTTTTAATGCTGATTTTGATGGTGACCAAATGGCAGTGCATATTCCTTTATCAAAAGAAGCAATTGCTGAATCACAAATTTTAATGATTGGTTCTTCTAACATTTTAAGTCCAAAAGATGGAAACCCAATTGTTACTCCTTCTCAGGATATGGTACTTGGAAATTATTATATTACAATTGAAAAGCGCAAACTTGAAGGTGAAGGAATAATTTTTAGTGACTATAATGAAATTATTCAAGCATTAGAAAATAAAAAAGTTAAATTGCATAGCATTATTGTGGTAGCAACTGATTCAATGCCAGAAAAAGACTTCCAAGACCACAAGTATTTAATTACTACTCCTGGAAAAATTATTTTTAATCAAGTTTTTCCAATTGATTTTCCATTTATTCACTCAGAACTAGATTTAGACATTAATCAAGATGTTGAAAAAAGCTATTACATTAAAAATGCTCAAGAAATTGAAGAAAAATTAAAAAACTATAAAGTGCAAACTCCATTTAAAAAAGGAACTCTTTCGCTAATTATTAGTTCATTATTCAAGCGCTATAGTTTAGCACAAACTTCACAAATTCTGGATAAAATTAAGGATATTGGTTTTAAATATTCAACAATTTCTGGAACGACAATTTCTATTGGTGATATTAACACTACTAGTCATAAATATGACTTCTTTAAAGAAGCAGATAAAACTGTTGAAAAAATTGAAAAAGTTTATAAAGATGGATTATTAACTAATAGTGAAAGATACCAAAGAATTATTGACCTTTGATCAAAAGTAAAAGACAAAGTTCAAGATGAAATTTATAAAGACTTTAATAGTAATAAAGACAATCCCATTTTCTTGATGTCTGATTCAGGAGCAAGAGGGAACATTTCTAACTTTACCCAATTAGTGGGAATGAGAGGGTTAATGGTTTCACCACAAGGAACAATTATTGAAATTCCGATTAAATCATCATTTATTGAAGGATTAAGTGGTTTTGAATTTTTCATTTCAACCCATGGAGCAAGAAAAGGAATTGCTGATATTGCCCAAAAAACAGCTAAATCAGGATATTTAACAAGAATTCTAGTTGATGCCGCTCAAGATATCATTGTTAAAGAATCTGATTGTGGTGTTGAAGGGGGACTTTTAGTTAAAAGTATTAATGATACTAAAACTGGAACCATTATTGTACCAATGGAAAAAAGGCTTGAAGGAAGAATTCTTAATGAAGATATTAAGGATGAAAAAGGTGAAGTCATTGTTGAAAAAGGGAAAATGATTAATCAAGATGATGTTGAAAAAATCAAGAAGTTAAACATTAAAGAAGTTGAAATTCGTTCATGTGTAACTTGTGAAACCCATAGAGGGGTGTGTCAACTTTGTTATGGAAAAAACCTAGCTAATGGAGAACTTGTTGATATTGGTGAAGCGGTTGGTGTTATTGCTGCTCAATCAATGGGAGAACCAGGAACCCAATTAACAATGAGAACCTTCCATACAGGGGGAGTTGCTGGACAAACCGATATTACCCAAGGGTTACCAAGAATTTTGCAACTTCTAGAAGTAAGATGAAATCTACCTAATCGAGCAAAAATTGCTGAATTTGATGGAGTTATTAAAGAAGTTAATGAAATTGCTCCTTCTAACTTTGATGTTGTTGTTGAAGGAAAAAATGAAACTAAAACTTATAAAAACATTACTTCAACACTAAGAATTAAAAAAGGATCAAAAGTTAGAATTGGGGATAAAATTTCTGATGGACCAATTGACCCAAGAGAATTATTAAGAGTAGCTGATCGCACTTTGGTTGCTCGTTATATTATTAAAGAAGTACAAAGAGTTTTCTCATTGCAAGGAATTGATATTTCTGATAAACATATTGAAATTTTTGCTAAAAAAATGCTTCGTAAAGTGATGATTTTACATGAAGGAGATACTGATTTGCAACAAGGAAAAGAATATGATAAATTCGAAGTTGTTAAGGCCAATAAAAAAGCTTTTGGAAAAGGCAAAAGACCAGCAGTAGTAATTTCAATTATTGAAGGAATCCAAAGAGCATCAGAGGAAAATGAATCATTTATTTCAACTTCGTCTTTCCAAACTACTACTAAAAAATTAAGAGAAGCTGCAGTTGAAGGAAAAATTGATATTTTAAAAGGAATTAAAGAAAACGTTGTTGTTGGAAACTTAATTCCAGCTGGAACTGGAGTGCCTGCCTTCCGTAAAAAAGTTGCTGAAAAATATGAAAAATTAATGAAGCAAGTCAGAGGAAAATAATTTACTTAAAAAAGAAAGAGAAAAATGGAAATTAATCAATTACTTGAAAATGGCGCAATAATTTTAAATTTAAAAGCCCAAAATAAAGAAGATATAATCAAAGAAATGGTGCAAGCTTTAAGTGATAAAAAAGCAATTTCTAATCAAGAGCAATTTATTGAAGATATTTGAAAAAGGGAAAAAGAGTTTTCAACAGCAATTGGTGATGGAATAGCAATTCCTCATGCTAAAAGCAAAGCAGTTATTAAACCAAGCATTGTTTTTGCTAGAAGTAACTTTCCTATTGATTTTGATTCCCTTGATCAAAAACCAACCTTTTTATTCTTTATGATTGCAGCACCTAAAAAAGGTGAAGAATTACATTTAATGGCACTAGCTAAATTATCAAGAAGATTAGTTAAAGAAGAATTTAGAGAAAAACTATTAAAAGCAAAAACTAGTCAGGAAATAATTTTAGCTTTTAAAGAAGTAAAGTAATAAAGATAATTTCTTATATTGTAAAAAGAGTGATAAAATAATTTTGTAAACAAGGAGTTTAAATATGAAAAAATTAGTAGGGGTTACAGCTTGTCCAACAGGAATAGCCCACACTTATATGGCAGCAGAAAAATTAGAACAAGCAGCTAAAAAACTGGGAGCAGAAATGAAGGTTGAAACTAATGGTTCAATTGGAGTGGAAAATAAACTTAGTGATGAAGAAATAAAAGAAGCAGTAGCAGTTATTGTTGCTGCTGATGCTAGAGTTGAAATGGAACGCTTTAAAGGAAAACCCCTAATTGAAATAGGAGTTTCAAAAGCAGTTAAAGATGCTGATAGTATTGTTAAAGATGCCTTAGATGGTAAATTTAAAATATACGAATAAAGATAATAATGAAGCATATTTTTTGTAAAACAAAAAATAATTATTGTAGTTAAATTAAAAAAGCGATAAATCTTTTTATTGCTTTTTTTAAACCTAAACAAGACTTTATAGTATAATAACTATGTAATGTAATTTAAATTAAAATACCAATAAAGGTAAAAAGGTAAAATTTATGAAAAAAAATAATCAAAAAAATAAGACAGGTCTAACAAAGAAAATATTTTCTTCTTTTAAAAAAATTAAATTAATTTTTAAAAAAGACACCAAAGAAATTAAAGACTTTTTAAAACCCTTTTCTAAACTAAATAAAAATTTAGAAAATATTAAGACTCAATTTCCAAAATTTTCAAAAACTCCTGTTTTTAAAAATATTGTTGAATATGCTGATAAAATTGATCATAAAATCAAAAGCATTAATAAAAAAATTGATGGTTTAAATGAAAAGCTTTCTCAAGATGATGAAGAGTTTTTAAAAAACATTAATCCTTCATTACACTATTTGCAAAACCTTTCAAATCGATGAGTGGAATATTTAGCATTAAAAAAAGACAAAATTAATTTAATTGAAAAAAATATTACTAATATTTCAACAAAAGCTAAAAAAGCTAATGAAGACCTTCTTGAAAAAATTAAACCATCAGTTGACCATTATAAAGAAATAGTTGAAACACTAAGCGAGCAGATTGATAAAAGTGAAATTAATAAAATTAAAAAAGTTTTTGATAAATGAAAATTAAAGATAAAGAAAAAATAAAAGTTATTAAAAAATCCCAAATCAAATATGCTTATTTTGATTTAGATGGAACTTTATCTAATCTCTTTGGAAAAATTAGTGATAAAACAATCAAAGCTATTAAGATTCTTCACCAAAATAATGTTAAAGTGGGGATTGCCACAGGTCGCTTTTTAACAATGTTTAAAGACGTTAATCAAGATTTAAAAATGAATTTACCAACAATATCTGCTAGTGTTAGTGATGTTGGTTATGATATTACTTTTGATAATGACAAAATTATTCAGGGTGGGGTTAACAAGGGATTAGCGCTAGAAAAACTAGCAAGTGAAAAAGTCATTGATTTAAATCACACCATTGTTTTTGGTGATTCTTATAATGACATTGAAATGTTTCAAGTAAGCAAATATTCAATAGCTATGGGTAATGCAGTTGATGAATTAAAAAATATTGCCACAATAACAATAAAGCCAGCACGTGAAGAAGGAATTTTTCATTTTATAAATAATTTGTTTAATAAATAAAATTAAAATTTTGCTAATAAATTATGTTTATATTAAATATTAAGTAGTATAATTATAATATAATACTATATCTTTTTATTTGATAAAAAAGATAGGAAAGTGGATTAGAAAATGAAAAAGATTGTAAATAAAGTTGATGATTATATTGTTGATATGCTAGATGGGATTGCTTATGAAAATTCTGACATAGCAATTAACAAAGAAACACAAATTATTTATAAAAAAAATGTGGATAAAAATAAAGTGCAATTAATTTCAGGTGGAGGTTCTGGACATGAACCTGCTCATGGTGGATTTGTTGGAAAAGGAATGCTAGATGCTGCTATTTGTGGAATGGTGTTCACATCACCAACTCCAGAAATGATTACTGATGCAATCGAAAAAACTAAAGGTGATAAAGGAACTCTTTTAGTTGTTAAAAACTACACTGGAGATGTTTTAAATTTTGAAATTGCAGCTAACCTTGCAAAAGAATCAGGGCACAAAATAGAACATGTCGTTGTTAATGATGATGTTGCTGTGCAAGATTCGCTTTACACAACTGGGAGAAGAGGAATTGCTGGAACAATTTTTGTTCATAAAATTGCTGGAGCTGCAGCAGAAGATGGAAAATCTCTAGAAGAAGTAAAAACAGTTGCTGAAAAAGTAATTGCTAATGTTAGATCTATGGGGATGTCATTTGGAGGAGCAACAATTCCTGCAGATGGTAAAAAATCATTTGAATTAGGTGAAAAAGAAATTGAAATTGGTTTAGGAATTCATGGGGAACCAGGAATTTCTAAAGAAAAAGTTTCTAGTTCAAAAGAAATTGTGAAAAAACTTTTAGATAAAATTGTTCATGATAATGTTGATTTTAAAGGTAGCAAAGTAGCAGTTATGGTTAATGGTTTAGGAGGAACACCAGCTTCTGAACTTTATATTGCTAATAAAGATGCTATTGAATATCTAAAAGACTTTGGAGCACATATTGCTTTTAATAATGTTGGAAATTATATGACATCACTTGAAATGCCAGGATTTTCAATTTCAGTATTAAAACTAGATGATGAATTAGAAAAATATCTAAAAGCACCTGCGCATACAAAAGGTTGAATTTAAAATATGAATAAAATATTACAAATCATAGAAAACATTAAAGAAGAAATTGTTAAAAATAAAGAATATTTAACCGACTTGGATCGAAAAATTGGTGATGCTGATCATGGTGAAAATATGGTGAGAGGATTTAAACTAAGTGTTGAAGCTTTAAAAAGTCATGAAGACTCTAGCTTAGAAACAATTTTTAAAACATTAGGAATGACCTTATTAAATAAAGTTGGTGGAGCTAGTGGTCCATTATATGGAATGGCATTTGTTAAAGGATCAAAAGTTTTTGCAAATGCTAGTGAAATCAAAAAGGAGCATCTTAAAAACTTTATTAATGAGGCAACCTTATCAATTAAAACATTAGGAAAAGCAACTCTTGGAGACAAGACAATGTTAGATGTTTGAGAAAATGTTAATAATGATTTAAAAAAGGATGTTGCAAAAGAAGCACTATTAGCAAATGTGCAAAAATATGTGGAAAGTACAAAAGAAATGCAAGCCAAAAGAGGAAGAGCATCATTTTTAAGAGAAAGGTCAATTGGAACAATTGATCCAGGAAGTGTTTCAACAGAAATAATTTTAAGACATCTAATTAAGGAGTTTTATTAAGATGACAATAATATTAGTTTCACATTCTAAAAAGCTAGCAGAAGCACTTAAAAACTTTTTAATCGGAATGCTAGATATTAAAAAAGAAGATAAATTAGAAATTTTAGTTTCTGGCAATAATCCTGATGGTGGTTTTGGTACTAATGGCGAAGAACTTGAAACACTAATTACTAATAGTTTAGATAATGATATTTTAATTATTTGTGATTTAGGTTCAGCTATTTTAAGTGCTTTGTCAGTTAAAGAAAATTTTGCTAATAAAAATATTGTTGTATCAAAAGGATCATTTGTTGAAGGAGCTTTTGCTGCAGCTAGTTTAGCAAAATATGGTAATGATTTTAAATCAGTAGTAAATGCTGCAGAAGAATTAGCTAATAAATATTAAATAAAATAATAACCTTATATTAAAAAAACCTAACACTAATTGGTGCTAGGTTTTTTTGTTAATTAAAACTTTTTATCAACGAAGAGTTTTTGATTTCAAAATAAAGTGTTGATAACAAGTCGGGCGGTATGTGTCTTCACCACCAATTCCTTCTTTGGCACCTGGTAATTTAATATAATAATCACAAACTTCAAAACAAATATAGCAATTAGCTTGTTTTTTAATAATTTTAGTTGCAATAGTTTTTGCTATATCAAGGGGAGTTTCAAAAAGTCTACTAGTATAGTTAACCATTAATCCAGCTACAACAATATTACATTTTTTCTTTAATCTAGTTAAAACATTAGCCATATTTCTTTCAAAAAATTGGATTTCATCAATAGCTACTCAAGTGTTGCTATCTAAATCCAAACGATTAACTTCTTCTTCAAAATGCTCACTTGAAGCAATTAAAGGCAAAGTATCTTTTTGTTCATCATTTTTAAAGTTTTTTTCTCATTTAACTTCAATTGCTCCATCTAAAAATGGACGATCATCCCTTTGGGTTCCCACAGGAGCAAAAACATAAACTTTTTTCTTTTCATTTTCTAATTTTCTAATAAAATTTTTAAGTGTTGTGGTTTTAAAACTTCACATCGGTCCAAGTATCATTATTAACTCATTTTGTCTATCAATCATTTTTTCCTCTTCCTTACTTTTGATTTCTTAAAACTAATTTTACCAACTTTATTTAATAATGAAACTTTTTTATTATTTTTTTATTTTAAAAGCCCAAAAACTCCATTAAAAAGGTTGCAAATATTTTTAATTTATGTTAGAAATATAAGGAGTTTAGAATAGAGAGAATTTATTTTTCATTTTTAAATAGGATATATAATTTTTGAATTTAGTCATTTTGATAATTTCATTTTAGTACCTCCTAGATTTGTTTTTTTGTTGATTTTAAATATTCTAAAACTCAATTTTAAGATAAGAGTTATTGAGATATAGCTCTTTTTTTATATTAAAATTGAGGTTTTACCTGTATACTGGTCTTTGTAAATATAAGTTAAGTTAAAATTTATGGAGATTATTTTTAATGGAAAATAGAAATCTTAATAAAATCGAATATAAAACAGAAAATTTATTTGATTGAATATTTAATGACAAGAACCGCTTTTTTATTCCTTTTTTTCAAAGAGAGTATGAGTGGGGTGAAACTCAAGTTAAAAATTTATTTTGAGATATTGTTAATCGGCAAAATGATAAAAATGAACATAGTATGGGTTTTGTTCAAGTTAATGAAAAAGAAAGTGAAAATAAGGAAATTAGGGTTATTGATGGCCAGCAAAGAATAACCACGTTTTTAATTTTTACAAAAGTTTTTAAAGATTTAATTTTTGAAAACTTTCAAGACAAATTAAAAGATATGTATGATCTTAAAAAAATTGATGAAGTCAATGAATTCAAATTTAATTCAAGTTTTTATGGGACAAAATTAATTAAGTTTTTAAAAGACAAAATTGATATTAATACTAAAGATCCTACTTTTAAAGTTTTTAATAAAAACTATGGGATAGTAAAAAAGTTAATCAAAGAACACTCTAAAAACAATAAGGATTTAATAATTCAGTGTTGAGAAGCTTTTAAAACATATTTTTTTATTGGTATTTTAAAATGGAAAATTGAAAAAACTCAAGTTGAGCTAGAAATATTTAAAAATCTTAATTCTAAAAACAAACCACTTTCAACACATGATTTAATTAAGGTCTATTTAATTAATAAATTGGATGATAGTTTATTTAGAGAAAGAAAAATTGAAAATGAAATTGAAAAACCTTTTCGAAGTAATTTTGGTAATGTATCCAAATTAGGAGAAAAATTTTATAACAATTATATAAATTACTTTTGTTTTTTAAACAATGTAAAAAAAATTGAAAACAATTTGGCAGAGAATTTTAAATACCATTTTATTAATAATAGCAAATCAATAAATAGAGAAATTTGAGAATGAACTAAATTTAAAAATAAAGTTAATGAAATCAGTAAATTTTTTATGTTTGAAAAAATTTTAAGAGGAAAAAGCTTAAATGGTACTGATTTTAATGACTTAAAAGATGTTACAAAACATCAAATGGACTTAATTGACTTTAGAACAAACTCAATGTTTCCTTTGCTTTTTTATTTGTTAAATAATTATTTAGAAGTTGATGAAAGAGCTATTCCAAGAATACACCAATTTGTTTTAGGCATAAAAGAACCTAAATCATTTGCAAAAGTATTAAAAATTTTAGAGCTTTATCGTGTGCGCCACCATGGTTTCACTAATAATGATTCTTTAACCGATTACTTTGGAAAATTAATTACATTTTTAAATCAATTTTCCCAAAGTGAAGATTTTTTAAAAATTATTCCTCAAAAAGTTTGAGAATATTTTACAAAACCAGAACTAAATCATATTCCTAGTCAAACAAATTTTGAAGAAAGATTAAAAAGTGAACAATTGCAGCAATGAGCTCAAAAAATAGTTTTAAAAAATATTGAACATTTTTATGTTAATTTTAATAATACTCAACAAGAAATTTCTTATACTATTCCAAAACAAAATAATCCTTCAATTGAACATATTGCACCACAAACTTCAACTCCTGAATGAACAGAAAATATTGATGCTGAAGGAGATGAATACAAAAGAAGAATTAATCTAATTGGAAATTTAATGTGAATCCCTTTTAAAATAAATAATAAAGTTTCAAACTTCAATTTTGCTACAAAAATTAAAGAATATGAAAAAGAATTACTTAGTAAAAAAGTAAAAATATTTCATATTAATGGTGATTATGATTCTAAAAATTTTGATAAAATAAAATCTTTGGATAAATACAATAACGAATGAACCTGAAACTCAATTAAAAAAAGAACTGAGGAAATGGCTAATGTTATAGCTAATTATGTTTTTAAAGATCCATCATTTGATGATTAAAAACTAATTAGAACGATCATTAAAATTAGCAATATTTTTTAATGAATCACTAAAAAAAGCTTTTTGAAACATTTTTAAAAAGTTAGTTTTTAGTGCTATCTGGTTGCTTAAGTTTAAGTTATTAAAATTCTTGCCTTTAGTAATGTTTTTTGACCACACTTTTAAAACACCATCAATGTCTTCTTGATATTTGATCGCATCTTCTTTCTTTTTAAGATGGTCTCCTAATCATTGATTAGGTTCTTGAATGTATTTAAGTCCATATTGTTTTCAATAATAGTTAAATTCTTCTTCAGTTAATTTTCTTTCTTCAGACTTATAAGTTGTTTGAAATTGACTCTTTAAAATACTAACTTTTGACTCTCTTGAAGCAAAAAATAATACCATAGAAAAAATCAATACAGCCATTAGGTAAAGAAAAAATTTTTTTAATCTTACATTATTTATAATCATTGCATTTAGTCTCTTTATAACCAAATAAAAATTATGCCCTTAATTCATTGCTTTAGTGCAATCACAATAATTAAATAATTATTCTTTCCTTTAATTTTTCATATACAATTTACACAAATATATTTTTTTTGCAAACATTAATTTAATTTTTTTTATTTTATTTATTAAGGATTTCATTACTAAAGCTGCTATTTATTATTATAGACAACAGAAAAGTCCTAGAAAATCGTGTTAAAATTTAATATAATTTCTAGTAAAGAATGTAAAAATTTTAAGGGGTAATATATGGATAGGGATAATGGTTTTTTTATAGATAATAGTGAGTTTGTTTTAATCGGGCATCCTGATAAATTATGTGATGGGGTTGCTGAAACTATTGCAATGGCAATTTTTAATCTAGATGGTTGACAAGGAAGAAGTGCTTGTGAATTATTGTATTCAGGTAATGATTTAGTAATTGGAGGAGAATTTGTTTCTTCTTTAAAAAAAGAAGATTTTCATACCTTGGTTGAATGAATCGCTAGACGTATTATTAGCAAACAAACAAACAATAAAATTAACATTACCCATATTTGACAAAAGCAAAGTGAAGAAATTTTTCAAGCTAGTTTAACTGGACTTGGTGATAACACCATTGCCTATGGTTATTATAATAATGAAAGTAAAACCAGTCTTACCCCTAGACATCAAAACTTAAGAGATTTAGCTAGAGAAATTATTAAACAACATCCTAAGGAAAGCCCTGATGGAAAAATGATTGCTATTAATGGTTATTTAACAATTTCTATTGAAGAAGGTCTTAGTGAACAAGAATTAAAAGCAATTGATCCTAAACTTTCTAATCCTAAACTTTTCAAAAAATCAGGAGCTTTAGCTGATGCTGGAGTAGTTGGAAGAAAATTAATTGCTGAACGCCATGGAAATGGGTTGCCTCATGGAGGAGGAGCATTTGGTGGAAAAGATTTTACCAAAGGTGATAAATCATTAAAATTAATTGGTGATTATTTAGCTGAAAAAAAAGGAAAAAAAGAAAACAGAAATGTTTTATTACAACTTTCTTGTGAATATGGTAGTAATAAAATTTGAGTTTATGATTACAATACTAAAGAAAAAACTGAATTACAATTTACAGAAGTTTTAAAAGAATTTAATCTTAAAGATGTCTATCAAAAATATGCCCCCGTTAAAACAGAACATTATTTAAATGCTGATGATATTAAAGAACTAGAATCTTTAATTTTAAAATTGTCTAAAAAAGAAAAATTAGAATTTAATATTTGATAAAATTATTTAAATTCTCAAAGTCTATCACGATTATCTATTAAAAGTTCAAGATAGTTAATATTGTTTTTGAAATTTACATTAAATAAATATCATAAATTTATTTGATACAATTTACAAAAATTACAAAGATTTTTTTCATCAATGGAATATTTTGGTTTTGTTTCATAATAAGTGAAAGAATTATTAAAGCAAATTGCTCACAATCTTTCATCATTATTATAAATGTGTATGTGCCTTCCTGTTCCTGTGCCATTGAAATGTAAAAAATCTACAGTAAAAATCTTTTTTATTATTATTTCTAAAAAATCTTCTGTGTTTTTTAAGAAATTAACAATGAAATTGTATGAATTTTGAAAATTATTAACTTCTCCATTTAAAGTGTAAAAGTAATTGTTGACATTAGGGTGAATATATTTTTTTTGCAAAATTGATCAATCACTTTTTATATTTTCAATTCTTTTGATTAAACTATTATTGTTTTTAATTAATGTTTCTATCACATCAATTTTTTCAAACTTTTCCCACAATTTAAATTGTTTGTCTATTTCTTGTTGGAGAACTTCTATTGAATCAGCAATTCTATTTTTGTATCCCTCAAAATAATCATAAGAACCTTGAGCAATTTTTTCGTCATTAAGTTTTCCAAAAAATAAATTAATGATATTCACTTTCAATTCTATATATTTTCTAATATTAAAACCAAATTTATTTATTATGTTTCATAAATAATGATA
This sequence comes from Mycoplasmatales bacterium, assembly GCA_965226165.1. GTDB lineage: Bacteria > Bacillota_I > Bacilli_A > CBDATW01 > CBDATW01 > CBDDCI01. Next base: position 602,353 of record OZ245334.1, on the reverse strand, counting down.
TTTTTTATAAATAGGGGAATTAGGGGAATAAAAAGAATTTTGATTTTCTTCTATCTCTTGATTTACTTTTTTTGACATTTCTTTAATTGTCTCTTTTAAATAAAAAGCATTTCTAATTAAATATTTTAAACCACAATGATGATAGTTGATTTCTCTACAATATTTTTCACACATAAAAAAACCTCTTTATAATAATTATACCTTATTAAATGTAGTTGAAAAAGTTTTCATTTATTTTAAAAATATAGTGTTATAATTTTATTGTAATTATATTGTAGAAAATGGAGATTATAAAAAAATGATTGCAATCAAGAAACTAAAACCAGGAGAAGGTTTTACCCAAGTTGAAGAAAAAGAAATTGGCACGCCCAAGGAAGGGGAAGCAGTTATTAAAATGCTTTACTCTTCAATTTGTGGCACCGACGTTCATATTTATAAATGAGATGAATGATCAGCTGAAAATATTAAACCACCCCACACCAATGGACATGAAGGTGTGGGGATTGTTGAGTCAATAGGATCTAATGTTGATAACGTTAAAGTTGGGGATTATGTTGCTTATGAAACTCACAATTACTGTAACAATTGTTCAGTTTGTGCTCAAGGTAACACTCATGTGTGTAAAGAAATGACAATTCTAGGAGTTAATATTCAAGGAGTTTGAAGAGAAAAAGCAATAATCCCAGCAAAGATATTATTTAAAATTCCAGAAGATTGTAAAATTCCAATTAGGTATTGTGGAATTTTAGAACCATTTGGAAATGCTGAACATACCCTAAGTAAAACAAAAGATTTAAATAACAAAAATGTTTTAATTGCAGGGGATGGCCCAATTGGATTATTTGCTAGCTTAATTGCTAGGGCAAGAGGTGCTAAAAGAGTAATGATTACTGGATTAAAAGGAACAAGATTAAACATTGCTAAAGATTGTGGTATTCAAACAATTGATGTTTTAGAATACAAAGGGGAAAAATTAGATAAGCATATTGATGAATTAACTAATGGTGAAGGACTTGATGTTATTGCTGAATTTTCAGGACAACCAAGTGTATTACAAGATGCCATTAGGTTAATTAATCCTGGTGGAGATATTAATGTTTTATCAGTTTATGTAAAAAGTGAATTCTCAGCAGCTTTTAATGAACTTGTTTTTAAAAATGTTAATATGCACTTTATTTGTGGAAGAAAAATTTTTGAAACATGAAATAATTCATTTGAATTAATCAATTCAGGGAAAGTAAAATTAGAAAACATTGACAAAATTGTAACTCATGAATTTAGGTTAGAAAATTTTGAAAAAGGCTTTGAAGCTATTTTGAGTGGAAAAGCTGGTAAAGTATTATTAAAGATTGCTTCAGAAGAAGAATTAGAAAAAGCTAATAATAGATAAGGGGCAAAATATGAATAACAATAGTAAATTAAAAAAATATTATCAAGAAAAAGTTTTAGCCCTAAAATCAGAAGGACTTTTTAATACAATTAGGGTTTTAGAAGATGCTAATAAACCAAGGACAATTATTGATGGAAGAAAAATTTTAAACTTTAATTCCAATAACTTCTTAGGTTTTTCTAATGATCCAAAAGTTATAGAAGCAGCAAAAATGGCAATTGATGCTTTTGGTGTTGGGCCAGGAGCAGTGCGTTCGATTTCTGGTTCAAATGCATTGCATAGAGAACTAGAAAAAAGAATTGCTAAGTTTAAAGGAACAGAAGATGCTTTAGTTGTGCAATCAGGTTTTATTTCTAATACAGCATTTTTTCCAACAATGTTTGGTCCAGAAGATTGTATTTTATCTGATGCCCTAAATCATGCTTCAATCATTGATGCAATTAGGCTTGGAAAAGCAAACAAAAAAATTTATAAGCATTCTGATATGGCAGATTTAGAAACAAAACTAAAAGAAGCAAATGAGGAATTTCCAGGAATGAAAGTAATTATTACTGATGGAGTCTTTTCAATGGATGGAGAAATTTGTAATCTTCCAGAAATTAGTCGCCTTGCTCAAAAATATGGGGCTTTAGTTGCTGTTGATGATGCTTGAGGAGAACTTGGTCTTGGAAAAACAGGAAGAGGAACTCCTGAGCACTTTGGTATTCATGTTGATTTTGAATTAGGTTCACTTTCTAAAGGTTTTGGAATCCAAGGTGGATTTATTTGTGGGACTAAAGAAGTTATTGGTTTCCTTCGTCAAAGATCACGTCCATTTCTATTTTCAACAGGACTTGGTGTTCCTGAGTGTGGAGCAGCAATTGAGGTTTTGAAACAACTTGAAAAATCAACTGAAAAAATTACTAAACTTCATGAAAATGTTAAATATTTTCAAGAGGGAATTGCTAAATTAGGTTTCACTAATGATAGTGAAACACAAATTCAACCAGTTTTTACTAATGATGAATTTAAAGCTCAAGAAATGTCAAAAAAACTTTTTGAAAAAGGGGTTTTTGTTACTCCAATTGTTTTCCCAACAGTGCCAAAAGGGACTGCAAGATGTCGTTTTATAATTTCTGCAGCTCACACTAAACAAGATTTAGACGAATGTTTAGCAATCATTAAAGAAGTAGCAGGAGAATTAGATCTTCTTTAATAAATAAACATATTAATAAAAAAATAGAAACATTTTGGTGTTTCTATTTTTTATAATCTAAAAGCAAAAAAGAAATCTTTATTAATGGCAATGGTGGTAATCATAATCACCTGAATGATGATAATCTTCACCATATTTTTTTCTTAAATATTCTCTTCTTTCCCTCCAGTATTCTTCATGTTCTTTTGAATGTTCACTTCACTCTTTACTAGAATCCTCTTCAGCATGCCTTAGTTCCACTTTGTTTTTGTTAGAATGTGTTGACTCTTCAACTACTTTTCAGCTAGTTGCAACAAAAAGTACAGGCAAAACAAAAAGCAATTTTTTAAACATTGTTTCTCACCTCACTTATTTATTTTATATTTTAATTATACCACATTTTAATTTTTTAAAATTGCTTTAAGTAGCAAAAAATATTTTTTTATGTTTTAATTTTAATATAAAAAATTATTAATTTTTAAAAGAGGTTTTATCATTTAAAATGAGAAATTATCAAACTAAAAAATTAGTACAAATGTCACTATTAACTAGTGTCATCTTTTTACTAACTTTTACAGAATTAGGGTATCCAAAATTTGGTCCTATTAATAGCACCATAATTCACTTACCAGTATTTTTTGGAATTGTTTATTTTAAGACATTAAAAGAAAGTATCATTTTAGGATTTATTTTTGGATTATCATCTTTTATGAAAGTATGACTAGTTCCTACTAGTCCTTTAGATGTAATATTTTTAAATCCCCTTGTTTCAATAGTGCCAAGAATTGCCATTGCCATTATTGGATATTTTTTGCTAGTGAAATTAAGCAAAAAGTGAATGGTTTTTCCCATGATGTTTTTAACTTCACTAATTCATTCAACACTAGTTTTAGGAATGATGTTTTTACTTTATAATAGTTTTATTGCTAAAACTTTAAATATGTCAACCTGGGTTTTGATTTGGGGAATATTTACAACATCAGCGATGGTTGAAGCCCTTTTAGCAGCAAGTGTTTGCCCTTCACTAAGTAAGGCCATTGAAATGAGGAGATAATGATTTTAACAATTGATATAGGAAATACGACAATTTCTTTTTGCATTCATAAAAATAACCAAGAAAAAACATTTTTTAAAATAGCAAGTATTACTAAAAAAACTAGTGATGAATATTTTGCTAGTATTAAATTGCTACTTGATGATTACCAAATTAATTTTAATGACATTAAACAAATTGCCCTTTGTTCAGTTGTTGATGAAATTAAATTAGCATTAAAAATAATGATTGAAAAATATTTTAAAAAAGCCACACTTTTAACAATGCAACCAAAATTAAAAACTAAAATTGATATTGCTATTGATGATACCAATGAACTTGGCAATGATATTTTAGCAAGTGCAGTAGCAGCAAATGCGATTAGTGAAAGTAAAAATTTTTGTATCATTGATTTAGGAACAGCAACAACCCTTTCCATTACTTCACAAAATAAATTTTTAGGAGTCGTGATTATGCCTGGAGTGGAAAAACAATTTGAATCACTTGCTTTAACAACTAGTAAATTACCCAAAGTTACTTTACAAAATATTAACCATTTAATTGGTAAAAATACTCAAGATTCAATTCTTTGTGGAGTTGTGATTGGTCAAGCTTTTACAATCAATAAATTTGTTGCAGAATACAAAAAGAAATGAAGTGATTTAGAAGTTTATTTAACAGGTGGGTATAATGAAAGACTCGGGAACTATTTTACTTTTGATTTTAAATTAAAACCTTTACTTGTTCACCAGGGCTTAAAAGAATTAATTACCTTTAATTTAAAATAAACACTATTGTTTATCTTTTCATAATTAAAATAACTAATTTTAACTTAAAGCCTATGGTATAATTTTATAAGTTTAAAAGAAAAAATTAAGAAGGGTATTTTATATTATATAATGGCTCAAGCAATTAATATGCCCAAAATGGGTAATACAGTTGAATCAGTAATTGTTGGAGAAATTTTTATTAGTGTTGGCGATCAAATAAAAAAAGACCAAAAATTATTTAGTTATGAAACTGATAAATCAACCACTGATTATAAAAGTGAAGTTGAAGGAGAAGTTTTAGCAATTTTAATGGAATCTGGTGAAGAAGTTAAAGTTTTAGTTCCAGTAATTATTGTTGGAAAAAAAGGTGATGATATTTCCAAGTGATCAAGTGGTAAAGAAGAAAAAACAAGTGAAGAAGCACCAAAGGAAAAACAAAAAGAAGAAGCAAAAACACCAGAAGTTGAAATTCCAAAACCGCAACCTCAACCTGTTTCACCACCAGAAGCACCACAACCAGTAGCAATGGATGGCAATGTTTCTTGGCGAGCTAAAGGCACAGCAAAAACATTAAATGTTGATGCTAATAATGTTCAAGGCACAGGAGTCAAAGGCCGTGTTGTTGAAAAAGATATTTTAAAATTTTATCATAGTGGAATGAGTGGTCTTGGCAAAAGTAAACGTCCTGAGATTGAATCAAAATTAGTTCCATATTCACCAATGAGAAGTGCAATTGCCAAAGCAATGAGCAATTCATTACAAGCAGGTTCACAACTTTCAATGGGCATAACTTTTGATGCTAGTGAAGTTTTGAAATTAAGAAAACATATTAAAGCAAATTTTGAATCACTAGGCATTGCTAATGCTTCAGTTAATGATATTTTAGTCTTTGCATTATCAAGAGTTTTGCCACGTTTTCCTCATTTAAATGCAGTGTTAGAAGGTGATGGGACAAGACAACATTATGTTGCCCATATTGCAGTAGCAGTTGATACTCCAGCAGGGCTTTTTGTTCCAGTTGTTAAAGATGCATCATTATTATCATTAAGTGATATCTCTTTAAAAACTAAAGAATTAGTCACTAAAACAAGAGAAGGAAAATTAAAACCCCAAGATATGCAAGGAGGAACATTTACCATCACTAACCTTGGATTATCAGGAGTTTCATTTTTCACACCAATTATCAACTATCCCCAAGTAGCAATCTTGGGAGTTGGTTCACCAATTAAAAGACTTCGTCTTAATAAATTTAATCAAGTTGAAGAATATCCAGAAATCACTTTATCATTAACAATGGATCACAACCCTAATGATGGAGTTGCTGGAACATTATTTTTAAAAGAACTAGTTAAAGTCTTAGAAAACATAACAGTATTATTTATTTAAAAAAAAGGAGAAAAAAATATGTTTGATTTAATTATTATTGGGGGAGGACCTGGTGGTTATCACCTTGCCCAAGAAGCGGCAAAAGAAAAAATGCAAGTTGCTTTAATTGAAAAAGATAAACTGGGAGGAACTTGTTTAAATGTCGGTTGTATTCCTTCAAAAGCTTTTCTTCATATTGAAAAAATTATGCTTGATGCTAATGAATCTCATAAAATTGGAATCAAGGGAACAAAATTAGGCATTGACCAAAAAAAAGTGGTTGCTTATAAAAATGATAAGGTAAAACAACTAGTTGCTGGAGTTAAAGCTAAAGTAGCAGGGGCTGGAGCAAAAATTTTTAATGGTCATGGGAAAATTTTAAAACCAAAAACCCCAGGAGTATTTGAAGTAGCAATTGATGATAAGGAAGTTTTGCAAGGAAAAAGACTTGTTATTGCCACTGGGTCAAAAGTTTTTATCCCACCATTTATTAAGGGAGTTGAAGAGTTATATAAAAAAGGAAAAGTAATTACTTCAACAGAAGCACTAGATCAAGAAAGCATTCCTAAAGAAATGGTTGTGATTGGTGGTGGAATTATTGGTTTAGAACTTGGTGGATATTTTGCTTCTGCTGGTTCAAAAGTAAGTGTTATTGAAGCAACAAATAAATTAGCTGGAGCAGTCGATAAAGAAATTACAACAATGTTTCAAGAAGTGATTGAAAAAAAAGGAATGAAAATTCATCTTAATTCTAAAGTTTCAAAAGTTGATGAGAAAAAAGTTTATTACACTAATGAAAAAGGTGAAGAAAAAAGTATTGGTTATGATAAAGTTTTAGTTTCAGTTGGAAGAAAAGCCAATCTAGATAATTTAGGAATTGAAAATCTTAATCTTGCGACCCATCATAATGGAATTGAAGTTGATGATAAATTGCAAACTAATGTTGCTAATGTTTTTGCTATTGGTGATGCTAATGGAAAAATGATGTTAGCTCATACTGCTTATAAACATGCAGAAATAGTTTTGGATAATCTTTTAGGTAAAAATGTTAAAATGGATTACAACAAAGTTCCTTCAGTTGTTTATGGAACGCCAGAAATTGCTGAAATTGGTATTAATGAAGATAAAGCCAAAGCTGAAGGATATGATGTAATTATTAAAAAAATCCCGATGCTTTATTCAGGAAAGTTTTTAATTGAAAATGTTGATTACTCAGGATTAATTAAAATGATTATTAAAAAATCTAATCAAGAAATTATTGGAATGTCGATTTTTGGACTAGCCGCTTCTGAAATAATTCATAGCGCTTCAATTATTGTTGGTTTACGTTTTAATATTGAACAAATAAGATCATTAATTTTTTCTCACCCCACAATTGGAGAAATTATTAAGGATGTTGCGCTAAGTTAGGAAAAGGGAGAAGTAAAAATGCCAAAATGAATGAATATAAAACCAGAAGAATTTTTAACAGGAAAAGATATTAATTTGGGAACAATCCCAGTTATGAAATATGATAAAAAGTTAAAAGATGAAATCAAAAGCAAAAGATTAAGTGCAAGTGATGCTATTGAAATGTATCGCCAAATGCGTTGAATTAGAGTTTATGAAGTCTTTTTAGATGAAATTAAAATTAAATCAGAATGAAAAGGAGTTCCTTATGCCTATTATGGGCCAGCCCATATGGCTACTGGTCAAGAGGCGGCAGTTGTTGGAGCGCATTTTATTTTAAATAAAGATGATTTTATTTTTGGAACCCATAGAAATCATGCTGAGGTTATTTCTAAAGGGTTAGCAGCTATTTATAAAATGAAGGATAGTGAACTTGAAGAAGTAATGAAAAGTTATTTCAATAAATCAATTTTACAAGCAGTTGATAGTTTAAATAAAAAATGAAGTTCAATTAAAGAAAAAGCTATTTTTTATTTTATGTACGGATTTACTTGTGAGGTGTGAGGAAAAGCAACCGGATTTAACAAAGGTTTATCTGGATCAATGCACCTCTTCTTTACTCCATTTGGAATTTATCCTAACAATGCCATAGTGGGAGCATCAGGTTGCCTTGGTCTTGGAGCTGCTTTATTTAAAGTATGTAATGATCAACCAGGAATTTCTATTGCTAATGTTGGAGATGGAGGAATTGGAACAGGGCCAGTTTGAGAAGCACTAAACTTTGCAGCAATGGATCAATTTAAAGAATTATGACCAAAAGGTTATCGTAAACGACCACCTTTTATGCTTAATGTAATGAATAATGGTTATGCCATGGGAGGACAAACTATTGGTGAAACAATGGGGAATAAAGGAACAGCTCGTCTTGGTGCTGCAATTAACCCTGAAATTTGTTATGCTGAAGTTGTTAATGGGCAAAATCCTTTGGCGGTATGAGATTTAATGTTGCGTAAATATGATTTATGTTTACAAGGGAATGGACCAATTGTTAATGAAATTAGAACATATCGTTATAATGGACATTCATCTGGAGATTTAGAATCTTATCGAGTGGAAGAAGAAATTAAGGAATTTAGAAAATATGATCCCCTAATTTTATTTGCTAAAGAATTAATTGAAGCTAAAGTGTTAAGTGATAAGGAAATTAAAAAAATTGATCAAGAAATTGAAGATATCTTTTTTGAAGTTTATAAATTATCAATTGATCCAAAAATTACAACAGAATTAGATTGAGAAAGTAATGAAGTTTTAGAAGATATGATGTTTTCACGAGAAAAAATGGAAATTACTTCATTTAAAAAGATTGAATTATCGCAAAAGATTTCTCAAAACCCAAGAATGCAAAGAATTGCCAAAAGAAGTAGGTATGGTTTTGATGAAAATGGGAAACCACTTTCAAAAATGAGGACAATGCAATTTCGGGATGCTATTTTTGAAGCAGTAGCTGATCGTTTCCAAAAAGAACCTTCACTAATTGCTTATGGAGAAGAATTAAGAGATTGAGGAGGAGCTTATGGAGTTTATAATGGCTTAACTGAACTTGTTCCTTATCAAAGGTTCTTTAATTCACCAATTGCAGAAGCAGCAATTGTGGGAACTGCTGTGGGATATGCAATGTCTGGTGGACAAGCTTTAGTTGAATTAGAATATTTTGATTTCCTATTTCGAGCAGGAGATGAAATTTCTAACCAAATTTCTAAATGAAGAGCAATGTCGGGTGGACAAATGAAAATCCCTGTAGTTATTAGAACTAACATTGGATCAGGTTATGGAGTTCAACACTCCCAAGATTACACATCAGTAATTTCAGCAATTACGGGAATTAATTTAATTGTTCCAGCTACCCCTTATGATGCTAAAGGATTATTAAATACTGCTCTTTCACTAGGAGATCCAACAATTTTTGTTGAAACTCAAAAACTTTATGATAAACCAGAACTTTTTGTTAAAGAAGGAGTGCCAAAAGATTATTATGAAATTCCATTTGGTAAGGGAGTTTATCGCCAAAAAGGGGAAGATATTACAATCGTTACTTTAGGGGCTTCACTTTATCGAGGACTTGAAGCAGCTGAAGAATTAAAAGCAAAATGAAATATTAATGCTGAAGTAATTGATATGAGATCGGCTGTACCTTTTGATTATGATATCTTGGTTGAATCAATTAAAAAAACTGGAAAAATGATTTTTGTTAATGAAGGGTTTGAGCGAAATAATTATATGAAAAATGTTGCCCATAATCTTGTTGAATTAGCCTATGATGAATTTGATGCTCCACCAGTAGTTTTGGGAGCAAGAAATTGAATTATGCCAGGGGCTGAATATGAAAAATACATTTATCCCCAAAAAGAAGATATTTTAGCAGCAATTCATAATAAGATTATGCCCCTAAAAGATTATGTGCCATTAAAAGTGCAAACTAATGTTGATTTAATTAGAAGATATAAAAAGGGAGTTTAAATGAAATATATCATTTCAAAAAGCAATGACCCATTTTTTAATCTTGCTACTGAAGAATATTTAATTAAAAACTTAAAAGAAGACATTTTTTATGTCTATGTCAATCGACCTTGTGTTGTCATTGGAAGAAACCAAAATCCCCACACCGAGGTTGGTTTAAATTATTTAAAAGAAAATGATATTTGATTAGTTCGTCGATTATCTGGTGGAGGAGCCGTCTATCAGGATATGGGTAATTTTAATTATAGTTTTATTTTAAAAGATAAAGCTAATGATTTATATGACTTTAAAAAATACTCTCAACCAATTGTTGATGCCTTAAAAAAATATGATTTCAATGTTTATTTTAGTGGGAGAAATGATTTATTAATTGATGAGTGTAAAATTTCTGGTTCAGCCCAATTTGTTGATGGTAATAATTTAATCCATCATGGAACTTTGCTTGTTGATGCTGATTTTTCTAATGTTAAAAATATTTTATTACCCCATAATAAAAAATTAAAAAGCAAAGGTGTTAAATCAGTGCAATCAAGAGTAGGGAATTTAGTTGATTTTACCAAAGAAAAGTTGCAAGTTAATTCCTTAATGCAAAAACTTAGTAAAATTATTGGTGAAAAGGAATATGTTTTAAGCAAGGAAGATGAAAAGGGAATTTGGGAAATTGCCAACAAAAGAAAAGCTGCTATTGAATTTTTAGTTCAAAAAAAAGGTAAATATGATAAAAGTATTTATGAATATTTCCCTGGGTTTGGTGCTATTGAAATTCATTTAAATTTTGATCATAACAAAATAAAAGAAATTGCTATTTTTGGTGAATACTTTTCTAAAAAACCATTTAATGAATTACAAGACCAGATGGTGGGAATTAATTATGAACAAGAAAGTGTCAAAAACTTTGTAAATAAAATTGCTAATTTTAAAGATTATTTTTATAATCTTAAAAAAGAGGACTTAGTTAATTTGATCCTAAAAGAAGAGAGTGAAAAAAGATAAAATGAATTTTATTCAAGCTTGTGAAAGCAAATTAAAAGACTTAAAAGAAAAAGTCACCATTGCCTTTATTGAAGGACATTCAAAAAGGATGATTAGTGCTGCTAAGCAGTTATTAGAAAAAGATATTTTAAAACCATTAATGATTATTGAAACCAAAAAAGCTTTTGAGGAAGTAAAAAATGAATTAGGTAATTTAGAATATATTATTATTGAAGAAAACCAAACTTTGTATGATGAATTGGCCAATTATTATGCTTTAAAAAGAAAAGAAAAAGAAAGCAAAGAACAAGCGTTTGCCAGTAGCAAAAAAGCCGAATTTTTTGCTTGCCTTTTAGTAGAAACTAGTAAAGTAAATGGGGCAATTGGTGGTGTTCATTTATCAACTGCTAATATTTTGCGAGCAGCCTTTAAAGTTATTGGACCTAAAAAAGGGGTTAAAACAATTTCTTCAATTATGATTATGTCAAAAAAAGAAGAAACATTTGTTTTAGGAGATATTTCAGTTAACCCCCATCCTAAAACCAAACAACTAGTTGATATTGCAATTAATGCTTATGAATTTGTAAAAAATAGTAACCAAATTTTACAAGATGTTTTTCACATTGATGAAAAAGTAGCATTTTTATCTTTTTCAACTCTTGGTTCTGCTGAAACAGAATCTACTAAAATGGTTGCAGAAGCAACAAAGAACTTTAATGATTTAAATCTAACTAAAGAAAAAGCAGTGGGAGAAATTCAATTTGATGCGGCAATTTTAGAAGATATTCGTCAACAAAAATATCAAAAGCCAAGCTTTACAGGAAGTAGTAAAATTTTGATATTTCCTGATTTAAATGCTGGAAATATTGGTTATAAAATTGCCCAAAGATGAGGGAATTTTAGTGCTATGGGGCCAATTATTGTGGGAATTAATAAACCAATAAATGATCTTTCACGAGGTTCAACGGTACAAAATGTTTTTGATTCAGCAATAGTCACAGCAATGCAAGCATATGCCCATAAAAAAAATTTATAAACTAAAAATGGGTTTAGATTGAAAACAAAAAAAAAAAAAAGATATAATTTAAGAGGTAAGAAAATGGAAAAATTATTAGTTATAAATGCAGGATCATCAACAATTAAATGAAAAATATTTAATCTTGATAATCTTAACCCAATTGCAGATGGAGTAGCTGATCGGATTGGTATTGATGGTGTTTTAAGTGTTGATTTTAATGATCAAAAAGAAGAAAAAAAAGCATCATTAACTTCCCATATTGTTGCAATGGAGGAAATTGTTAAAATATTGCAAGATAAAAAAATCATTAATGATTTACAAGAAATCAAAGTTATTGGACACCGAGTTGTTCATGGGGGTGAATATTTTACAAAGTCAGCTTTAATTGATGAAGACACAATTAAAAAAATTGATAAATTATCAACTTTGGCACCACTTCATAACCCTAATGCTTTAAAGGTTATTAAAAGTTGTATAAAAATTTGACCAAAAGCAATTGCAAGTGCCACTTTTGACACATCATTTCATAGCACTATTCCTCCTCTTAATAATTTGTATCCAATTAATTTAAAACTTGCTCATGAATTAAAAATTAAAAAATATGGTTTTCATGGAACATCACACCGCTATATTACAGATGAATTAAAAAAGATTTTAAATCAAGATAAGGTTAGTTTTATTTCTGCTCATATTGGTAATGGGGCTTCACTTTGTGCGATAAAAGATAATTTATCTTTTGATACAACAATGGGACTAACTCCTTTAGCGGGAATTATGATGGGAACTCGTTCTGGTGATATTGATCCATCAATTCATAAATTTATTGCCGATAATAAACAAATGAATTTAGATGATATTACTAACATGTTAAATAAAGAATCAGGATTAAAGGGAGTATCAGGAATATCATCTGATTTAAGAGATATTGAAAAAGCAATCCAAAAAGGTGATGAAAAAGCCTTATTTGCTTTTAATTTGTATGTGCAAAAAATTGTTGATTACATTGCTAATTTTGCTAATAAATTAGAAAATAATCTTGATGCGATAGTCTTTACAGCAGGTTGTGGAGAAAATGCTGCTCACTTAAGGGATGAGGTCATAAAAAAACTTAAATTTGATATAATTAAATTGAATAAAAACTTGAACGAGAGTAAAATTAAAAAACAATTATTAATTTCAAGTGAAGACTCAAATGTTAAAGTTTTTGTCATTAGAACAGATGAAGAATTATTAATAGCAAAAGATGCTAAAAATTTTTATAAAGGAAAAGAGGAATAAAAATGAAAGTAGTTTTAGTAGGGATCAATCACGCAGGAACATCTTTTTTAAGAACTGTTAAAAAATTAAACCCTGATGTTGAAGTTAATGCATATGATAAAAATACCAACATCTCATTTTTAGGTTGTGGAATTGCCCTTTGAGTTGGTGGAGAATTTGATGATCCAGGTGGACTTTTTTATGCCAATAAAGAAATTTTAACAAAACAATATCATGCTAATGTTTTTATGAAACATGAAGTGATTGAGATTAACACCAAAGAAAAATATGTTGTGGTAAAAAACCTTGATACTAATGAAGAGTTTAAAGATTCTTATGACAAATTAGTTTATGCTGGAGGAACTTGACCAATTCAAATTCCTGTTCCTGGTAAAGATTTAAAAAATATTTATATGTCAAAATTATTCCAACATGCTCAAAAAATTAAAGCAGCTTGTCAAGACCCAAATGTTAAAAGTGCTGTTGTTGTTGGTGCTGGTTATATTGGGATTGAACTTGTTGAAGCATTTTATAAGGCTGGAAAAAAAGTAACTTTAATTGATATGGCAGATCGAGTTATTCCTCGGTATTTTGATCATGAATTTACTGCTCCTTTAATGAAAACAATGGAAAAAGAAGGAGTTCATTTGGCCTTAAATGAAGGGCTAAAAGAATTTAAAGGTGAAAATGGAGTTGTTAAATCAGTAGTTACTGATAAAGGTGAATATCAAGGAGATGTGGTTATCACTTGTGTTGGTTTTCGCCCAGTAACAGGTCTTTTAGAAGGACAAGTTGATTTGTTTGATAATAAATCAATCATTGTTAATGAATATCAACAATCATCAAATAAAGATGTTTATGCCATTGGTGATTGTTCTTGCTTAAAACATAATGTTTTAGGAAGAGCTAATGTTGCTCTTGCTACTAATGCTGTTAAAACAGGGATTGTAGCAGCAATGCATATTGCTAAACAAGCTAATTTACCATTTCCTGGAGTTAATGGAACTAATGCCATTGCTGTTTTTGGATATAAATATGCTTCAACTGGAGTTTCAGAAGCAACAGCAAAACATATGAAAATAGACCATCAAGTAATGTTTTTTGAAGACAATGATCGTCCTGAATTTATGCATGATCATGAAAAAGTTTCATTTAAAATTGTTTATGATCCCAAAAGTTTAAAATTATTGGGAGCACAAGTTGGTTCAAGTGGACACACTAGTCATACAGAAATTATTTTTGCAATGTCTTTAGCGATCACTAAACAAATGACATTACCAGAAATAGCTTTAATGGACTTTTATTTCTTGCCCCACTTTAATAAACCTTTTAATTTTGTTTTATCAACAGTTTTAAGGGCATTAAATATTAATTATGAAAAAGAATAAAAAAGTATTAGTATCAATCAAAAATTTAACTAAAAAATATGGTGATTTTTATGCCTTAGATAATGTTTCTTTTGATGTTTATGAGGGTGATAAAATTGCTTTAATAGGAGCTAATGGTGCTGGGAAATCAACCTTAGTTGATATTGTAGCAGGGGTTAAAACTAAAACTTCAGGAGAAATCATTTATGGTTTTAAAAACCCCAAAAAAGAAATTGCCTTACAATTACAAGATACAAGTTTTCCTGATGGTTTAAAATTAATTGATATTGTTAATTTTTATTGTGGGATTTTTAAAATAGATGTCAAAGGTAAATATATCAATGAAATGCTTGAGTTTTTTCAAATTAAGGAATTTTTAAACCAATGAGTTTCTCGTTTATCTGGTGGACAAAGACAAAGAGTTAATGCTTTTTTAACAATTATTAGTAATCCTAAACTTTTAATTGTTGATGAAATGGCCACAGGTTTAGACATCACAACAAGAATTCAATTAATTGAGTTTATCAATGAATATTTAATTGAAAATCAAGTAACTTATATTACAGTTTCCCATTCTGAACAAGAAATAATTAAAACTTCCAATCGTATCATTATTTTAGAAAATGGAAAAATGATTAAAGATATTAAAACTTCAGAAATTGGTGGCGAAAAAGGAATTTATAATTATTTTCTAGGAAGAAAAAAGGTATAAAATGATTGCTTTAGTAAAACTTTACTTTATTTCATGATGAAGAGGGTTTGTGGGACCATTTTTTGCCTTTGCTTTTCCACCATTAATTCTTTTAATGCTTGGTCAATTCACCCCCTTTAACTTAGTGGCACCAACCTATATTTTATATTGTGCAGTAACTTTAGGAGTGCAATCTTTTTCAATTTCCCTGGTGCAATTTAAAAGTTCATCACTAATTAAAAGAATTGGGCAAACCCCCATTACAAGAAAACAATTTATTTTATCTTTATTTTTGTTTAATTTCTTTTTAATTTTAATTGCTAGTATTTTTATTGTTCTAGTAATGTTTTTATATCAACATTTTGATCTAGTAAAAACATCAGTTTCTTCAAAATTTACTTCGATTGAAGAAGGAAAAACAATTACTACAACCTTAAATATTAGTACAAAAATTTTGTGAGAAAAAGTGCAATGATTTTGGGTTTTTATTATTTCATTAATTGGATCAGTTTTATCAGTTTCACTAGGTCTTTTACTAGGAACTTTTTGTAGCACTGCAGAAAAAGCTAATGGATTAGGACTAATTATTTATTTTGTTTTTTCATTTTTAGGAGGAATCTTTTTTCCTTTATCAATGATGAAAAGAGCAATTCCTCTTGAATATGCTTCTCTTGGAACTCCGATGCGCTATTTATCAGAAGCATTAACCTGGGCTTTTAGTGGTGATTTTGAATGAAATAAGCAATTTGAAATTACTAAATCTTTGTCAGGGCAACAGATTACTGAGGTTTTTCAAATTGGACCAATTTATATGTATTTTGGGTTTAGTTTAATTTTCACTCTTCTTTGTTTAATTATTTCTATTCGTAAATTTAAATGAGAATAACCATTATTTTGATAAAATATTATAGAAAGGTTTTTGTATGATTGCATTAATGAAATTATATTTTGCTTCTTGATGAAGAAGTTTTATGGGACCAATATTTGTTTTAGTATTTCCTCCGTTAATTTTATTTATGCTTGGACAAATTACCCCTTTTAGTTGAATTGCTCCAACTTATATTTTATATTGTGCTCTTTCACTAGGGGTGCAATCTTTTGCAATTTCTTTAGTGCAATTTAAAAATTCATCATTAATAAAAAGAATTGGTCAAACCCCAATCACAAGAACCCAGTTTGTTTTATCACTATTTTTGTTTAACTTTTTTTTGATCATTTTAGCAGGAATTTTTATTATCTTCATAATGTATATTTATCAAGAATTTAATTTAGTCCAAACCACAGCATGAAAAAATGTGATAACTATGGAAAACAATGTTCCCACAGTTACAAGAATTAGTGTTGATGCCAAAATTATTTGGGAAAAGGTACAATGATTTTGGGTTATTTTTATTGCCTCAATTGGAATGATTTATTCAATTGCTTTAGGATTATTTTTAGCAGTAATTTTTAAAACAGTTGAACGAACAAATGGAGCAGGGTTACTAGCTTTATTTTGCTTAACTTTTCTTGGTGGTGTCTTTTTTCCCATTGAAATGATGCAAAGAGCAAAACTTTTAGAATATTGATCACTTCTAACCCCGATGCGGTATTTAGCCCAATCATTACAATGAGCTTTTAATGGAAGTTTTGATTTCTTTAAAATTTTTGAAGTTACAAAAACAGTTTCAAAAGACATAGTAACTGAAGTTTGAAGCGTTGCTCCAATTTATGTTTTCTTGCTTTTATCATTACTTTATTCTGCAGTTTTAGTAGGAATTTCTATTGTTAAATTCAAGTGAGAATAATACCAAAAATAATAAATATTGATACACCAGGAAAAGTGTGCTAAAATTTAACTTGTTATTGTATTAGTTTTAAAAGCAAACAAAACAAGAAAAGGAGATTAATATCGTAGTATGCCAACAATAAACCAGTTGGTGCGTAAACCACGCAAACCAAAAATTTATAAATCAAAATCACCAGCCTTAGGCAAGGGATATAATAGTTTTATTAAAAGACAAATTAGTTACAATTCACCATTTAAAAAAGGTGTTTGTACTAAGGTAGGAACAATGACTCCCAAAAAGCCTAATTCAGCGCTTCGAAAATTTGCTAAAGTTAGATTAACAAATGATTATGAAGTTAATGCTTATATTGGTGGAGAAAAACACAATCTGCAAGAACACTCGGTAGTTTTAATTAGGGGAGGAAGAGTAAAAGACCTTCCTGGGGTAAGATACCATATTATTAGGGGAACTCTAGATACTGCTGGAGTTGAAAATCGAAAAAAAAGACGTTCTTTATATGGAACAAAAAGACCAAAGAAATAAGGGGAATTAAGGATGAGAAAAAATCAAGCTAAAAAAAGATCAGTTTTACCTGATCCAATTTTTAATTCAAAATTAGTTACAAAAGCAGTTAGTTCAATAATGCTTAAAGGAAAAAAGGGAACAGCCCAAAAAATTTTGTATAAAGCTTTTGATTTAGTTAGTGAAAAAACTAAAGAAGATGCTTTTGAAGTTTTTAAAAAAGCTATTGATAATATTACACCCCAAATGGAATTAAAAGTAAGAAGAGTTGGTGGAGCAAACTACCAAGTTCCAATTGAAGTAAGAGAAGATCGTAAGCAAACACTAGCTTTGCGATGATTAATTAAATATTCTCGTTTGCGAAGTGAAAAAACAATGATTGAACGCCTGGCAAATGAAGTTATTGATGCTGCTAAAAATAGTGGTGGAGCAGTGAAGAAAAAAGATGATACCCACAAAATGGCCGAAGCAAACAAAGCCTTTGCTCACTTTAGGTTTTAATTAGGAAAGGAAGAAGGGAAAAAGACAAATGGAAAGAGAATTTTCACTTAAAAAAACTCGTAATATTGGGATTATGGCCCATATTGATGCTGGAAAAACTACTACAACAGAAAGAATTCTTTATCACACTGGAAAAATTCATAAAATTGGCGAAACCCATGAGGGTGAATCACAAATGGATTGAATGGAACAAGAACAAGAAAGAGGAATCACTATTACCTCAGCTGCTACAACGGCAAGATGACATGATCACAGAATTAATATTATTGATACTCCAGGCCATGTTGATTTTACAGTTGAAGTTGAAAGATCGCTAAAAGTTTTAGATGGATCAGTAGCTTTACTTGATGCCCAATCAGGAGTTGAGCCTCAAACTGAAACAGTTTGAAGGCAAGCAACAACTTACCAAGTCCCACGGATTGTTTTTATTAACAAAATGGATAAAACAGGAGCTGATTTTCATTTTTCAGTAAAAACTATCTTTGATCGATTAGGGGGAAATGCTCACCCGATTCAATTACCAATTGGTGCTGAAAATGACTTTGAAGGAGTTGTTGATTTAGTAGCAATGAAGGAATATCTTTTTGATGGCAAAGAAGATGAAGAATATGAAACTAAAGATATTAGAGATAACTTAAAAGAAGAAGCATTAACTTATCGCCAAAACTTAATTGAAGCTGTTGCTGATTTTGATGATAGCTTAATGGAAAAAGTTTTAGAAGGAAAAGAAGTTAGTGAAGATGAACTAAAAGAAGCAATTAGAAAAGCAACCCTAACTTCCCAATTTTTCCCAGTAACTTGTGGATCTGCTTTTAAAAATAAAGGAGTAAAAGTCCTACTTAATGCTGTTATTGATTATTTACCTTCACCAATTGATGTCCCGCCAATTAAAGGAGAAGACTTAGATGAAAAAGAAGTGGAAAGAAAAGCTGATGATAAAGAACCTTTTTCAGCCCTAGCTTTTAAAATTATGTCTGATCCTTTTGTTGGGAAATTAACATTTTTTAGAGTTTATTCAGGAGTACTTGATAAAGGTTCTTATATTTTAAATTCAACTAAGAATGAAAAAGAAAGAGTGGGAAGAATCTTGCAAATGCATGCCAATTCTCGTCAAGAAATTAATCGGGTATATTCAGGAGATATTGCTGCAGCTATTGGTCTTAAAAAAACAACAACTGGAGATACTTTGTGTGATCACAACCAACCAGTTATTTTAGAATCAATGAAATTTCCAGAACCAGTTATTTCTCTTGCTATTGAACCAAAAACAAAAGGTGATCAAGATAAAATGTCACAAGCTTTATCTCGTCTTTCAGAAGAAGATCCTACTTTTAAAACTTTTTCAAACCATGATACTGGTCAAACCATAATTGCTGGAATGGGAGAATTACACCTTGATATTATTGTTGATCGAATGAAAAGAGAATATCGAGTTGAAGCCAATGTGGGAGCACCGCAAGTTTCTTATCGAGAAACATTTGCTGGAAGTGATAAAGTTGAAGGAAAATATATTCGTCAATCAGGAGGACGGGGACAATATGGTCATGTTTTTATTGAGTTTTCTCCAAATGAAGCTGGAGAAGGTTTTGCCTTTTCTAATTCAATTGTGGGAGGAAAATTAACTAAAGAATATATTAATGCCACGGAAACAGGATTAATTAATGCAATGGCAACAGGACCTATTGCTGGTTACCCAATGGTTGATATTAAAGCCCATCTTTATGATGGAACAATGCATGATGTTGACTCTTCACAACTTGCTTATGAAATTGCTGCTGCCACATCACTAAGAGAAGCTTCAAAAAGTTGTCAACCAATTTTGCTTGAACCAATTATGAAGGTTGAAGTTGTTGTTCCTGATGAATATTATGGAACAGTTCTAGGAGATATTTCTTCAAGAAGAGGATTAATTGAAGGAGAAGAACAAAGAGCAAAAGCCAAAGTTATTCAAGCCAAAGTTCCCCTTTCAACAATGTTTGGTTATGCCACTGATTTAAGATCTAATACCCAAGGGAGGGGAAATTATACAATGAGTTTTGCTCATTATCAAAAAGCTCCCCAATCAGTTGTTGATGAAGTTGTTAAAAATCGTAGCTAAGTAAATTAATGCAAATTACTATCTAAATGATTTAAAAAAACCCAATTTTATGAATTGGGTTTTTTACACTATTAAAAGTGTATTTCACATTATTATTTCATTCGCTAGATAGCCCTTTAAGCTACTAAAAACAAGGAGAATAAAAATTATAATACTAGTTAAGATTTTGTGTTTGATTGTAGATTTTTAATTTATGTTAAAAATATATTAAGTGATATTTGGAGTGTAAATAATTCACTATTGTTTATGTGTTTTTCTATTGTCTCATTGTTTCCTAGCACATATATACTAATATAAAATTTTAAAATGTAAAGTTTTTTTCAATAAAATTAAAAAAATGGTTCTAATTCGCATTTTGCCTATAAGTGTGTTTTTTAACTGTGTCTTATTATATAATAGTAATAGTATAAAAAAGATAAGGATTTTAATTTAAATGATTTTAGATGTAATTCAAAAAAAAAGGGACAAAAAAAAACTTACTAATAAGGAAATTGATCAATTAATTTTTGAAATTAGCGAAGGGAAAATTCCTGATTACCAAATCGCTGCTCTTTGTATGGCGATATTTTTAAATGGAATGAAGGATGAAGAAACAATTGCCTTAGCTAAAGCTTTTGTTAAGTATTCTGATAAATTTAGTTGGGAAGGCATGGAAGATGTCATTATTGATAAGCATTCAACAGGGGGAGTGGGGGATAAAGTTTCTCTTGTTATCACCCCAATTTGAGCAGCGCTTGGTTTAAAAGTTGTTAAACTATCTGGTAAAGGTTTAGGTTTTACTGGGGGAACAATTGATAAAATGGAAGCAATCAAAGGTTTGAAAACCACCTTTAGTCATAATGAATTTGTTGAGTTAATCAAAAAGCATTCAATGGGGGTGATTCAATCAACAGAAAAAATTGTTCCTGTTGATAAAAAAATTTATGCCATTAGGGATGTGACCCAAACAGTAGGTTCATTGCCTTTAATTGCCGCTTCAATTATTTCTAAAAAAATTGTTTCTGGTTCAAAAAATTTGATTATTGATTTAAAAATGGGAACAGGGAGTTTTTGCCCCAATATTACCAATGCTAAAAAACTTGCAAAAATAATGATTAAAATTGCTAAAAGTTTTAAAATTAATATTAAGGTAATTATTTCCAATATGAATCAACCCCTTGGGCAAGCAATTGGAAATGCTATTGAAGTCAAAGAAGCATATGATATTTTAGAAAGCAAAAAATCTTTGCCAATCACTGACTTTTTAATTGATTTTGCATCACAAGGTCTAATTTTAACTAATAAAAAATTATCTCTAAAAAAAGCAAAAATGAAAGTTAAAGAAGTTTTAAAAAATGGGCATGCCTTAGCAAAATTTGCTGAATGAATTAGTGCTCAAGGTGGAGATTTTAATCAAATTACTAAAAAAGAATTTGTTAATGCCTCCTTTTCTTATGACATTAAAGCTTCTAAAAAAGGATGGATCAAATCTTTTAATGTTTCAGAAATTGGTGAAGTTGCCAAAATGCTTGGAGCTGGTAGAGTTACTAAAAGTGATGTTATTGATAATTTAGCAGGAATATTTTCTTATTTTAAGATTGGTGATGCTATTAAAAAAAATGATGTAATTTTTAAATTGCAATCATCAAATAAGATTTTGGATGAAACTATTTCAAGAATTCAAAATGCTTTTGTAATTAGTGAAAAAAAAGTTTTAAAGCAAAAATATATTTTAAAAATTCTTTAAGAAACAATTGTTTTTGCCCTAATGGAAAACTTGCTTTTTTAAAGAAAAGTAGTATTATTACTATTAAATAGAACGCAAACTATTATAATAATATAAACAATAAAATTTAAATTTGAGGTAAAAATGAAAAAATTAAATAAAATCTTGACTGCTTCAGCATTCGGAACTTCTTCACTTGCCTTAGCTTTATTTCTGGGCAATCAAGGTTTTGGAAATAATGTTAATCAAAAAATCCAATATAAAGTTGCAAAAAGTAATGGTGTAACATTAGGATTAACTGAGCAAGAATCAAATGCCTTGTTAGCAAAGGTGCCAAAAGGAGTTTTTAATCTTGGAGCAATAGGACATGATTTTAGTGAGGAAAACAATGGCCGAGAAGTAAGGGAAGTTGTTCATAGCTACACCCAAGACATTAAGAATAAATCCCTAGTCGGGGAACACTTCTTTTCTCTACCAACTAATTTTTGACTAAGGAGATCTCCTGGGCACTTTGAAGTTGATAGCAAATCAATTCCAGTTGGAGTATATGAAGATTATGTAAAACAATTAAGCAATATTCGCAATTTCTTAAATGATATGATGATTGATGAATTTGTTGATCAAAGAACTAATGGAGCAGCTACTGCAGCATTAAATGGACAAATTTTTGTTCCAAGAGGAGCAAAATCTTTTCTTGTTGATGCTTTGGAATTAAATCCAGAAAATAGTGCCCTATTACAAGGGGGAGCACAAGGTGTAGGAGCATATTCAAAATTTGTAATTGAATTACATAAAGTTTTACCAGCTTCATTTACTTCTACCCAACTATTAGCTCACTTTAAAACAGCACTTCAAGCATCAGGGTTTGATTCTCATTGAGAAATAGATACTAATCTTAGAGCTTTAACTTCAATTCCATCACCAATTTATCAAAATATTTCTAATGGTAAGAAAAAAATTACTATTTTTGGTGCTGGAAATGCTCAACTTAGTTTAGCAAGTGATTATAAAACTTATGCCAGCTTTTCAACAGCATTTGGTAAAAGTGAAATTGATAAAGGATTAGATTTAAGAAAAGCCAAGTTATCAACATTACTGGTTAGTGTTAAAGACGGGGTTCACAATAGTGAAGATTATTACAAATCATTAGTTGAAAAAAATGAATTTGATAAAACAAATATTTTAATGATTGGAGAAAAATCAAAAAGCAAAAAAGGATCATCTTCAAAAGTTTTTGCAGGAAAAAATATTTCTACTGCTTCATATAACCAATATTTTTCAGCTTATATTGCTGGATTTCAATCGGCTGTATCACAATTAAAATATTCAACAGAAGAAAAAAGATATGAAGAAACACAAGTTAGCTTTTTTATTGCTTCACTTAAAGGTTCAACTTATAAAAAGAAAGCCTTTGCTTTTAGAAGAGGGGTTGAAGCGGCAATGAGTCACCCAAGTTTTTCACCATATTTAAAAGTTGATTTTGTTTCTAAAAATGCTGATGATCGTACAACTGGTAAAAAGTTATATTATGATGTTAGTGAATGAAAAGATGATAATAAAATAGCTGACTTTACTGGTTCTGATGAATTCCAATCAGGAGATCGTAGAGTTATGTATATAGCGGGAACAACTGCTGGTGATTGAAGGGGTAATGCTAATGATAGCACTCATAATGCTGATCGTACTCAAGCTGAATCTTGAAACTCAAGTTCAGATTTTGGATTAATTGGAAGTATTATGAAATATTCTAGTAGTGGAGTTGCTTCAAAATCAATTAGCAACCTTAGTGTTGTTTTGGATAGTTTAGATGCTGTTTCTTATAATTATGCTAATCCAGTTAGTGGAACTTCAAGAGAAAACTCGCTGCAAGAAGACAACTCTTTAACTGATCGCTTTGAAAGAGATGGAGTTAAATTACTAGGAACTCTTGGAAAAGAATCTGAAGGAACTAAAGTTTATTCAGAACTTTATTTACAAGCAGTTTATAATTTAAATAATGCTAATTATATGCTAGGAAAGCACACTCTTTATGGAGGACCATTAGACCTAAGGTATTCATCAATTGATAGTAATAATAAAATATCTGGTTTTAATAATTTTAATATGGGGCGTTTTATTAAATCAACAAGAGCTGTTTATTCAAAAGAAAATTCTGAATCTGCTTTAATTGCTAGTTCACCTTGAATTCAATAAAAATTTAATAACAAAAATAAAAGAAAAGTCCAAAGCAATTTGGACTTTTTTAATTTTAGAATAACTTAATGAGTATTATTGACTTTTCTTTAAAGTTCTTAATTCTTTAGCACTAATTTTAACTTTGATCTTTTTTTTAGTGATTGGATCAATGATTGAAACCTTTTGTAAATTAAGATTTCACCTGCGACGATTGGCATTCATTGCATGAGAACGATGATTCCCATACAAAGGTCCTTTTCCAGTTAAATCACTTTTTCTCGACATAAAAATACTCCATTTCTAAACTAAAATTAATTTTATCATTTTTTGTTTTATCTTTCAATTTAAAATTTAAAATTGAAAAAACTTCATTTTTTTAGTAAAATTTATTATATTATGAATTCAAAAGGTAAATGTGGGAATGGAAAATATTAATTTTGATACTTTTAAAAATATGTTAATCCAAGGAAGAAATAATTTACACAAATATGTTCCTAAAATTAACAAATTAAATGTTTTTCCAGTCCCCGATGGTGATACTGGGACAAATATGTTCCAAACAGTTAATGCTGCTTGTAATGCGATTGCTAAAATTGAGAAAAAATCATTTAAAAAACTTACTGAAATAT
This sequence comes from Mycoplasmatales bacterium, assembly GCA_965226165.1. Taxonomy (GTDB): domain Bacteria; phylum Bacillota_I; class Bacilli_A; order CBDATW01; family CBDATW01; genus CBDDCI01. Next base: position 578,011 of record OZ245334.1, on the reverse strand, counting down.
TTTCTAAAACTTCACTAATGGAAGCTTGCGGTAATTCAGGAGTAATTTTATCGCAATTTTTTAAAGGTTTTGCAATAGGGGTTAAAGAAGAAAACATCACAATTAAAACCTTTATTAAAATGTTTAAAGAGGCAAAAAAATATACTTATTCAGCTGTTAAAAATGCCACTGAAGGAACAATTTTAACTTTAGTAAGAGTGCTTTCAGAAAAATTAATTGCTAAACAAAATGAACTAACTACCTTTGATGATTTATTTGCTTATATTCGCAAAGTGTCTAAAAGCACAATTAAAGATACTCCTAATTATTTACAAGTATTAAAGGATGCTAATGTTGTTGATTCAGGTGCTTTTGGTTTAGGGGCATTTATTGATGGGATGATTGCTGGATTTTATAATGAAGAAATCAAGGTGGAAGGTGATGTTGTTAATAATGATTTTTCTCCCACATACCATATTTCAGAAGCAACAGAATTAGGATATTGTAATGAATTAGTTTTAAGATTAGATCAAAATGAAATTAAAAGCTTTAATAAGGAAAAATTTAATAGGGATATTCAAAAAAAAGGAAATTCTAGTGTTGTGGTTTTGGATGAAGAAATTTTAAAAATTCATATCCATTCTTTAAGTCCAGGAAACATTTTAAATTTTGCCCAAAAACATGGATCTTTTATTCGAATAAATATTAAAAATATGACTGAACAAGTTCATGAAAATAAGGAAATAACTCTAGACAAAGAAAATATTATTATTGCAGTAGCAAGTGGTAAAGGGATTAAAGACAAATTAATTAGTCTTGGTGCTGATTATGTTGTTTTTGGGGGACAAACAATTAATCCTAAAACTAAAGATTTCATTGATATTATTAATAAATCCAATGCAAACAATGTGATTATTATGCCTAATAATAAAAATGTTTTTTTAGCAGCTAAACAAGTTCAACGTCACTTCTTTTTAAAGAAAAAAATTAGTATCTTAGAAACAAGAACAATGTGGGAAGGAATTAATTGTTTAATGAATTTTGATCCTGATTGAAACCACAAAATGCGTCTTAGCAATTTTAATAAAACTATTAAAAATTCAATAACTTTTGAAATCACTAATGCAATTAAAAAATTTGTCAATAAAAAAATCAAAGTTCAAACTGGAGATTATATTGCAATTTTAGATGGGGAAATTGTTTTTAATAACAAAAGTCTTGAACTTATTTTTGAAAAGATTTCAAAATTTTTTGAAGAAAAAGAAATTGAATTTGTTTTCATTGCTGAAGGTGAAGATAAAAAAAAGAATTTTGAAGTAGAAAACTATTTTGAAGAAAAAGATATGGAAGTAGAAAAGATTTCAGGAAAACAAAAATCATACTCATATGTTATTGGTGGTGAATAAAGAAATGAAAAAAAAGCAAACAATTATTATTGATTTAATGAGTGGAGAAACTGGGCCTTTACAAGCTTTTGAAGGAGTTTTAAAATTTGCTAAAGAATTCCCTCATTGCAAATGTCTTGTTGTTGGTGATAAAAAGACTTTTAAGCTAGTTGAAAAAAATATGACTTCTAACATTGAATTTATATTTTCTTCAAGTGTTATTACAATGGAAGAAAATGATCCAATGGCTTATCGTAAAAAAGCCGATTCATCACTAAGCATTGCTATTAAAAATTTGATTAATAAAAAAGGGGATGCTTTGATTTCATCAGCCAACACAATGGTTTATGTTTCAGCAATTTTCTTATCTTCAAAACCATTAGTTAAAGATTTAAAACCAGCAATTGCCATTTTTTTTCCTACAATTAACAAAAAATATAAGACAATTTTAGATGCAGGTGGTTTTGTTGATCGAGAACCAAGTGATTTATTAGATTTAGCAATTTTAGGAGAAAAATACCATGAAATTGCTTTTGATATAAAAAAACCAAAATTGGCTTTAATTTCTAATGGCACTGAAGATTTTAAAGGGGACAAATTAACTAAACAAGCTCACCAAATTTTAAATAAAAGTTCACTTAATTATATGGGTCTTGTTGAACCAACAACCCTTTTTGATGATAATTATGAGGTTTTAATTGGTGATGGATTCCCTATTAATATTTTAGGCAAGAGTGTTATTGCTGCAAGTATATTTATTAAGCATGCTTTAAAAAAGGTTTTGTCAAAAAATGTGTGAAGAAAAATGCATACACTATTTTTAAAAAAAGCTTTTAAAGAATTAAAAGAAGATTTATTAAGTAATGAAAAATTGGGAGGGGGAATGATTTTAGGGCTTGAAGATTTTGCTGTTAAAACTCCTGGAAAAACAAGAGCACAAGGTTATTATAATGCTTTAATAACTGTGCAAAAAATGTTGGATAAAGAAATGATAACCAAAATGAAAAGGAGCCTTGATGCAACCAAAAAATAAAATTAAAAAATTATTTGAAGTTTTTGGTTTTCAAAGTAAAAACCCTGATCTTTATGTTGAAGCATTAACTCATAAATCTTTTTTAAATGAAAACAAAAGAATGAAAAAAAATTATGAACGTCTAGAATGATTGGGTGATTCAATTTTACAATATTATGTTTCTTATTATATTTACAAGAAATACAAAAAAATTGATCCAGGAGAAATGACATTAATTAGATGGCATGTTGTTTCATCAAAAAGTTTATCAGAATTTAGTAAGCAATTAAATCTTTATGAATTTGCTAATTTAAGTAAATCAATTATTAGTGTTAAAGATAAATTTTATGCTGATATTTTTGAAGCTTTTATTGGCGCTTTATATATTGATAATCAAAAATCAGTTTTAGAAATTGTTTTAAAAAATACAGTTTATAACCAAATCAATAATCTTAAAGATAATTTTTCAATTTTAAAAAATGCCAAAACATTATTTCAAGAAAAAGTGCAAATTCATAACAAAAAAAGCATTCAGTATAAAATTAGTGAAACCCATGGCAAGGATCATAATAAAACATTTGTTTGTAATCTTTATTTAGATGACATCATGATGGGTCGGGGAGAAGGGCGAACCAAAACTAAAGCAGAAACACTAGCTGCCCAAAATGCTTTGGATAAATTCAAAGATTAAGGAAAGGTTTTTAAACAAAAGGGAAAATTGCAATGCAATTACAAAAAGTAATAATTAAAGGTTTTAAATCATTTGCTGATAAAACAGAAATTGCCATTGAAGATGGGGTTGTGGGAATTGTTGGACCTAATGGATGTGGAAAGTCAAACATTGCTGATGCCATTAAATGGGTTTTGGGGGAGCAATCTTCAAAAACACTAAGAGGACAAGGGATGGAAGATGTTATTTTTTCAGGTTCTTTGCAGCGAAAAAAATCTAATGTTGCTGAAGTAACATTAATTTTTGATAATTCTAAAAAACAAGTTAATTTGAATTTTAATGAAATTGCCATTACCAGAAGACTTTACCGGGGAGATGGAGCAAATGAGTATTTTATTAATAAGGAAAAAGTACGACTAAAAGATTTGCAAGATTTAACTTTTGATGTCGGTCTTGGAAAGGGAACATTAGGAATTATTTCTCAAGGAATGATTGCCAATTTTGCTGAAGCAAAACCAATTGAAAGAAGACTTATTTTTGAAGAAGCAGCAAATGTTTCAAAGTATAAAAAAAGAAAAGAAGAATCAATTCGCAAGCTTGATAAGGTTAATGATAATTTACAAAGACTTAATGATATTGTTTTTGAACTAGAAAAACAATTAAAGCCTTTAAAAAAGCAAGCAAAAAAGGCAGAAATTTATCTTGATATTAAAAAACAATTAGAAACTAAAGAAATTGCTTATTTAGTTTATGAAATAAGTAATCTTAAAGAAGAACTTAATGATTTTGAATTAGAAAAAAAAGATTTATCACTTGAAGAAGAAAAAGTAAAACAAGAACTAATATCTCAAAAAAATCAACTAAAAGTATTTGATGATAAAACTTATGAAATTGATCAAAAAATTAGTAATTTGCAAACAGAATTTATGACCCTTTCCAATCAGATCAGAGAGATTGAAAATTTAAAAAATCAAGAATTATTAAAAAATAAAGCAGTTAGTGATGCTCCTGAATTTAGAACTCAAGAAATTATTGATGAATCAAAAGTTATTCAAAAAAACATTTTAGTTAATGAAAAACAAATTAAGGAAAACCAAAAAGAACTAGCAATTATTTTCTCTAATTTAGAAGTTATTAAAAAGAATAACCATAATTTAATAACCAAAAATGAGGAGTTAAATGAAAAAAACAATCAATTAAAAATAAGGAGAGAAATTAATCAAAAAGATTTAACTAGAAATTCTCATCTTCCTTATAGTGTTTTACAAATTAGTGAAAACCAAAATTTATTTCCCGGGTATCAGGGTGTTGTTAAAGATTTAATTAAGCCAAAAAAAAATTATGAATCAGCATTAAATGCTTTACTTTTACCAGTTGGAAACCAAATTATTATCAATTATAAAAAGAGCGCCAAACAAGCAATTGAATTTTTACGTGATAACAAAGCCGGAAGAGCAACTTTTGTTCCATTAGATAATATTAAGGATTTTACAATTCATGAAGACCATTTAATTGCTGCTTCAACCATAGAAGGATATTTAGGAGAAGCCAAAGATTTTGTAACTTACCCAAAAGAAATCACCCTAGCAGTTAAATATTTTCTTGGCAAAACCTTATTAGTAAAAGATTTCAATGCCGCTTTAAATTTACAAAAAGCATTACAAACCAAGTTGCAAATAGTAACTTTAAAAGGAGAAGTATTTAATTCTCGAGGTTCAATTTCTGGAGGATTTATAAAAAGAAGGTTAAATGTTTTAGAAATAAAAGCCAAAATTGAAAAAATTAATCAAGAAATTGAAAATAATTTAGAAACCATCACCCATAATAAAACCAAAATTTATAATTTAGAAGTTGAAGAAAACAATTTTGTTAATAAGATTAATCAATTAAAAATTAGTATTGGTCGTTTTGAAAATGTTATAGAAATTAAGAAGCAAAATCTAAATGCCTTAAGTTTAGAATATAAAAACCTGACAGGTTTAAAATTAATATCAGAACAAAACTATCAAAATCTTGATTTTGGGGAAATTGAAAAAAAAGGTCAAAAAAGAAACAAATTGCAACTAGAAATAAAAACTTTAAATGATTCTAAAAAAACTTTAATTGAAAAAAGAGAAACTCTTAATAACCAAATTTTAAACCAAGATCAAGAATTAAGAGCAATAGAAAAACAAATTGCCAAAATTGATGTAGAAAATTCTAAGAAAGAATATCTTTTAGATAAAAGTTTAAAAAGGTTAAATGAAGAATATCAATTAACATTTGAATACGCTAAGGAAAATTGTGAGCAATTAACTAATATTAAGCAAACTCAAGAATTAGTTGTTAGATTAAGAAAGGAATTAAAAGAAATTGGAAATGTTGATGTTGAATCAATTGCCCTTTTTAAAGAAGCTAAACAGCGCTATGATAGTTTGAAAGAAAACAGTCAAGAGTTAAATAGTGCTCGCTTAATTTTACTTGAAACAATTAGTCAAATGGATGAAAAGGTTAAAAATAACTTTGGAAAAACTTTTAATGCCATTAATCATCATTTTCAATCAATTTTTCAATCATTATTTGGTGGGGGAATTGCTAATTTAGAATACAGCGATTTTGAAAATATTTTAGAATCAGGTATTGAGGTGAGGGCACAACCACCTGGTAAAAAAATTACCAATCTAAATCTTTTATCAGGGGGAGAAAAGTCTTTAGTTGCTTTGGCTGTGCTTTTTGCTATTTTAAAGGTTAATCCATTGCCTCTTTGTGTTTTGGATGAAGTTGAATCTGCATTAGATATTGTCAACCTTAATCGCTTTGCAAAATATTTAAATAATTTTGATGATAAAACCCAATTTTTAATTATTACCCATCGTTCTCAAACTATGGAAAAGTGTAAAAATATTTATGGAGTGACAATGGAAGAAAAAGGGGTATCAAAGCTTTTGTCAGTTAAATTAAAAGACCCTCTTATAGCAAGTTTAAAAAAACAAAAAGATAATAAATAATTATAGTTGCTAAAACACCAAAAACAGCCCCCATAAAAACTTCACTTTTGCGATGACCCAAGATTTCTTTTGATTTTAAATCAAGAATTTTTGAATCTTCAACTAGTTTTTTGTTTTTAAGATTTTTAATAATGTAATTAATTTTTTGAGAATTAATTCCAGCATACCATCTAATGTTCATAGCATCATAACACACTATCATCGTTAAAATAGTGGCAATGATAAAAAATCAATTATTAATATTTTTTTCAATTAAAAAAATAATTGTTAAAAGAGAAAAAGTAATTGTTGAATGAGCTGAGGGCATCCCGCCAGGGTTTCAAATTTTTTCAAGCTTAAATTCTTCATTTTTTAAATGATAAATAAAAACCTTAATCACCTGGGCTAATAAGGTAACAATAAGGGTGATAAGATAAGCAATAATGTATTTCATATTTGACCAAAATTTAATTAAACTACTTAATAATCAATTAGAAATATTATATACTATAAATAATTATATTCAAGGAGCAATAATGTATAAAATTGGTGATATTATAACTGTGAAAATAACAGAAATTGAACATTATGGATTCTTTTTTAAAACTAGTAGCAATTATAAGGGCTTAGTTCATATTTCAGAAGTAAGTGAAAAATATATCTATGATATTAATGATTTTTTAAAGATTGGACAAAAAGTAGAAATTGAAGTTTTAAATTGTGATGAAAAAAAGAAGCAAATTGAAGGTTCATATAAAAAAGCTAATTTAGATGATGAATCTCAAACCAAAGAAATTTTTGATACGGTTAGTCAATTTGAAATTTTAGAAGAAAAGATTCCGAAAATGGTTAAAGAAAAAATTAAAGAAATTAATATTAAAGGCAAAAGAAAAGATGATTAAAGTAAATTATGAAAATACAAAGTTATTAAAAACAGAAGTTGAAAAACTTAGATCAAAAGTTGAATTACTTAAAAAAGATATTTTTGCAAAAAATCATGACTTTATGGGATGGGTTGATAATTTTTTAGATTTTAATGATGATTTAAAAAAGATTAAAGATGTAGCTAAAGAAATTCAAGGTAAAGTTGATGTTTTAATAAATATTGGTATTGGTGGTTCTTATATGGGAGCAAAAGCGGCCATTGATAGTCAAATTGAAATTTTTGATGAGGTTGAAACTAAGGTTGTTTTTGCTGGATATAATTTAAGTGAAAGGCAACTCCATAGTCTTACCAAATATTTGGAAAACAAAACTTTTGCCATTTATGTAGTTTCAAAATCAGGAAAAACTTTAGAAACATTAATAACTTTTGAATACTTTAAAAAGCTTTTACAAAAAAAACATAAAGAAAAATATCATGAATATATTTATGTAACAACAGATCCAAAAGAAGGAAGTTTAAGAGCAGAAGCATTAAAAGAAAATTACCATCTTTTTAGTTTGCAAAATTCTATTGGTGGACGTTTTTCGATTTTAACTAATGTGGGATTATTACCAATGGCAGTTGCTGGTATTGGTGTTGATAATGTTTTAAGTGGAGTTAAACTAGCTTATGAAGATTTTAAAAATAACCAAGATGACCAAGCAAGTCTTTATGGTGTGATTCGTTATTTATTAGGTTTAAAATTCAATAATGAAATTTTAATTACTTATGAACCTGGTCATATGAATTTATTAAATTGACAACAACAACTTTATGCTGAATCAGAGGGGAAAAATGACAAAGGAGTTTTTCCTATTGTTTGTCTTTTTTCAAGAGATTTACATTCAATTGGCCAATTAATTCAAGAAGGTAAAAAAACTTTTTTTATGACCACCAATCATATTGTTAATAACAATAGTAATATTGAAAGTATTTATGGGTCAAAAACATTTAGTGATATTAATGATATTATTTTTAAATCAACAATTAAAGCTCATAGTGAAACGGGAGGAATAGATAACATTATTTTACAAATCCAAAAATGGGATGAAAAAGCACTAGGTTATTATCTTTATTTTCATATGTTTGCTTGTGTGATAAATTGCTTACTAGTAGGGGTTAATCCATTTAATCAACCAGGGGTAGAGGTTTATAAAAAAAATATAAAAACTTTTCTTTAAATTGACCCAAAACTTTTAAATAAATTTATTGATATTAAATTTTTGCTAGTATATAATTTTAAAGGTAATAAAGGAGTTATAGCTCAATTGGATAGAGCACTTGCCTTACAAGCAAGGGGTTGACAGTTCGAGTCTGTCTAACTCCACCATGCTGATGTGGCTCAATTAGGTAGAGCAACTGACTTGTAATCAGTAGGTTGCAGGTTCGATTCCTGTCATCAGCACCACCGGAAGGGTAGCGAAGTGGTCAAACGCATCCGGCTGTAACCCGGCTCCGTAAGGTTCGAGGGTTCGAATCCCTCCCCTTCCACCATTTAATGGGATATAGCCAAGTTGGTAAGGCGCTGGATTTTGGTTCCAGGATTCCCAGGTTCGAGCCCTGGTATCCCAGCCATTTTTTGGTCCCATAGCTCAGTTGGTAGAGCAAATGGCTTTTAACCATTGTGTCGTAGGTTCGAGCCCTACTGGGATCACCATTTATGCCAACTTAAGGCACCATTTTAAAAAAGAAAGATTTTAGTCTTTCTTTTTTAAATACAAATAACAAAGACCTTTAAAAAGTAAAAAATTTTTAATAGAATTTTATTAAATATTAATGTATTATATAAATGAAAATTTAAATAAGAAATGTGAAATGTAAATGAAATCATTATATAAATATGCAATAGGAGTTAGTACTTCTTTATTAGGTGGAGCAGGCTTAGTAATTGCTGCTCAACCAAAAAATCCAATCAATGTTAATGTTTTACCACAACAACAAGAAATTGTTGCCCAAAACAACCAACCCCAAGCAAGAAGTAACTCACCCTCAAGTTATTATGCTTATGGAAGTAGAGATGTTGATGAGATTATTATTGATGTTAAACAATTACAAAGACAAGAATATGAAAAAAAGAAAGACAAATTTATTGTTGAAACATTAAATGAATATATGAAAAAAGATCAAAAGTGATTTATTGACAAATATTTAGTTAGTGATTGAAAAGAAAAACTAGCAGCAAAATATGTTTTAACTGATTCAATTTATAAAGACCTTAGATTAGCAAGAAATACAAGTCTTAGTTTAGATGAAAGAAAGACTTATCTTTGATCAGCATTCAAAGATATTATTTATTATGGTGTGGCTCAAAATTTGCCTGAATTTTTAACTATTTAAAATCCCTTATTCGCTTTAAAAAGCAAACGCGATAAAATTAACTTAATGATAAAAGAAATTAAGGTGTTTGAAGCCTTTGCTGGAATTGGAGCACAACGTAAAGCCATCCAAAATGTTATGGGGGGGGGGTTATTATCTAATAAAATAACCTTTAAATTTGTTGGGCTTGCAGAGTGGTGTATTAATGCCATTGTTGCTTATCACAAGATTCATGATAATTTTAAAATTATTAATAATGTAGAAAAAGGCGAAATGATTGCATTTTTGCAAAAACTGCCTTTATCAAAAAATTCTAAAACTTTAGTTAATAAGAATTATTGAAATAAAATTTCTAATGATAAATTAAAAATCTATTATAGTGCCATTAAGCATAGCCATGAGCAAAACAATATTTTTGATGTTAAAAAATTAAGCACAAGTAACTTTAAAAATATTGATTTGCTTTGTTATTCATTTCCTTGCCAAGATATTTCCATCCAGGGTAAAGGAAAAGGAATTTCAAAAGGAAAACAATCTAGTCTTTTATTTGAAATAAAAAAATATTTATTAAGTTTAGATAAAAAGTTTTTACCTAAATATTTATTACTAGAAAATGTTAAGGCATTATTAAGTTCAAGACATAAAAAAGACTTTTTAAAATGAATAATTTTTTTAAATACTTTAGGTTATAAAACTAATTATAAAATTTTAGATTCTTCTTTATTTGGTTCACCACAAAAAAGAGAACGAGCTTTTGCCTTATCAGTTTTAGACAATCAAGAAATTGAGCTTGATGAAAAAAGTGATAAAAAGAAAATAAAACTAAAGGATATTTTAGATAAAAAATTTGATCCAAAGTATCGTTTAGAAAAATTGGAAAAATACAAATTAACTAATGTTGTTGAAACAAAAAGTCAAATTAAAAGATGTAAATTAATTGATTATACAACTTTTAACTCAGAAACATATGTTTATGCTAAAGACACATATAATGGTTGCACCTTAACTGCAAGTGGTGCTAATTCAAGAATAAAAATATTAGAAAAAAATAATCAAATTAGAATCTTAAATCCTAAAGAATGTTTTTTATATATGGGATTTAATAAAGAAGATTTTAATAAAGTTAAAACACTAAATATTTTAAATGATGTTGAATTAACTTTTTTGGCAGGAAATTCAATAGTAGTTAATGTTTTAGAATCTATTTTTAATCAAATCATTAAGTGGGAGATTAAGGATGGATAATAACAAAATAATTAGATTCAGTATCCCCTTTAAAACTAAAAATCATAAAAACAAAATTGTTCAAAAAGAAAAAAAAGGTTTTTTTGAAGGTGAATTTATAGTTGTAATGGATTTAGAAACTGAAATTATTGTAGATGTTAAATTAAAAATTGAAGAATTAGGCATCGATGTTTTTAATACTTGTTCATGATTTCCAAAAAATAAATTTGAAAACAAAAAAATATTTAAAATAAGAAAAAAGCTTTTAAATAAGGTAAAACACAATCTAAATCCAAAAGCTCGATTTTGAAAAAAAGGTTGTATGAGAAATGATGTTCAAATATGTAATTCATTTCACAAGGACTTAATCCAAAAACCTGAAAATGAAATAAAACATTTGTCTAAAAAAAATCCCAATGATATTGATAAATTAAAGCAACTTGAAAATGATTTTAATAATAATAAATTAAGTTTTAGAAGTATTGATGCAATTGCAACAGGCTCAAAACCATCAGGAACTATTTTAAAACCAGAAGCAAACTCAGTTGTTCTTAACACAAAAAACAAAATATTTAATAAAAAATATCACAATTTTAGTTTTATTTTTCAAAAATTAAGAATTAATAAAAAAGTCACATTTGATTCAAAAGAATTTTTAGATAAAAAAATATTTAATTTTTTAGAAATTAAAAATAAAATTATTCCCATATTGGAAAAAATATTTAAATTTTCTAATAAACTTGCTCAAGAATCAAAAAAAATTGAATTAATTAAAATTAAAAATAAAGCAAAAAAAGAAAAATCTTTTTTAAATAATTATAATTGTAAAGATTATAACAAAATTATTTCAAGCATTGGAAAGAAAAGAAATAGGTTTAGAAAAGAAATAGATAAAACATTAATTAAAAAGCCATTTATTAAAAAAAACATAACAGCATATGATAGGGCACACTTAAAGGGAGTTCAATATATTGTTAAAGAAGCTTTGGATAAATATTTCATTTATAAAGAATTTAATTCAGAAATTAAAATTTTATTAGACCAAATTTCTAACATTAATAATGGAGCATTTTTAAGGAAAGATTATCACAGTTATTATGATCAAGGAAAAAGTTATATCGACTGAAATGATGGAAAAATGTATTTTAATAAAAAATATGATCAAAATCCAATTTTGGTAATAAAAAAAGAGTGTTTGAATAAAGAAAGAATAAAATTTATCAAATATCACTATAATAAAATTTGAGATAAAAAAAAATAAAAAAACTTTATAAATTTTTTAAGATTTAATGTATAATCTTTTTTATTGAAAAAGATAGATTTTTAGAGGGTAATATAATGAAAAAGGCGTTAAGTTTAAAGAGTTTTTTAACAATGACTGGATTAGGGGGGGTCCTTGTTTCAACTTATCAAAATGTTTCAGATCAAAACTTGCAAACATTAAAAAAACAAGCAGCAATGATTGAAAATCAAAAAAATGGGATTACTGGAAATAATCCCAATGGAGAACTAGATTATCAAGATGGCCCATTTTCAGGAGCTTTTGGTTCAAATAACAAAAAAACAATGGATGATTGGTTAAAAACAAATGATGGTCAAAGTACATTTAATAAATGGGCTGGCACTGCTAATGGAAAAAAAGCTTTAGAGACAACTTTTAAAGCATCAACTGATTACACAACAGCATTAAATAGTTATTTAGTTCCTAAGAGAACTTTTAAGGAATGGAAAAAAACAAATCATTCCAAAACTTCTTATAGTTCTTGGAGAGTATCAGGAGATGGGCACAATAATTTAAAGCCAATTTTTAAAGCAGATGCCGCTTATACAACAAAGAAAAATGATTGGGTTAATAGTGGTCCAAGCAAAAGATCAAAAGAAGAGTGATTAAAAAGTGATGCTAGTGATAGCGCTTATGCAAATTGATATAAAGCAATGGATGCTGCTACCAAAACTACTTTAGAAAATGCATGAAAAGCAACTACTGATTATCAAACAAGAAAAACTGCTTGAATTAACCTTGAAAAAAAACCAACTAAAGATCAATGATTGGCTAGAAGTGATACTTCCAGTTATTACACACTTTGACAAAACAAGCCTAATGGTTTAAGTGAAACAAAAAGTGAATGAAAAAAGACTAGTGATTATACAACTAAAAGAGCTGATTGAATGAAAGTTATTCCTAAACGTTCAAAAACAGCTTGATTAAATCTTGATGCCTCAAATTCTTATTACAATACTTGAAGAAAACTACCATCTTCAAAAACAACATTATTAAATAATTGAAAAAAAACAGCTGATTATTCTAAAACATTAAATGATTGAGTAAAATTGAAACCAAAAAGAACAAAAGACCAATGATTAGCAAGTGATGAATATAAGTCTTTTTATAACTCATGAAGACTTAGTTCTGCAAGTGCCCAATACTTAAAACCAGCTTTTGAAAAAACAACAACTTATCAAAACCTTCTTAGCACATATATTCAAGGTGGACCTAGTAAAAAAACTTTTGATAATTGAATTCTTGACCAAGCGTCTGATTCTACTTATTTGAAATGATCAAAAACTATATCTGGACAAAATGCCTTAGTTAATGCTTATAAAAAAACGAGTGATTACACCTCTAATCTTAATACCTATTTAAGTAGTTGAAAAAAAAGAAGTTTTGAACAATGAAAAAAAACTAATGATGGTAATGCAAAATATTTAACATGACTAGCAACAAAAACTGGTAGTGATTTTAAGGCCAAATATTTAACAACTAGCGATTACCAAACAAAACTAAATGCTTATCTTGCAACAAGTCCATCAAAGCGTAGTAAAAGCCAATGAATAAGTCAAAACTTATTTACTAGTGATTTTAATAATTGAAAAAATGATCAAAAGACAAATGATTGGTTTAAAAACATTTATAAAGCAGATTCAAATACCCAATTTTGAAATACTGATGTTGTTAATTTCTTGGCAAGTGATTTATTAAAGAAAAAAAGTGCACAAGATTGAGTTAAAACAGATGCAGCAAATAAAACATATAGTGATTGAGTTAAAACTAGTGCTGCCCAAACAACATTATTTACTCAATGAAAAACAACAAGTGATTATCAAACAAAAGAAACTGATTATAATAGTAAAAAAGTAGCAAAAAGATCAAAAAATGATTGATTGCAATTAAGTAGTACTTCAACAACAATTAATAATTGGTTTAATAAGTTAACTACTCAAGAGAAACAAGGTTTTATTCCAGTTTGAAAAGCTAGTAGTGACTATACTACTAAACAAGCAACATGAGTTAATAGTGGCCCAGATAAAAGGGATAAAGATCATTGAGCAACAACTTCATCAGCAAAAAATTCTTTTAATTCTTGGAAAGTTATTGATACAAATAAAGATTCGCTTTTAGATGAATGAGCTAAATCTAGTGATTATCAAACAGGGTTAAGTAGTTTCTTAACTAAAAGTCCTTCTAAAAAAACTTTTAGTAGTTGAAAAAGTTCACAAGATAAAAGTGACTTTTTTACAAAGTGAGAAAAACTTAAAGAAGGAAAAGCCGCATTAGAAAAACATTTCCTTACTACTAATGATTATTCAAATAGTCTTAATAAGTGATACAACGGGAGACCAAAAGACTCTTCTAATAATTTTGATGCTTTTAAAACCAACAACAACCATAATCAAGATTACGCTAATTGATTAGATAGTGTTGATACAAATACCCAAAACACACTTAAAACTAAATATTATCAAACTAATGATTTTAGTACTAAATATGCATCTTGAAAAAATAGAGAAGATGCCAATTATAAGATGAATTATGATTTTGGAAGAAATGAATTAAAAAAACCACAAAGTACATATTTTGATGATTGAATCAATACTAGAGCAAGTGCATTTCCAGCAATAGGGCAGGCCTATAAAGCTGATTCTCAATATTTAAGTGATATTAAGACTTGGTCTAAAACCCAAACTTTCACTCCTAGTCAAATGCAAAGTTGAAAATCAACTAGTGATTTTACTAATGCCTTAAGCACCTTTAGAAATGATGCTAAAAACAATGGTTTAATGCATGGGTGATATAAGCAAAGTAGTGCTTATCAAAGTGATTTAACCAATTGAAAGTCATCTTTAAAAACGACAAAACAAGATGAATTTGAAAAGCTTATAGGGCAATGAAAAGGTTATGAATTTGAACAATCTTATAACAAATGAGTTAATACGTTGCAAAATGACACCCCAAATGTTTGAAATGATTTTAAAAATAGTCAAAATTACTTAAATAACAAAAGAGCTTATATTGAAAAATCTGGTAATAGCAATAAAAGAAGTAAAAGTTATTGGTCAACAACAACAGATAGTTCTAATGCCTTTAAAAAATACATTGAATCTTTAGATGGGATTGATCATTTTAAAAAAGAATGAAAAAAGACTAATGATTATGCTAGTAAAGAAAATGAATATGTTAATTTGAAATATGATTCAAAATCTTATCAAGATTATATTAATGAATATTACAAGAGTAGTGATTATAACAATTGAAGAAATCAAAATTTGTCAAAACTAAAAACTTTTTGGGGCGAAGATAACTTTAATGCTGCCTTTACTAGTTGAAAAAATAATTTTGCAATGCCTTCAAAAACACAATGGTTAAATAAGCAAGAATTTTATGGATCATACTTAAATAAGTGAATTAATAAATTACCAAGTATTGATGTAAAAAATTATTGGGAAAAAAGTAGTAAATATACTAATACTTTTAATCAATTTAAAAGTGATAATCCAATATCTTATGATGGATGATTAAAAAGTAGTAATGCCTTAAGTAAATATCAACAATATTATCAAGATGATAATAATAAAGAGCAAATTTTAAATTGATGAAAAACAAAAACCCAAAAATCAATTGATGTTAATTATGAACCAAAATTTTTACAAACAACAAGTGGGGCAAATAGTTTTCAAACAAAGCTAAAAAGTTTTATCACCACTTGAAAAGCTAATAATGCCAAATATAATTCACTTGATGCTTGAGTGCAAAATAGTTATAAAGCCCAAAAAGAAATCAAAAAGTTAAGAAATGTTCCTAATGAACTAAATAATCCTTTACGTGATCAGTTATTAAAATATTATCGCAAAGATGGATTAGCAAATGATGCCAGCACTTGATATGATAATAACCAAGAAATCAATACCAAAGAAAAGTTTTTTAATTCTAGCTTTGGTAAGGATACATTTTTAAAATATGTCAAACATCTTTTAAATAGTAATGATTCAACAATTAACTCAATTTTTAAAAAATGGTTAAATGAAAGTTATGGGGAAAATAGTTTTAGTCAATATTATAATTCAGCAACAATGCAAGCACTTTATGATAAGTTATGAACTGAAGTTATTTTAGATCCAGACTTTAAAACTAAACACCCTAATTTATATGAGCAGCTTTTCACTTTTTGAAAAGATAATTTAGGAGTTAATAATAATTATGAATCTAATGTTAATGAACATTATGAAAAAGATTCAAATCAAAAAGCAACACTATCTTTTGAAGAATGAAAAAATACTTATTTAGCTGAACAATATAAAAATAAATATGATGGGGTTTATAAAAAAGATCAAACTCTTGCTGAATTTATCACTAGTTATAAAAATAAATTTCCAAGTTTTAAAACAGTTGAAGGTTGAGCTCAAAGTAAGGAAGCAAAAGAAAAATATGAGGAATGAATTAAAGATCGACCTGAAGCATTAAAACAAGCGTGATATCGTTCAACCACTGGGGCTAATAATTATCGTTATATTATTAATAAAATGCTTGAATCATGACAAAAGCAAAACCCCCATCTTGATACTGCTGCAAAATGAGCAGCAAGTGATAATGCCAGTGCGTATCACAAAACTTGAATTGCTAATAATAAGGATCAATTAAGACAAGATTACATTAAACGATATAGTCATTACAAAAGTGAAATTTGACATCGAAGAGCAATAAGAGCTTATGCAGATGAAGTTTTCAAAAAAGGTCAATATCGCAACAATCCACTTTTTCAAGATGCCTTTAATGAAGCAATTGAAAATCTTTTAAAACGAAAAAACCCTTATGTTTATAAAAAAGGAACTGAGGCTTATGAAAATACTGACATTTATTTAAGTGATGTTGAGCAAAACTTTTTAAATAGTAGATATAAAGACACTTATAAGACCTTGGGTGATTTTGCCAAATCTAGTAAAATGCAAAATTATATTAATGAGTCTTATAAAAAGTGAGTTAATGAAGAAAATGGTTATGCCCAAAGCAAGTTTGAGCAATCAGATAATTATATTGACATCGATATGTGAGGAGAATATTATCACCCTATTGTTAAATATTATAAAAAGAAATTATATGATAATAGTGTTTCAGAAAAATTAAGAGAAGATTTGTGGAATGATATTGATAACAAAGATTCAATTCTTAATGAGTGAAAACAAACTTCCCAATATGCTAAATTAGCTAATGAATATGCTAATAATAATTTAGAAAAATTTTATGATTGAATTTGAAGTGAAAAAAACCATGAATTAACTAGTTTTGTTTATATTCATCTTGCAAGTGATAAAACCCCATACAGTCTTGGTGTTAGCTCATTCCAATATCAAGCAAATTCAGGCAAAGAAAAAGTTTATGTTTCTAGTTTTGAAAAAATGTCAGAAATGTTTTTAAAATATTTAAAAACTGTTCCTGAATGATCAGAGGCACCCAGCAATCCCAAAACATGAATTAAAAATATTGATAAGTATTATAGAAAATTTTTAATAGAAGCTGAATATTCAGGAACCAAATACTCACCAACTACATGAGAAAAGTTTTTAAAAACAGCTTATAAAAATCCCAACCTTAAATACTTATTGCTTTGAAAGTCATTATTTAATTGATTTAGTAATTACAATCATAAAAACCAAGATTGAAAACACCTAAAAAGAGAGCTAACTAAAATAATTTTTCAATTTAAGGGCGACTCCTATAAAAATGAAATAGAAAAAGAGTTTTATAATAGTCATCAGTCAGCAGAAATTAAAAAGAAAGATTTTTTTCCTTTTGCTTTGGTTAGTAGCAATCAAGATTATAAAAAAGACTATTATGATGAAATTCAAGCAGAATTTAATAAGTATTCTCAAAAAAGATTTAATAGTTGAGTATCTCAAAATCATTCTACCTTAAAAGCAACTTTCAATAATCAAGAAAATTTGCATAGTGATATGTATCAACAATTTAAAAAAGATATTTTCAAAGAAAGCAGTGAATATAATGCTTCATTTGAAAAATGAGCTAAACAAAAAGATAACAGGTGATTATTATTCAGGTTTTTGAATGAATATAATGAACAAGCACCAAGTATTTATGATTTTAATTTACAACCTTTTAATCCAATTGATGTTGAATATGATTTTGAACTTGGAGGTCTTCAAACATCGGCTTTTGCTTATGAAAATATAGGTTGGGAATGATATTTTAGTTTAAAAAACCCAACAATTTTAAAAACAATTAAAGATTGAGTAGATTTTAAAGAAGCAAGTGCTGTTAGAAAATTTCATATTTGAAATAAAGATCCAAATGTGGATTATGAAACCTTTTATGCAAATCTTTTTAAAAACAACCCTAAAAGATTGGTTGAACTTTTTAAAACTTCAAGCGACCTTTCAAGAGATGACTCTGTTTATCTAAGAAATTTATTTACTAACCGGTTTTTAAAAAGTCAAGACGATCAAGAAAAAGCCGAAGTTGAAAAATTTTTAGAAGAAGAAAAGTGGATAAAAGTTTTAAATGATAAAGTTAATGAATATGTTTTAAAAAATGGAAGACAAGCACTAATTAATCTTTGGAAGAAATGATCAATTGGTTCTTATCGACATGTTTCAATGGAACATAATTATTTAACAGATATTAAAGAATTTGCTTTATCAAGAAATTATGGTGAATATGAAGTTTTTGAAGATGAAGCAAAAACTAAGTTTACTTTTGCTTTTAAAGAAATTGAAAAGGAATATTTAAAAGCAAATGAAAATAAAGATTTTACTAATTGAGAAGCAATGAAAGAATTTAAGCAATATGTTTTTCCGTTTTTTGGCTTTAAGCAAATCATAAAACCTAATCTAGCATACAATGTTGGAAAAGAAGAACAATATGTAGGAAATAAAGATAAAAACCCTTATCTTTGACAAATGTTTATTGAAGGAAAATCTAAAGTCTTTAGTGATAACTTTGATAAGTGATTAGAATATAGAAATAGAACCCTTAAGCAATATAAAGAGAGTTTCCAAGCTTTTCTTGATTATTCAGAAGCTCAAAGAGCATCATATGCCAAGAGTGCTAGTTTTAATGCTGACCTTGATGCTTGAGCGAGTGATCAAAAAAATGGTTACTTAGCTTATGCAAAATCAACCCAAGCACAAAGTGATTATGATAAGTTTTTTGAAGAAAAATTTAGTATTGCTGATCCATTAAAAGATGAATATGATCGTTTTGTGAGAGATTACCAAAATAAAAAAACCCAAACTTATACTGATTTAAATACTTGATTTGATTCAGCAAGAGGACAAGAAAAATTTTGGGAATTTAAAAGAAAAAAAGATGCATCTAATGATACTTTTGAAAAGAAAGCTATTTTAAAACATTTAAGAAATAGTGGATTTTTAAATAGTTATGCATCTTGAGATGATATTGCAGATAAATTTAATAATGATAGTGAATTTAATGCTATTGTTAAAAAACTTTTAAGTCAAGATAAAGAAGTGCTTTTGCAACATTACCAAAAAAATCCACTTTTAAGCACAAAGGATAAAAGTTTTAAAAGCATTTTAAATTATTGATTAGCAAATTTTGCTGATTCTAACATTAAGGATTTTGATGCATTTTTAAAACTGCAATTAGATTCTAATGAAACAAAATATCAAATTTTGCAAAAAGAATTTAAAGCATGGAAAAAAATTGTTCTTGAATCACTAAATTATCAAGATACTTTAAAAGAATACTTTTTAACATCAAATCATTTAAGAAAAAAAGCGCTAGAAAGTTATAATGCTTTAGCAATAAAACCATATGATTCAATTGAAGCATATTCCAAATCAAGTGAAGGTAAAAAACATATTGAAGAATGAAGCAAAAACTTTGCTAAAATCATTTATCAATTAAAGACTAAAAAAGTTGTTGATTCCCAAATCAAGAATAAATATTTTGCAAATGTTTCTTCACAAGACTTATTAAAACTTTATGAGGATTTGATTGTTAAAAATTATAATGGGGTTAAAGGAAGTTTAATTGACTTTACTAATGGAAATGCTAAAGCAGAATTAATTACCCTAATAAAAAAGGAAGAAAACTTACGTTTTTATGCTATGAATGGAGCAGGATATTATTTTGATAATTACATCTTAAACCTTTATAAAAACAAGACTTCTAATTTAGATCAAGCTTTTAGTGATTGAAAAGGTGATGATGATAAACTTTTTGATTGGTGGTTAAATTTTAATGATAAAAAAGCTATGTTAGAAGAAAAACATTACATTTATCAAGTTAAACAATTCTTTGCAAGTCAAGAATTAAAAAGTCTTTTAGCAAATTATACGCTTAATCAAAGTTATGACTTTATTACTAATTTAGTTAAAAATAATCCTGAATTAAGAATCCTGATTAAAGATGATCTAGATAGTATTACTGATTCACAAGCTTTTGCTGATTTTGTTTATGATGATGAAGAAATGAAAAAAGTTTATTTTGCTGAAGGAATAGCAAGAAAAGATTACATTGATTATGAAGCGAAAAATGATTTTTGATATCAAAATTGAAAAGAAAGTTTTGCTAATAATGACAACTATGATAAATGGGTCAAAAAACAGTTTTTAACTGCTTATGGAACTAAGGTTAATCAACAATTTGATCAAGGAATGTATCAAAAATTAAAAGCTCATTTAAAATCAGGCAATAATTGAGACAAAGTTAAAAATTGATTTGATAATAATTGATTAAATTTTGTTAAAAATCAATTAGATGCTCAAGGTTATTTTGATGCTAATGAAAAAAATCTTTATGATGAAAAATGAAAACTATTTGCTTTGCAATCAGCCAACTTTGATGCATTTAGCAAATTTATGTATTCAAGAAATAACGATAGTGAAACCAAAGCAAAACAAACCCAATATTGAAATAATAATGAGCAAAGTTTTTACCATTCTAATGGTTATGTCAACGTTGATCTTTTAGATCCTAAAAATGCTAGTCAATATCAAAGTGTGTTGAAAAACAATTTAGAGATTTGAAAAGCTAGTCAAGATTTTGCAAGTAAAGTAGATTTAGAAGTTTCTAAAAAGCATCCAAGTATTAATAGTTTTGATAGTTGAATTAATTCTAAATACAAAAACTATTGATTCAACCAATGAAAAAACTTAGATAGTGGTAATAGTGATTTAAATGAATTTAAAAAAACAACGCTTGCTAAAAAAGGTTATCTAGCATGGAAAGAAAGCATTTTTAAATATGCTAAAACTAGTGATAATAAATTTGTTTTTAATGTTGAATTCAATAATTGAAAACAACAACAAAACACTAACTTAACTAATTATGTTACTAATAATAAGGAAAGCTTTTTAAACAAAAAGTTTGCTAGTTCAAGTGAATATAAAGAGTTTTTAAAAACTCAGGTAAGAAAGTATATTAAAGATAACAATAGAGTTAAAAAATTAATAATGAAACAATTTTATGATTCAAAATCTGATGCATATAATGAAGATTTCATGCTTTATAACTATATAAATTATTTAAAAACATTACCTAACACTAGTGACGATAATTTGTGAAAAGTTTTAAATAAAGTATTAGCATCAGGAAAGTATGAAGAATTTTATAGTGATAAAGTTTCTTATGCTAATCATTACAAACACAGGGAAAAACTATTCAAAGAAGATGATAAAAGTGAAAAGGTATTTAAAGATTGATTACAAAACCAAAAACAATCTTTAAAAACTACTTTATTAAATTCTGATTTTGGAAAAAACTACAAGAAAGCAAATCCAATAAATCTTGATGAATTTGCTAACAAAGATTCATGGACAAAAGACAGCGCGCCTTTTAAAATTTATGAAACTTTTGTTTCTTTCCTTAAAAATGATCAAATTATTAAAGACAAATATTTACTTTCTCAAAACCTAGTTAATGATTTTAAAAAGCATAAACTTGACACTTACTTAGCTAATTTAGAAGCAATTATTAAAGCAAATCCTCAAGCCGGAAATAATTTCCTTACTTGAGCCCAAGATTCAGATAAAGTTATTGATTTTTACAAGGAAAACAATCTTGCTAAGAAGGATTATGACAATTTTCTTTATAATCAATATATTTCAAGTGATCAATACCAAAAAGATTATCAAACTTGACTAGCAAGCAATAATAATGACAACATCCCTTCTAGTTATGAGGAATCATTAAACCAAGCTACAGCCCCTACTTCACTAACTTCTTTTGCCGATTGAAAGGCAAATAAACCGCAAAGTTATTTAGATGCATGAAAAAATTGATTGCAAAGTGACCAAGGAAAGAAAATATATACTAGTTTGTGACAAAAAAAATCATTCACTGATACAACATTAAGTCCAAGTGAAACTTTTGAAGCTAAAAATGACCCTAGTAACCTAGAACATAAAACAGATTTTGCTGATTTTACAAAAAGAAAGAATCGTTGGGTTACTCAAAAGGATGGTGCCTATACTGAAGCGCAATGATTAGATGATTCAGTAACATTTTTGCAAGCTTATAAAAACTGACTTGAAAATGGTGGAAAAGCAAGAAGTGAAGAACTTTACACTAAAAGTTCTCGCTATCAGGATGATTTAAACAAATGAATTGATGAAGGTAACAAACGCTATAGTTTTGATTATTGATTCAAAAATTCTCATTGGGGATATGATTTTAATAACTGAATAAGTCAAAGTAAAAATCTTGATAAATATTATGATGTTTTGTATTCAAGATGAATTAAAACTAATGATTATAGTCAAAAAAGTAGCAAATGAGTTCAAGACAATTCTGGTTCAATTGCCGATTATAAAAAAGGTAATAGTGATCATGATGTTGCTTTTAAAATTTGGTATAGCAAATTTGAAAATAGTAAAAATGCATACTATGAAGACCAAAAGCAAGCTATTGTTAAAAAGTACAATGATTGAGTCGATCCTAACGTTAGAAGCGAAGCAGATTATAAAACAAGTGCTAAATATAAAGAAAATCTTAAACTTAGTAACCTAGAAAATAATGAAAAACTAAAAGAAGAATTTCGTCAAAAAATCAAAAGTGACACAACTTTAAAAAACAGTCTTTATGTTATTAAATATAAAGTTGATTGACATCGCCCTCGTTATCTTTTAGTAACAGGAAAAGAAAGTCTTTTTGAAACATATAAAGATGCTAATAACTTCTTAACTTCGCCTGAAGGGAAGGCACTAGCGAAAGAATGAGCTAACAAATATGATAATACAGGACGCTTTTTTGCTAATTCTAAATATGCCAAAAATGCTTATGACTCTTGAAGTGCAAATAAAGCAGAAATTGCTAAAAAGGAATTAAGAGATGATGACACTAAACAAAAAGAACTAGCATTAAAATGATTTAAAGATAATAAAAATGGTTTAAAAGATTGAAAAGAATTAGCAGCAACTAAAACACTTTATGAAGATTACAAGAAAACATCACTAGATACTTATTATCAAGAAGCTTTTAAAGATTCTGATGCTTATAATGAAGCCTTAAAACAATGAAAAGAAGAGGAGTTATTAAAACTTGGTTCAACTGACAACCAAAAAGCACTAGCTACTTATAAAGTTCAAACCGCATCTGATAATGATTATCGAGCATGAAGATTAAAAGTTTTAGTGCAAAAAGATTTGTATCAACAAACCCAAAAATACAAAGATGATCTTTTAGCTTGAAGCCAGAAAAAAACATTAGCAAATAGTGATGACATTAAAGTTAATGGTCAAGCACCAAAGAATTGAGAAACGGTTCTATTTAAAACTGATTTAGCTAACAAATTTATTGAATGAAAAGAAGCTTTAAAAAACACAAAAGCCAAATACAATGAAGTAGGAAATAAACAATTTAAAAAAGACTTAAATACATGAATTTATAAAAACTATGATGAATTATTTAACAAATTCATTAAAAGTAGTGATTCAACATTTTACTATAATTCTTGGGTTGATCCTGATGATGTAGCGGGTGCTGATTTTGATACTTCTACTGATTTTCTAACCGCTGCTAAAAATTATCTTTTCTTCCTTGATGGAGAAGAACTAGCAAGAACTAAAAAGTTTTTTGCCAAAAGCCAAATTGCTAAAGATGATTATGCTCCTTATTTAGATAAGCATTATGATTCAACTAATGAATATAGCAATAATTATCACCAATGATTGCAAGGCAGTGCCTTTGAAGATAAATTCCTAACCCAATCAAGCAGTGTTGATTTGTTTAGAAAATATTGAGTTAATCTTGATACTGCTAAAAGCCAATATGCATCAAGTAGTGCTTATCTTGATGGCTTTAAAAAATATATCTTAAAACAATCACTTGAACAAAAATTAAAATGATGAAAACAAGACAAAACAAGTAATCATCTTAATGCTTCATTGCTTAAATGAATTGCGACACAAACAACAGAAGCAAAATACAAGGAATCATTAAGTTGGGATGATATTAAAGCAAGATTAAAAACCTTGTTTGATCAATTCAAAACTAATTATTTTGCAACTTCAACAGCCCAAAGTAATTATCTTTCTTGGTTTAATAATCAAAAAACCACAAAACACTATACTGATTTATTTGCAAAAACTAATGATTATAAAAATACTCTTACTAAATGGAAACAAGATAATGCTAAAACTTATTATGATGGAATCACAAGTAATGCTGAATTATTAAAGATTTATAATTTATGGAAAGACCCATCAGTTCTAACAGAAAAAAACTATTATGACAAAGCTAACAATATTATTCCTTCAGATTTTTATAAATGAAGAGATGATAATAGCAAAGGCTTTGCTTATTATACAAAAACAAGTGATGCCACTAGTGCTTATAATTCATGAGTTGATCCCCAAGAAAGAACTAATCAAGGTTATGACTCATCATCACAATTTAGTAGTGACTTTAACTCTTGGTTTGCCCTTGATGCTAGTAAATTAGCAGCTTATAAGACAAGTGCTACATCAGATAGCGATTATAATGCTTGAAATGACCCTTTGGCAAAAAACATTTTACCTTACAGTGATTTAGCAAATAACCCTAAAACTCAAAGTGACTTTAAAGCTTGGTATCAAGCAAAAGATGACGCTAAGGCAACATCGCTTTATAATTCAGGCTTTTATCAATCTTATTATGATAGTTGAGATGATCCTAACATTATTGCTGATGATAGCGATGTTAAAGCAGCACAAGATCAATGGAATCAACAAACAAAAACAAAGATTATTAATAAATATGAAGCTTCAAGTGATTATAACGCTAACTTAGCAACATATAAAGCAACTAAGAGTATGAAAGATTGATACACAACAATGTCACCACAATCAACAACTGATTATAACAATTGGGTTGACCCACTAGTTTATACAGAAGCCTCATTCCAATCAAGCAAAACTTTCCAAAAAGCCCTAGATTCTTGATTTGGAAGTAATAGTTGAGATGTTTTCTTTGCTACTCAAGAGGCTAAAAATTATTATGCTAATTGACAAGACCCAACTAAACCAACCCAAGCAATGTATGATCAAAAAAAGGCAAAAAGCGATGCCATTACTTGAGCAAATAAAAACAACAATGGAAAATTAGAATATAAAAAAGATGCCATTGCCAAACAAGACCACAATTCTTGAGTTGATCCAAATGTAAGAACAGCAAATGATTACAAAAAAACAGCTGCTTATGTTAATGCTTATGTAACTTGATCATCAAAAGAAGAAAATGGAAAAGACATTTATAAGGCAAGGCCACAATCTAATAGTGATTATCAAGGATGAAAAGATCCAGATGAACACACTCAGGCTAAATTTGAAAACAACCAAGGCGGTATTTTAGATAAGGAATTAGATAAATATTATCAAGTTAAAGCTCATGGTTCAACACTTTATGATCAAGATGCCCAATCAGATAGTGATTATCAACTTTGGGTAGATCCAAGTGCAAGGACAGAGCAAGAATATGATGGCGATAATCAATTTACAAAAGATTTGAATAGTTGATTATCAAAAAATGATTATGCTAATTTAAAAAATATTTATAAAAGTCATAAAGATTCAGATACTGATTTTCATTTTTGATGAATAAATAATAAACGTAATGAAAGTGATTATATTGCTGATGATACTTATAAAAAAGATTTTGACACATGGGCAGTTGATAAAAATAATGGAGCACCAACATATAAAAACCAAGCGCAATCTGATACTGATTATGGTAACTGAAATGATCCTTTAATTAGAAAAGCAAGTAAATATGATTCAAGTAGTCAATTTATTACAGATTTAGATACTTGAACAACATTACCAAATCAACTAGCTTTAGATAAGTTTTACTTTTTACCAATTGGACATTGATATTATTGACAATATAATGATCCTAATGAAAGAACAAAAGCTGATTTTAATGCTGATGTTGATGGTGTATACACCAAAACATATGAAGCATGATTAAAAACTGATCAAGGAAAAGCTGATGCATTAGTTGTTTTTAAAAAGACATCAGAAGCTATAACTGCTTATAATAAGTGGAAAACTACATAATAAAAACCCAAATATTTCATAACCAAAAGATGCTTAATTTTTAGCATCTTTTTTTATTTTTCAAACAATTAAGTTATTAAAAAAACCTTAATAAATCTGTGTTATAATTAAATGATTGTTTGAAAGGTCCTATAGCTCAGTTGGTTAGAGCACCTGACTCTTAATCAGGGTGTCGTGGGTTCGAGTCCCACTGGGATCACCAAATGCCTAGGTGGTGGAATTGGTAGACACAGTTGACTCAAAATCAGCCGAACTTTGTTCTTACGGGTTCAAGTCCCGTCCTGGGTACCATTATGTAATTGAACTTCTTATTAATAATAATAAGATTTATATAAAACTTTATAAAAAAATTAAATCCTTTAATTAGGATAATATAGAAAGTTTATATAATATGGAAAATGAAAATTTTTTCGAACATTTAGTTCATGTCCTTGAACATAGTTTATATGAAATTGGCGTTTTTGTTGTTTTATCTTTATTTATTTATCTTTTCTTAAAAGATAAAATCCTAAGACATCTTAAGCGCAATAATTATGTTTGATTAGGATCAACTTTAGGAGCAATTCCTGGTTGTGGAGGGGCAATTAGTGTTGCTATCTTTTATCTACAAAAGGTTTTTGCAGCGGGAGTTTTAGTGGCCGCAATGGTGGCAACAATGGGGGATGGAGCTTTTGTTCTTTTGGCAACAAAACCTTTATCATTCTTATTAGTTATTGGTGTTGCCATTCCTTTATCACTTCTTTTAGGTTATTTAACCAATTATTTTAAATGGTTTAAAGTTAACACTAAAGAAGTAAAAACAGCAGATAACATCAAACTTTTATCAGAAGTAAAAACAAAAAATGTTTTTAATAGTTTTTTAGCAAAATGAGGTCATTATGTCTTTTTAGTGATTATGGTTTTGGCGATGATTGTAAAAACTGGAGATTATATTAATGTTGCATTTCCAGAATGATTAACATTAAGTCTTTTTGTCTTAGCATATTTATTAGTTATTTGAAACTTCATTTATGCAGGAATTAATAAAATTTGTATTCATCATGTGGAAGATAAATGTCACAAAAGAAAACTTGAAGATCTATTTAGAAAAAGCTCGCATATCTTATTTTATATTGCAGCAGGAATTATTGTTTTTGAGTTAATCCAACATTACTTTTTGGAAATTGATTCATTAACTTCGATTACTAATCAAGTTCTTTTAATTGTGGTTTTTGGTTTAATTGGTTTTATTCCAGGGTCTGGAACCCAAATTGTGGTGACATCACTATTTTTAAAAGGTCTTTTAAGTTTTCCAATTTTACTAGCTAATGCCTTAGTTGCCTCAGGAGAAGTAGGATATTTGCTTTTAAAAGATAACAAAAAAAACTTATTAAAAATTAACACTTTAATTTATGTTTTTGCCATTTTAATATCATTTGCTTTTTTGTTTATTAAAATTTAATTTGATAAATACTAAGGAATTAACTTTTCTTAAAAAGTAATATGTTATAATTATATTGAATGTGTGCACTCTTAGCTCAATTGGATAGAGCATTTGACTACGGATCAAAAGGTTGGGGGTTCGAGTCCCTTAGAGTGCGCCATTTTTTTATATTGTAAAAAATTTCATTGACTTTTTTTGCATTATATAGTAAAAAATATATACCAAAATAACTCACAAGGAGATAAAAATGAAAAAATTATTAGTATTGTTCTTTGGAGCATCTACCTTATTAACTACAAGTTGTGCTGATACAAAGGTTCAACTAAAAGGACAAATAGAAATAAAAGTGGGAGACTACTTTACAATACCTATTGAAATTGATTCAGAAATTTCCTTAAATGAGGGAAGTATCAAAGTTAATGAATTAACTTATAATTATACATATGATAATGAAACAAATAAATTTAATTCACACTTTGGATATAAAGATTCAATTTATCCATATGACCTTGACCGAAATGTTATTGAAATTGGTGGGAAAGAATATTCTTTAGATAAAAATTCAATTACTGATTTACAAGAAGCAATTATTAATGAATACAATTCAAAAGGAATATAAATTAGATGATTTTTTTTCTTAGCTCAATATTAGTATTATTATTTTATATAGTATTTGTTTTAGGGATTTTCTTAATCTTTAATTTTGTTATGCCAAATGCTGAAAAGTTTGTGAAATTAGTAAAACCATTTAGAAATGTTTCTAATGAATTTGAAATGATCAAAATGGGGTTTTATGTAGTATTTTTCATTTTTATCTTTTTAATATTATATCAAATCATTTTTTTCATAAAAGTTTACAAAAAACCCAAAAATAAAGATTAGTTATTGTTTTAAAATTAAAAATAAGTTAAAATATTCTTGGTGGATGTTTCGAGAAGTGGCTCAGTTTGGTAGAGCACTCGGTTTGGGACCGAGGGGTCGCAGGTTCAAATCCTGTCTTCTCGACCATGGATTAAAAGGAAAAAAACATAACAAGTTCAATTCTTGTTAAATCCATCAGGCAAGGTAGCTCAACTGGTTAGAGCATTCGGCTCATACTCGAAAGGTTATGGGTTCAAGTCCCATCTTTGCCACCATACCTCTTCAAGTTGATGAGAATTAGGTTCAAATCCTAAAAGAGGTACCATTTTAAAATGGTTGGTGTTGATATCTTTTAGGCTCCTTTAGCTCAGTTGGTTAGAGCTATCGGCTCATAACCGATCGGTCATAGGTTCGAGTCCTATAAGGAGCACCATTTAGGAGGTTTACCCAAGTCTGGCTGAAGGGACTGGTCTTGAAAACCAGCAGGAGATGAAAGTCTCGCGGGGGTTCAAATCCCCCAGCCTCCGCCATTTATCGCGGGGTGGAGCAGTGGTAGCTCGTTGGGCTCATAACCCAAAGGTCGCAAGTTCAATTCTTGCCCCCGCAACCAATGACGCCGTGGTGTAGCGGTTTGCATGTCTCCCTGTCACGGAGAAGGTCGCGGGTTCGATCCCCGTCGGTGTCGCCATTTTTGCAGGTGTAGTTTAACGGTAGAACTTCAGCCTTCCAAGCTGACTGTGAGGGTTCGATTCCCTTCATCTGCTCCATTTTGATTTATGACTTCTTTCAATTACGAAGGAAGTTTTTTTATTATATTGTACCTATTTAAACATTGAATTTTTTGTGTTTGGAAATAATTTTTTTCTTATTAAAACAAAATAATTTTACTACTTTTTTAAAAAGTGCTTGCATTTAAAAATAAAAAATGTATTATTTCTTAGACTGCATTTTAATCAATATGTAGTTGTTTGAATTTTAAGGAGTACATCATGAACACCAAAAAACAATTAAAGAAGCTATTATTAGCCTTATCATCCTCATCAACAATAGGATGTTCTATTGATTCAGAAATAAAGGAATTAAATATTAACATTGAGCAACAGGGCAATGACGATTCTTCAGAAGATGAAGAAAAAGAAAATAAAAATAACCCCGAAGAAGAAGCTGAAGCAGAAGCTGAAGGTGAATCTTCAGGTGGTGGAGGAGGCGGAGGTTCTTCTTCAGGTGGTGGAGGAGGAAGTTCTCCAAGACCAGCCCCTGCCCCATCTGATCAAGACAATTTCCAAGACTGAAAAAATTCTAATGCTAATAAAGTAAAAGCTTTATATATGAAGTCAGATTTTTATAATAGTAATCTAAAATCTTTTTCTGTTCCTAACAAAAAAGAATGAGTAGACAGTGCTCAATCAGATGCCTCTTACAATAATTGGCGTACGTCAACTGGAAAAGACAAATTAAAAGAGACATGAAAACAAACTGATGATTATAATGCTAAATTAAATGAATATTTAACAAATAATCCTAACTTAAGTAAAGAAGAGTGAATTAAAAGTGATCACTCTAATGAAAACTATAAAAATTGAATTAATTCAAATAAAAATACTCTAAAACAAGAATGAAAACAAACTACAAACTTTGCAAATGCTAAAAAAGCTTATATAGACAATTGAAAAATAAACAATAGTGATTTAGATAATAAAAACAAATATGTAAATAATGCTGTATCTAGTGAAAGTTATAAAAAATGAAAAAAAGCAAATAAAGACAATTTAAAAACAAATTGAAAAAGTTCTAATGATTATGTTGCAAAAACAACTGCTTTTGCCAATACTTGGAAAACAAATAATGCTGACCTTGATACCAAAGAAGAATTTGCTAATAACCAAGTTTCTAATACTTATTTTGAAGCATGAAAAAATTCAAAAACAGATGAATTAAAAAATGCATGAGCTGGAACAAGTGATTTTGTAAACAAACTTGATGCTTATAAAACTAGTTGAAAAAACAGCAATACACATTTAAATACTCATGCCAAATTTGGAGATGATGATCATTCCAATCAATATTATAATAACTGAGCAAACCAATCACCAAGTAAATTAAAAGTAGAATGAAAAACTACAGATAATTACACTAAAGCATTGGATAGTTATAAATCAAAATGAAAATCACTTAATTCTAATTTAGATTCAAAAGAAAAATTTGCAAATAGCAATTTTTCAATTAATCATTTAAATACTTGAAAACTAAATAATCTTGATACTGTAAAAGCAGCTTGAAAGAAAACTAATCATTTTAAAAATGCATTACAAAATTATAAAACAAATTGAAAACAAGCTAACACTAATCTTGATGATGTTGATAAATTTGCCAATAGCAGTGAATCAAACAAATATTATAATGAATGAAAATCAAAGTATGATGCTTCAATAGTTAACACTTGAAAAAGTACTAGCGAATATGCAGCAAAAGTTAGTAATTTTTCATCTCGTTGAAAAGCATCTAACCCAAGTTTTGATGATAAAACTAAATTTGCAAATACTAATATTTCTAATGTATATTACAACGTTTGAAGACTAAAACACCCTAACGCATTAAGGAATACTTGGAAACAATCAAGTGAATATGATAATTTTTTCACTAATTATAAGAATAATTGAAAAAATAATAATCCTAACTTAGATACAAAAGAAAAATTTGCTGATCATAATGATTCAAATGCTGATTATGATAAATGAAGATTAAGCAATCAAGATGTTTTAGAAGCTGATTATAAAAATGAAGATCCGGCAAATATTCAAAAATATATTGATAGCTACACAACTAAGTGAAAAAGCAGTAATGCTAATTTGGATACAAAAGAAAAATTTGCAAATAACCAAGAATCTGACTTATCTTACAACAAGTGAAGATTAAAACAATCACCAGCTTTAAAAACTGCATGAACATCTTCTGCAAAAACATCATACCTTAATACTTATGTACAAAATTGGAAAACACAAAACCCTTCATTAGATACAAAAGAAAAATTTGCTGATCATAATGATTCAAACTCATTGTATCAAACATGAGCGGCTAATAATCTTTCGCAATTAAAAACAGAATGAAAAACAACCCCTCAATATGTAACAGATTCAAATAATTACATCGCTAATTGAAAAGCTGCTAATACCAACCTAGATACAAAAGAAAAATATTTGAACCACAATGATAGTCAAAGTACTTTCCAAAATTGAAAAGCAGCAAATAAAGCATCAATTGAAGCAGAGTGATTAAACAGTGATAATTATCAAACTAATTTAAATGCATATATAAAAAATGATTTTTCTTCAAAAAATCTTACTTTAAGACAAAGAACAACAGATGCTCAATATGCTAATTGAGTAGCAACAAAACCATTATACTATATCAATAGTTGAAAGCAAACTAAAACAGGTTCTACAAGCTATGAACAATCATTGCGAGCATACATAAATAATTGAAAACAATCTAATCCCAAAAATGATGTGTTTACTAATAACTTTAATAATGATAATTTTGAAGAATTCAAAAGAAATGCCCTTGATTTAAAAGAAACTTATATTAATTCTCCAACTGGTTCAGCAAATATTCATAATGAAATAAAAGATTTACCATATCTTAATACAAAAAATAATGCTATTACAAGTGAAAAATATCGTTTCGATATAGAGGAATGAACTAAAAACAAGCTAAAATCTGATCCAGCTTTTGCTAAAAGCGCAAGACAACATTATGAAAACAATAAAGCTAGGATCAATAGATATAAAAAAGATGAACAATATAAGACTTTTGTAAATAATTGAAAAACAACAAATAACATTCATACAAAACAAGATTTCTTTAATAGTTCAATATCTGATCAAACTTGAGACAATTATACAGACCAAATTGCTATGGCTTTTAAAACAAAAAGATTTTGACCAAGTGAATCTTCTTTTAGGCAAAGATTAGCAATAAAACTTTCAATGAATTACTATGGTATTGATGAATGAGATGAACAAGCTCAAGATTATATAACAAGATATCCATTTACTGGAGCTTGAGATTACCAACAATATGCTACTAGTGGTGGTAGGTATAGTCTTTCTGATTTTAAAAAAGAAGAAAAAGAAACTTTTTCAAAAAAAGATTATGAATCTAAATGATTAGAAGCTGTTAACATTGATGCTAAAAACACAAGCAGGTTAAAAGCAAAATGATTAGATCTTTGAGAAAACAAAAGAACTAGGTCTAACTTTAATGACCAAAACTCACCAATGGCAGCATATAATGCAGCAAGGAATGGCTTTATTTCTCAAAAAGGATATACAAAAAGCAAATGATTTAATGCCCAAGATAATGATGAGAAGCAAGATCTATTAGAAGAATCAATTAGAAATTCTTCACTTTCTAGTGGAATAAATTCTTATAAAACTTCTAAACAAATAGATACTGATTTTAAAGATTGAAAAACAAATCATTCTAATAAAATTTATAATGCTGATTTAAAAGGAGCATGAGAAAAATCTAGTCATTTTGTAACAAAAGTAAAAGAAGCTTTTACAATCTCAAAATATGTAGACAAATCTTCATTATTTAAAAACTATATTAAATCAATGATGCAAAGAAGAATTTATAGTCCTCCAATGATTCGTTTTAATTTACGAAGTGCATCAGGAACATTTAGCCAAGATAGTACAAGTTCAAGATCGATTCAATACTATTTTGCAAAATTCTTAAAAGTTGTTGATAATGGAAGTTATAATTTCTCAGGACTAGATTCATTAACAAGAACATCAATTTCTAATGTTTCTTCATCAATTGCTAACCAATATAGACAAAAATATACTCAATTATTAAATGATTTAAAATCTAAGCCAGATGTTAAAGCTGATATTTTAAACCTTTATAAACAAATTACAAGCAATGGTTCAAGATCATTTTATGATAGTGGATATTGAAGATGAGCAAAAGGTCAATATAAAGCAAAAGCTAATGAAGCAAAATATGCAAGAGATATTAATTCATGAAAACCAGATAAAGACTTTAGTACTTTTGAAAAATGAAAAGAAAATTTCCATTCATCAAATTCTAAAGTAGGTAGTCAAGGTATTAATTATGATGATTACCGTGATGATGCAAAATATGGTCTTGAAGCCTTTAGAAAAGAATTTAATAAAATGTCTACAACTGAAAAAAAACTTTATTATTATGGTTTAGAAGACTATTTCAAAAGCACATCTAACCAAAAAGACTTTTCTTTATGAGTGGCACCAAGAACAAAAACTCAACAAGCATCATTTTTAGGAAGCTTAAAGTCTTCATATACTTTTGAAGGAACAGGAAACAATGATTCAATAACAATCAATGTGCCAAGAAATGCTGATGGAAAAGCTTATCGTCAGATGGCATTTAAAGAATATCTTAGAAAAAGATTTTCTAAACTTGATATTTATGTAAGACTTGTATTAAAAAGTACTCCATCTAGTCACTTCAAGACACCATTCCCAAATTATTCAGGAATTAATGATACTATTCAACAATTTGAAGAAGCACTAACTCAACTTCTTAAAAAAATCTTTACCCAAAATTGACACACTGAATATAAAGATGAATTAATTAAAGCAATTGAAACATTTTATCCAGAATATAGAACCGCTATTCGTCGAGGTAAACCGACAAGAGGATCTGGCGCAGCAGGAAAACAAATTGGTTTTGCAATGTATCTAAGAAGTGCACCAGCAATGAAACCAAATGATGATGCGGCTATGGAACTACCATGACAAAGATGATTTAATACAAAGAAAAAAGAAATTAATGATGATTTGAAACCAAAATATGATGAATTCTTGTTAGAAAAATTCAAAGATTATGCAGATACACCTAGCAACTATACAATTAGAAACTATCTATTAAAATCTGATGAAATTCAAAATGCTTATTTAAGTACACCAGAATGTGATGCTAAATTTGAAGAATATGTTAAAGACAATTATTTCAAATACCTTAGCTCTTCAAGTTCAAATATGGCTAAAAATGCATTGTATTACAATAGAACAGCACAAATTAAATCTTGATATACTCAAATGAAAAAATTCTATCTTGAAAGTAACCCTGATCTATTAGTTGATGATTATTTTGACAATAAAGATGCTAATGAAATAAATGCATTATTCCTAAATTGACAAAGTAGAAAAAATGGGAATAGTGATGAAAAACTATTATTCTATATGGGTAAATATGTAAAAGCCCTTTCAAATAAATCAAATATAATGAATGTTGACTTTTATAAAACAGGAAACTTCTTTGATTTTCCTGAAAGTCAAAGATTGTTTGATGAATACTTACAAGATCTTTATGATAAAAACCAAAAAGATAATGATTATAACTCTTGATTAAATTCTTGAGATGGATTTATTGGAAGTGATGAAAATATTCAATATCTTAATAATTCAAATGAAATAGCAGCAATGTATAAAAATTGAGTTGATGAAAGATACTTCGGCCAAGGAAACGGTGATCAAGATTTTGCTACTTGAAAAAGCAATGTAGTTAACTTATTTGCTAACTATAAAATTTCAGATACATTTAATAAATATTATGAATCATTTGCTGAAAAATCTTATGAAACTAGTAGCGAAAAAGAAAGAGATTACCTAAACTGATTAGGTTCTAGAGACGTTGGCCAACAGTTTTATGAAATGAGTGGACAAGCTTTAACTGATTCTTCTAAAAACATTGAAGACGAATTCAAAAAAAGTGATAATGCTAGCAAGATTCAAGCATTTGAAACATGATTTGCTATTGCAAATAGTGGAATGAATTCATATAAAACATCTAATGATTCAACTACTGATTACCAAACATATTTACAAAACAAATATGAAAATGATCAAAATGCTCAAAATGCAGACTTTAACACTTGAAAAGGTGTAAAAGCAAATGGTCTAGGATTATATAAAGGATCACAAGATTTAGATACTGATTATAATGCCTACTTAGCAGATAAATATGAAAATGATAGCGTTGCTATGAGTAATGACCTTGACCATTGATCTTCAACTAAAGCCAATGCTTTAAATGTTTACAAAAGTGAAAATGATCTAGATGTTGATTATAAGAATTATATTTGACAAATCTATGTTAATGACACTCAACAACTTCATTTAGATATTGATGATTGATCTTCAACTAAAGCCAAAGGATTAAAAGAATATAAAAAATCAGCAAGTTTAACTCAAGATTATGAAGATTACTTGTTAAAACAATATGAAAATGATCAAACAAGCCACAATAGAGATTTAGATATTTGATCACTAGATAAAAACAAAGGTCTAGAAACATATAAAAATTCTAACCAACTTGAAAGTGACTATAATAAGTTTATTGAAAAACAATATCAATTTAGTAATTGGGATCAAAAACTTCAAAATAGTTCTAAAGCATTGTGAAAAACAACATCACACTTTAATAATTCATTTGCTAGTTTTAAAAACTCACAAGCAGGAGCAAGGATGCTTAAAACTAACTTTGAAAGTTCAAACACATATGCAAGTGAAAGAGACAAGTGAATGACAAGTAACTTTACAAAAAGTAGTATCAATACTTGAAAAGGCACTAGTTATGCTTCAAACAAATACTTGGAATGAATCAAAAAAGATAGTTCAAAACAAGCTTTTGCAAGTGATTACCAAAATGACCCTAGTTATGATGTTGCTAAAAATGCTTATGCCCAATCAGGTAGCACAACAAAAAGAGCAATTGATACATGATTAAATAGTAATCATTCTGATTCAGCTTATAGTGCTTGAAAAACATCAAATGAAGCTTTAGCAGCAACTCATAGTAATTGAGAAGCGACAACAACAGGAAATAATGAGTTTATAGCAAAAAGAGATTCATGATTCAATTCAACAAATGCCAATATGGATACTAAAGAAAAATGAGCAACAACAGCTGATGGAATTGCTGAATTTGAAAAATGATACCAACAACAAGATTTGGTTCAAAAAAAAGTTGAATGAGAAAATACTCAAGACTTTATTGACAAGTCTAAAGCTAATATTAATTTAAATGATTGAATCAAACAAAATTATATTCCCCAAATTAAACAATGAGCAAAACAAGCTGCCAAAAATCCTGGTGGACCAACATATAGTGTTACTATAAGAAAACATAATGGTGCTTATTATGCAACTGAAAGATATACAGGAAAACTTTATTATCTAATTGGAAAAGCTTTAGCTCAAGCTGAAAGTAGTAAATGATATAAAGTAGGAGTTACTCTTCCTGTAAGAGCAGAAGATTATGCAAAAGGTAGACCAGGAGGAAATGCATATGGTAATCACCTTAATAATATTTTAGATAACCAAGATAGTATTTTCTCAAGTTCTTTCTTTGCGGCAATTGCTAACATTTGAAAAGTTGGAACAGATGGAGAAAACAATAGTGATTTCATCCAGGCTGCCAAAAACAAATATCGTGAAGCAAGCAACCAAAATGTTTATGAAGCTAAATTCAAAGAATGAATGAAAGCAAAATGATTAAATGAAGGTGATACTTCTAATACAACTTATGATCAATATAGAACAAAAACATATAAAGCTGATTTAAATACTTATAATAGTGATTTAATTTCTTGATTAGGCAATAAAAACAATGGTATAAATGCCTTTAAGACTACTCAAAGTGCGCTTAATGCTTATAATTCATGAGTTGACCCTAACCCAAGAAGAGCAACAATTTATGATTATGCAAGTAGTGATCAATACAAACAAGACTTAGCCACTTATGTAGCTAATAACCAAGATATTGGACTTAATCTTTATGTAAACCATAACGACGGAATTAATGAATACAATAATTGAACTGATCCTGAAGGGGAAAAACAATTTAAAAATTCTCAAAAATATAATGACTTATTAAATACCCACAATGATAGTGATGTAGCTAAAAACATTTATGCTAATAATGATAGTTCAGAACAAGATTACCACTCTTGACTTAACACTATAATAAATAGTAGTTTAACAAGTGATAGAGATAGTTATTCGCAAGAATTTAGTAATGATTTTGAAACATGAGCAGGAATTAAAAACAATGGTCTAAATGATTATAAGGCTTCAAGTCAAATCAGTAAAGATTATGAAGATTTTCTAAATAGCAAATATGCTGATAGTGATCAAACTGCAGACTTTAATATTTGATCTTGAAATCGAGCTAATATTAATGATATATACAAAAAAACCAACCAATTAACTCTTGATTACAATGATTATATTAAAAACATATTTGATAATGATACAGTTGAACAAAATAAACTTGTAAATTCATGATCTTCACTAAAAGTTAATGGACTAAGTATATATAAACAATCAGCTCAAATCATTAAAGATTATGATGATTTCTTAAAAACTCGTTATAGTAATGATGTTGCTGCACAAAATAATGACTTTAATTTGTGAAAAAATGATAAACAAAACATTATTAGTCAATATCTAGGATCAAACAAATTAGAAGATGATTACAATGATTTCTTAGAGAAAAAATATTTGAATAATCAAAGTATTTCTAATCAAGATTTTGAAAACTGAATTGAAACTAGCCAAGATTTAATTGATGAATATAAAAACTCAGCACAATCTGGAAAAGACTATAAAGCATTCATTAATAAAAAATATAATTTATCGCAAAACCTAAAAGATAACTTTGGTTCTTGGATTCAAACATTAATTGATAATAAGGCCGAAGGAGAAGCATTCTATACAAGCTCAAATACTTTTATTGATAACTATATTCAGTGAAAAGTTAACCAAAATAGAACAGAAGCAAATTATAATAGCAACCACTTAAATCAATTAGAAAAAGATCTTGAAAGATGATCTAGCATTAAAGCTAATGGTAAAGCTCTATATCTAAATAGTGAAAGCGTAACAACAAACTTTAAAGATTGAACTAAAACTCAAGTTCTTAAAGTGGAAGAATATATTCAATCTGAATTATTCCAAACTCATTTGAAAAAATTCATTGAATCAATCTTCACATGAGAAAATTATGGAGCCCAATTCTTAAAAGGACTTTTATAATCAAAAACTCATCTTAAAAATTTAAAAACTTTGCTTTATTGCAAAGTTTTTTTTATAACTAAAGTTTCAAAAATATGATTAAAATTTATTAATAAAAAAATAACTTATGAAATGAAATTAAAAAGCAAAATAAGTAATTATAAAATTTTTAAATTTATTAATAAAAAAACAAAGATTTTAATGAAGAATAAAGCATTAATTTTGAGTCATTATAGCAAAATATAATTAAACTAAAAAACTGAATAATAAATTAAAGAAACTAAAATAAATTTTTGCTTCAAAACAATAACTAAAACCTTTATTATAGGCATTTAGCAAAAAATTTTTAAAACTAAAAAAAATGGATTTATAAATAAAAAATAATTTAAAAAAACCACAAATTTTTTATCAAAAATTAAAAATTTTAAATTTATAAAATTTATATAAATATTTTTTTTAAAAAAAAGGTTGAAAAATGAAAATAAAAGTGTATTATTTATTTGCTTTTTATAAAAAAGTGGACACTGTATTTTCAAGGAGTGTAAAAATGAACACTAAAAAACAATTAAAAAAATTATTATTAACCTTATCATCAACTTCAACTATTGGTTGTTCGGTTAATTCAAACATTGATAAAGTAAATGTTAATGTTGAAGAAAATAAAAAAGAATCAAAAGACAACGAAACAAAAGATCCTACTAATGAAGAAGAAAACGCATTAGAAGAAGAATCTTCTGGTGGCGGAGGAGGAGGATCTTCTTCAGGTGGAGGAGGTGGAAGTAGTTGGTCTGCACCAGCTCCCGCCCCACAACCAACATTACAACAAAGATTTGATATTTGAAAAACAAGTTCAAGTAGTAAAGATGATATTAAAAAGCTTTATAAGAAAACTGATTCTTTTAAAGAGGACTTAAAAAAATATCATAGCCGTTCTAAAGAAGAATGATTAAAAAATGATGATTCTGATTCTTTTTACACAAACTGAAAAAATACAAACAAAAACCAAGACACTTTAAAAAATGAATTTACAAGCTCAAATTCTTATAACATGAAATTACAAACTTATTTATTACAAGAGCCAAACCTTTCTAAAGCAGAATGATTAAATAATGATTTATCAAATACCAATTATGAAACTTGAATTGAAAATAATAAAAATGATTTAAAAAATACTTGGAAGACTTCAGACAAATTTACTAAAGCTAAAGAAAAATTCAAAGCAAATTGAATTAAAAGTAATGCTGATTTAGATTCAAAAGATAAATTTATCAACAATGCAGCTTCAAAATCTTATTATGATAATTGAATTCAATCACAAAACAATCAATTAAAACAAAGATGGACAAATTCTCAAGATTACACTGTTTCAAAAAGTTCATACAAACAAGCTTATAAAAACAATAATGATCAAGTTTCAACAAAAGAAAAATATGCTGAAAGCAATTCTTCTTTAGTTTCTTATACTAATTGGGTGAGTCAAAATTACAATCTATTAAAAAATGATTGAGTTCAATCAAATCATTATGATCAAAGCAAAGAACTATTTAAGACTAAATGAAAAGAATACCACACAAATCTAGACACTAAAGAAAAATATATTAAAAGTAATCCTTCTCTTGTTGATGTTGATAATTGGAAAATTCAAAATTATCAATTAATTAGAAGTAATTGAAAAAAATCTGATGATTTTAAAAACAAATTAAATACCTTTACAACAAATTGAAAAACTAATAATTCTAATTTAGATACAAAAGATAAATTTATTAATGATAGTGTTTCAAACAGTTATTTTGAAACATGAAGATTAAACCACCCTGCTGACTTAGTAAATGCCTGAAAAGCAACAAGTGATTACACAAGTAATTATGATACTTTTAAAACTAATTTTAAAGCACAAAATAGTGACCTAGATACCAAAAGCAAATTTGTTAATCATGATGATTCAAATGCTTATTATGACACTTGAAGACTGAAGCGAACAAATTCTTTAAAAACATTATGAAAAAATTCAAGAAACTATACTTCATCACTAAATAAATATGTTTCTTCTTGAAAACAAAACAACCCTGCTTTTAATACAAAATCAAAATTCTTAAATGATGATGAATCAAATGTTTATTATGACACTTGAAGAGGACAAAGAACTCAAGAATTAAAAAATGAATGAAAAAAATCTAGTGCTTATGCAAATGATTTAAGTAATTTTAAAACAGCTTGAAAAACAAATAATGCTAATCTTGATACAAAAGAAAAATTTGCTGAAAGTGATGAATCAAATTCTTACTTTAATGATTGAAGACAAATTGAAGGTAGAGTTAGTGTTTTAAATGAATGAAAAGCTAATCATCGCAATAGCTCTTTTGATGATTATAAAACTTGATTCAAGCAACAATATCCTACTTTTAGTACTGCTGAAAATTATTTGCAAAGTGGACAAAATGATCCAATGAAATATTGGCAATGAAAAAACTCAGGACCTAGCGAATTAGAAGCGGCATGAAAAAAAGATCAAACAAATTTCAATGCAAAATACAATCAATTTAAAACAAATTGAATAACAGATTCATATAATGATCACATTAATACAAAAGAAAAATTTGCTAATCAAATTGAAGCAAAACCTTATTTTGTTAAATGAAAAGCGACACAAAATGTTGATTTAAGACAAAATTGAAAAAATACTGCCGATTATGCCCAATCATTAAAAACATTTACTGATGATTATATTTATAACACTTTAAAACAATCATTAAGGCAAGGAACAACTGACCAACAATATATGGACTGAGTAAATTCAAGACCATTAGATCAATTAAATAATTGAACTCAACAATCTAGTCAATATGCTAAAACTCTTAAAACATTTAAAGACAATTGATATGCCAATAATCCTAAAGATCAATTTTATGCTCAAAATTTTCCAATGAATAAATATTTGCAATGAAAACAAGATGAAAGCAATATTTTAAAAGGATGACAAACTACTAATGATTTTGATCAATCTTACAATAATTGAAAAAATGGTAACAAAAAAGCATTTACAAACTTTAGAACAAACATTTTAAATCAAAAATATTTATTATCTTGAATTAGGAGTGAAAGAAAAAATAATCCAAATTTTGAAGCTTTTGTGAAAGCGGAATTTGCTAAAGCAAAAAAAACTAATGAACTTAGCTGACAAAAGTTAAATTTCAATTTGAATAAAAACGAATTTATTCAAGATTGAAAAACTAATAATGTCTATGCTGATAATACTCAAAAGTTTTTCAATTCAGCAATTAGCCAAACATATTGAGAAAAATGATTCAAAGAAAAAATTAAATATGATCATACAAAAAGAGATGCTCTTGCTAAAAGATGAGAAGATAATGAATTTAGTCATAACAATAATACCTATGATAAACTTTTCAAAGACTTCACAGATAATGATTATGTTTTTGATCAATACATTGCTAACTTATCAGATAAAAATTCTCCGGAATACACTCAACATTTAAAAACAAGATCTGCAGAATACAATAAAATAAGAACAAGCTATGTTGATAAAAACACTTGATTTAACTCATTAACAGATGCTATAAAAAAAGAATTACTTTACAAATTTACAAGAGATAATTCAAGAGTCTTTAAAAAAACTGACTTTTATGAAAAAAGTTTATTAAAATGATTAGAAGGCCAAAAAAATGTAAATTGAGATACTCTTGAAAAATGGCTAATGTATGAAGCGACTAAAGATCAAAAAAGAATTGATGATTTAGAAGGTTTCCTTCGCTCACAACTTCGTCCAGGCGGAGTTAACAAAAAATGAGAAGATATGTTCAAAAAATATACAAAAACATTAAGTGATACTAAATTTAATAATGACTTTCTTTTAAACAAAAGTAACTGAATTTATGATAATCCTGAAGATTTTCAAAAATTCTTCCGCAAATCTACACCTGTAGGTTTAATGATTTCATTTTTAAAGAAACCTGTTTATAGCACAGGAGGAAAACAAGATGTTGTTTTAGATGTTCCACCAAAAACAAAAGTTCATTATAGTACTCTTTTGCATGAATATTTAGTTAAAAGATTTGGACCAAATAATGGTCATGTTACACCGCTATTTACTAAAAAATATGGTGCAATTAATGATTACACTCGCGAAATTGATTGAGACCAAGGAGCTATGTCTCACTTTGTCCACATCATAAAAAATGTTTTTGATCCTCATAAACCAGAATATTTTCAATTTAAAGATGAATTCTTAACTTTACTATCAGATGTTGCTCCATTATATTGAGAAAAATTACATTATATTCATGATGGTTATACTTCATCAAGTGTGGTAACAGACGCTTGAGACACTTTAAAAGATTTATTTGGTGGAGGAGTAAGTAACTCAGGAAGTTCAAGCTCTAAAAAGTTCAAACTTTATGGTCTTAAAAAATGAATTAAAGATGTTAGAGATGATAGTATCCAGTCAAGTTACTTCTTAAAAAAGAATGACCTCTATTTATCTGCCTTAATGAGTTTTCTTGTTAAAAAAGAAACCGAACAAGTTCAAAAAGATAATTATAAAAAATTCCTTGATGAAAAGTATCTTGAAGGACACACAGTCAAAAACTTAATCAATGGCAAAACTATGGCTGAATTAAGTGAATTAGTTACTAAGTATCTAGATGATGTTACAATTTCTAATCGAAACTTTAAAGATCATGTAATTAATGATTTGTTTAAACAAAAATTGCTTGAAAACCCAGGATGAACTCCATCAATTTCTTCAGATAATTGAGAAGATTATTATATGGCTTTATATAAAGAAGATAGAGCAAAAATGAAAGCTGATTTCCTTGAAGTAGCTAAAGAAAAATTCAAAAACACTAAAACTTATAGCGATGCTTTTAATGAAGCAATTTTAGCTTTGGCTAATCGTAGTAAAGTTCATGAAACATTAAATATTAATGATTTTTCTCAAGAAGCAGATGGACTATATAATAAATTCTTAGATAAGACTTATTTAGAATCTGATAAATATAGT
Source organism: Mycoplasmatales bacterium (assembly GCA_965226165.1). Lineage (GTDB taxonomy): Bacteria > Bacillota_I > Bacilli_A > CBDATW01 > CBDATW01 > CBDDCI01. Next base: position 534,377 of record OZ245334.1, on the reverse strand, counting down.
GATGCCCTTACTGCTTGAGCAGAACAAAGTTTTATTTGAAGTGATGAATTTGGAGAAAAATACTTTAATTCACCACAATCATATATTGATTCAAAATCATATATAAGTGAATTCAATAGTTGAAAATCATTAGAATCAAACATTATTGATGCTTATAAAACATCAGACCAAGGAAATCAGGACTATTTAAACACACCAATTGAAATGTATACTAATGATCCTAAAAAAATTAATGACTTTTTAGAATCGATTAAATCAAGAACAATTGGTCAACAATTTTATGAATTATCTGGACAAGCCTTAATTGATGCTAGAGCTAATATTAAAAAGATTTATGATGCAGCTGGCAATAAGCAAGCTGAAAAAGATTTTGTAAAATATGAATCAAAGGATATGTCTGGACTAGATTTATATAAACAATCAGCCCAATTAGATAGTGATTATGAAGACTTCATCCAATCAGAATTCAAAAGCTCTTCAGATTATAACTTCGGAATGAGTTGATGAGCAGATTCAGGAACTAACGGGAAAGATGTTTATAAAACATCAAGTGCCTTAGCTGCTGAATATGAAGCATATATTAGAAAAAACTTTAAAATTGATTCTCTTTGGGATCATAATGCATCGCAAAAATGAGCAGAAACAAAAAGCAATGCTGTAAGTCTTTATAAAAATTCAATGCAACTGGAAACAGATTATCAAGAATATTTAGAAAAGAAATATAATGAAGATACAACCACATTCAACCAAAACCTAGACACATGAAGTGCCACAAAAAGTAATGGTTTTAGTGTTTACAAAAAAGATAGAGCTTCAAGCACTGATTATAATGCCTTCTTGGAAGCAAAATACACAAATGATTTTAATGCTTGAAATAATGATTTTGATAGTTGAACATCAAATAAAAATAATGGTAAGTCATTGTATGATTCATTAAATGCATCGACTAAAGATTATAATAATTATTTAGAAAGCAAATTTGCTAATAGTCAAAATTTTGCCACTAACTTAAATTTATGATCTAATGACAAAAATAATAGTTTATCTGTGTATACAAGTTCTAGTGAATCACAAAAAGATTATGAAAAGTATTTATTGAGTGAATATGCTAGTGATTCACTAGAAAATGACTTTAGTTTATGATCTTGAGATAATGCTAATATTGTTGATAGTTACATTAAAAGTGATGAAGCAACAACATCTTATAATAATTTCTTAAACATAGAATTTGAAAAAAACACTAAATTTCAAAATAAATTCTTACTTGAATGAGGAATGAATAAGCAAAATGGATTAGGTGAATATAAAAAATCTCCACAATTAGACATTGATTATGAACAATATTTAAATAATGAATTTAAGTATGATCAAAACAAACAAAATCAATTACTTAAATCATGAATTCAAGGTCACCAAAGCCTATTAAGTGAATATGGAAACAATAATCAATCTTCAGTTGACTATAATAATTTTGTTAATGATCAATATAGTGATCAAGACATAGAACAAGATGCAGAAACTTGAGTAAATTCGATTAAAAACAATAAGCGATTAGGTCTTAACTATTATGAGAATTCTAATGAATCAGTAGTTAAATATGATGAATGAAAAAGAAGTGTTGCAAGAACAGAACAAAAATATATGCAAAATCACCTTAATCAATTTGAACTTGATTTTAATGATTGAGCTACAATCAAGGATAACCTAATAGATCTATATAAAAACACAGAAGAATCTAATTTAGATTATAAAACTTGAACTAATAACAATCCTTTAGATGTTGATGCATATCTTAATTCAAAATCATATGAAACAAAACTGGATAAATTTATGCACTCAGTTTTAACATGGGAAAACTATGGAACGTTATTTACTTCAGAAGAATGAGATGTTGCAAAAACTAATGAATCTGAAACAGAAGATAATGCAAATAGTCAAACAAATCAAGATGCAAATTCTCAAACAAATACAGATGTAGATTCTCAAGCAAACATAAATTCACAACCAGATCCAAACCCACAAGTAAATCCAAACCCGGCTTCTAATGGAGATTCTCAACCAAATCCAAACCCACAACCAGATTCGCAACCAAATCCAAACCCAGGTTCAACTCCAAAACCTTCACCAGCTAAAGAATAAATTCTTTAAATAATAAAAACAAAAAAATAATTTAAGAATCAACATTAAAAAAACCTTAATTTTTAAATGGTTTTTTTTTTTTTTTGAAATAACTTGAAAAACTAAGAAATTTTGTTAAAATTTATTTACTTTTTAGGAGAATATCATGAAGAGAAAAATTATATTAGCTCATCTTCTATTACCATTAGTTGCATGTCAAAGTGCAACTAGTAATCAAAATACACAAGATGGTGATAACTCAACCAATCAAACCCAAAATAATGAAAACACTAATAATACTCAAGAAGAAGAAAATTCTGGAGGGGGTGGTTCTTCTGGCGGAGGAGGTGGAGGAGGTTCTTCTGGTGGAGGAGGAGGCGGAAGCGCACCTGCTCCAAGAGTCCCTACTCCTGAAGAAAACTTTAACAACTGAAAAAACCAAAAAGGTGAGAAAGTTAAGTCTTTATATAAAGATTCAGATTCTTATAAAAAAGATCTAAACACTTTTTATTTAGCAAGTAGAGGCGCTTGGTCTTCTGGTGATGAAGTTAATAGCTATTATAATAACTGAAGAACTAATAAGGGATTAGAAGCTTTAAAAACTTTATATAAAACTAAAAGTGATTATACAACTAAAAAGAAAGCTTATTTGGATGCAGGTTCAAACGCTAAGACAAGCAAAACTGATTGACTTGCTAATTCTGAATCAACAACTTTTTATGATGCTTGAAGAAAAACAAGACCCGATGCTTTAAAAAATGCTTGAAAAAATGCAAATAATTACAATAGTAAATTATCTGATTATGTAACTAAGTGAAAAGCTGCCCATTCTAATATTGATGATAAAAATAAGTTTTTAAATCACCAGGATTCAAAAACTTATTTTGATGCTTATATTGCAGATTTAACAAATAATGATCTAATTGATGGATATAAGAAGTCAACAAGTGGAGCAAGTAGTTATGCAACAAAGTTTAATGCTTTTATGGCAAGTTGGCAAACTGCTAATCCAACCTTAGATAATAAAATTAAATTTTTTAATGATGATAGTAAATCAAAATCTTATTATGATGAGTTTGTAAGAAAAACCCAAAATGATCAAACATTAAAAAATGTTTATATTAATTCTCCTCAATATAAAGTTAATTTAGAAACTAAAGTTGATTCTTTTATTACAACTTATAAAGCTGCTAATCCTAGTATTAATACCAAAATCAAATGAGCTGATCATAATGATTCTAATAGTTATTATACTAGTTGGGTAAATACAATTCCTCAAGGCCTAAAGACAACCTGGGCAACAACTACTTCTGGAACTAATAATTTTGTTAGCAAATTAAATGCTTATAAAAGTTCATCTTTTGATAAGGATTCATTTTTAAATAGTGATTATGCTAATAAGTATTATAATGTTTGAAAAGCAACAAGACCAAATGCTTTAAAAAGTGCTTGAGAAAAAACAACATCAGGAGCAAATAGTTATACAACTAAATTAAATGCTTTTGTTGCATCTTGAAAAAGTGCTAATTCTAATTTAGATACTAAAACTAAATTTGCAGATCATGCTGATTCTGATTCTTATTACAATACTTGGAAAGCAACAAAACCAGATGCTTTAATTAATGCTTGAGAAGCAACTACATCAGGAGCAAATAGCTATACAACTAAATTTAATTCTTTTATTACATCTTGGAAAACTGCTAATTCTAATTTAGATACTAAAACTAAATTTGCAGATCATGCTGATTCTGATTCTTATTACAATACTTGAAAAGCAACAAAACCAAGCGCTTTAATTAATGCTTGAGAAGCAACAACTTCAGGAGCAAATAGCTATACAACTAAATTTAATGCTTTTACTACATCTTGGAAAACTGCTAATTCTAATTTAGATACTAAAATTAAATTTGCAGACCACGCTGATTCTGATTCTTATTATAATACTTGAAGAAAAACTAGACCAACAGCCTTAAAAAGCGCTTGAGAAGCAACCACATCAGGAGCAAATAGCTATACAACTAAATTTAATGCTTTTAAAAGTGGTTATAAAACTAGAAGTGGAGCTAAAGATAGTTGATTAAATAGTAATCATTCTAATTCAACTTATAATACGTGAAGACAGTCAAGCACAAGGCCGTCTAGTTTATTTTCAGCTTGATTACAAAGTGATTCAGGTAATAATAATGCTAGTGATTATGCATGAAGTATTTTGAAGGAAAATGATGAGCAATTATTTGATGATTATAAAGATAATAATAGATATACAAGTGCTTATGCTACTTGAAAAACTAATAAAAATAATGCCAAAGTTAATAAATATCTAACAGAAGCAAAAGAAGGAAAACTTATTTGGTATAAACTTTTTGAAAAATATTCAATTGTTAAATATGCTAATGAAAATCATAATGGAATTTTTGCAAAAGTTAAAAAATTAATTTTAGATAATATATTTGAAGAAACAGATTTTTCATATAATTTGCCTTTTAAATATGTTGATAATGGATTGCCTGAGGCTAGTACATTTTATATATATGATGAATATTTTGGAAACAAAAAAATAAGACAAATTTTTGAACTTTTTAATGAAATAATAACTGAATTACGCATTAATTCTTATTTATCATTTGACGCCCATATTGCAAAAGGGGTTAGAAACTCAAAAAGATCAGAATATCAAACACATTGAACCAATATTTTTAAAGATGCCAATTGAGGTGGTTATGATTGATTTCCAAAGACCTTAATTTATTTATTTTATTTTGGAGTAGAAGATAAACAGATTTTTGATGACTATATCAATTGAGTTAAAGCAAAAGCTGGTGACAGGGATCATGAAACATGAATTAATAGTATGATTAATAATTCAAATGATGATGAAAATTTTCTTTTTATGACTAATTTAATTGAAGATTTGGCAATTCAATATCAAAAAGACCAAATTTCTAATAACCAAAATGAAACAAAATATAAAAGTGCTTTAGACTTATGAAGTGCAACCAAAGCCAATGGTTTGTTAACATATAAAGCAGATGGTCAATCTAATACTGATTTCAATACCTTTGCTGATAATTTGTCTGCCAATGATTATAAAAGTGATAATCAATATAATGTTGATCTTGATGCTTGATCAAGCACTAAAAGTAATGGATTATCAACTTATAAAAGTGATGCTTCATTAGACAACGATTATGAAGCATATCTAAAAGATAAATATGAAAATGCAGCAAGTTATGATACTGATTTTAATGCTTGAGCAACTAAGGCAAATGGTTTAGCAACTTATAAAGCTTCATCAAAGTTAGATAGTGATTATGAAGCATATCTAAAAGATAAATATGAAAATGCAGCAAGTTATGATACTGATTTTAATGCTTGAGCAACAAAGGTTAATGCTTTATCAATTTATAAAAGTGATGCTCAATTAGATAAAGATTATTTAGCTTATATTGAAGCAAAATATAAGGTTCATAGTTCTTATAATGGGGATTTAGATGCTTGAAGTGCAACCAAAGCTAATGGTTTACCAACATATAAAGCAGCTGGACAATCTGACACTGATTATGATTTGGGAGCAAAAGAAAAATATCTTGCTTCACTAGCAAGTGATACTGATTTTAAAACTTGAGGAGCAATTAAAAGTAATGGACTTGCCGCATATAAAGCTAGTAACCAATCAGGCCTAGATTATGCTGCTTATTTTGATAAAAAATATAGGGATGATACCGGGGGAACTTTTACAACTGATTTTAATAGTTGGAAAACAACTAGAAGTGAAACTAGGGCTTTATATCAAAATAGTGCACAATTAGATAAAGATTATGAAAGTTTTATCCAAAGTGAATATGAAAAAGATGCTAGTTTTAATACTGATTTAGCAGCTTGATTAAGTGCTGATAAAAATGGATTAAAAATATATGCTACTTCAAGTGAATTAACTGATGATTATGCTAGTTATTTAGAAAATCATTTCTTAACTGATGAAAGTGATGCTATTGGTTTTATTAGTTTACTTAATACTTGATCAAAGATTAAAAACAATGGAATTAATCTTTATGCAGCAGATGATACTTCAGACACTGATTATGCAAGTTGAAATGACCCTCAGCATCGCACTGATGCTAAATATGATAACAACCACTTAAATCAACTAGAAACTGATTTAAATGCTTGAAGTAAAACCAAAGCTAATGGATTGCCAACTTATTTAGCAAGTGAGGATATTGATGTTGATTATGGAACATGACTTTTACTTCCTAAAAACAAAAGTAAAGTTGATGCCTTTTTAGAACATCCTAAATATATTGAAGGCTTAAATAAATTTGTTAATGATGTTTTAACATGAGCAAAATATGGAACTCAATTTGTTAGAGAAAAATGACAATAAACATCTTTATTATCAATTAAAACTATTTTAAAATGATAAATCTAATTTATAATTAATATAACTTACTTAGATGATTTATTAAGGAGCAGGATTTGAAAATTATTAAAACTTTATCTTTATTTTCAATGTTTTTAACCCCTAGTTGCTTAGGTACTACAAAACTAGCACCAGTTAATACATCTGGTAAAAACTATAAAAGTGAAGTTGTTGAAAAATATAAGATAATTCATTTATATGCCAAGCAAATGAAAGATAATTATATTGCTTGCAATCTAGATTCTAAAAAAATTGAAAAAACCACTTATATGTTAGAAGGGGTTATTAAAGGTTATGAACTTTTAACTTTTGTTGATGAAACAAGTTTTAAAAAAATTGCTGATGCTACTGAAGATTGAATAGAAGATCTTAAAAAAGAATCAGATAAAGTTAAAAAAGAAAACCCTTGTTGAAAAGTTGAAATTAATCCTAATGATATTAAAGAAATCAAGGAAAAATAAAATAGTTTATTGATTATTAAAATAGGGATTAAAAAGACTTTTTGTTTTATGATCCCATTTATGATTAAAGTTAATAATGGTGATTAATTCATCAATTTGGCACAGGTTTTGTAAAATAGAGATCACCTTCTTTTGCACTTTTAAATCATTGAAACCTAAATTATCAAAAATTAAAACCAATTTTTTATTTTTACGATCATCAAAACTACGTTTTAAAAATTTAATTTTTTCCTTAATTTGTAATTTAGTGGTGTATTTAACATTAAAGACTTCTTTTCTAATTTTTCCTCCCTGAAGCAAGGAAAGTAAAAATTTATAATTAGCTAATAAAAAAATTGATAAGGTAATTAATAAACTAGTTCCAAACTTAGCAATAAAGTCAATAATTTGGTAAAAGTTTTTCGGGAAGATAAAAGACAAAACAACTAAGACAAAAAGAATTAAAAGTAAAAAGAAATTCTTTTTAATAAATTCTTTTCTTAAGCTTTTATAAACAATATTGTCTTTACTTTTAATATCAACATTAGCTGCAAGTTTAATAATTTCATTAGATAATTTATTTTCATTATTTGCATAATTATAAAGATTACTAGAAATTTCCACAAATAAATTATGTGCTATTTCATTAAAGGTCATACTCTCATCAACTAAACCTGAGAGATTAATGTGATAAATTTGGTAATTTTCTTTTTCAAAAGTTTTATGACTATTAGCTTTTGATAAATTTAGAGGATTAAAATTAGCTAAAAAAATTCAATTATTTAGATGATGAGATACTTGTTTTTTAATATCATTTGTCATTTTATTAAAATATTAACATTTAGAATTTTCTAGTACTGTATAAAATGAACTAAAATACTTAGATGCACCAAATTTTTGACTAGAAAAATCTTTATAATCTTCTTCAGTGATTTTATCAGAATTAATATAATCGTTTAAAGGGGCAATTCAATTCTCTTTAAATTCTTCAAGATTAAAATTTGCTTTAAGATTGGTTACATCTTCACTTGGAGTTGCACATTCCTTTAGTCTTTTATCAATAATTTTTAAACCAGCTTCTACTTTTGCTTTATGTTCAGTTATTTCTGCTTTATATTTTTTTGTGTTATCACCACAAGCAGTTGTTGCAAGTAATGCTCCTGCTATAAATAATTTTTTTAACATAATGTCTATCCATTCTTTTTTTATTTATTATATCTTATTTATAGTAAAAAATTAACATTTACCTTTATCAAGAATGGCATATGTTTCTTGCATATTATCTAATATGCTTTTTTTAACAACTCCATACTCTTCATAATCAAAATCACTAATAGAATCAGAACCAGAAAATTCCTTTAGTGGATTAACCCAAGTTTCAGTCATACTTTCAACTGAAAAAATCTTTTTTAAAGCACTAACTCCTGGATCACTACTATTACAAACTTTTAAGCGATCATCCATTGATTTAATTCCTGCAGCAATTTTTGCTTGAGTAGCTTTTATTTCAGTTTTTCGCTCTTCTGTCTTATCACCACCTTGGCCAGAACAACTTGCAGTAACTAGAAAAAACCCTAGCACTAATTTTTTAAAACTTTTTATCATCTTTAACTCCCTTGATTTTTATTATTATATTACAAAATTAATAAAAAAATTAGCAATTAGTTTTCTTTAGGCCTTTATCTAGTGATTCCATTCGTTTAGCAATATCATTTTTGGTTGAATTTCATTTCTTATAATCTTCACCACTTACCTTATCAAGTGCAACATATTTTTCTAAAGGATCAATTCATGATTTTTCATAATCACTAACTTTAAAATTAACTTTAGTTACATATAATTCATCAGTAATGTTTTTACAATCTTTTAACCTTTGTTCAAAGCTTTTAATGTTATCTTTAGTAGTAGTTTTAAATTCAGTTATTTCTTTTTTTCACTTGGTTTGATTATCACCACAACTAGTGGCAAATAAACTTAATCCAATTAATAGTTTTTTAAACATTTATTACTCCTCATCTTTAAACTAATTAATATAAATTATGTTTATTTTAAAATAATTATTTAATTTTAGCAATTTTTTTATTCCTTGTTATAGCTAGCTTTATATTGTTAAAAATGATAAGCTTAATATGATTTTAGGAATATATTAGGATTGATTTTATGGAAAATAATAATTTTATTAATATTCAGCCAACAACACATGTTTATAAGCATTATAAATTTCGTAGTTATAGTATTTGAAAAGCTTTAGCTGAATATATTGATAATTCTACCCAAAATTATCAAAACAACAGAAGCAAATTAAAGGAATCTAAACAAAATTACAAATTAATAATTAAAATTAAATGAGACAAAAATTTAATCACCATTGAAGATAATGCGATGGGCATGGATGAAAAAGAACTTAGAGATGCAATGGTTCTTGGAAAAACAGTTAAAACAACAGGAGGAAGAAACCAATTTGGAATGGGTTTAAAAACAGCTTCTTGTTGATTTGCTGGAGAATGAGAAGTGCAAACAACAAAACTAAATAATGAATATAAATATAATGTTATTTTTGATGTAGATTACATTTCAGCAAACAGCATCAAAGAATTAGAGTTTTATAGTGCAAAAAGTGAAAAAAGCAATCATGGAACTAAAATTATTTTAAGAAATTTAAATAAAAAAATTATTAAATCTACTATTACAAAATTAAAAAAACTTTTATCAAGTGTTTATAGAAGTGATATTGAAGAAGAAGAAATAGAAATATGATTAAATGATGAGTTAGTTGAATATAAAGAACCCAAATTATGAAATGATGATGGAATAACTTATAAAAAAGAATTTTTGTTTGATTTTATTTTTGATGGTAGAAAAATAGATGTTTTAGGTTTTGCTGCAATAGCAATAGGTTCAACAGATGAGTTTGAAAGAGGGTTTAGTTTTTTTAAGAATAAAAGAGCTATAATTATTAATCACAAAGATCATCAATTGGTTGGTAGAACTAGTTCATTATCATATCAAAGATTATTTGGTGAAATTTATTTAGAAGGAGTAGATGTAACTCAAGATAAATCTAGTTTTGATTGAGACAATGGATTAAAAGAAGAAATATTTGTTAGATTAGAAAAACATCTAGAAGAATTAAAGAGAATTGCCAATAAATTAAGGAAAAGTTCAGATAATGATTCAGAAAAAACTTCAGATGAGATAAAAGAGGTTGAAGATAATGTTAATAATCGATTCAACAATTTAGAAATAAATATTTCACAAAATACAAAAGCAAAACAAAAACTAACAAATATAAATAATTTTGAAGAGGAATTTGCTTTTAAATCAAAATTTAAATACAAAAATATAAAATATTCATATCAAGATGTTTTGACAATTTATAATGTTAATTTGTTTTATTCAGAAGAATTAAAAAACAATCATTTTATAAAATATAATTTTAACAAAAAAGATGAATTAGAATTTAACATTAAAATTTCAATTAATAAAAATCATGATTTTTTTATTCCTTATCATCAAGACGAATTAGCAAGAGAAGCTTTAACTAAATTAATTATTTCAATAGTTCTTTCAAAAGTGATAACAATAAATCAAGAATTAGATTATAAATCAAAATTTAAAGAGTATTTAATTGAGCAAGAAGAACTTAAAGAAACAATTTTAAATGATTTAGAAAAACAAGAAAGAAATTAATAAATATGGAAACAAAAAATTTTGAACTTATTTTAGAAAAACAAAAAAAAATTTTATTAGATAAAGGTGCTTTGAATTGTGAGAAAGCAATAAATCAAATAAGACTTAAAAGTTTTGAAATATTTAAGCATTTTTATGAAGAAAATAAAAAAAACATTCTTCTAATTGGAAAGGTTCAATCAGGAAAAACTAGCACTTTTTTAAGTTATGCTTTTTTAGCTTTAGAAAATGGTGTTGATTGCATTTTTATCTTAACTGGAACAAAAAATTCTTTAAAAAAACAAACTTATACAAGATTAAAAAAATTAAGTTTTAATTTTGAAGACCTTAAAATATATGATGAAATCACAGATAGACTAGATTTATTAAAAAGAAATGACTTTAATAAATCATTTATTTTTGTGATCAACAAAAACCCAAAAGAAATTAAAGCAATAAAAAATAAAATATCCAATATAAAAAATAAAAAATTTCTAATAATTGATGATGAAGTTGATCATGCCTCGCAAGATAATGAAACTAGAAAAAGTGACAAAAAACAAGAAAGGAATCCCTCTCCAACCAATGCTGCAATATCTGATTTGCTAGACTTAAACAAAGACGATATAAATATTAAATACCTAGGGGCAACAGCAACACCTACAATTTTATTATTTTTAAAAGATTGGATATCTTTAAGGCCAGATATAGCAATATTTATTAATCCCAACGAAGGCTACACAGGTTTAAATTTTTTTCATAACCAAGATGGCTTTATAAAAATCCTTAGTAATAATTTTTCTGAATTTACAAAACAAACTTATGGATCATCCAAACAATTAGATTCACAAAAACATGAAAATTACTTAAAAGAATGAAGAGATATATTAATTTTTCACTTTTTTAAATGTGTAAAATTATATAAGAAAAATAAAATTAGAGCAAAAATGATTATCAATTTAACCCACAAGCAAAAACCACATAATGAAATTTTTCAAAAAATTTCTAATTTATTAAGAAATATTTTTAAAAGCGAAAAAAATTTAACAGAATATATGAATAATGTTAATGAAATAAATAAAAATGAAATTAAAGAAATCATTAAGTTTTGGAAAGAGCTTGAAATTTTTGGAAAAAGAAACATAGATAAAGAAAAAGGTATTTTTGCAAATCAAATAAAAATATCTATATTAAATGCTTGCTCGCCAAAAGAAATAAAAGAATTAGATTGAGAAAATTTTTATTTTGAGATAATCATAGGAGGAGAAAATCTTTCTAGAGGTTTAACTATAAACAATTTAATTACCTCTGTTTTTATAAGAGAACCTAAAAAAATTCAAATAGACACAACTTTACAAAGGGCAAGATGATTTGGTTATAGAGAAAACTTAAAAGAATATATACATATTTTTACAAATGCAAAATTAGATGATTTTTTTTATGATTTAAAAATTTATGAAAATAGTCTTTGAAAAAAGGCTAGTAAAAAGTATTTATCTTTATTTGATTTAGAAAGCATAGTAATTGAAGTTCCAAAAAATTCAATAACTGATAGGCAAAATTTTGCACAAAGGTATTATCTTGGTGATGATGATTTAAAGATCATTACTTTCGAAAAAAGAATTGATAAAAAACTTTCTATTTGATTGAAAGAAAAATTTTTATATGAAAATAAATTAGAACAAATAAATAAATTTAAAGAAAAAATTAAATTTAACAAGCATTTTAAGCATTCAAAAAACCACAACTTTATTTTTGAGGATGTTAATGTTTTTTTAAAAAATTTTGAAAATCTTTCAATAGATCCTAGTGGTGACTTTTTGAAGTTAAAGAAATTAAAAGATTATTTAAAGAAGCATCAAAATAAGAAAATTAGAATTATTTACATTTTAAAAAGAGATCCAGATAATTTGAAAAAAAAGATTTTTTCAAAAGAAGTAAGTTTTAAAGAAAATGATGAATTTCCAACTTTGTTTAGAGGGCAATATTATGAAGAAGAAGGTTATGTTGGTGACAAAAACTTGGTTTATGAGTTAAAAGATTACAATGATAAAGAATTTGTAGGAGACTTTATACTCTTTAATGTTAAAGACAAATATAAAAATGAAATACCACAATATTATTTTGCTTTTGTCCCAATTCCTAGTAACAAATTAAAAAATAAAACTAACACCAATAATCTAGAACTCCTTAAAAGAAAATAATATTTTAATAATTCAGCAAACAATTTGTCATTCAGGCTTTAGCAGGTTAAAATAAGTTTATATTTTGATTGTATAAGGAGTGATTTAAATTGGAAAATAATGAATGATTAATTGAGTTATGAAAAGGTGAAGAAATTATTCAAAAATATAAAAATAATACTCTTAAAATACCTAGATACCAAAGAAGTTATGTGTGAGATGATCAAAAAAAGAAAAATTTTTTAGAATCACTAAGAAAAAAATGACCAACAGGAGTAGTTTTAGTTCAAAAAATAGATAATAAATATTATATTATTGATGGTTTACAAAGAAGCACAACTTTGGCCACTTATTGATTATTGTGAAATTCACACCCAGGAATTATTAATAATCCTGAAATATATGAAAATGCCTTAGAAGCATATAAGCAAAATTATGGAAACAATTATTATGACACAATTTATGACAATGTTTCAAAATATTTCCAAGATTTAATAAACTTTTATTGAAGAGAGTCAATGAATAATGATTTTTTAAATTTAAACATTCAAACGCGAGTAGAAAAGGCACTTTCTAATTTCAGTTTAGTAGAGAATGCAAAAAAATGTATGAGAAATTTTTTAATAAAATTTGATGAGCAATTATTAAAGGCACTTGAAAAAATTAGGAATTATAAGATTTTAGTGCAAATATGAGAAGGCAATTTTGAGGATGCGCCTCTTATATTTAAAGAAATTAATACTCAAGGAGTTAAATTAACCGCATTAATGATAATGGCTTCTAATTGAACAAAAGAAATTTCAATTGAATGAGAAAACAATAATTATGCAAATAAGTTTAAAGAAATAAATAGTAGGAGATTTCAAAATTTATTAGACACAAAAATTATAAATATTTCGAATTTACAAGGCCAGCAAGAAGAAAGCAAAACTTTTGGTGCTATGGAAATTATTTATTTTATTTGTTTTGAAATAATTGAAAAACTTAAAGAAAAAAATGTTTTTTATAAAGTCTTCATAAAAAAGAAAGAAATTTATTTAGAAGCAATGGTGACTTTAATAAAAACATATATTAAATTTAAAAATGATGAATTAGTTTTTATTCACACAAAAAATCTTGATTCAAAAATATTTAAATATTTTAAAAATGAAAACGATATTAAAATAGCAATCAATGAAATTTATGAACACATAATTCAATTTACAAATAAAATAGGCTTTCTTTATGAAAAAGATAATAAAATATCTAAAAGCTTTGAAACAAAAACAAAATTTTGAATTTTTCTTTTAGCTTTAAGCATTAAACAAAATAATGATTTAAGTTATAAAAAAATTATTTTATTTATGCTACATCATTTTTGTCAAAAATCTCCTCTTGTTAATAAATTAGATCATTTTATAGATTTAGATGCAAAAATTACTAGCAATAGTTTTTATAAAGAAATTAACAAAAAAGAATTATCAACAAAATTGCAATATGAATTTTTTCAAGAAGAATTTGAAAAAAATTATAAAAAAGGAAAACCTGAATGAAAAATTTTAATAATTGCAAAAATGATTTATTTAAAAAATTTTCTCAGCGATATACCAAAATCTTTTGTTGTTGGCTCATATTTTAAAGACAATGACTTTGCTAAAAAACATGATGGATTAAAAAATTTTAATGTCTTTTCAAATTTTGGGTTTTACAATTCCAAAAATGACATTGATTTGACAATTGAAAATGACATTTTATTTAATAGACAAACAAATAAATGACTAGATAAACATTGGGATTCAGATGGAGAGTCAATGATTGAAACAATCAAAAAAGCATATGAAAATTTTAAAAAACATCAAAAAATTAATAATCAATTTGAAATGAATAAACATTTAAGAATTTTTCTTGAAATAAGGGCAGCACTAATGATCCGCACACTAATTCATTACCTTTAAAATTTAACACATAAAAATCCATAATAGAAAAGCAAGTTTGAGCTAAAACTTGCTTTTTTTTTTTTTTATCTACCATTAGAAACAAGGAGATAAGATTGGTAGAAAATAAAATCAAATTTATTGATTTATTTGCAGGAATTGGTGGTTTTCATTTAGCAATTTTAAAATTTGTTAAAGATTATAATAAAACTAATCAATCTAAATTAAAAGAAGAGTGTATTTTGGTTAGTGAAATTAATCAAAAAGCAATTGAAGTTTATAAAAATAACTTTAAATATCAAAAAGACATAAAAAATATTTGGGAAATTGATGAAAAACTAATTGATGATTTTGATATTTTATGTGCCGGTTTTCCTTGCCAAGCATTTTCAGGAGCTGGGAAAAAAGCAGGTTTTAAAGATAAGACCAGAGGAACATTGTTTTTTGATATTTTAAGAATTATTAAACATAAAAAACCTAAATTTTTATTGCTTGAAAATGTGAAACATTTAACAAGACATGATCAAGGAAGAACATGGAAAGTTATTTTTAGTAGTCTTGTTAATAATGGATATGTTACAACTAAAGAACCTTTAGTTTTATCGCCACATCATTTTGGTATTCCCCAAATTAGAGAAAGAGTTTTTATTCCTTGCATAAGAAAGGATTCCTTAACTAAAAATATGAACTATCTTAATTTAAATTTAGATCAATACAAAAAAGAAAAATGCAATCCTTTAAAAATTATTTCAAAAAATAATGTTGATAGTAGATATTTTTTAAATCAATATGTTCTTAATGCCTTAAATGCTTGAGAAGAATTTTTACAAAATATTAAATTTGTTAATAATAGAACTTTACCAGTAATTTGGGTTGATGAATTAAATGATTTACCTATTCCTAAAAACATTTCTAAATGAAGAAATAAATATTTACAAGATATGCGTTTGGTTTATAAGTTAAATAAAGATTTTATTGAAAATTGAAAAATCAAATATAAAGTTAGTGAATTCAAAAAAAGAGAAAAAAAATTTGAATGACAAGCCGGGAAAGAAATCAAAAGTATTAAAAATTCTTTTATCCAACTTCGTCAATCAGGAATAAGGTGCAAAAAATCTAATTTTTTTCCAACACTAGTAGCTATGGTGCAAGTTTCTATTATTTTTGATGAAAAAATCAACACTTTTAGATATTTAACACCAAGAGAAGTTTCATATCTTCAATCTTTTCCCAAAAAATTTAAAATTGCAACAAATGATTATGATGCCTATCGTCAGTTTGGTAATGCTATAAATGTTGATGTTGCTTTTTATGTATTAAAGGAGCTTTTTAAATATGACTAAGCACAAATTAAAAGAATGAAACCATATTGTTGATGGAGAAGTGCAAAAAATTTTTGTACCCCACCCTTTAGAGGGAAAACAAAAAAATGAAGAGTATATTAAAAATTTTGTAAAACTAATTCCCCAAACAAAATATCAAAAAATATCAAAAAATTTATTTAATTTAAATTTGAGCAATAATGTTTCATATGATGTTTATATTGAACACTGTGATGGTGGAGGAAGAGAAATACACAAAAAAGTTTCCATCCCCTCAAGCAAAGAATTTAAAAACAAAATTAAAAATTTTAAAAGTGTTTTATTAATTAATGTTTATTATTTTTTGAAAAAAGAAGAAAATATAAAACTAGATAAAGAATATGTTTTTTTAATTATTGATCCTTTAAATATTGTTAAGTCAAAAGTTATGAAAACAAATAGTCCATCAAGTAGATGAGTCACATTAAATGATATTTTAAGATGTTATAAAGAAAAAGGTATTAATAATTTTGTTATGAATAAAGAAAATAATGTGTTTTTAATTCACCCCCAAAATATTCAAAAGTTTTTAAATACTAAATTTTTTATTGATAGATACAAGGAAATGGCAAAATATTATTTTTATTCAAATCATACAAAAATTAGCGAAAAAGAAAAATACAAAAATATAGGTAAAATATTCAGAGAGCAATTAGCTATAAAGAGGGGATTAGTTTGTGAGTGAAAAAATTGTAATGTTAAAGTTAGTGAACTTATAATTGCTAGTCATATCAAAGCGCAAAGGTTTATTAAAAAGGATTTGGAATTAACTGAAGAAGAAAAATTTGAACAACTAATTGATGAAAATAATGGTTTTTTGTTTTGCAAAAGACATGATGCTATGTTTGATAAACATTTATTTACTTTTTCTGCTAATGGGAAAGTTGACCTTATCAATCAAAAAATTGAATCAGTAATTGAATCTTTTTGTAGTTTAAAAGACAAGAATGAACAAGTTGTTAAAATTAATGAAAAAATGTTTTATTATCTTTATCACCATCGCAAAGAATGTTTAAACAAGTCTAAGGAAATATAAAAAACCTTGCTTTTATAAAGAAATAGTGTATTCTTTTTTAGAATATTAACTATCAAGTACTTGATGTTCATTTGGAGTGTAACTATGAACAAAACAAAAAACAATAGTAACTATTTTGCAATTCTTTCTATTTTTGCAATTGGTGCTTACTATACAACAAACCCAGAATTAATGGGATTAGCTGATCAACAAAAACCTAATACCTTAGGTTTACAAGAACAAACTAATACTAAAAAACCAAAACCAAAAAGTTTTGTTGATAGTGTTAGTAGTTCACTATTTGCTAATCGAGAAGTTACATTTGCCCAATGAATAAGAACCCCAGAAGCTATTGAAGCTTATGAAAAATGAAGAAAATCGCCAACTGGGATTCAATCACTAATTGAAAGTTTTTCAAAATCATTAGACTTTACTAAAGCTCTTGAAAAATGAGCTAGTAAAACCAAAAGAAACATTAAGGAATTTAAAAAGTTTGCTTTAAATAAACAAACTTATAAAGACTCTCTTGCTATTTGATTACAAAGTGATGAAGCAGTTAATGATTTAAAAAACCATTTTATAAATGATGCTTCTTTTGACACTAAGAGTCAATCTTGAATTGCTGGAACTAATCGTAATCAAGATATTTTAGATTATTTAGCAAAAGCAGAAGCTAAAAGTGATTATGATTTATGAATTAAAGATAGTGCTAATTTAGATTCTTTAAAACCAACTTGAAAAACAACAAGTGATTTCACTTCAAAAAGAGATGCTTGATTAAGTTTACAAAACACAAAAGATAGTAAAGACAATTGATTAGTTTCTAGTAGTGGTCAAAGTTATTATCAAGCGTGAAAAAGTAGTGCCAATTATCAAAGTGATTTAATAACTCATTGAAAAACTACTTCTAATTACCAAGGTGCTAAAAATAGATGAATTGGTGTTTATGCTAATAAAAAAACTTTAAGTGATTATAAAAGTGATGAAAGTTTATGAAATCAAAAATACTTAGATTATAAGAATTCACAAGCTGGGAATTTAGAAATCGAAAACAATCTAGTTACAAAAACCGCATACATTAATGCTAAAAATGCTTGATCTAATCAAGGAAAAACAACTTGAATCAATAGTGATGATTCAAATGTTAAATATAATGCTTGAAGAATTAGTGCTAGTGGAAGAAATGCCTTAAAAACTCCTTGAGAAACAACTGATAATTACCTAATTGCTAAAAACAAATGAATTGATGCCAATCATAACCCCAAAAGTAAAGATCTTTGAGCTGGTGAAGAAGATATATCTAATGAATATAATAAGTGAGCAGCAACTGATGCAGCAAGAAGTGCTTTAATTGAAACTTGAAAAAATTGATCTGCCCCATCAGCTGCAGAAACAAGATTTGAATATGACCAAGCACTAGTTTATTGATATGCTACATATCGAAATGAAGAAATATGAGTCGAAACCACTGAAGGAAACACAGCTTATAATAACTGAATGGCAATTGATGCTAATAAAAATAGTTTTATTAGTCATTGACATGCAAGTGATGATTACACCAATAAAAAAACGACGTGAGCAACTACTCATTCAATAAGTGCAAATATAGATGCTCAATACCAAACTTCTAACCAATATCAAGTTGATCTAACAGCTTATGAAAATAATATTGATACAAGCATTGTTTTAGTTGACAAAGTTGAATATCAACAAAATATTACAACAGGTAAAAAGTTTTTTATTGCTAATAATGACAATACTCTTTATGATGCTTGATATCAAAAGGGAGTAAGAGACATTTTTCCAACAAGTGATGTTTTAAATCTAAGTTTTAATGCTTGACATAATCAAGCCAGAGGATTAGATACTTATAAGGCAAGTGCTCAATCTAATCTTGATTATCAAATTTGAATTTATAAAGATGGAGAAACCCCTTATCAAAGTAGTAGTAAATATAATGATGATTTAGACCTTTGATCAGCAACAAAAAGTAATGGTGTTGCAACTTATAAAGCATCTAATCAATATAATAGTGATTGAAATGCTCTTTTAGATAGCAAATTTGCTCTAACTCAAGAACACACTAATAAACTTAATGAATTAAAACCCCTTTATAGTAAGGATATTTATAAATTATCAAACCAATTTGTTGCTGATTACAATAGTTGAATTGATCCAAACCAAAGAACAGAAGCTAAATATTTAGTTGATAATAGTTTTTCTACTGACTTAAATGCTTATTTTAATACTGATGTTAAAACTCTAAATGCTTATAAATCAAGTAGCCAAAGTAATACTGATTATAATCTTTATGTTAATGATATTAAGGATGAAGATGATTATTTAGCAAGTCTTGAAGGAATAAGTCACTTAAAATTATGAGCTAGTGATTTTGATAATGGGAAAGATGTTTTTAAATTATCACCAAGTATTTTAAACAAAATTACAAGAACAAAAGAAACATATAAGTTATCAACACAATTTAAAATTGATGCAAAAGCATTTTTAAAAACAACTGGAAACACCCATCTTGATACTTACTTAAGTGGAACAAGATTACAAAACCTTTATGATAAGTGAAATGACCCAGTTGGTGTGGAAAGAGACCCCGAAGTATATTTGGCAACCAAAGATTTTGTTGAAGAAATTAACTCTTGATCAGGAAATATTATTAATGGAATGAGTGCTTTTCAAAATTCGACATTAGCTCAATCTCTATTTAACAGATACAAAAACAAATAAAAAACCTTGCTTTTTGAGAAAAAATCTATATTATAAACTAGACTAAAAAATCTAGTAAAAATTTTTTGAGGCGTAATCATGAAAATTTCAAGCAAAAAAACAAATAGCAATATGTTTGCCACCCTATCCCTTTTAGCAGTTGGAGCTTATTATACAACAAACCCTGAATTAATGGGGCTTGCCGATAATCCTTCAACCCCTGGAAACCTTGAAGAACAAGCAAAACCAGACCCAGCTAAGAAAAAGTCCTTAATTGATAGTGTTAGTGGTTCTTTATTTGCATCTAATCAAAATATTACTTTTGAGCAATGGGTAAGAACCCCTGAAGCCATTGAAAGCTATGAAAAGTGAAGAAAGTCACCAACAGGAATTAGTGCCTTAGTTAAAAACTATCAAGGGACAGTTGATTTTCAAAAAGGTCTTGAAAAATGAGCTAGTAGCACCAAAAGAAGTATTCAAGAATTTCGCAAGGAAGCTTTGAAGAAAAATAAATTTAAAACGCTTTTTAATACTTGAAAAACTACTAATGAAGGAGCAATAGCTTTAAAAGATAAATATATTGCTTCTAGTTCATTTGCCACAAAAAGTAATGATTGAATTGCTAAAGCTGATGCTAGTGCTGATTTGAAAAAATATATGGATAGTAAAGAATCAAGTCAGGATTATAAAACTTGAATTCAAGATGATGCCAACTTAAGATCACTTGAATCAAAATGAAAAACAAGTAATGATTACACCCAAAAAAGAAATGCTTGATTAGCTGTTCATAATGCTAAGGATAGTAAAAATGCTTGATTATCTTCTCCAAAAGCTATCCCTTTTATTGAAGCTTGAAAAAAAAGTGCTAGTTATCGTGATGATTTAATTGCTAATTGAAAAACAACAACCAATTATGCTGCTGCTAGAGATAGATGAATTGGAGCAAATTCAGTTAAAAGATCAATTGAAGAATATAAACAAGATGAAAGTCTTTGGACACAAGCATTTACAAATTATAAAAACTCAGATGCAGGAAACAGAGAAATTGAAAATGAATTAATCAAAAAAAATGAATATATTACTGCTAAAAACTCTTGATCTAATACTGGAAAAAACCTATGATTTAATAACCAAGCATCAAATAATGCTTATAATACTTGAAGAGTTTCTAGTGATGGAAGAAATGCTTTAAAACCAATCTTTGAAGCAACTAATAATTATCAAGGGGCTAAAAATAGTTGAATTGATAATAATTATAATGCTAAAAGCAAGGATGATTGAATTAATACAGAAAATGTTAATGCACAATATAATGCTTGAAAAGCAACTGCTACTGGAAAAAATGCTTTGATTACCACTTGAAAAACAACAAGAAATTTTAATAATGCTAAACAAACTTGAATTAACTTGCAAACAAGAACTTTAAATAAAAATGTGTGAAAAGCTACTGCAAATTCACTAAATGCTTATAACACTTGAAAAGCAATTGATGCTAATGATGCCAGTTTAAAGGCAAATTGAAAATCTACTCAGGACTACATTAGCTCAAAAGCAACTTGGTCAACTAAAACATATGATCATTTAGATACAAACTCTTGAGCAGATACAAATTATGTAAACTCTTATTATAACACTTGAAGAACTACTAATGCTGCTAGAAACTTATTAAAAACTCCTTGGGAAGCAAGTGCTAACTTCACATCAAGTAAAAACACTTGAGCAAATACAAATTTTGATAATAGTCAACATACAAAAACAATTTGAAGCCAAGATCAAGATTTTACAAGTAAATATAACACTTGAGAATCTAGTAATGAAGATGTTTTAAAAAATAGTTGAAAAGCAACTAATGATTACACTACTTCAAGAGATAGTTGAATTAATACTTGAGCAGCAACTAATGATAAGGATGCATGAAGTGCAAAAACTGCTTCATTAAATGCTTATAATACTTGAAAAGCTATAAGTGCTAATGATGCTAGTTTAAAAACTAATTGAAAATCAACTCAAGATTACACTAATTCAAAAAGTGATTGAGTAACAAAAACTTATGCTCATTTAAACACGAATTCTTGAGCAGACACAAATGATGCTAATGCTTATTATAATACTTGAAGAACTACTAATGCTGCTAGAAACTTATTAAAAACCCCTTGGGAAGCAAGTGCTGATTTTACATCAAGTAAAAACACTTGAGCTAGTACTAACTTTGATAATAGCCAACATACAAAAGCAATTTGAAGCCAAGATCAAGATTTTACAAGTAAATATAACACTTGAGAATCTAGTAATGAAGATGTTTTAAAAAATAGTTGAAAAGCAACTAATGATTACACTACTTCAAGAGATAGTTGAATTAATACTTGAGCAGCAACTAATGATAAGGATGCATGAAGTGCAAAAACTGCTTCATTAAATTCTTATAATACTTGAAAAGCGATTAGTGCAAATGAAACTAGTTTAAAAACTAATTGAGAAAGCAAACAAGATTACACTAATGCTAAAAATACATGAGCCCAAAGTTCATATACTACAATTTCCAAAGATGATTGATTAAATCAAGATAAATCAAATAGTGCATATGAAACTTGAAGACAAACTCCAGAAGCAGAAGAGTTAGCAAAAGGGGTATGACCAACAACTTACAATTACCATATTGCTAGAACTAATTGATCAAATCCCCACTTTGATTATTCAAGCCATAGGAAACCAACATGATCATTGACTCAAGATTCATTAGATAAATATAATATTTATAAAGGTAAAACAAGTGGTCAAAATGCTTTAAAAGCACACTATAGAGGACAAAGTGAATATAATACAAAATATTTGCAATGATTAAATGCCCAAAACTTTACCAAAAATGATTGAGCTTCAAGTAGCGATTCATTATCCAATTATCAAACTTGAAAAACAACAAGTGGTAAAGATACATTGTTAGAAAATCAATGAAAAACCCAAAGTGATTACACAACTAAACTAGCTAAATGAGTTAGTGAAAAGGGAAAAAGTAAATGAATTGATACAAATGCTTCATCAAATACTTATAATTCTAAAAAAAATACTAGTGAATTTACAACCCCATTTATTAGTCATTGAAAAACACAAGATGAATATAATACAACTAAAATTAAATGAATTGAAAGTAGTGGTTTTGATGCTTGAAAGGCACATGCTGATTCAACAACTTCATATAATACTTATTTTAATTCCCAAAGTGGATCTAAAGAATTAAATAAATTCTGAAAAGATTCTTCAAATTATCGAACAACTACCCAAACATATGTCAATAATAACCCCTATGCTGTTGATAAAAATACTTGAGTAAACTCAGCTGATTCAGATACTTATTATAATGATTGAATTGTTTCAAAAACAGGACAACCAATTATGATTTCTGAATGAGAAAAAACGCCTGAATTTGCTGCTAGAAAAGCGGAATGATTAGCCAATTATACGCCACCATATACAAAAGATGAATGAATTGATGATTTCCAAGCCACAAAAATTACTGACTCAGTTTCTTGATATAAAAAATCAGAATGAGAAAAAAAATATAATAAATATATTAGAACTTATTCAAGTGAATTACAAAATCATTTTAACTCGCTTCCTCTTTATAGCCAAAGAAGATATCAATGAATTCAAAATGGATATACTAAACCATATAAGAGTCAATGAAATGATTTAAGTGCATCAACAACTACATATGATGCTTGAAAAACTACTCCTGAAGGAGAAAGAGTATTAAAAGAAGCTTATAAGGCAAGTGATAATTATAAAAGTGATATTAACCAATGAGATCCAGGTAGTGGCAATAGTAAAAGAGTCTTTAATGATTGAAAACAACTAAATGTTGCTAATGATAATTATTTGAAATGAAAAGACACAAGTGATGGTGAAACTGCTTTAAAAACGCATTGAGAAACAACTAATGACTTTACAACAAAAAAACAAGATTGAACAAATCAAGGAAGCGTAAAAAGAAGTATTGATTCTTGATTTTCATCAAGTGATGCTAATTCTAGTTATGATACTTGAAGACAATCTAGTGCTGGGCAAAATCTTTTAAAGTCGGTTTGAGAAGAAACTAAATCAGGTTCAACTTCTTTTGCTAGAGCTGTTAATAAATGATTTAATGCTAACAATCCAACACTTGACACTAAAGAAAAATGATTAAATAGCCAAGCTCCAGTTGATGCTGATTTTGAAACTTGGTTTGCTAAACAAAATATTGAAGACTTAAGAGAGCAATGAGTTAATACGCAAGCTTTTGAAGATATTGCTAAAACTGATACTTCTAAAAAAGATTTCTTATCAGATCCTAGTCAAATTTATAATGCCATTAAAACTGCTATAGATAATGTTTTATACAACAAAACTGTGCCTCGAGTAGGGCAATATAGTTTGAAATTTAAAGTTAATCGAATTTTTATTGGTGGAGATTCAACTCTTGATTCATTATCATACTATATGTGAAAAGAAGGATGAAGAATTAGATCAGGTGGTTTTGAAACAATCTTTTTATCTTTCTTTTATGGTATTAGTCAATTAAAATCTGATAAATATTCTAGCGATATTTGAAAAATATCACAAGATAAGTCTGCTCAACACTCAATTTCAACTTCACATGCTCTTTATAAAAAAGCCTTTAAAGAATTATTAAGTGAAGCAAATCATAGTTGAAGAAAAGAAATTATGCCTTGATTTGTCTATTTCCATGAAAATTTTTACAAATCAGAAATAAGTTGACAAGAACATAGAAATAAAGATGCTATACCTCAACAACAAAAAAGATATCGTGAATATCTTCATAAACTTTACAAAACTAATACTGCCCAAGATGAATATGAAAATAGTTTAAAAGCTTGAGCAAAAACAAAATGAGCTGATGATAATTATATGGCTTATAAAACGGCTGAATTTAAAAAAGATAATGCTAAATATAATGAAGCATTAAATGCCTGATCAAGCAATAAAAGATATGGTAAGGATACTTATTTAAAAACAGCAAGTGCTTTAAATGAATATAATAACTGAAATGATGCTAATCCAATTACCACAACTGATGATAATTATAAAACTAATTACCAATACCAAATTGATTATGAAAACTACATCAAATCAGTTGATGGCAATGGAAATTCAATGGGATTAAACTATTATCTAACTCAAAACCAAGCAAGAACTGATTATAATGCATGAGTTGATCCAACTTTGCAAACAAATTATGAAGCAAGCAGTGAGTTCCAAAGCAATTATGAAACTTATCGTGATGGTGAAAAAGGAAAAGAAGTTTATTTAGCAAATGCCCAGTCAACAACTGATTATCAAAACTGAAATGATTTAGCTTATGCTCAAGAAGAGTATAAAAAATCTTTCCAACACCGTATGGATTTGACTAAATATTTCCAATTTAATGATCAAGGAATTATTGATGGAAAAAACTTATATAGAAATAATAGTGTTTCAACAACAGATTATAATGATTGAATAGCTTATGATAAGACTGTTTATGACATTACCAAAACTCATTATAAAACTCATTTTGATGCTTGAAGACAAGACAAAGCAAGTCGTATAAGTTTTTATAATAGCAATGCTCAATCAACACATGATTATAATGACTTTGTTTATAAACAAGATCCTAATTATGATGCTTTATCAAATAATGATTTTACAACATTTATTAATGAAGTTCCGGCTAATGAAACCAAGAGTCGAGGATTAACTTATTATCTAAATAGTGAACAAGCAAAGAGTGATTACAATACATGAATTGCTGCTAATGCTGAAAGTGCTTATGCTGCTTCTAATAAATTTGTTGAAGATTATAAATGATATCGTGATCGTATTGAAATTGATTCAACTAAAAGTATTGGATATAACTTCTATATGAAATCAGCTCTTGCTACTAATGATTATGCAACTTGAATTGCTGCCAACAAAGAAAGCCATTATTCATCAAGTGATGATTATCAAAAGGATTTTGATAGCTATTGAAATGGAATTGAAACTGGGGAAACACTAACTAGAGGTCATAATTTCTATTTAGGACATAGTGATTCTGATGCTGCTTTTAATTCTTGATTAACTAGTTCAAAAACTAGTGTTTATGAACAAACACCAACTTTTAATACTAATTACCAAAATTATATTAATCAAATTGAAAGTGGTCAAACTCTATCTCGAGGTCATAAGTTTTATTTAACCCAAAACCAATCAAATACTGATTTTACGGATTGAGTGAATGTTAAGGTTGATGCTGAATTTAAAAAAGCTACTACTGCTTATAATAATGGCTTTAATGCTTGAAAAAACATTTGATTACCAGTCAAAGCCAATGGATTAAGTCTTTATAAAAACCATGCAAGTTCAACAACTGATTACAATAATTGATTAGACAATGATAAAAATAATAAATATAAAGCAAGTAATGCCTATCAAAATAATTTTGAAACTTATCGAGACACAATTGAAAGTGGGGAGACTTTAAGCAATGGACATAAATTCTACTTAACTCAAGGTGATTCAGACAGTGATTATAACTCTTGAAAAACAACAACTGGACAAAATGAATACTTAGCTTCTAGTGATTTCCAAAGTGATTTTGAATCTTATCGAGATACAACGCAAAGTGGAGAAACTTTAAGTAATGGAGAAAAAGTTTACTTTACTCATGGTGATGCAACAAGTGCTTATAATAATTGAAAAAGCCAAAAAATAGATGCAGCATATAAAGCTGATACTAATAATTATAATAGTGATTTAGATACTTGAAGTGCAACTAAAACTAATGGATTAAGTATTTATAAAACTCAAGCCCAAGCAAGTAATGACTTTAATACTTGAAAAGTAGCAGAAGGTAATGCTAAATATGATAGTCATGCTGATTTCCAAAGCGATTTTGAATCTTATAGAGACACAATAGAGAGTGGAGAAACATTAAGCAAGGGACACAAATTCTACTTAACTCAAGGTGATTCAGATAGTGATTATAACTCTTGAAAAACAACAACTGGACAAAATGAATATTTGGCTTCTAGTGATTTCCAAAGTGATTTTGAATCTTATCGAGATACAACGCAAAGTGGAGAAACTTTAAGTAATGGAGAAAAAGTTTACTTTACTCATGGTGATGCAACAAGTGCTTATAATAATTGAAAAAGCCAAAAAATAGATGCAGCATATAAAGCTGATACTAATAATTATAATAGTGATTTAGATACTTGAAGTGCAACTAAAACTAATGGATTAAGTATTTATAAAACTCAAACCCAAGCAAATAGTGACTTTAATGCTTGAAAAGTTGCCCAAGGTAATGCTAACTACGATAATGACCCAGACTTTCAAAGTGATTTTGAAGCTTATAGAGACAAAATTGCAACTGGTCAAACATTAAGCAATGGTCATAAATTCTACTTAACCCAAGGTGATTCAGATACTGACTTTACAACTTGAAAAAACACTAAAGGAAGTAATGATTATCTAAATAGCCAAGCTTTTGATAATGACTTTAATTCATGAGAATCATTTAGCACTGGAAAAAGTACTTATAAAGCAAGTGCTAAGTCTAATAGTGATTATCAAGCTTGAGTTTACCAAAAAGGAGAAACACCTTATAAAAACAGCAATCAATATAATAGTGATCTTGACACTTGATCAACAACTAAAGCTAATGGATTAAATACCTTTAAAACATCACAAGCTGCCCAAAATGCCTGAGATGCCATTTTAGATACTGAATTTGCCAAAACAACACAACATACTAATAAACTTAATGAATTAAAAGTAACATATAGTAAAGATATTTATAAAGCTTCTACGCAGTTTATTACTGATTATAAGGCTTGAGATGATCCTAAGAAAAAATCTGAAGCAAAATATTTAGCTGATAGTGATAATGAATTTTCAACAGATTTAAACACTTATTATGATACAGACCAAAAAGAAGTTAATGCTTATAGCAATGCAAGACAAAGTGATATTGATTATAATCTTTATATTGGTGACACAAGAAGTGAAATGCATTATTTAGTTAGTCCCCAAAAAGCTCTTGATTTAAAAGCATGAGGAAGTAATTTTGATAATGGAAAAGAAGTTTTTAAAGTTTCTCCATTTGTAAAAACTCAAACAACAAGAACAGCTGATACTTATAAAAAATCAGATCAATTCATTGCTGATGCAAAAATATTCTTAAGTAATAGTGGTGAACAATACTTTGACTTGTTTATGACAGGTGAACGCTTGCAAGCATTTTATGAAAATTGAAAAGACCCAGTTGGTGTGGAGCGAGATCCAGAAGCTTTTATGGCAACTAATGATTTTATTGAACGCATTAACTCTTGATCAGCAAACATTATTAATGGAATGGAAGCATTCAAATCATCAACACTAGCTCAATCGCTATTTCTTCGTTACAAAAACAAATAAAAATTAAATAAAACAATAATTTTAATTGTTTTCATAATAAAAAAATGTAAAATATAGGTATAAAATTTAGATAATAAAATCTAAAGTTTAGGGTGTGTTATTATGGGAATTGGGAAGAAATCAAGTAATTTATTTGGAATTGTTTCTATTTTAGGAGCGGGTAGTTATTATGCAACAAATACAGACTTATATGCCCCTAAACAGCAATTACAACAAAATGGTGATTCCAAAGTAACAGCTGAAAACTTGAAAAATAAAAGCATTGTTGATAGTCTTTCAAGTTCTCTTGTAAATCGAAAAAAAGAAATAACCTTTAATGAGTGAACAAGAACTGCAAATGGAATTGAAGCATATGAAAAATGAAGAAAAACTCCAGCAGGAATTAATAAGATTTTAGAAAAATATGGAAAAACATTAGACTTTCAAAAGGCTTTAAATATATGGGCTAGCCACCAAAAAAGAAGCATTAAAGAATTTAGAAAAATTGCTTTGAAAAAACAAAGTTATCACAAACTTTTTACTGATTGAAAATCAAGTAATGAAGCGATTAAAGAATATGCTGGACTTTATGAAAGTGACCCATCTTTTAAAACAAAAAGTGAGGCATGAATTAATTCTGATGTTGATGGGGAATTAAAAAACAAAGATGTTGATGCTTATTTAAAAGCTGATGTTGCTAAAAAAGATTATGAAAATTGAGTCAAGGATAATCAAGGTGCCTTTTTAGATGAATGAAAAAAATCAACTGATTATCAAACCAAAAGAGATCAATGATTAGCCAAAGAAAATAAAAAAGATAGTAAAGAAACTTGGTTAGGTCAAGCCCAGGCAAGAACTCATTTTCAATCTTGAAAAGCTAGTGCAAAATATCGCAATGACATTATTTCATATTGAAAAAAACAAGATGATTACAAAACAAAAAAAGACCAATGAATTTCTGTCTATGCTCACAAAAAAACTCTTGATGATTATAAAAATCAAGAAAGTCTTTGGAGTAACTCTTATAACAATTATAAAAAGTTAAATGATTTATCAAGTGAAATTGTTAAGGAATTACAAAAGAAACAAGCTTATATTGATGCTAAAAATTCTTGATCTAATACGGGAAGGGATTTATGAATAAATAGCAATGATTCTAATGCTGCATACAATGCTTGAAGGTTAAAAGCTACTAGTCGAGAAACTTTAAAACCTCATTGATATAGGACAAATCATTATAAGGAACATAAAGAAGATTGAATTGATGATAATTATGTTGCTAAAACTAAGGAATTGTGATTGAAAGAAGAAAACATTAAAGCTGAATACGATGCTTGAAAAGCAAGTGATGCTGGTAAAAAAGCTTTATTTGAAACCTGGAAAAAATGAAAAGCACCAGATGATAGTATTGAGAAGAAAAAGGAATGACAATCATTTGTTGTTTATTGGTTTTCAACAGAAAGTTATTTAAACACCAAACAATGAGTTAAGAGTGAAGAAGGTCAAAAATACTATAATGAATGATGGGCAACTTCCCAAGCAAAAGCTGAATTTGATGTTTTTTGAAAAAGTAATACCTATGCAACATATAAGTTGAATTGAGCAAGGGCTAATGGGGTTACATCAAATATTGACCAAGCATATAGGGCAAGTGCTCAAATGCCTAGAGATCGTATTACTTTTCGTGATAAATTATATAAAATTAGTGCTGACAAAAATGATGTTATTAGTAATGGGGAAAATGTTTTTTTAAGTGATCAAAAAACAGATTCTAATCACCCTTATAACAAGGTTTACTTAGAAAGATTAAAAAATGAAGAAATACCTAAGCATAAAGATTTTGATAGATCACTTAACTATTGACATGGAAGCACAAATGAAAAAGGCTTATCAACTTATAATAATTCTCCACAATCAGATATTGATTACCAAAAATGAGTTTATAATGCTGGGGAAAACTCTTATCGAAATGACAAAACAAGTTTAGAAAGAGATTTAGACAAGTGAAGTGCCACTAAGTCTAATGCTGTTAATTTTTATAAAGCAAGTGCAAAGTATCAACAAGATTGAAACCACATTTTGGATCAAAGATTTGCTGCAACAACTAACCATCAACAAAAAATTAATGAATTAGAAGCAATTCATGGAAAAAATATTTATAAAGATTCAAATCAATTCATTACTGATTACAATAGTTGAGTTGATCCAAATATAAGGACTGAAGCTAAATATAATTTAGATGAAGATGGCGTTTTTTCAACTGATTTAAATGCTTTTTATAATAGTGATGATAAAAAATTCTTAGCATATAAAGCAAGTGCTCAAAGTGATAGTGATTATAATCTTTACACTAGAAACCTAAAGACAGAAAAAGAATATTTAGCAAGCAAAAGCAAAGATGAAGATTTAAAATCATGAAGTGAAGACTTTGAAAATGGAAAAAATATTTTCAAAAATTCTGATTTTGTTGCTAAAAAAAGATTTGGAACTAAAGAAAGTTACAAGAAATCAAATCAATATAAAACTGATATTAGAAAATATATTGATGACTCAGGCGATTCTTACTTTTCAACATATTTAAGTGGAGCTCGTTTACAAGCTTTATATGATAATTGAAAAGATCCTGTTGGTGTTGAAAGAGACCCTGAAGCCTTTGTTGGAACTGAAGACTTCACTAGAGCAATCAACATATGATCAAAAAACATTTTAAATGGTTATCAATCTTTTTCAGAAACTACATATGCTAAATCATTATATAATGCCTATAAAAATAAATAAAAAAATTCTTTAAAATTATAAGTATTGTTTTTAAAAAAAGAGTATAATATTATTAACAATGTTAGTTTTGAGAAAGATTTAAAGACTTAGATTCTTAAGACTTTAAATAAATAGGTGTAGTTATGAAAAAAAGTAAAATAAATAGCAATCTTTTTGCTATGGTTTCACTATTTTCAGTAGGAACTTATTATGCCTCATCTTCAATGTTTCCAGAAGACAATATCAACTCACAAAAGGGAACATTAAGTGAACAAAAAAGTCTTCTTGAAAAAAAGAAAAGTTTAGTTGATAGTCTTAGTTCATCATTTATCAAAAATAACAAAGATGCAACTTTTTCCCAATGATTAAATACTCCAGAAGCTATTGAAAATTATGAAAAGTGAAGAAAATCGCCAACGGGAGTATCTAGTTTAGAAGGTGATTTTGAAAAAACTGATACCTTTAAAAAAGATTTAAATATTTGAGCTGGCAACACCAAAAGAAGTATTCAAGAATTTAAAAAAATTGCTTTAAAAAAGCAAGCATATGAACAAGCTTTTAATTCTTGAAAAAATACTAGTGAAGGTTTCAATGCTTTAAAATCAAATTATATTGCTAGTAATAAATACAACACAAATATTTCTAATTGAAGAAATGGGAGCAATCGTAGTGAAGATATTAAAGACTATTTAAAAACTCCAGCAGCAAAAAGTGATTATACAAAATGAATCAAACAACCAAGCAACAAAGAAAAACTTTTAAACTTATGAAAAACAAAAGATGATTATAAGTTAAAATCAGCTCTATGGTTAAGAAGTCAAAACAATAAATTGGACAAACAATCTTGAATTAATTCTCCATCAGGAAAAAGTTTTTTTGCCAATTGAAAAAATAGTGACACTTATCAAGAATCGATTATCAATAATTGAAAAACAACTCAAGATTACAACCAAAAAGCCAATGCTTGAATTAATATATATGGAAGCAAAAAACCTCTTGTTAGTTATAAAAACCAAGAAAGTGATTGGGCTAATAAATACCTTGAATATAAAAATTCAAGAGCAGGGAATCAAGAAATTGAAAACAAGTTAAAAAAAAGACAAGAATATATTGATGCTAAAAACACTTGATCAACTAGAGCAAAGGTTGCTTGATTAAATAGTGATGAATCTAACTCAAAATATCATGCTTGAAGAAAGACAAGTCAAGGACGAGAAACTTTAAAAGCAACTTTTACTAGACAAAGTCATTATCAAGGACTTAAAAATTCTTGAATTGATAATAATTATCAAGGAAAAAGTAAAGATAGATGAATTAATGAAGAAGATGTAACAAGACAATATAATAATTGAAAAGTCACACCTAGTGCTAAAAGTGCCCTGCAAGCAACTTGGAAAAAAGATGCCCATTATTTAAACTCTTTACAAAAATGAATTGGTGAGCAAACCTCAAGTATTCAAAAAAATGCTTGAGCTCAAAGTAGTGAAGCAATTAACAAATATCTTGATTGGAAAAAATCAGATGCAATCCAAAAAGAACTTTTATCGCATTGAAAAGCTACTACCAGTTACACCACTTTTTTAAATACTTGAACAAGAGCAAATTATAATGTAATCAATAAACAAAATTGATTAAACCAAGATCAATCAAAAAGCTATTATCAAAAATGAATTAAAACGCCAGTAGCAAAAAATTTGGTCAAGGGAATATGAGAAAAAACAACTAATTATCAAGAAACATTAAATTCTTGAGCAAAAGCTAATTTCAATTATTCTAATCATAGTAAAAGCATTTGATCAAAGACCCAGGATTCATTAAATGACTATAATAATTGAAAAAGTCAATCTAGCAATCTTGAATTATTAAAAACTCATTGGAAAAACCAAAGTAATTATAGCAATCAATTTAAACAATGAATCCAAAGACAAAACTTTTCTAAAAATTTGTGAAAATCAACAAGTGATTCTTTAAATAAATATAACACTTGAAAAGCTTTAGATGCTAAACAAACTTTATTAGAAAATCATTGAAAAACAACTAGTTATTATCAAGACAAAAAAACAAGTTGAGCTAATACTTATGGACTTAATTTATGAAAATCAACAGGGACAGCTAGTTCAAATTATCAAAGCATTAAAAACACCAATCAATTCAAAAACCAATTTATTAACCATTGAAAAACAACTAGTAATTATCAAACATCATTAAAAAAATGAACTAATAATTACCACTTTTCGCTATGACACAATAGTCGAAATGCTTTTACTAAATATAAAGAATATGTGCAAACTCAAGCAGGAAATAGTGAGTTAAAAAACCATTGAAAAACAACAAGTGATTACTTAGCAAAAAGAAAAGCTTTTATTCAAAGTCAAAAGGATTCTAGTGACAAAAGCACATGGTTAAGTTCTGGTGAATCAGCCTTTTATGCTAATCATTGAAAAGATTCTTTAAGGGGACAAGCTAAACTTTTAGAAGAATGAAAAAAAACTGATGATTTTACTAACAAAAAAAACACATGATGAAATACCTACACCCCTTCTCATAGCAAAAGTCAATGGGTTAATGATATGCAAAAAAGCAAATTTAATAATTATGAACAATTTGCTAGTAATTCAAAATGAAGTAAGAAATACAATCGCTATATAAGATCTTATCCTTCATCATTAAAAACTTATTATCAAACCCTGCCTATTTATCAACAAAAAAAAGATCATTGAATTGCCAATAATTACCAAAAAACCTTGCAAACTAAGTGAAATAATTTACAAGCTTCAAGTGATTCTTATGATGTTTGAAAAGAAAGCGAAGAAGGAAAAAGGGTTTTAGAAGCAGCCTTTTTGAAAAGTGATAGTTATTCACAAAATTTAAAAACATATGCCAATAATAATTTAAGAAGTAAAACTGATAAACTTACATGACTTAGAAATCATGGAAATAAAGATTATGAAGAATGAAAAAATTCAGCTCAAGGAAAACAGTACTTAGCAAACAAGTGAGAAAAAACTAATGACTATAATGTCAAAAAACAAGATTGAATAGATCAAGGAAGTGTTAAGCGTAGTTTTGAAACTTGACTAAAACAAGAAGATGCCACTTTAGCATATAATGATTGGAAACAAGACCCTGATTCACTTAATGCTTTAAAAGAAAAATGGGAAGAAACGACTAAAGGGGCAAATGCTTTTTTAATAGAAGTTAATAAGTGGTTTAATCAAAATAACCCAAGTTTAGACACTAAAGAAAAATGATTAAATGATAAAAGTTCCTTAGATGATAAATTTGAGCAATGATTTTCTAGTCAAAATCTTAAAAATTTAAAAGAAAAGTGAATTTATTCAGATGATTTTAAAAGCAAAGCTGAAACTAGTGATTTAAAAAACACATTCTTAAATAACCCAACCCAATTAAAAAATATGATGAGTGATTGATTTAAAAATTGAGCATCTAGTAGCAGTGAAAAAAAATTCAAAGTTTTGCAAAATAAAAACAGAATGCAAACACCACAATATTTTATTAATAAAGAAGGAAAGAAGTTTTTCACTTTTAATATCGCCCCAGCACTATTTGGATTTTTTGCAGGAGGGAATAACAATGAAGAAGGAACCTCAACAGTAGCAGAATGATTTTTAACAAAATATACTCAAGACATTTATGAGCACAAAAGAAAAGCCGATGGTTCAATATCAGCTGATTTTGTTAATGACAAAAAAGAGTATTTAGAAGCTTTATCGCAATTTTTTGTTGAACAAGAATTTAACTTTAGAAAAGATTATAAGCCATGATGGGTTGATTTACACCAAAAATATTTAGAAGATGAAGCTACTTTTGCTTTGAAAAATCCCCAATATAAAGCAACTCATTATGAAAGGTATTTAAATTATTTGCATCATAATTACTCTAAATCAACAAACCAAGAGCAATATTTAACAAATTTGAAAGTGTGAGCAAAAAGTTATTGATTAAATAATCTTGATGAAAGTTATTTGGATTATAAAAAAGAAGAATTTAAAAAAGATTTAACAAGTTATAACAATGCCTTAAAACTTTGAGCTACTCATAAACAAAATGGTATTGATGTTTTTAAAAAATCAGATGAAGCAAAAAATGCTTACAATAGTTGGGTTGATCCTAACCCAATTGCTACCACAGCAGCAAATTATAAAAGCAATTATCAATATTTAAATGATTTAAAAAGTTATTATAATGCCCCTGTTTCTAAACATTTAATTAATCGTGGTCAATTTGAATATTACTATAATTCAAACGGGGTTTCTTCAAGAAAATACCAAGCTTGAATCGATCCAAAAATTGAGACAAATTATAAAAATAGTCAAAATTACATTAATGATTTAAAACAATACACTAATAATGAAAAAGGAAAAAATGTTTATCTAAAAAGTGATCAAGCAAAAAAAGATTACCGAAATTGAAATGAAAATTCTGAGACTGCTTACCAAAATTCATTCCAACACCGCATTGATATGAGCAAATATTTCCAATTCAATGATCAAGGAATTAGTCAAGGGAAAAATCATTATTTAAATTCTGAAGTAGCAACAAGTGATTATGATGAATGATTAAAACACCATAAAGAAAGTAAATACCAAAAAGGTAATAATGATTTTGATGCTAACTTTAATAGTTGAACTGGCAATAGAGATAATTGAATTAACTTTTATGATAATGATTTTAAATCAAATGAAGATTATAGTAACCACATTTATCAAAATAATGACCAATATGAAATTGATTTTATTAAATGAAGAGATAATAAATTAGGAAATAACCGGGAACTAGCAAGCTTTAATTATTATTTGACAACAAACAAAGCAAAAAGTGATTTGGCAAGTTATTTAAGGGCTAATCCTTGAGCCAAAGAAAGTCTTGAATACAAATATCAATACACTTCTGGTAAAACAACATTTTCTAGTGATTATGCAACTTATCGTGATCAAATTAAGCAAGGTCAAAGCAAGAGCAATGGTTATTTAGCTTATTTAACTTTTGATTTAGCTTCAAGAGATTACAATAATTGAATTCAAAGTAGAGGAAATCATTATTACTTGCAAAGTGATCAATATCAAAATGATTTTAATGAATATTTAACTGCTCCAACTTCAAGCGGCGATGTTTCAAGAGGTCATAAATTTTATTTAAGTCATCAAGATTCTAATGTGGAATTTAATTCTTGATTAGAAAAAACTAAAGAAAATGATTATTTAAATAGTCAAACTTTTAATAATGATTTTACAAGATTTATTAACCAAATTAAAAGCGGTCAAAGTTTAGCAAACGGCCACCTTTTTTATTTAACAAAACAGTCTGCTAATAATGATTATGAAAATTGAAAAAACCAAAAAATTGAAGCTGCTTTTAAAAACCAAGAAAGTTATTATAATAATAAGTTGCAAACTTGAATGGAACAGTGAATCAAAACAAGAGCCAATGGAATTAATCTTTATGCCAACCATGAGCAATCAAATAGTGATTATAACACTTGATTAAAACTTGATAAAAACAATCAATATAGTAAGGCAAGCACTTATTTAAATGATTTTAATAGTTATCTTAATGCTAGAAAAAGTGGAGAAACATTTAACAATGGTTATTCGTTTTACTTAAACCATATTCAATCAAATAAAGATTATCTAGCTTGACTTAACAAAAATTATGAAGATGCCTACAAAAGAAGTGAGCAATTTAATGAAGATTTTAATGATTGGGAAACAATAAGCAAGGGACTTAATGATTATAAAGCTTCAACACAATCTAATCTTGATTATCAACAATGGATTTATCAACAAGGAGAAGCACCATATCAAGCAAGTGAAAAATTTAAAAATGATATTGACACTTGGTCAAGAACTAAAAGTAATGGATTAAGTTATTACCAAAACTCTGATCAATTTAACAAAGATTGAAATGATATTGTTGATGCCAAGTTTGCCTTATCTTCAAGACATCAAGAAGTAATTGCTAGGTTAAAACCAATTCATAGTAAAGATATTTATAAAAACTCAAGGCAATTTGTCAATGATTATAACTCTTGAGATGATCCTAACCAAAGAACCAAAGCTAAATATGATTCAAGCCCTGATTCAACTTTTGCAAATGACTTAAATGATTATTACAAGAATGATGATCACCAATTAGGAGTTTATAAAAATAGTTTGCAAAGCCAAAAAGACTACACCCTTTATAAAAATGACATTAAAAAAGAAAGTGATTATTTAAGCAATAATCAAGCAAGTCTAGATTTAAAAAATTACTTTAACAACTTTGATAATGGAAAAGCACTTTTTAAAGACTCACCATTTGTTTTAGCAAAATTAACAAGAACAGAAGATAACTACCAAAAATCTAGTCAATTTACTCAAGACACTAAGCAATTTATTGAAAATAGTGGATATAGCTATTTAGATAATTATTTATCAGGGAGAAGATTAAAGAATTTTTATGATAGTTGAAAAGATCCAGTTGGGGTAGAGCCTGATCCAAAGGTTTTTAAAACAACTCCTAAATTTATTGAATCAATCAATAATTGATCAGCTAACATTGTTAATGGAAGAAGAGCATTTGAAGCTTCAACACTAGCTCAAACTTTATATACTCGTTATAAAAATAGATAATATTGTTTGAAAATGAAAAAAATTTCTTGGTTTAGTTCGCATTTTTAGATTAATTGTGCGAAAATTAATTTATGAAGATAAAAGCAAAAGAATGGAAAGCACAAGATATTTTAAAAAGTCTTAAAGAAGGCATTATTGTTTTGCCAAAGTTCCAAAGAGATATTTCTTGACCTCAAGATAAAATTAATAAACTAAAAGAATCTATCAAAAACAATTGTCCAATTGGGACTATTATTTTATATAAGAAAATAGACACTAATGAAAAACTACTTTTAGATGGGCAACAAAGATGTAATTCATTAAAAAAAATAGCAGAAAATAATTATTCTGAGATAGAAAATTATTTAATTCCAATTGTGGAATATGAGGAAGAAGAAAATAAAATAGACAATATTGTTGAATGGTTTGTTAATTTGAATGAACAAGGCACAGCTTTGGATAAAGAAGATATTCATTTAGCAATTTTGTCTAATAAAAAAATGAAAAGGCCACTTTGACTTAACACTTCTCATGATATTGATATTGATGAAATGTATAAAATCAAACATATGGATTTAGAAATTCATTATGATGCAAAAGATAGAAAAAAACATTTAATATTAATAACAGAATTACTTTATTTAATAGCAAAAAAACTTGGTGATTTAAATGGTTTTTCTAAAAATAGAGACTATTACATAATGGCTAGACATATTGATGATGAAAAGCCTATACAAAAAATTAAAAGAAAATTAATTTGAATCAAAAGAATTTTAATATGCTTGTTTGCAACAGAAAGAGATGATGCTTTAATAGAAAAAAGCGAAAGTAATTTCAACAAAAAAATTGAAAAATGATTGTCAGATATTTTTGAAACAAAAACTAAATTTAATTCTTTTTGTGAAAAACTTTCTTTTGTTTTTGAAGAATTTCATAAAAAATTTTGATTTTGAAATATACCTTTTACTAAAGCAGGTGCTGAAAAAAAGAAACATTTTACAAAAATAAACTTACACTCATATATGACAATATATTTATTTGATTTTTTAATAAAAAATCAAAATTTAATAAAAAAAATTAAAAAAAACCAAAAAAATTTTCAAGAATTAAAAAATAATTTTGCAAACTATAAAATAAATTTTTTAGATTTAACTTGATTTATAACCAAACACCCAATATCAGCAGGTGGTATTGAAGGTTGATTTAATAACTTGCTATTTGTAGAAAATAAGCATATTTTGTTTTTCCCTTATGATGACTCAAAAAAAGAAAATCAAAAAAAATTAGAATTATTAGTTGAAATAATTTTCAATAAATCAAAAAGTGAATCTAAATCACCAAAATCAATTAGCAAACTTTGTTTGCTTTGATTCTTTGAAAACAAAATAAGGAGAGATTATAAAGAATATCATTTAGGCAATAACCCTAAAAAAACAAAAAAGCAACATAAATATTTTGAATTCGATCACACAATACCCTTGGACTTTGTTGGAAAACAAAATGATTGTTCATCATTAGAAAACATTTCAATTTTAACAAGAGAAAAAAATAAACAAAAAGGTTCTTCATTAGAAGATGTATATATGAGAAATGATTGAGTTAATATTGTTATAAACAAAAATCAACGCGCCAAATCAAAAAAATATAAAGAAATAATAGAAATTATTAAAGAATGAAAAAAAAGAAACAAAGTCAAAGAAAATGAATTTAAAAAATTTTTAAAATTTAGAAAAAAGAATTTTTCAAAAGCTATTTTAAAAAAACTAATAAAAGATTTTTTAATCACATAAAACTTTTCAATTAAGTTTTAAAAATTTTAAAATTGTTTTAATCAGCATATTTTAAAAAGAATTTAAGATGATATTAAAACAAAAAAAGGTGTTTCCACCTTTAATTGTGTCCTAAATAAATTAGGCACATATATCTATAGAATATATCTTCAAAAAAGATGCGTACATCTAATTTGGCGTCATGCCCAGACACGCTAGGGGGACTACATTTTAATTATATAATAAAGGATTATTTTTTCAATATTTTATTTAAGATTTTTTCAACAATATATAGTTTATTAATTAATTGTTGATAATTTAAATTGTTTTTTAATTTTAGAGGATAAATTGTTTTGATTAATTCTTGTTCAGAAATATTAAAAAAACATTTTGGGTGGGCTAATTTATTTCTAATAGAGCAAATTGTTTGTAAATTATTTATTACAAATTTAATATTTTGTTTTGATGGGTAATTATACTTTTTAGATACTAATTTTATAAAGTTTGCTATATAGATTCAATTTATTATTCCATTAATTGAATAATCATTTATATTGTTTTTATGCAAAGAAAATGATTTTTTAACTATTTTTAAAGATAATTTTTTATTTCTAATATTTAAAATATGCTTTGTCCTTTTTGAAAATGGATTATTTAAAAGCTTCTCTATATTTTTAGGCAATATTTCTTTTAAAATACATTTTAATTGTGATTCTATATAAAGAGTAGACATAAGTAATTTACTCATTTTTTTTCTTGTCATAATTTCTTTTTTTATCATTTTAGACTTCTAAAATATATATAGTAAAAAATATGAAAATACCTAATATTTTTTATAAATTAAATAAGAAAAATATTTTAAACCCACCCCTTAATTCCTAATTTAAAAGATAATTGATATAATTATGTTGTAAGGTTAATAATTACAAATGATAAATGAGCGACAAAAAAAGATTTTAAAATTGATTGTAGAAACTTTTGTTAAAAAAGGAGTACCAATTAGTTCTTCTTTTTTACTTGAAGACAATAATTTAGATGTTTCATCAGCAACAATTAGAAATGAAATGATGATTTTAGAATCATTAAATCTAATTGCTAAACCTCATAACCAGGGGGGAAGAGTTCCCACAAAACAAGGTTATGAATACTATGTTGATCACCTGATGAATAATGATGAAGATTACTTTGTTGAACAAATTCAAAATTTATTTAAGCAAAGACAAGAATCAATTGATTTAACATTGCAAAAAGCTTCAGACATTATTTCTGAACTAACCAATCTTACTACCATCATTATTTCCCCTGATATTAAAGAAGAATATTTAGAAGCAATTAATGCTACTAAATGTCCTGATTTTCGGGTGAATGTGGTGTTAGTTACAAGTAGTGGTAAAACTCATAGTCGAACTTATGCTTTTGCTAATGAAAAAAGAGTTAATGAATTTATTGATTTAATTAATATTTTACAAACTAGATTAGTATCAATACCAGTTAAAAATTTGGTTGCTACTTTTAATAGTTTAAAACCAATTTTAGAAAAAAATATTAAAAATTTAGAAACAGCATTTCAAAATTTTGTTTTGGAATTACTATCTTTAAACAAAGATACTTTTTTCCAATCTGGTTCATTTAATCTAGTTAAATATGACAATATCGACAAGGCGGCAAAAGAAAAGCTCATTAATCTAATTGAAAATCACTCATCATTTAAACAATTTATTAAAAACCAAAAGCGTAATATTTTAATTAATGATGATGGGTCAGTAATTATTAAAAAGGAATACCAAATCAAGGGGCAAAAGGGTTCAATTGCTGTTATTGGTAGTTCCCAAATTGAATATGATAAAGTTAACAACATTATCTTACAAGTTGTCAAAGAAATTGAAAATAAATTTTAAGAAGGGTGAAAAAAATTAATGAAAACTATTAAAGGAAAAGCAGCAGCACCAGGAATTGCCATTGCTAGTGTTTTTAAAATTGAAGCAAAGGATTTAAAGATTGTTAAAAGCAAGATTAAAGATAGCAAAAAAGAAATTACAAAACTTGATCAAGCATTAAAAAAAGCTGAGGGAGATTTAATTAAACTTTATGAAAAAACTAAAGAAAAATTAGGGGCAAGTAAAGCCGAAATCTTTGAAGCTCATCGCCAAATTTTAAATGATCCAGTTATGGTTAAAGAAATTAAAGATTTAATTACTAATGATTTAGTTAATGGAGAATATGCAACTGATATAATTGGTAAAAAATATCATGATTTATTTGCTAATATGGATGATGAATATATGAAAGAGCGAGCATCAGATGTTAAGGATGTCATTAATCGCTTAATTCATTATTTACTTGGAGAAGAAATTTTAGATTTATCATCAATTAAAAAAGATAGTGTTATTGTTTGTGAAGATTTAACTCCTTCACAAACGGCTAATTTAAATGAATATGCCAAAGGTTTTGTTACTAAAATTGGGGGAGTTACCTCACATTCAGCAATTATGGCTAATTCTTTAGAAATTCCTGCTATTGTTGGAGCTAGTCAAATCCTTAAAGAAACTAAACAAGATCAAATGATTATTATTAATGGTAATAATGGGGAAATTATTATTGAACCTGATAAAAAAACTTTAAATCAATTTCAAACAAAAATTAAAGATGCAATTGCTGAAAAAAAAGAGTTACAAAAATTTTTAAACCAAAAATCAATAACAAGTGACAATCACCAAATTAAATTAGAAGCTAATATTGGAAGTGTTAATGATGCTAAGTTAGCAGTAGAAAAAGGTGCTGAAGGAGTAGGACTATTTCGTTCAGAATTTTTATATATGAATGCTAACCAGTGGCCAGATGAAGAAACACAATTTCAAGCTTACAAGGATGTTTTAAAAGCCTTTGGTAAAAAAGGTGTTGTCATTAGAACCTTAGATATTGGTGGTGATAAGACATTAAGCTATTTTAAATTTCCTCATGAATTAAATCCTTTCCTTGGTTATCGAGCAATTCGTTTAACTTTAGATAAACAAGAAATTTTTAAAACCCAATTAAGGGCATTATTAAAAGCCAGTGCTTATGGTAATTTAAAAATTATGTTTCCTTTAATTGCTACTCTTGAAGAATTTATTGAAGCTAAAAAAGTTTTAAAAGCAGTTGAAAAAGATTTAATTAAAGAAAAAGCAAAAATTGGGAAGTATGAAGTGGGGATGATGATGGAAATTCCAGTTGCGGCCATAATGGCTGATAAATTTGCAAAAATTAGTGACTTTTTTTCAATAGGAACTAATGATTTATTACAATACTCTTTTGCCGCAGATCGGATGAATGAAAAAGTATCTTATCTTTATCAACCCTTGCATCCAGGAAATTTAAGAAATGTTAACAACATTATCAAACAAGCCCACAAACAAAATAAATGAGTGGGAATGTGTGGGGCAATGGCAGGTGATGAATTGGCTTTGCCTTTATTAATTGGAATGGGTCTTGATGACTTTTCAATGAGTGCTAATTTAATTTTAAAAGCTCGTAAAATTACCAAAAGTTTAAATTTAAAAAAATGTCAAAAATTAGTGATTAAAGCTTTAGATTGCAGTAGTGAAAAAGAAGTCATTTCACTAGTTAAAAACTTTTTAAAAAATAATTAAAACTTATTAAAAACCTATTTTGTTTTTAGATAAAAAAATGTATAATTTAATATACTTAGTTAAATATGATAAAAGAGGTTAAATAATAAAATGTTAAATAAAAAATTGTGAAGTTTTTCTTTACTTTTAGTGACAAGTCTTGTCACAGGTTGTACAGGTGGTAGCAAGAGTATTGCATCTAGTGTAGCTCCTAAATCAGGGGAGATAACAATATTTCACACTAATGATACTCATGCCTATATGAGTGAAGCCAGTTATGCGGGAATGGGATTTGCTAAAATTAGTGCAATTGTTAAGGATGAGAAAAAAAGATATAAAGATAAAGATGGAGTGCTTTTACTTGATGGAGGAGACTTTATCGGAGGACAAACTTATGCCACTTTAACTCAAGGTGAAGGAGTTATTCCTGTTTTAAACCAAGTTGGTTATGATGCAATGGCACTTGGTAATCATGAGTTTGATTTTGGATCAGAAGTTTTAAAGAAATTGATAATAAAATCAAAATTTCCATATTTATCTGCAAATACAAGATCTTTAGATGGTTCGATTGAATTTCCTGATTATAAAATTTTTGATAAAAACGGGGTCAAGGTAGGAGTTTTTGGGTTAACAACACCAGAATCAACTTCAAAAGCTCACCCTGCTAAAATTAAAAATTTTGTTTTTGAAGACCCAATAGTTAATGCTAAAAAAACAGTGGCAACATTAAAAGAAAAAAATGTTGATCTTATTGTTGCGCTAGGCCACTTAGGAGATGACCCTAATGCAGTTGGATCAGATGGAAGAGTTAATCCTTCATCACGTTCTTCAGAAGTTGTTAAAGCAGTCCCAGAAATTGATGTTTTTATTGATGGGCACACTCATCAATTAAATAAAGAACCAATAAAAATTGGTAAAACTTGAATTGTTCAAGCTGGAGATAAAACTAAATATCTTGGAAAAATAACTATTAAAAAAAATGATGCTGGAAACATTTCTAAAGCTTATAAATTAATTTCTAAAGAAGAAGTCAAAGAACACGCTAAAGATCAAAAAGTATTAGACATTATTAAGCAATGAAATGATAAAATTGATGTTATTAAAAATGAAGTTGTTGGTAAAAACCCTTACCCAGCACTAGTGCAATATGGCGAAAAAGGAAGTGGTATTGGAATTGGTCGTTCTGAAATGCAAATTGGAAACTTAA
This sequence comes from Mycoplasmatales bacterium, assembly GCA_965226165.1. Taxonomy (GTDB): domain Bacteria; phylum Bacillota_I; class Bacilli_A; order CBDATW01; family CBDATW01; genus CBDDCI01. Next base: position 490,173 of record OZ245334.1, on the reverse strand, counting down.
TTGCCCAAGCAATGCTAGAAGATGCTAATGCTGATTTTGCTTTAACAAATGGTGGAGGAATTAGAGCAAGTCTACCAGGAAGTAGTAAAGAAGAAAAAGTTAAAAACATAACAAAAGGCGACATTCTTTCAATCCTACCTTTTGGAAATATTGTTTCAACAATTCAATTAACTGGGAAAGAATTAAAAACAGCTATTGAACATGGAGTTAATAAGTATCCTGATTATGCCGGTCATTTTCCTCATATTGCTGGATTTAAGGTTGAATTAAACAAAGAAAACAAAATTGTTAAAATCACAAAAAATGATGGCACTCCAATTTTAGATAATGTTAATTATAAATTAGCAACAAATGATTTTGTGGCAAGTGGTGGTGATTTTTATGCAATGTTTAAAGGTAAAAAAACAACAACAACAAACCCATTAGATGAAGCTTTAATTAATTACATTAAAAAATATCCAGTTGTTTTAAAAAGTGATGGAAGCGTTGATACTAGTAAAAAAAATTGATATGACAAATCTAAATTGACAAAAAGAATTAAACATATTTAAAATTTTTAACACTTTTATTAAGTTAGGTAAAAAGAACTTTTGAAGTTAAATTTAACAGGAAGTAATTATGAATTTATTTTTAAATAAAAATTTTTTAGGCTTAATAGCAATTTCAGGCGTTGGAATTTCAGCCACAAATTGTCGTTATAATGAACAATCTTCATTAAATCAAGAGGGCAACACATCAAATTCTCAAAAAGTTAGTGAAACATCAGCACCAGAAGAATCTTCAAATAGTGGTTCAGGAGGTTCATCAAGTGGCAACAGCAATGGCAGCAACAACATTAATTCTCCAACTAACAATCAACCATATTTTAAGGAAATGGGATTTAATGATTATGTAGCAACTAGTCATGCTCAAAAAAGTTTTGTAAAGTGAGCTAAAACTAATGATGAAATTAAAAAAAAGTATATTGATTCTGAGCAATATAAAAAAGATCTTAAAAACTTTAAAACTAAATTTGATCAAAATCTACCTGATAATGTTAACAAAACCAAAGAAGCTAAAATCAAATGAATAAATAGTTTATTTGCTAAGCCAATGTTTGAAAATTATGTTAAAGAAGATCAAGGAGTTATGCTAAATTCTTCCAATTTTAGATGAAGTAAAACCTTTGATGATTTTGCAAAAACTTGAGCAGACATTAAAAATAAATTAATTAAATTTCTTTGGCTTAGTGACGATGAAATAGGCCAATCATATTTTCAAGCATTTAAAGATGATTTAACTAATGAATCTAATAGCTATTTTCAAAAATTTATAAACTACAAGTCAGTTGAATATAATCATATAACAGGGCAATATTTTGGTCTTGATAAACCAGAAATTGGTTTTAAACATATGCTTGATAAATGAGAAGACAAGGCAATTCCAAATTCTCGGTTAGAATGAAATCAAGCTGATGAGGGAAGTTTATTTTATGAAAAATGACTAGCCAAAAAAGAAAATGAATTTAAAGAAGAGTGAAAAAAATCTTCTGATTATCTTGAGAAGTTAAACAAATATTTACAAAAAAATGTTAATGAAAAAATTCTTCCTTATGATGATTGAAAACTTAGTTTTTCAGTTAGAGATTCTTATAATAAATGACGCTTTTCAAAAGAAGGTTTAAAAGTTTTAAAAGACAAATGAATTGCGGCTAAAAAACCGAAGGAACAAGGGGGCAAAGTTAAGATTTCTGAAAATAAATTAGATGAATATTGAATAAAATATTTTGCTATGGATAGTGGAATGTCTTATGAAGAATTTGGTGGAGAACTATATAAAGATTGAATAAAGAAAAAAGAAAACAATAAAGATTTATATGTTGAATTTAAAAAATCTAAAATATTTAAAGAACAAAAAATAAAATATGATGGTTATGATGAAGAACCTACTTATAATGAAGATAAAAATAAATATGAGTGAGTTCCAATAACCTATCCTGATGATTCTTCAAGTACTGTATATAAAGATTTTCATAAGTGGTTGTTAACATCTCAACAAGGAAAAGAAGCTTATTTTAAAAATCCCCAAATTAGTGAAGATTTTGACTTTTTAAATTGAACATGAATGATTAATAATGGAAGTAATGAATATAGAAATGCTGCTTTAAAGGGGACAGACACCCTAATTGCTAGAAAAGACTATAACAATTGAAAAGAAGATCAAATTTTTACACAAAAAAAATATGATGAAAATCACAATGGCCAATTTAAAAAGGACTTTAAAGAGTGGTTGCATAAAAATAGTTGAAAAAAAACAATCTATTTTAATTCAAAAGATTCTAATGAAGATTATGAAAAATGAAAAAAAGCCACTTCAAGTCATCGTAGTGAACAAACATATAGGGAATTATTAAAATATGAATGATCATTACCCTATAAGGATTATTACAATTTTATTCTTCAAATCTCAGGCGATAAGAAATTTTTATCTGCTGCTTCTATTTGACCAACTACAGATAAAAAACCTCAAACTCTTTTAGAAAAACTAAAAAATTGATCAGATGAAAAACCATCACTATTTAATATTTTTTATAATTTAGGAGACTCTGACTTTTTATTTAAAAAATGACAAGCCGATTATCAACGTACTAAAGCTTCAGATTATACTCAAAATTATGCTTCAAGCAAGCAAAGTGTTAGTGATTATAAAAAATGATTAAAACTTGAATATGGAAAAACCAAAGAGAGTGATGATGAATTTAAAATTTATATGGATGCCACCCTTGATGAAACAACATACCAAAAAAATGATTTTGGTATTTTTGACAACAATTATCAAAAATGATTAGAAGTTTTTAAAAATTATGATTATGATAAATTTTTTAAAATCTATAAGTCAAAAGAACAATCTAAAAAAGATATGGCACTTTACAAGTGGGAAAACGATTTAGGACGTAATGATTTTTCAAAAGAATTAACCATATTTCACACTAGTGACACTCATGGTTATGTAAAAGAAGATTATTATGGAATAGGTTTTGCCAAAATTAGCACCATTATTAAAGATGCTAAAAAAAATGATAATAGTGAAAATAAGGATAGTGTACTTTTGTTTGATGGAGGAGATTTTCTTAGTGGGAGCTCTTATTCAACCCTTACTAAAGGGGCAGGAGTTATTCCGATTTTAAATGAAGTTGGTTATGATGCAGCAGCTCTAGGAGTTCATGAATTTGATTATGGATCAAAAGCTTTAAAAGAATTGATGATTAAATCAAAATTTCCTTACTTATCAGCAAATACAACAGTTAAAGACAAGCCAATGGACATGGACTTTCCTGATTATAAGATTTTTAACAAAAATGGAATTAAAATTGGAGTTTTTGGTTTAACAACGCCCCAAAAAGAACCAACAACTAATTCTGCAAGAATGACCGACTTTACTTTTGAAGACACAATTTCAAAAGCTAAAGAAATAGTGTCTAAATTAAAATCACAAAATGTTGATTTAATAGTTGCCTTAGGCCATTTAGGAAATGATAGAGATGCCAAGGGAACAGATGGTCAAAAATCAGATGCATCACGTTCATCAAAGGTTGTTAAAGCTGTTCCTGGTATCGATGTTTTTATTGATGGGTACACCCATAAATTACTAAAGGAACCTTATAAAGTAGAAAATACTTTAATTTTGCAAGCTGGATTTAAAACCCAAAACCTTGGAAAATTAAGAATTAAAATAGACAAAGATAAAAAAGTACATACAACATATGAAATAATTACTAAAGACAAGGTTGAAAAAGTTAAAAAAGATCAAAAAATTTTAGATGAAATTAAAAATTGAAATAATAAAATTAAAACTTTTGAAAAGGAAATAATTGGTCAAAACCCATATCGCACATTATATGGTGAATATGATGAACAAGATGATGAATCGGCATTAAGATTTAGATGAATGCATATTGGAAAGTTGATTGCAGCAGCAATGCTTGAAGATTCTGCTAATGCTGATTTTGCTTTACAAAATGCAGGGGGAATTAGAGCAGATCTAGAAGGGTCATATTTTAGCGAGGGCTTTGGTAAAGGGTCAAAACAAATAACAAAAAAAGACATTCTTTCAATACTTCCATTTGAAAATAAGGTAACAACTATTGAAGTTACTGGGGCAGAATTAAAAGCAGCAATTCAAAAATCATTTATTAATTTTAATAGTGATGAACCCTCTGATAATTTAAGGGGAGCGTTTCCAAGAATTGCTGGCTTCAAGGTAAGAATTGATCTTGAAAATGGTAAAATTCGTGTATTTGAAAAAACTGATGGAACTCCTATTGAAGATAAAAAAGTTTATAAATTAGCAACTAATGATTTTCTAGCAGCAGGTGGTCACTATTATGATATGTTTAAAGGCAAAAAGACCACAAAAACAAATTCAATAGCAGAGGCGTTAATTAATTACATCAAAAAATATCCAGTTAAATTTAATGATGATGGAACAATTGATACAACTGTAGCCAACTGATATACAAAAACAGAAATATTAAAAAGTGAAGATTATAATGTTTTCTTTTACGATGGAAAATAAAAGATTATTTTAAAAAACAAAAATAGCTTAAAAAATTAAACATATTTAAAATTCTTTAAACATAATTTTTGTTAATATTAAAAAAATTAAAATTAACAAAAACTAAGTGAAAATACCACCCAAAAAGACAATGAAAAATAATTTTTGATAACAAAAAAATTCTTTAAAAAAAATATATAATTTTTTGCTTGCAATTTTAAAATTTAAAATATATTATTATTTTTGAAATTAAAATTTAAAGGGGCAAAAAATGAATTTATTTTCAAACAAAAAAGTGTTAAGTGTAACCGCTCTTTCAGGGGTTGGAATTTTTGGTACAGTTGCTTTATATAGCGAGCAACCGGGATTACAACAAAGTATTGAAACACCAGTGTCACAAGGGAATTCAAAGGTTGTTTTTGAAAGGGAATCAAACAATAGCAACATCAATTATGATGCTAATTCTTCTCGTCATTTTAAGGAGATGAATCTTGATGATTATATGAACACCACCCATGCTAAAAAAACCTTTTTAAAGTGGGCTAAAACTAGTGATGAAGTTAAAAAAGAATATATTGATTCACCTCAATATAAAAAAGATCTTGCTAGCTTTAAAAACAAGTTAAATAAAGATAATTGATTAACTAGTCAATTTGCTAAACCATTTGTTGATAAATACATCAAAACTAGTGATGGTTTAAAACAAACCTTTGCTGAGTTTTTAAAAACTAAAACTTTTGATGATTGAGGGCAAATATGGGCAGATGCCAATAATGATTTAACTAAAAAAGAGTGGTTTGATAACAACGAAGTTGCTAAAACATATTTTCAAGCTTTTAAAGATAATTTAGTTAAAGAAGATAATGAATATTTTCAAAAATTTATGGATCATAAATCACTTGAATATAACTACATAACAAAGCAATACTCTAATGGTAATAAACCAAAAATTGGTTATGAGGATATGCTAAAGAAATGAAAAGATAAAGCAATACCAAGTTCAAAAGCAGAATGAAAAAAAGCCAATGAAGGATTACTTTTTTATCAAAAATGACTTTTAGAAAAAGAAGATGAATTCAAAGAGGAATGAAAAAACACTACTGATTATTTTGTTAAATTACAAAAATACTTAGAAAATGAAACTTTTAAAAACATTCCCTCCCTTGATGATTGAAAACAAAGTTCATTAGTTAAACCATATTATAATAAATGACGTTTTTCAAAAGCAGGATTAAAGACTTTAAAAGATAAATGAGTTGCAGCTAAAAAACCTAATGCTAGTGACCAAGAATCAATTAAAGCACCAAAAATTAGATCACATGAGTATTGATTAAAATATTTTGCCATAGATAGTGGTGGGTCTTATGAAAAATTTGGGGGAACATCATATCAAGATTGAATAAGCCAAAAAGCAAATAATCAAGATTTATATGCTGAATTTAAGAAAACTCAACTATTTAAAGATCGTAAAAGTATTGATGATAATTACGATAAATCAGGAACAAAAGTATTGACTTATCCAGAAACAACTTGAAGTATTTTATATGCTGATTTCAAAGGATGGTTATTGACTAATCAAAAAGCCAAGGAAACTTATTTGAAAAGTGATGAAATTAAAGAAAATTTTAATTTCTTAAATTGAAGTTGAATGACTAATAATGGGATTGATGAATATTCAAAAGCTAAAGATGGAAGAACAAGCATTATCACAAGAGATTATAATGATTGAAAAAATAAGCAAGTTTTTACAAAAGAAAAATATGATCAAAATCATCTTCAAGCTTTTGAAAAAGATTTTAAAGAATGATTACATAAAAATAATTGAAAGCAAGAAATTTATTTTAATTCTAGTGATGCTAATGAAGATTATGAAAACTGAAGCAAAAACATTTTAAGTCAACGTAATGAGCAAACATACCAAGATTTATTAAAATATGAATGATCAACACCATATCTTGATTATATAAATTTTATTAAAAAAACTTTAGGTGGAAAATATTTAAACTTTACCAAAGACCAACTTTTATATGATCTTTTCTATAATTCTGCAGAATCTGATTTTCTATATCGCAAATGAAAAGATGATTATCGACGTAGTGCCAATTTAGACTATGTTGATGGATATAAGGTCAATAAGCAAAGTAATAAAGATTATCAAAAATGATTAGCAATTCAATATGGTAAAACAGCAGAAGCAAATACTCAATTTAACACTTATAATAGTGCTACTTTGGATGAAGAATCATACAAAAACAATGCTTTTGCTATTTTTGAAAATAATTTTGCCAAATGATTAGAAACTTTTCAAGATTATGATAAATTTTCAAAAATGTATCAAGAAAAAAAACAATCAGAAGAAGACTTAGGGCTTTACAAATGAGAAAATGATTTAGGACGTAATGACTTTTCTGATGAATTAACAATTTTTCACACCAATGACACTCATGCTTATGTAACAGAAAATCGTTATGCAGGGATGGGATTTGCTAAAATTAGTACCATTGTTAAAAATGCTAGAAAAAATGATCCTAGTAAAAACAAAGATAGTGTTCTTTTACTTGATGGTGGAGACTTTATTGGGGGACAAGTTTATGCCACTTTAACTAAAGGAGCAGGAGTTATTCCGGTTTTAAATGAAGTTGGTTATGATGCGATGGCTTTAGGAAATCATGAGTTTGATTTTGGTTCAGAAGTTTTAAAAGAATTAATGGAAAAATCAAACTTTCCTTACTTATCAGCAAACACCACAGTTAAAGACAAATCAATGGACTTTCCTGATTATAAAATTTTTAACAAAAATGGAGTTAAGGTTGGGGTTTTTGGTTTAACAACACCAGAAACAACCTCAACTGCTCACCCTTCAAAAATTACTAATTTTGCTTTTGAAGATCCAATCTCTAATGCCAAAAGAGTTGTGGCTGAATTAAAAGCTAAAAATGTTGATTTGATAGTTGCCCTAGGTCATATGGGTGATGATGAAAATGCCAAAGGAGCAGATGGGAAAAAATCAGAAGCATCAAGATCTTCTGAGATTGTTAAAGCGGTTCCAGAAATTGATGTCTTTATTGATGGGCACACCCATCAGTTATTAAAAAAACCTTACAAGATTGGTAAAACTTTAATTTTACAAGTTGGAGATAAAACTAAAAATGTAGGGAAATTAAGAATTAAAATTGGTAAAGATAAAAAAGTTTATGCAACATATGAAATCATTACTAAAGCAATGACAACAAATGTGAAAAAAGATCAAAAAGTTTTAGATATTATTAAACATTATAACGATAAAATTGAAATCATTAAAAAAGAAGTAATTACAAAAAACCCTTATCCAACAATGATTAGATATGGAGCATGAGGAAGTAATTATGGAATTGGTCAAAATGAAATGCAAATTGGAAACCTAGTAGCTGAGGCAATGTTAGAAGATGCTCCTGATGCTGATTTTGCATTGCAAAATGCTGGAGGAATTAGAGCAAGTTTGTATGGAACAGCAACTAATGCGAAAACAACAAAAGAAATAACTAAAGGTGACATTATTTCAATTCTTCCATTTGGAAATATTGTTTCAACTATGGAATTAACTGGAGCAGAATTAAAAGCAGCAATTGAACATGGGGTGAAAAATTATCCTAAATATGGAGGATACTTCCCGCATATTGCTGGTTTTAAAGTGGAACTAAGAAATAAAAAAGTTGTTAAAATGACTAAAAATGATGGAACACCAATTGTTGATGATACAGTTTATAAATTAGCAACCAATGATTTTGTGGCAGCTGGTGGTGATTATTATGCAATGTTTAAAGGTAAAAAAGTTAAAACAACAAACCCATTAGATGAAGCATTAATTAATTATATTAAAAAATATGCAGTTGCTTTTAAAACTGATGGAAGTATTGATAGAACTAAAGCCAATTGATATACAAAAACAGCAGTTAGTGAAAGAATTAAACACGTTTAAGCAAAAAAGCATTTCATAGACTTATTGAATAAGTAAATTAGCTTTGTTATAATTCTATATAGACTTACTATGGGTTACCGCTTTGGTAGAGGTTAGAAGTTAAAGCAATATTTAAATTAAAAATAAATAAAAATAAAGGAGATATTTAAATAAAATGGCAAAAGAAAAGTTTGACAGAAGTAAAACCCATGTCAATATTGGAACTATTGGCCATGTTGACCATGGTAAAACAACTTTAACAGCCGCAATTGCGACAACTCTTGCAAAAAAGGGATTAGCACAAGCACAAGATTATGCTTCAATTGATGCTGCCCCTGAAGAAAAAGAAAGAGGGATCACAATTAACACAGCTCATATTGAATATGAAACTGAAAAAAGGCATTATGCCCATGTTGATTGTCCAGGCCACGCCGATTATGTTAAAAACATGATTACTGGTGCTGCCCAAATGGATGGAGCAATTTTAGTTGTTGCTGCAACTGATGGCCCAATGCCGCAAACAAGAGAACATATCCTATTATCAAAACAAGTAGGAATGGAAAGAATTGTAGTTTTTCTTAACAAGTGTGATATGGTTCAAGATGCTGAATTATTAGAATTAGTGGAAATGGAAGTGAGAGAACTATTAACTTCTTATGAATTTGATGGGGACAACTGTCCTGTGGTTAAAGGTTCAGCTCTAAAAGCATTAGAAGGTGATGCTGGAGAACAAGAAAAGATTATGGAACTAATGAAGGCAGTTGATGATTATATTCCTGATCCAGTAAGAGAAATTGATAAACCATTTTTGATGCCAATTGAAGATGTTTTCACTATTACAGGTAGAGGAACAGTGGCAACTGGAAGAGTTGAAAGAGGAAAAATCCAAATTAACGAAGAAGTTGAAATTGTGGGAATTAAAGCAACAAGGAAAGTTGTTGTTACTGGAATTGAAATGTTTAGGAAACTTTTAGATCATGCTGAAGCTGGAGATAATGTGGGAGCATTGCTTCGTGGAATTGAAAGGCATGAAATTCAAAGAGGACAAATTCTTTGTAAAATTGGTTCAGTTACACCGCATAAAAAAATGAAAGCAAGTGTTTATGCTTTAACTAAAGAAGAAGGAGGACGTCACAAACCATTCTTTGCTAATTACCGTCCCCAATTTTACTTTAGAACAACAGATGTAACAGGAACAGTTGAATTAGATTCTGGAACAGAAATGGTAATGCCAGGTGATAATGTTGAGTTAACTGTTAACTTGATTTCACCAATTGCTGTTGAAGAAGGAACAAAGTTTTCAATCCGTGAAGGTGGAAAAACTGTTGGAGCTGGAACAGTAACAAAAATTATTGAATAATTGCATAATTTTTAAAGTTTAATTTGAAAAACACTTTTGTTTAAAAGTGTTTTTTTTATAATTAAAGGCAATTTTGATATAATAAGACTTAATATTATAAATTTACTTAGGGTGGAAAATGGTTGTAGATATTAAACTTATTAAAAATATAGAACAAGAATTTTTACAAGAATTAAAAAAAATTGCCAATAAAGATGATCTTGAAAAAACAAGAATTAAGTTCTTAGGTAAAAAAGCAAAGCTTTTTTCAATTATAAATGAAATTAGTTTAGGTTTTAAAAAGGCAAAGGACAAAAAAGACCACCTTAAACTTGTGCAAATTCAAAAAGATGTTAATCATATAAAAAAAGCAATGATACAAAAACTTGAAGAGAAAACTAGGGCAATTGCTGCTAAAGTTATTGAAGCCAAAATGCTAAAAAACAAGGAAGATTATAGTTGACCAGGAGTAAAAATTTTTCAAGGTAATTTACATCCATTAACCCTAGTTGAAAACCAAATTAATGATTGTTTAAAATTATTAGGTTTTAAGGTTAAGCAAGGAAAAGAAGTAGTTTCAACAGAGGAAAATTTTACAAAATTAAATATTGGCAAAAATCATCCAGCAAGAGAAGAACAAGACACACTTTACTTTAATAGTGAACTTATTTTAAGAACTCATACATCACCTGTGCAAATTGAAACTATGGAAAACCATAAAGAGTTTCCAATTAAAATTTTGGTTCCTGGCTTTGTTTATCGTAATGATGATGATGATGCCACTCATTCACACCAATTTAGTCAAATGGAAGGACTTTGGGTGGGAGAGAATGTCAAAATGAGCGATTTAAAAGCAACATTGATTTATCTTTTAAAAGATTTGTTTGGGCAAAAGGTAAAAACAAGATTTCGCCCCTCACATTTCCCCTTTACTGAACCATCAGTTGAAGTTGATATTAATTGTTTGTTTTGCAATTTTAAAGGTTGTAAGATTTGCAAATACACATCATGGATAGAAATCTTAGGAGCAGGAATGGTTCACCCCCAAGTTTTAAGAAATTGCCAAATTGATCCAAATAAATATCAAGGATTTGCTTTTGGTTTAGGATTAGATCGCCTAGCAATGCTTAAATATAAAATTGATGATATTAGAATGTTTTACACCAATGATTTAAGATTTTTAAAGCAATTCAATAAGGAGCAATAAAAGATGATTTTTACAAGAAATTTAATAAATAATTACATTGATATTTCCAAATTTAGCGATGAAGAGATTGTTTTAGCTTTAAATAATTTAGGTTTTGAAGTTGCTTCAGTAAAACCTTTGTGTTCAGGAAGTGATTTAATTATTGGTGAAGTGATTGAAAAAAAACCTCATCCCAATGCTGATCGTTTAAGTGTTTGTCAAGTTAATGTTGGAGAAAAAGTTAATCAAATTGTTTGTGGTGCTCCTAATGTTGCAAAAGGGCAAAAAGTTATAGTCGCTTTAGAGGGTTGCAAATTACCAATTGGATTAAGCATTAAAAAATCCAACATTAGAGGAGAAGAATCAAATGGAATGATTTGTTCTTTAAAAGAAATTGGTTTTCCTCAAGACTTAATTGATGAAGTTAATGAAAAAGGGATTTATGCTATTGAAAAAGAAGATGTTAATGTTGGAGATAAAGACCCATTAAAAACTCTTTTATTTAAAGATACTATTTTTGAATTAGAAATTACTCCTAACCGCCCAGATGCTTGATCATTAATTGCTCTTGCAAAAGAACTTGGAATCTATTTCAAACAACAATTAAAACCTTTTGAAAGTCTTGACTTTGTTAAAAAAGAAGTTAAAAACATTTCAAAAACTTCTGATTGTGATTTTATTGCTTTAACCAAAATTACTAATGTTAAAAACCCACCAAAAACTCATTATGAAATAGCTTTTTATTTGAAATTATTAGGTTTTAACTTGCAGGGATTTTTAGTTGACATTTCTAATTTTGTAATGCTTGAAACTGGGCAACCAACACACTTTTATAATGCCAAAAAATTAAATGAAAAATTTTCCATTGAAGTTAAAAAAGAAATTCAACAAAAGTTTTTAGCTTTAGATGAAAAAGAATATAAAATTACTGATGAAGATATTATTATCACCAATGGTCAAAACATTATTTCTCTTGCTGGGATTATGGGCGGTAAAAAGGAAATTGTGACAAGTGATACTCAAGAAATCATTATTGAAACAGCAATTTTTAATAAAACAACAATTCGTAAAACTAGTAAAAGATTGAATTTATATTCTTATGCCTCATCACTTTTTAGTAAAGGAAGAAATAAACACTTTGCAAATTTAGCAATTAAAAGAATTATTCACTATTTAAGCAAACATATGCCAAACCTTGAAATTAAAGAAACATTAATTCAAGACCAAATAAAAGATATTGCCCCAATTACTTTTGATTATCATAAAATTAAGTCTCATTTAGGGATAGAACTTGAAAAAAAAGCAATTGATGAAATCTTAAAAAGTCTTGGTTGTCAAATTAAAGATGATTTGGTTTTTGTTCCTGAAGAAAGAATTGATTTACTAGATGAAGAAGATTTGTGAGAAGAGGTTGCTAGAATTTATGGATATGAAAATATTAAAGCAACACTAAACCCATCTCTTCCAAGTTCAACACCAAATGATGAAATGTATCATTTTATTAATAAAATAAAAACTATTTTTGCTAACCTAGGATCTTTTGAAACTAAAAACTATGCCTTAACAAGTGAAGAAAAAGTTTGTGATTTTGCCTTTGATTGCCAGGAAAGTCTTAAACTAGAAACCTTTGTTGCTCAAAACAAAACAATGATGCGTCAATCAGTGATTCCATCGTTAATTGATGTGTGTAAGTACAATTTCAATCATAAAATTTTGGGAGTTAATATTTTTGAAATTTCTCGTCTTTATCACCAAAAAGGAGAAGAAATTGAATTAGGATTACTTCATTTTGGACACCTCATCAAGCAAAATCTTTTTAAAAAAACCACAACATCTTGTTTATTTACTATTAAAGGATATTTAAACCACCTTTTTGAAAAATTAAATATTGCTAAAAAGACTATTGAAATTAAACCAATGCAAAATAAAAACAATTTTTATAATCATCATGCTGCTTGTGAAGTTTATATTAGAAAACAACTAGTCGGTTATTTTGGAGAAGTTAATAGCTTTTATCTTCCCAAATGAAAGGGTCAAGAAATTTATGTTATGCAGCTAAATTTACAAAAACTATTTTTAATGCAAAACTCCAAACTTACTTATAAACCTTTTTCAAAATTCCCCATTGTCAATCAAGATTTTACTTTTGTTGTTGACAAAGATTTTGCATACAAAGACATTAAATTGGCTTTGCAAAAATTAAAATTACCATTTAAGTATGAATATGAATTGATTGATATTTTTGTTGACCCTAAAATTGCTAATAAAAAAGCACTAACTTTATCATTTGCTTTTTCTAGTCTTGATAATACCTTAAATGAAGAGCAAATTAAGCAGGCAAGAACAAATGTTAAAAAAATCATTAAAGATTTTAATGGTGAATTAAAGGATTAGATTATGAAGAAAACTTTTTATGTAACAACCCCCATTTATTATCCATCAGGAAATCTTCACATTGGCCATGTTTATACAACCACTCTTGCAGATGCTTTAACTCGTTATAAAAAGCTTCAAGGATTTGATACTTATTTTTTAACAGGTTCAGATGAGCATGGAAAAAAGATTTTAGAAAAAACTGAAAAAATGGGTCTTAAACCAATCACTTATTTGGATCAAGAAATTAAAAAATTTAAGAATTTATGAACAAAACTAGATATAGAATATGACATTTTTCAAAGAACCACTTTTCCTGATCACATTAAAACTTGTCAAAAAATCTTTTCCAAACTATTAGCTGCAAAACACATTTATAAAGGTCATTACAATGGAAAGTATTGTGTTCCTTGTGAATCTTCATGACAAATTAGTGAATTAGTGGAAAAAGATAACAAAAAAACTTGTCCTGATTGTTTTAGGGAAGTTGATGATTTAAAAGAAGAAAGTTATTTTTTAAATTTTCAAAAACAAGAAGCATTTATTAAAAAACTTTTTGCTAATGATTTTTTGTTTCCCGTTTCCAATATTAAAGAATTAGAAGCAAAATTTTTAAAAAATGGTCTTTTAGATTTGTCAATATCAAGAACTTCATTTGATTGGGGAGTGCCAATTTTAGAAGATCCAAAACACATTATGTATGTGTGACTAGATGCCTTGCCAAACTATATTTCAGCTTTAGGGTATTTACAAGAAGATGATCACCTATTTAAAAAATTTTGAAATGATGAAGGGGAAATTTTACACATTGTAGGTAAAGAAATAACCAGATTCCATTGTATTTATTGACCAATCATTTTAAATTATTTAAACATTCTACCAAAATCTTTAAAAGTTTTAGGCCATGGATGAATCACCAGTGAAAAAAGAAAAATGTCAAAATCACTAGGTAATGTCATTGATCCAATAGCATTACTAGAAAAATATAGTTTTGATCATATTAAATATTACTTGGTTAAGGAAATTATGATTGGACAAGATGGTGATTTTTCTCAAGAGCGTTTTATTAATACTTATAATAGTGATTTAGCAAATGGTTATGGTAATTTAGTTTCAAGGACAATGACAATGCTTGAAAAATATTGTCATAGTAAAATTCCTAAATTTATGAATATTGATGATGCAAGATTTATAACAATTGATGAAGATATTAAAGAAAGTCTTCAAGAATATACTGCCAATATGGATAATTACAACATCACAAACGCTATTAAAGATGTTAATAAATTAGTGGAAAAAACTAACTTATTTATCAATGCCATTAAACCATGAACACTTGAAAAAAAAGATCAAGAAATTATTGAACAAACCCTTCTTAGAGTCATTAAGGCAATCGAGGTTTGTGCTTTAATGTATTCACCAGTCTTAACGAAGGGAAGTGAACTTGTTTTTAAACAATTAAATATTCCTAAAAAAGATTTTACCAGCTGTTTAAAATATGATTATCTTGAAAATGTGCAAATTAATAAAAAGATTAATCTTTATCCCCGCATTAAGGATTAATTAATGATTAACAAAATTTTGCTTTTACCAGTTTTTTTATTAACCTCTTGTCAAGGTCAAGTTATACCAAATCAACCTTTATCTAATTATGTTATTAATGAAAAGGAATTAAAATTTATTGATAATACCCTTTATGCCCCAGAATTTAAATTAGTTTATCAAGCCCATTTACAAGATGCAAAGGCCATTCAAACTTTTTTAAAAACAATGTATCAATTTATTAAAAAAGAGGTTTTTTATAGTAATGAAATTTACACTCTTGATGAAATAGTTTTTAGAAAAAATGAAAACAACTTGCAGGCAACTGGCTTTTATCTTTTTGATCAACAAAAAATTTATATCGAAGCTTCAAATAATGCCTCCTTAGAAAATATTAAGTTAGCCTTACTTCAACAATATTATTATCATTTAACAACTTCATATTTTTTTGATTTGCAACCTTTAAAGCATGAGTTTAGTGATTCTTTATTTTTGAAATATTTTGAATTCTCAGGTGTGAAAAAAAATATTTTGTCGCTTTTAACTATTCAAAGAGAATTTGTTTATCCCAAAAGTGTTGCTTATCAAGTTGATAAAGAAATAAAACATCTCTTAAATGACAAGAATTTTATTAAAAATAATCCAATTGATTTTCCTAATGTTGATTTAAGTTTTTTTAACCAGGATTATTGGGAAAAAAACATTGCTAATTTGTCAAAAACCCAAGATTTGATGGTGCAATCATTAATTTTACAAACGGCAATTTTTAAAGATGTAAAAAATAGCAAAAGAATAGTTAAAGATTTTAATGTTTGAAGGGATTATTTTATGCATTTGGTTTTAAAAATTAATCCTTATTTTAAATATGTTGCTAATCGGGAGTGAATTGATCCATATTATTTTTGAGATAATGAAGAAGAAGCCAAAAAAAATAATGAAATTTTTATTGAAACACCTTTTTTAAAGGATGAAAAAGAAATAAATCAGCAGTTTTGACAATTTAAGGATTATTTTGTTAAAGAAGTTTTTAATATTGATCAGCAAAAACTAACTTCTGCTTTAATTAAAAAAAATAGCGACCTTTCTTACTCACTGGTTTTGAATTTAAAAAATCAAGATGACAAAATAGAATTAATTGCTCAAGATGGAAAAAAAGCTGATTATCAAATCATAGCATTAAAGTCACAAAGCAACCATTCATATAATCTTTTACCATTTAATCCTGATAAAAAAGGCTATTTTAAAAGTCAAACCTTTCCCTATGAAATCAAAGACTTAAAACAAGGAGAATATGTGATAAAAATTAATGGTCAAGATGTTAAACAAGCTTTGAATTTACAAAAGTATCACAATAATAGTTTAATTCTTTATGGCACAAATTGAAATGCTAATAAAAATAATTCTTTAAGGTATTTTGGTAAATATATTTTTAAGATAAAAGGAGAAAAATTAGTTTTAAGTGTTAATTAAATGTGATAGAATATTAAAATAATTAAGAATTAAGAGATTTTGTGAATGAAAAAACTAAGATATTTGTTTTCAATATTTTTAACATCTTGTACAACTGCAAACATTAATTTAAAACCACCAGAAAAAACAAGTGAAATTGCTAGTAATTTTGAAACAAAAAGTGAACCAAAGCAATATTTAAATAAGGGTGAAGAAACAACAACTAAAAGTAGTGCTTTTGCTCCCTTAAAAGAACAAGCAAAAGAAGTTATTCCTTATGCTCCTGAAGAGGTCAAAGACTCTTCGATAAAAAAAGGAATTAACCCAAAAGATCCCACAAGTTATTTGCTACCGAAAAAAGAATTTATTCTTGAGTTTAAAGAAGACAAAAACATGAAAGATGAAGACAAAAAAACAGAAACAGAAAAAGAGGCATTTTTAAATTACTATTATAATTATTTTAAAGAAAATATTGTTTATGGAAATGAAATATTAGCTCTTAACAAAATTACTTTTCATCATAAAACTAAAGATCAATATTCAGGTGTTTATTATGGTCATAGTAAAAACATAATCATTTATTTTTATAAAGAAAAAACTCAAAAATACATTGAAACAGTTTTAACTCATGAATATTACCATCACATCATGAGAACTTATTTCCATTCTGAAATGAATCATCAAGATGGTAATATGCAAACCTTTATTGCCTTTTTAAGACATTTAAGTGAAAAACCATATATTTACCAAACTTTTAAACTTTTTGGTGATACAAGATATGAAGACAAGAAAAAAGGCCAAAGTCGTTCATATGCACCTGCTTTTGCAATGCAACTAATTAAGGAAATGAAAAATATTATTGGAAAATTTGGTGATGAAGGTGATGGTTTTATTAAATTTGATAAAAGGTTGCTTAACACAAAACTTATTAGATTATTCATGTTTGTTTTTTATCTTTTTAAAGAAAGTGAATTTTTTGCCCGCTCATTAACATATCAAACTATTGCCCTTGATAATCAAAAAAGCACCAGTGATGATAAACCTTTTAATGTTGCAGTTAAAAACTATAGTCTTTTAGATGATTTTTATCATCATATAATATTGAAAGGCAACCCTTATTATAAATATGAGGTTCCTCGTAAGTGACCAAGTGAAAGTTTATATCGTGATGTATATCATGATGATCCTGCAAAATGTGAAAATGGTGAGTCCTCTTGTATAGTGCCAACACTAGATGAAGATCCTAATAATATTATTACAATGGAAATTCCAAAATTAAAAACAAGTGAGGAACTAGAAAAACAATTTCTAAAATATCAAAAAATGTTTAACAAAGAAATTTATAACACTGATCAATTATTATCAAATGCTTTCTTTTACACCAAAGATAAGAAATTTCAATTAGTTTTAACGACCAATCAAAAAGTTGATGTTTTTTTAGAAAGAGTGGATGGGAAAGACACTAATTATGATGTTCATCGCCTCAAAGATTATGATAATAACTTTTGGTTAAAAAGACCTTTTAATAAAGCTTATAGAAAAGATTTTGAAGTGGAACAATACCCCATTAGATTTGGTAATTTAGCGCCAGGAAAATATAAAATTAAGATTAATGGTGAATATGTTAAAAAAGGATTAAACCTTCATAATTCATTAGAAAAAAGTAAGACATTGTGATGATATTATGATTTTAATGATCAAGGAAGCGCAGAAGGTGCAACAGATAAAGCAATTTTTACCATTAATGAAGATGACCCTAAAAATCCTTTTATTCAATTAGAGATTAACCCAAAAGATTAAGTGAAAAATAATTAAAAAAAAGAATATTTACATTGAAAATTATTTAAATATTGGTAAAATATTATTGTTGAGTTAAGAAATTTACAATATTTGATAGGAGATTTTAATATGGCAGTACAACCAAGAAGAGGTTCTTCCACTAGGAAGCGCAAGCGTCGTACCCACTTTAAGTTAAAAGCTCCCCATTTGGTAAATTGCAAAAATTGCAATTCTGCAAGACTTCAACACATGATGTGTAAAGAGTGCAAGCGTTATAAAGATCGTCAAGTATTATAAATTAAAATTAGAGATTATATAAAATAAAAAGCCTTTAGATTCTAGAGGTTTTTTATTTTATATAAGCTAAATAGTTCATTATCAGAAATTTTTTTTAAAAAAATGTTGTAAAGTGGTAAGGAGTGGTATAAAATTACAATTATGAATAAAGAGAGCACTATATTTTTGGGCAAAACTAGCCACAATCTAGATAATAAAGGAAGGTTAAAACTTCCCTCTAAGTTCATAAAAAATTTGAAGGAAAAAATTTATTTGAATGTTTCTATTTGGGGCGAATGTCTTGAAGTAATTACCCAAACAACTTTTGAAAAACGTTATCAATATTTAAATACTTTTGATGAATTTAATCAAAGTGCATCAGAAATCAAAATGTTTTTAAATGCATCAACATTTGAAATCAAATTAGATAGTGTGGGAAGAATTAATATTCCCCATGAGGTTTTAAGCAATTTAAAATTTAGCAAAAAAGTTTATGTTATTGGTAATGGTGATCGGATTGTTATTTGGGATCAAGTTAGATATCAAAAAAAATATGAACAAGCTCAAAAAAAGATTCATTTGGAATTAAAAAATTTTGCTGAAAAATTAACAAACACAAAACAAAATGAAAAAGATTAATTATGTTCACAAAGCTGTCTTATTAGATGAAGTCATTAAACATTTAGATATTAAACCTAATGGAACATACATTGATTGTACACTTGGCGGAGGAGGCCATTCACAAGGGATTTTACAAAGATTAAAGAAAGGTCATTTAATTGCTTTTGATAAGGATAGTGATGCTATTTTACACAACCAAAAGCTTTTAAAAAAATTTCCTCATAAGTTAAAACTTATTAATGATGATTTTATTAATCTTAAAAACCATATTAAAACAAAAGTTGATGGAATTATTCTTGATGCTGGAGTTTCTTCTCATCAAATTGATCAAAATCTAAGGGGATTTAGTTTTCAAAAAGATGGGCCATTAGATATGCGGATGAATCAAAATCAAAAATTAAGTGCTTATGATATTGTTAATCATTTTGACCTTGACCAAATAGTTGATATTTTATTTCATTTTGGCGAAGAAAAATATGCTAAACAAATTGCTAATGCGATTTGTGATTATCGCAAAGTTGCAGAAATTAAGACCACATTTGCTTTAGTAGAGATTATTAAAAACGCCACACCCAAAAAATACCATTTAAAAAAGCACCCTGCTAAAAAAACTTTTCAAGCTTTAAGAATTGCCACTAATGATGAGTTAAAAGCTTTGCAAACATTTGTTGCTTTTGCTCCCAAGTTGCTTAAAGAAAAAGGAAGAATTTTAATTATTACCTTCCATTCACTTGAGGATAGAATTGTTAAAAATGGCTTTAAAAAATTAATTAATCCTTTAAAAACTCCAAAAAAAATCCCCACCATAGACAATTTAAAAACTCCTTATACTCTTATTTTTAAAAAGCCAATTATCCCTTCAAAATTAGAACAAAAAAATAACCCTCGTAGCAAAAGTGCAAAATTAAGAATCATATTAAAAAAAGGAGAAGAAAATGAGTAGAAACGTTTATGCTTCAATCACATTAGGATCAGCTTCAATTAAACTTGTTGTTGGAGAAATTGCTAATGATAAAATAGATATCTTTTTAAATAATTCCATTCGTACCAACGCTAATGGTTACAAAAAAGGAACAATTATTGATGTTGATGAAGTAGCTAAAAAAATTAAAGAAGGAATTTTAGAAGCAGAAGAACAACTGCATGTACCTTTAGATAAAATTAATCTAACAATTCCTAGTTTAGATCTTGAAGTTTTGGATTGTGAACACAAATTATTTTTAGAAGAAAAAGAATGAGAAATCACCAGCAAGGATGTTGAAGAAGCAGCAAATGAAGCAATTAAAAAAATTGACAAACATAAATTTAAGACTTTAAGTGCTTTTCACAATAAATACTTTGTTGATGGCAACGAAGTTAGTAATCCCATTGGTAAGAAAGGAAATATTTTTCAAATAAGTTTGTCATGTTGTATTATTCCGCGCTCTCTTTATGAACAATACAAGCAAATTATTGAAAAAATTGGTATTCAAATTCAATCAATGACCCTATCACCAATTGCTATTGCTAATCAACTAGCTTTAAAAAAAGATGATCGCTTATTAATTATTGATTTTGGTCATCACACAACAACTCTTTCATCATTTAGTGGAAAACAATTATTAAAAAATGACCTGATTAATTTTGGTGGTAAAACTTTAATGAACCATATTAAAAATGAATTTAACTTAAAAAATTATGAACAATCAGCATCTTTACTTTTTAAATACGGAGAATTAGGAAAATTCCAAGATAAAACAATTATATATAGTGATGAATCTGGTGAAGAAATTACTGTTTCAAAATTAAACAAATTAATCACTAGTGTAGTTGCTGATTATTTAAAAACAATTAGAGATGAAATTATTGATTTTTATTTTGAAGGAGATTATCGCATCATTGTTGTGGGAGGGCTTGGAAAATTAAAAAATATTGAAAAAATGTGTGAATTAATTTTTGAAAAAAACACAACTATTTATTCTTCAATTGCTATTGGTGCTGAAGGCCCTGATTTAGTTTCTGCCCTTGGAACAATTCAAATCATTAATGATAAAAATAAGAAACTATGAAAGCAAAAAATTAAAACTTCTAGTTTAGATGTTTCCAATTGGGAAAATAAAAAACCTTTAAAAACACTTTCTAAATTTTTAGGTTTTAATTTTGCTAATAAAAAGAAAAAAGGAGTAAAAAATGAAAAACATCAAGGATAAAATCATTGATAATAAAATTAAAATTAAAATTATTGGAGTAGGAGGAGCAGGTAATAACATTGTTGATAAATTTGTTGTTCAGGAATCACATTTAGAAAATGTTGAATTATTTTTAGCCAACACTGATTTAACCCATTTGGAATCAAAAACTCATCCCACTGCTAAAAAAGTTTCTTTTGGTAAGGAAACAACATCAGGTAATGGGACTGGTTCAAATCCAGAACTTGGAAGACAAGCCTTTAAAGAAGATAAAGAATTTTTTGAAAAAGCTTTTGAAGATGCTGATATTGTTTTTACTGTCTTTGGTTTAGGGAAAGGAACTGGATCAGGAGCAGGACCAGAAATTGCTCGTCTTGCTAAAGAAAAAGGAGCTTTATCAATTTCTTTAATTGTTTTACCCTTTAAGGAAATGGGTGGAAAAAAACAAAATGAAATTGCTAATAATGAATTAAGTACTATTGGTGAAAAATGTGATTCATACATGCTTTATTCAAATGATAGTATTTTAAAAGATGATTCCTCTGATTCTTCAACAATCAATGATGAAATATGTCGTTCAATTCAAACAGTTATTGACATTATCTTTTTACCAGCAATTATTAATTTAGATTTTGCTGATATTAAATCACGCCTTTCTAATGGGGGATTAACTATTATTGGAATGGGAAGTGGTTCTGGTGATGATAAAGAAAATGATGCTGTTAGAAAAGCTGTAGAATCACAATTTATTGAAGGAAGTATTCAGGAAGCAAAAAGCATTCTAGTTCACCTAGTTTGTCAAAGAAAAAATAACTTTAAAATTTTAGATAATGTTACCAAAGCCATTAAAACAGCAGCATTAAGTTCTGAAGATTTAGATATTGTTTTTGGTTTAACAGAAGATGATAATTTATCTGATGAAATATTTATTAGAGTAATTGTTAATGACTTGCCAACTAAAGATAAATTTAAAAAGGTTAAAAAATTTAAAACTAAAGCAAAATCAATTATTAAGAAAAGTAAAACAAAAAATCTTTTGCAAGTTGACTTACTAGAAAGTGATGTTGATGACCAATCAAATTTATATTCCCACACCAAAGAAGAAGAAGTCAAAGAAATTAACAATGATGATGATTATGAAAAAGATCTTTTCTAATTATAAAAGGAGCTAAAAAATGAAAATTTTTAAAAATATATTTAAAAAAGAATTAGAAGAAGTAAAGGGCATTTATAAAAATAAAAATGTTGAAAAAAATAGTAAAAAACCCATAAAATCAACAAAATCAAATGATGTTGAAATAGTTTTTTATGAACCCAAGTCAGTTACTGACATTCGAAAAATTGCTAAAGACATTATTAATGGCAAAACCACAAGTATTAATTTTCACAAATTTAACAAAAGCCAAATTGAAAAATATTTGCAGTTTTTAGGTGGAGTTATTTTCACTCTTAATGGCGCTTATTTTAAAAAAAGTGCATTTGAATACTTCTTTTCTGCTTCGAAAACAATTATTGCTAATATGCAAGAGAAATAATTTTTATTAGTAATTAAATTAATATTTTTATATAATATTGCTAAGAAATAAAAAGTTAATTACCAATTATTTTGTGTTTTTAAAAAAGGATATTACAAGTTGATGGATTATAAAAAAACCTTATTATTGCCTCGTACAGATTTTGAAATGCGAGGTAATCTTATTAAAAAAGAACCCCAATATTTAAAGTTTTGACAAGAAGAAAAAATTTATGAAAAAGCTTTAAACCAAAAAGCAAAGGAGCAAATTTTTACTTTACATGATGGCCCTCCTTATGCCAATGGGAACATTCATGTTGGTCATGCTTTAAATAAAATATTGAAAGATTTTGTTGTTAAATCAAAACTTTTAACAGGTTATTATACAAAGTTTGTTCCAGGTTGGGACACACACGGGCTACCAATTGAACAAAAGATTACTGAAAGTGGAGTTGATCGTAAAAGTTTATCAACCCCAGAGTTTCGCTTGCAATGTTTAAATTATGCTAAAGAGCAAATTGATATTCAAAAAAAGCAAATGTTAAGACTTGGTTTATTTGGTTTTTTTGATACTCCTTATGTCACTTTTAAAAAAGAATATGAAGCAAAACAAATTTCTATTTTTTTAAAAATGTATGAAAAAGGATTAATTTTTAAAGGTTTAAAACCAATTTATTGATCGCCTAGTTCAGAATCAGCACTAGCGGAAGCAGAAATTATCTATAATGATAAAAAAGCTTTTTCGATTTATGTTCCTTTTACAGTTAGCAAAGACTTTGGCCCTTTAAAGAAAAATGATGATTTAATTATTTGAACAACAACTCCTTGAACTCTCCCTGCTAACTCTGGAATTGCAATTGATGAAAAAGTTGAATACAGTTTAGTCAAATATCACAAGCAAAGAATTGTGATTGCAACTGCAACTATAGATAAACTAGAAATACTATGAAATGTTAAGTTAGAAAAAATAAAATCCTTTAAAGGGAAGGAAATTATTAATCTTGAATACGACCATCCTTTTTATGAACAAAAAGGAAAAGTTGTTCATGGTTTTCACATTGATTTAACAACAGGAACAGGTCTTGTTCATATGGCGCCTTCTCATGGTCCTGATGATTATATAATTGCTAAAAACAATGATTTAAAAATTTATAATTTAATTGATGATAAAGGACATTTTAAAGCAGATGTAAAATTAGTGGGAAATATGTTTTGAGCCAAAGCTAATAAAATTATTTTAAATCATTTAAAAGAAAGTAATAAATTAATTTTTCAAGAAGAAATAATCCACTCTTATCCTCATGACTGGAGAACTAAAAAACCAGTGATGTATCGAGCAACTCCACAATGATTTTGTTCAATTGAAAAAATTAGAAATAACATTTTAAAAGAAATTAGTAATGTTAAATGAGCATCAAAATGAGGAAATAAGCGCTTAACAAATATGATGAATAATCGTCAAGATTGATGTATTTCAAGACAAAGAGTATGAGGAGTGCCAATTCCCATTATTTATGGAGAAGATAAGCAACCAATTTTAGATAAGGAGTTAAATCAGCACTTCATTAATTTATTTAAAGAATATGGTTCTAATATTTGGTTTGAAAAAGAAGTAAAAGATTTATTGCCAAAAAATTACAAGCATAAACAATCACCACATAATGAATTTACAAAAGAAAAAGACACTATGGATGTCTGGTTTGATTCTGGCTCTTCTTCTTTTGCAGTTAGCCAACAATATGATTTAAAATGACCTTTTGATTTATATTTAGAAGGTTCTGATCAATATCGGGGTTGGTTTAATTCTTCACTTATTACAGGAGTGGCAACAAAAAACCAAAGTCCTTACAAAGAAGTTTTATCTCATGGTTTTGTTTTAGATGGCAAGGGAGAAAAAATGTCTAAATCTAAAGGTAATGTTATTGACCCTTTGCAAGTTACTAACAATAATGGAGCTGACATTTTAAGACTTTGGGTTGCTTCTACAAAATTTCAAGCTGATGTAAGAATATCACAAGACATCTTAAAACAAACTTCTGAACAATATCGTAGTATTAGATTTAAAATAAGGTTTGCTCTTTCTAATCTTTTTGATTATGAGGAAAATGAAAATTATATTAAAAACCTAACAAAAATTGATTGATATTTCATTGATAAAATTAATAAATTTAATCAATCAGCTAAAAACTTCTTTAACAACTATCAATACAATGCATTATTTGTTGAAGCATTAAATTTACTAAATGACTTATCAGTTAATTATTTTGATTTTGCCAAAGATATTTTGTATGTTTATGAAAAAAATGATCCAAAAAGAAAAAATATTCAATTTGTTTTACATTATTTTTTAAAACACTTTTTAATTATTATGGCGCCAATCATTTCTTTTACTTGTGAAGAAGCTTATAAATTCTTTAATAAAAAAGATAAAAAAGATTCAATATTTTTAGAAGATTGACCCCAAATTATTAAAGTTTTAAATAGGGAAAAATTGCAAGCAGAAATGGATCTATTATTAGATCTTAAAAAAGATGTTTTAAAAGAAATGGAAATCCAAAGAAACAATAAAATTATTGGAAAACCATCAGAAGCAAAAATTCTTTTTTACTTTGAAGAAGCTAATATTTATCAAGAAGAATGGAAAGAATTTTTAATGGCATCAAAAGTTGAAATTAGAAATAAAAATGATTTTAATGGTAATAAATATGGTGATAAATTTATTAAGATTGAAAAATATCAAGGGATAACTTGCGATAGGTGTTGACTTGTCTTTGCAAAAGAAGAAATAAAAAACAATTTATGTTTAAGATGTGTTAATATTGTAGAAGGTTTTAAATAAGATGAAATTGATACAAAAGATTTTTAATAAAAAGCAAAATGAAACTAGGCAAAAATGACAAATTGTTGCCTTTATTTTTATTGCTGCTTTTACCTTTGATCAAATTACTAAATATTTTATTAAATCAACAATGGAAGTTGGGCAAATCATTCCTGTAATTGGATCATTTTTTAAAATCACTTATGTGTTAAATGATGGTGTTGCTTTTGGAGCTTTTCAGGGCAATGTTATAGTCACTTATGTTTTTCCAATGATAATGACTCTAGTCTTTTTATATTTTATGAAAATATATCAAAATAATCGCTTTTATTTGTTTGCTTTTACTTTTATTTTAGCGGGAACATTAGGCAATTTATCAGACCGGATTTTTAATAATTCTTATGTTGTGGATTTCATTTCTTTTAACTTCTTTGGATATGAATACCCCTCCTTTAATTTTGCTGATATTTATGTTGTTTTATCAATTTTTGTTTTACTTTTAGAAGGCGTTATTTCAGCACGTAAATCTAAAAATGACAAAAAATCAAAATAAACAAATTATTGTCAAAGCAAAAGAAGGGAAAAAAAGAATTGATATTTTCTTAGAGTCTAAAACAAATTTTACTCGTCAACAAATTCAAAAATGAATTAAAAAAGATTTAGTTTTAGTTAATGATAAAAAAGTTAAAGCGAAATATCTTGTTCAAGAAAATGATGTTATTAAATATCAAGTTTTAGTTACCCCAGAAATTACTTTAAAAAAACAAAAAATGCCTTTAGATATTATTTATGAAGATGATTTTATAATTGTTATTAACAAAGCTAACAATGTAGTTGTTTATCCTGGAATTGGTCATTATGATAATACTTTATTAAATGGGGTCTTTTTTCATTGTCAAAAACTAGCAAATATTGGCGGGGAATTAAGACCAGGAGTAGTCCACCGGATTGATAAAAAAACCACCGGACTTATTGTTTTTGCCAAGACAAACCAAGCATATCACCACTTGGTTAAGCAATTCGCCACTAAAAAAGCCCAAAGAATTTATTTTGCCTTAGTTGAAGGGTTGTTAAATCACCAAAAAGGAGTTATTGATGCCCCAATTGGCAGAAGTAGTAATGATCGTAAAAAAATGGCAATAACTAACATTAATGGCAAAAATGCCATTACACACTTTAAAGTAATTAAAACTTTTGCAAAAAACACTTTAATTAAATTAGAACTTGAAACAGGAAGAACCCACCAAATTAGAGTGCATATGAAATATATCAATCATCCTCTTGTTGGGGATGAAGTCTATGGTTTTAAAAAACATCATGATGATTTTGGTCAATATTTACATGCAAAAATTTTAAAATTTATTCACCCAATTACAAAAAAACCTATAAAATTAGAATGTAATTTACCACAAGAGTTTAAAGAGAAATTAGAAGAGTTAAAAAATGCTTAATGTTAATGATGTTAAATTACTAAAAATTATTAAATATTTAATAGTTGAATGTGATTATCGAATCATCTATACAAAAGAATCTAAAAATGATGTTTTTTTAGAATCCATTGACAGTGAAGACCCCCAAATTATTCAGTTGTCATTTAAGCAGTTGGCATTTAACAATAATTTTGAAGAAGAAATTAATGAGACCAAAAAAATCATTAACAAAATTAGAAAAAAAACTTTTAAAATAAAATTAAAAACCTTAGTAATTTTTTTCAACAATAGCAATATTAAGCCACCTAATGAAGACCAAAATTTAGAAATAATTACCCTTAATCATAATCTTGGGAAATTAAAAACTAAGTTTCCTAAAATTGAAAAAATTTGAAAAAATGAAAAAAATGAGGAATCAGTTGAAACAATTCTTAAACAAATTGCCGTTTATTCTAATCAACAACTTAGTAATATTAAAAAACGCTATGGAAAAAGGAAAATTGATGCAAACAAAATTTTTGTTTCCCAATTAATATGAGTCAACTTTTTATTATTTGTTTTTGGATCATTTGCAGCAACTTATTCAGGAGTAAAGACTTATGAATTGATTTATCCTAATTTTTCTTCTACTTTTGAAACAGTTTTTTTACATAACCAATATTGAAGATTATTAATTTCTGGTTTTATTGGGATTAATGTTTTTTCAACAGTTATTAGCATTTTCATTATTAGTATAATTGGGCGCTTTGTTGTGCAAATGTATGGAAACATTAAATATTTTGTAATTATTTTAATTACTACTGTTTTTAGCCAATTTATTGGTAGTTTAACCTTACCAGGATTGGTTGTTATTGGCCTTGATAGCATTATTTTTGGGTTAGTGGGATCAATTATTTATTTTGCCCAAATTAATCGGGTTGTTTTTATTAATGTTTTTTGAAAACAAGTTCAACTTTACTTACTTTTCTTATTATTGCCCCCAATAATTTTAGGATCTTGGGTCACTTTAGCTCTTTCTTTAATATCATTATCTTTAGGGTTTTTGAGTGCAATGGTTGTTGATTCATTTTATAAAAAAATGATGAGTTTTTGGGTGTCTTTTTCATTTTTATTAATTTTGGCAGTTGGTTTATCAACGACTTGAACTTATTTTCCTAAGCGTTATCCTGGTTTAGAACTTTATGATGAAACGTTTTTTAAAGCATATTCATTTATTTATGATGATGGAGCTGAATTACAAAATAAAATTTGTACATACTACCAATTTAATGAACAAAATTGCTCCTTGATCGGTAAGGAAAAATAACTATTTTTTGTAATTTTTAAAATTTAATTTAGCAATTTTTTTTAATTTTTTTTCATCAAACATTTTAAGCACTGAATTAATTTTAATGGGGCTTGCACCAAGAGGGATATTTACCTTTGTTAAGGTTGATATTTTGATTATTTCATTTAAAAAACAATAACGAGCAATAATTGAAGCAATTGCCACCCCTAAGTATTTAGATTCAGCTTTAGTAAAAAATTGTAAATTCTTAACAATCTCATCTTGATTAGCAAAATAATTGTAAAAAGATTTTTTAGTTGTGAATTGATCAATGATAATATTTTTAGTATTTACTTTTTGCAAAAGCAACTTAATTGCTTGATTATGAAGCTTAGCCTTAATTGCATTAAGGTTTTCTTTTTTGATAATTTCATTATATTTTTCATTATTTAAAACCAAAATTTTATAAGCAACTTTTTCCATTAACAAGGGTGCCATTTGCTTAATTTTTTCATCATTTAACAATTTAGAATCTTTAACCCCAATTTTTAAAATTTCTTCCATTTGCTTTTGTTTAAAAAAAGCAGCACAAACAACAATGGGTCCAAAGAAATCTCCAGTCCCAACCTCATCAGATCCAATGTGGTCTTGGTTAAAAAAATGATTTTTTTGATTTATCATTTCCCATTTTTTTAACTGATCAAGAATTTCTTCACTAGCTTTATTAACCACAACCTTTTGGCTTTTGTAAATATTAATTAACAAGAATTCATTTTTAACAATGCAATCAATGTATTGATTATCACTTGAAAAAAGTGAATCTTGCCATTGTTTTTTTAAATCATTTATTTGTTTTGTTGTTAATAAAAAAGTTGTCATTGGATGCTCTTATATCTTATAATATATATAAAAAATAAAGATTGCAATAAGGGAAAATGATTAAAGGCATAGGGATTGATTGTATCAAGATATCACGCATTGATTTAAGATATGTTAAGTATTTATCAGAAAATGAATTAATCATGATAAAAAAATTTACCTCAACTAATCGCAAAAAAGAATTTTGTGCTGGGAGATGAGCTTTAAAAGAAGCCATTTTTAAAGCAATTCCAAGTATTGGTAAAAAATTTTCTCAAATTGATATTTTTTATAATGAGCAAAAACAACCAAGCATTACTTTAAAAAATCATAAAGTTTGACTTTCATTGTCTCATGAAAAAGATCTCGCTGTTGCTATTTGTGTAGTTGAATAAGAATTTTTACAAAAAAATTTAATAAATTTTTTTATAACATTTGTCAAGTCTTGAAAAATTATTTTGCCCCTTTAAAATAATTATGAAAGAGAGTAAAAAGAGTATGTATAATCGAGTATCAATAATTGGATCAGTTTGAGAAATCAAAAACCAAGAAGATAAAAATATTTATATGAAGGTTTCAACAACAAGGCCTTTTGTTAATAATAATTTTGAATACACAAGAGATTTTTTAAACATTGTTATTTGAAAAGAATATTATCAGGAAATTAAAAAATTAATTAAAGTAGGAATGATGATTTCTCTTGAAGGTAGAGTTGAATCAAAAGTTGTTAATGATGAAAAAGTTAAACCTAATAATTTTATTGTAGCAGAGCGTATTTTTACCTTATGCCGCGATCAGGTTCATTGCTTGCCAGGTGAAAACATTTTAAAAAATAATAAAAATAACTAACTAAAAAATAATAAAAATGTATAATATTTTAAGAATTAAAGGAACTTGTAATGCCGATTTTAATAAAAAGAATTTTTTTTGGTTTCATTTATTTCCCCTATTATGCATGGTTTTTTATTAGAGGATATTTTATTTTAAGATTAAAAAGCAAAAATTTTCAAAAATATGAAAAAAAGTGACCTTTTGAAAAACGCTATGAAATTAGTAAAAATTTTGCAAGAAAATTATTAAAATTTTATAATTTAAGACCAAAAATAAATGATTCAAAACTATTAAATGACTTTAAAACAGGAGTTGTTGTCGTTAATCATTCATCAATGTTAGAACCCCTAATAACTTCAATAGCAAGAGATTGAAAAATTATTTGAATCACTAAAAAAGAAAACCAAGAAAGTTTTTTTCTAAGATTAATCTCAGAAATGTCTGATAGTTTATTTATTGATCGTGATGATCCAAAATCAGCATCATTAATATTGTTACAAGCCAGTCGCTTAGTAAGACAAGGTTTTATTATCGGGGTTTGTCCAGAAGGAACAAGGTCAAGGTCACATCAATTATTGCCTTTTAAAAAAGGTATTTTTGAATTTATTCAAATTATTAATAGTGATTTATTAGTTGTTGGGGTTTCTAATTGCTATCGAGCAAAACAAAGCCCAATTAACAAAGAGGATGGATTAGTATTTAATGCTTTAAAATTATTCAAAAAAGAACAAATTACTAAGCAACCACCTGCAGAACTTGAAAAAAAAGTTTTTAATATTCTTCAAGACTATTTGCACAAAAACAATAAGGATAAAGCATAAATCATGAATGAACAAAATTATAATTTTATTATTGATGATTTTAATGGGCCTTTAGATGTTTTGTTAATGCTAGTTAAAGAGCAAAAAAAAGATATTTTAGAAATTGATATGTTAGTTTTGGCCAATCAATATTTAAAGTTTATTAAGCAAGTTAAAAACAATCAAATTAATATTTCAGCAAGCTATTTGCTAATGGCAAGTTATTTATTAGAGTTAAAAAGTAAAGCCATTCTACCACTGGAAAATGCTGATGTTGATGAAGAATTTTTTGAATCAGAAAAACAAAAACTAATTGCGAAACTAATTGCTTATAAAAAATATAAA
Source organism: Mycoplasmatales bacterium (assembly GCA_965226165.1). Lineage (GTDB taxonomy): Bacteria > Bacillota_I > Bacilli_A > CBDATW01 > CBDATW01 > CBDDCI01. Next base: position 459,108 of record OZ245334.1, on the reverse strand, counting down.
GACAAACTACCTTTTTTTGAGGAAAGATTAAGATCAAGACTTAAATATTTCACAAAACCCATTTCTGATTTTAAGCAATATGCTAATTTTTCAAACAAAATTATTTTTGCTCATAATTTAAATGATTCATCTTTAAGTTTAGCTGTTAATAAGATGTTTGAAAACCAAAATTTAGGCATTATTAAGGAAGCCTCTTTTGTTAATAAAGACATAAATCCTCAAGAAATTGAAAATTACATTATGGCTTCTTTACAAAAAAATCCAAAACTAACATTTGAAGAAATTTATCAACAAAAAGATAACTTGCAATATTTATTAGTTGCTTTTATTTGTCTTTTGGATTTAGCAAAATCAGAATTAGTTAGTCTTGTTCAATTACAAAAATTTGATAAAATATATGTGAAAAAAAGGACTTAAAATGGATGATTTAAAAGCAAAAGTTGAAGCTTTAATTTTTGTTACAGGAGATGAAGGATTAGCAATTAGAGAGATTTCCAAAGTTTTAAAAATTTCTCATAAAAAAGTTTTAGTTCACCTTGAAGAAATTAATAAAAAATTAATCAATAATTCAGAGCGAGGAATTATGATTAAAATTTTTGGTGATCATGTTAAGTTTGTGACTAAGAAAAAGTTTCACACTTTTTTAGCAGACTATGCTAAAAGCAATAAAGTGATTAAACTTAAACAACCGGCACTGGAATGTTTGGCCATTATTGCTTATAATTCACCAACAACAAGGGTTGAAGTTGATAGCATTAGAGGAGTTGATAGTTCTTTTATGCTTTCTAAATTAATTAATTTAAACCTTATTGAAGAAGCGGGAAGAGCTAGTAGTCCAGGAATGCCAATTTTATATAAAGTCACTCCTTACTTTATGGATGTTTTTAATTTAAAGTCTTTAAAAAATCTTCCCAAAATTGATGATTTAAAAATTGAAAACACTCCAATTGATAATTTATTTGAAAGTAACAAATCATAAATGGAAAAAGAACGCATTCACAAATACATTGCTCGCTATGCAAACTATTCAAGACGCAAAGTTGAAGAATTAATTAAAAAAAAGCAAATTACAATCAATGGCACAATTGCTAAAATTGGTGATAAGGTAAATAATGATGACCATATTAAAGTTAATAATAAAAAAGTAGTTCCCCACATTAAATTTGTTTATTATTTATTAAACAAACCAAAAGGTTATATTAGTTCAACAAGTGATGAAAAAAACCGCAAAGTAATTACTAGTTTAGTGCCAAATAAACACCGGGTTTTCCCAGTTGGAAGATTAGATTACAATACAACAGGGGCGATTCTTTTAACTAATGATGGTGAGCTAACCCAAGTTTTAACTCACCCTAAATTTAAAATTGAAAAAAAATACATCGTTATAATAAAGGGAGAAATTTCTTCTTCAGAAATTAAAATCTTAGCTGGGGGGATTAAAATAAAAACAGGCTATATTACAAAGCCTGCTAAAGTAAAATTTCTTGATTACAATTCTAAAAACAATCGTAGTAAATTACAAATAGTCATCAAAGAAGGTAAGAAACACCAAATAAAATTAATGTTTCAATCCCTTGGTTATCTTGTCCACAAATTGCATCGAGAATTTTTTGGTCCTTTTAGTGTTAAAAAAATTCAATCTGGAAAATATGTCAAAATAAAAACTCAAGATATTGAGTTTTTAAAAACAAAATAAATTTATCCAGTATATTTTTCTGGATATAATTTCTTCATTTCTTTAATTGCTTCTTCTTTAGAAAGGTTTTTAAATTTTTCTCACAACTTTTTAGTAGTTTCTAATTCTTCTTTTGCATAAGTGATATCTTCAAAACCATCAATAATAATTTCTGAATTTTTATATTTTTTATAGTTACTAAAAAATTTCTTAATTGCAAGTAAATCATCTGGATGAACTTGGTCCAAAGAAGTAATTTCCTTATTGTTTGGGTCATCATGAATAAAGGCAATTAATTTAGTGTCAGTTTCCCCCTCATCAATCATTTTCATAGCGCCAACAACTCTTATTTCAACTTTGCTTGTTGGCAAAATGCTAGCATTAGCAATAATTAAAACATCTAGGGGATCACCATCATAATCTAAGGTGTTAGGAATAAACCCATAATTTATTGGATAGTCAAAAAATCCAAACATTAAACGATCAACAATTAGCTCACCATTTTCAATTTCATACTTAACATTTCCACCCTTAGGGATTTCAACAATTCCTTTTATAATTAAACTCATTTAAAATATTCACTCCATTTATTTTTATTCATTTTATTTTATCATAAAAATATTATATAATTGAGAGAATTAAAAAGATTTGGAGTTAATGTAAGAAAATATGCATAAAATTAAATCAATAAGCAATATCGCTATTATTACAGCGTTAATATTTATTTTAAGCATTTCTTTTGAATACATTATTCCTGTGGGATATTTTGGTTCTTATGTTAAGCCCAATCCTTTTGAAGGAATTTTATTTGTTACAGTTTTCCTTTTATCTTTACAAAAAAGTTTAGCAATTATTTTTTTATACAGTTTTTTAATACTTTTTTTTAAAGGCTTTTCATATTTAATTTTTATTGAAGTTATAGCCCTTTTGGCAGCAATGTTAACAATGGCAATAAGTTTTTACTTTTTTTTAAAAAAATGAAAATTAAAAACCAGCATTGTTTTAACTGTTTTAACCATTACCATAGTTATGACTTTTTTAAATGCCTTAATAATTACTCCAACCTATATGAATTTAGACAAACAAGCCCTATCATTTTACTGGGATGTTTTTCCGGAAAAAAACTTTTTTGATATGATTATTTTTGTTAGTAATTTCTTTCCCCTTGGTGGGGGGATCTTGCATGGGAATTTAGTTAAGTATGGTTTTTCTGGTATTGTTGGTTATTTTGGAATTAAAAGTTTATCAAAAATGAGTGCTTATAAAAAATAACTACTTTCCAACTTTAATCTTAATTTTAAAGACTAAAATGATATAATAAAAAATTATGAAAAGAATTGATAAGTGAAAAGAACAACACATTAAAGCAAAATCTTTTAGTGATGCTTCAATTGAATTGACTAAAAAAAAGCTTTCTAATAGTAAAGAATTAAAAAAACTCCAAGAAATTGATAGTAAATTTTTTCAAATTGATGCCAAAAATTATGAACACATTCCTAATTTTAAAGGGCAGGAATTACCAAAAGTTTATGAACAAAAGCTAAACCAAAACAACCACACATTAAATCTTTTAAAAAGTGAAATTTTTGAATTATCAATTCAACCCTTTTTTCAAAAAAAAATGTTTTTTCCAATTGGGTTAGAAGAAGAAAATAAAAACTTAAAAACTTTAATCAATGATTTTAAAACTAATTTGGAAAATGTTGAATTAAATTTTAACAAACTTTTATCAACAATTAATACCCAAAAAAAGTTAATGAAAAAAAACCAATCCAAACTTAATTTACAAAAGAAAAACATAACCATTGAAGAAATAAATATTTTTAATGAATCATTAGGTTTTAAAACTCACCAAATTAATGAAACAACAAATTTTATCACCAATAACTTTAAACCAAAAAAAACTGATGATGATTTTGCCAAAACCACCACTTTAATTATTTGTGTTGGAGTAGGTCTTTTAATTTTGTGATTAGTTATTTGGTTTTTAGGCGGAAGATAAAATGAAATTCATTAGTATTGCTATTGATGGAGTTAGTGGTTCTGGGAAAAGCACAATTGCTTTAAAGATTGCAAAAAAACTTAATTATCAATTTGTTAGCACAGGATATTATTATCGCTTAGTTGCTTATTTTGTTTGTTTTAAAAATCTTGATTTAGAAAATAAAAATAGTTTTGATAATTTTTTTAAAAGCTTTCAATGTCATTTTGATGCAAAAGGGGATATTTTTATTAAAGAAAAAAATTATACACCACTTTTATTTACTAGCAAAGTAGCATTAACTTCATCAAAAATAGCTAAAAATCCCAAGTTAAGAAAAGTTTTGACAAAAATGCAACAAGAATTAGCTTTAAGGCAAAATGTAGTTATGGAAGGTAGGGATATAACAACAATTGTCTTGCCCCAAGCTACTTATAAATTCTTTATCACTTGTGATGTTAAAAAAAGAGCACAAAGAAGATTTTTGCAATTAAAGGCAAGAGGTCAAAATAAATCACTAGAAACAATTATAAAAGACATTGAAACTAGAGATTATCAAGATCAAAACCGAGAAGTCGCTCCATTAATAAAAAGTGATGACGCCATTTTAATTGACACCACAAAGCAAGAAGTTGATGAAACTTTTAATGAAATGATCAGTCATATTAATTTAAAAAAAGGATAAGAATAATGAAAAAAAAGTTTATTGTTGCTTTAGTTGGAGAACCAAATAGTGGTAAATCAACATTATTCAATCGCCTTATCAAAATGCAAAAATCAATAACTTCAGATATCCCTGGAACAACAAGGGATCGCCTTTATGGGATTGGCCAATGGTTGAAGCAAGAATTTTTGCTAATTGACACAGGGGGATTTTCTTTTGTAGAAGAATTTTTCAATCAAAAAATTAATAATCAAGTTGAAATTGCAATTAAGGAATCTGATTTAATCTTATTTGTTGTTGATTATAAATGTTTTAATTCTTTAGATAATCTAAAAATTTTAAAAATGCTGCGCCAAAGCAAGAAAAAAATAATTTTATGTGTTAGTAAAGTTGATAATCAAAAAATTAAAGAGGAAACTGATATTTTTTGACAATGAGGACTAGGCAATCCCATTTTAATTTCTGCCATTCATGGGATTGGCATCGGAGATTTGCTTGATGAAATAATTTCAACTATTCCTAAAGATCAAGAAAAAGATCAACAAAAATATATTAAATTTGCTTTTGTGGGTAAACCAAATGTGGGAAAATCATCGCTAATCAATGGCATTGTAAAAAGTGAAAGAGTCATTGTTACAAATAAACCAGGGACAACAAGAGATGCTGTTGATATTTACCTTAAAAGAAATAACCAGGATTTTATTATTACTGACACTGCTGGAATTAAAAAGCGGGGCCAATCAAAAGAATTATTGGAAAAATTTTCCTTAATTAGATCAATTAAAGCTATTGTTAATAGTGATGTTTTATGTTTAGTTTTAGATGCCAACAATAAAATTACCCAACAAGATTTAAATGTTGGGGGAATCATTGAAAAGCACCAAAAAAGTCTTTTAATTATTGTCAATAAATGGGATGGAGAGATTTGTCAAAAAACTAGTAAAACTAAATTAGAAAAGGAAATAAAATCATATTTTAAATTTACTAATCACTGCAACATTGTATTTACATCAGCCCTTAAAAAAGAAAATTTATGAAAAATTATTGATGAAGTAGCACTAACTTATCAAGAAAGTCATAAAAAAATCCCTACTGCCACCTTAAATCAAGTTGTTAATGAAATAACATTGAGAAATCCAGCACCTTCATTTAAGGGAGGAAAACTTAATGTAATGTATTGTTTCCAGACTAAAAAAGCTTTTCCTGAATTTGTTTTTTTTGTTAATAACATTAAGTTTTTACACTTCACATACAAGCGCTTTTTAGAAAATCAATTGCGAAAATATTTTGGTTTTAATGGGGTCTATATTTTGCTAACTTTTAGAAATAAATAATTTTTATTGAAATATTAAATAAATATACATATAATTAACACATTATAATAAAATTATTATTATATTAAAAATAAAAGAAATGAAAGGGAATAGATAATGAACAAAGCAGAATTGCTAGAAGTTTTGTCAAGTAAAACTGGGCTTTCAAAAAAAGATGTTGATGAAGTTGTAAAAGGCTTTATTGATGTAGTGAAAGAAACAGTTAAAAAAGGTGATGATGTTGCATTAGTTGGTTTTGGGGTATTTTCAAGGGTTCAATTCAAGGCAAGAGACGGAGTTAACCCGGCGACAGGAGCTAAATTAAAGATTCCTGCAAGAAAAGCACCTAAATTTAAACCAGGAAAAGCATTTAAAGAATTTGTTAAATAATTACTTAATAAATTTTAAAAAATTAATTATTCCAGGAAAAGAAACAACAATTTCTTTTCCTTTTTTTAATATTGAAGCTAAGGGAATTTTGTTTTTTCTTTGTTCTTTTCACAGTTTAATATAGTGGTAATCTAAAAATATAAACTTTTTATTAATATAAAAATAAAAAAGGACAAAGGTTTTAGCACCACATTTTTCAGCTAAAAGTAAATAGTTATGTTGATGCTTTTTAATATTACTTAAAAGAAAGTAATCTTTTTTGGTGCTTTTAGCTTCAAATTCAAAAATGTGATCTTTAAAATATCCATAATAATCAACATATGACTTAGCCCCCAAAAATCCTTGAACCTGATTTTTATTGATTTTAGAAATGTGAATTAATAAATTGCGCTTATGAATAATAGCAATTTGTTTTTTTAGATAATATTGATTAGTTTTATTAATCATTGTTTCTAAAAACATCCCCCTATTTTTCACTAAAACCCCCAACCATAATAATAATTGATTTATTTATCAATATTCCTATGCTAAAATCAATTTAGGAGTTATTAAAATGAGTTATAAATTAAGTTTAGACGCAAAAAAAATCGAAAACAAAAAATTTGATTTAGCCCCTGTTGGGTACCCACCAAATGATGTTAATCTTTTTTTAGATGTAGTAATTACTGATTATCAAGAAATTGAAAAAAATCAAAAAATGTATGAAAAAAAAATTACTGTTTTAACTGAAAAACTTCAGGAAAAAGAAAAAACATCTCAGCAGTTAAAAGATGAAAATGAAAATTTAAAAAAACAAATTCAAGAAATGAAACCAGATCGGGGAACTTCTCATATTGAGCTCCTAAAAAGAGTTGGACAAAACGAGGATGCAATTTCTAAAATTATAGGAAGTGTTAATCAAGGTTTTGAAAAAATTGATAAAAAAATAGAAAAAATTATTGAAGATAAATAAAACAAGGCAGGTGATTGCTGCAATAATTAATTTTGTTGTAGAGGAAAGTCCATGCTTGCACTTTCTGTGATGAAAGTAGTGTTTGAGCTATATGAAAAAATAAGTATAGGAACATTTTTAATGTGATGGCTGTTTGATTTCCTAAGTCATTTGATATGGAATAAAACTATAAAAGTGCAATAGAGACGAGATTTTAAGAAATTAAAAAAGTGGAACGTTGTAAACCCCTCAAGCAAGAAACCCAAAATATGGTAGGGGAAGTTAATTTTTTGAATCAAGAAAAAAAATTAGCCTAGAAATAGAGATAAATAATCACCAGGTTTAATTACCTACAGAACATGGCTTACTTTGTTTTATTTATTTTCAATAATTAAAAATTATTAAATTTGCTATAATGATATTTTAAAGGATGCTTTAATGAATATTGCTAATGTCTTATCTTTTTTAAGATTAATCATCACCATTATTAATGTTGTTTTGTTTTCAACAATAATGAATACTGATAACACCACTGCTAGGCAATTTGTTTTATTAATTATTACCATTCTTTTTACAATTGGGATTATTAGTGATTTTTTGGATGGCTATTTAGCAAGGAAATATAATTTAATTACCAATTTAGGAAAATTCATTGATCCCATTGCTGATAAAATCTTAATTACTAGCACCCTTTTAATGCTTTGTCTTTATAGTTTCTTTGCATATAGCTTTTTGACCCCTTATAAAATTTGGTTATTTTTATGCATCACAATTATTATCACTAGAGATATTATTGTAGATTTTATTCGTTTTATTGCCATTGAACACCAAATTGTTCTATCAGCTAATATGTGGGGTAAAGTTAAAACAACAAGCCAAATGCTAGCAATTTTATTATTGCTTTTAAGCATTTTATCAGGAATGAGTTTTTTAAGCATCAGTGGAATGGTTTTACTCTTTATCGCCACCCTTTTAACTATCTATTCAGGTTTTGTTTATTTAATCCAGATTAAAAAATTTTTAAAATAAAAAAGGAAAATTTAAAAAATTTATCATTATTATTAATGTAGAGATAAAAATATGAAAAAAGAAAATAAAAATTTAGAAATTAAAAATTTAATTAAAGATTTAGAAAAGCAATTTGGTAAAAATGCCTTAATGGATCTTGGGGTTAAAAATAATGATAACGTTGAAACGATTAAAACAGGTTCAATAACCCTTGATTTAGCCTTAGGTGTTGATGGTTATCCGCGGGGAAGAATTATTGAAATTTATGGTCATGAGGCATCGGGAAAAACCACCCTTACCCTTCATGCGATTAGAGAAGCACAAAAAAGGAATTTGCAATGTGCCTTTATTGATGCTGAACATTCAATTGATCCTGATTATGCTAAAAACTTAAATATTGATACTAAAAAGTTACTTTTAGCCCAACCTGATTCAGGCGAACAAGCTCTTGGCATTGCAGAAGCATTAGCTAAAAGTGGACAAATTGATTTAATTATTGTTGATTCAGTGGCAGCTTTAGTGCCCCAAATTGAACTTGATGGGGAAATGAGCGATCAAACAATAGGGGCTCAAGCAAGATTAATGTCAAAAGCCTTGCGGAGAATTTCAGGAGTTTTAAACAAAAGTAATTGTACAATTATTTTTATTAATCAAGTGAGAACAAAAATTGGTGTTATTTATGGCAACCCCGAAACAACTAGTGGAGGAAGAGCATTAAAATTTTATTCTTCAATTCGTCTAGAGGTTTCAAAAGGAACAAAAATTATTGAAGATAGTAAAATTATTGGCCAAGAGTTAAGGGTCAAAGTTGTTAAAAATAAACTAGCTCCACCTTTTAAAAAAGTTGTTTTAAACCTTATTTATGGTAAAGGTATTGATCAATATTTTGAAATTATTTCTTTAGGGATAACTTTTGATATTATTTCAAAATCAGGATCTTGATATTCATATAAAAAAGACCAAATGGGTCAAGGCTTAAAAAAAGTTGTTTTATGATTAAAGCAAAATTCAGATGCTTATTTAAAGATTAAAAAAGAAATTATTGCTAAATTAAAAACAAATGGTTTATAATTAAAACAATTAATCAAATTGGGAAACATAAAGGAGATTTATTATGTTTGATAATTTGATTATTTTTTTATTAATTATTATTGGAGCTTTAAGTTTAATCATTTTTTGACTGTGATTAAAAAACTCTCAACAAGAACAAGAAAAAAATCAAGAATACACAATGTATGATGTTAATAAACACATTGAAAAAAGTTTAATAGAAAAAACAAAAGAGCTTGATAATAATTTAAAAATGTTAGCAAAAGAAAAACTTGCCATTGCTATTGAAAAATATGCCAGCAGTGTTATTCAACACAATTTTACTTATACTTTTGAACTAGAAAATGACCAAAAAAGAGGAAAGTTAATTGGCCGCAACGGGCGTAATATTAAAACATTAGAAACTCTACTAGGAGTTAATGTTATTTTGGATTCAAAAAGCAATGTTGTGCAAATTTCTTGTTTTAATCCCTTGCGAAGAGAAATTGCTAAAAATACTTTATTAGCCCTTCTTGAAAGCAAAAAAATTAACCAATCAAATATTGAAAAAGAAATTATTGCTCAAAAAGAAAAATTAGATGAAATCATAATGAAAAAAGGTCAAGAAGCAACTACTAAATTGGAAATTTTTGACTTTCCAAAGGAATTAATTTCAAACATTGGTCAATTATATTTTCGAACTTCTTTTGGGCAAAACACCCTTTTACATTCACTTGAAGTTGGTCAAATAGCTGGAAATTTAGCAAAGGAAATTGGTGAAAATGAAATTTTAGCTAGAAAAGCAGGTCTTTTACACGATGTTGGAAAAGCTATTGATTTTGATAAGAAAGGTGACCACATATCTTTAGGAATAAAAATTGCTAAAAAATACATTAATAATGAAATCATTATTGATGCTATTGCTAGTCACCATGAGCAAAGACCAAAGTTTTTGATTTCCTGATTAGTTAAAGCAGCTGATCAAATTTCAGCAGCTAGAATTGGTGCTAGAAAAAACACAATTAGTGATTATGTTGCTAAAATTTCTAAGCTGGAAAAAGTTGTTACTAGCTTTCCCAAAGTTCAAGATGCATATGCCATAAATGGTGGAAGAGAAATCAGAGTTTTAGTTAATGCTAATATTGTTAGTGATCAAGATAGTGAAGTTTTAGCTTTTAAAATTAAAGATTTTATTGAAAAAAATTTAACATTTCCAGGAGCACTTGATATTGTTGTGATTAGGGAGAAAAAATTTAAAACTAAGGCCTTTCAAAAAAAAGATAATTAAAAAAAAGAAATGATATAATAAATTTATGATTAAAAAAGATTTTAAAATTTTATTTGTTGGTGATGTTTATGGTCGTCCTGGAAGAAGGGCATTAAAAGAAATTTTACCTAATTTTATTGATGAAAATAATATTGATTTTGTTATTGTCAATGCTGAAAATGCTTCTCATGGCAAATCATTAAGCAAAGAACATTATTTGGAATTAAAGGAATTAAATATTGATTGTTTTACAATGGGGAACCACACTTTTTATGCTAATAAATTATTAGAATATATTGATGAAGTTGATGATATTTTAATTCCAGCAAATTTTAATGCTTATAGCAACTATGAAGGGTCAAAAGTTTTCAAAAAAGATAACAAAAAAATTAGGGTGACTTCACTTTTAGGGCAAACTTTTATGTTTCCAATTGGGGATAATCCTTGAAAAAAATTAGAAAGTATTATCAAAAAGGATGAAAGTGATATTCATATTGTCGATTTCCATGCTGAAGCAACCTCTGAAAAAATTGCTCTAGCAATGTCTTTTGATGGCAAAATTACTGCTCAAGTTGGAACTCACACCCATGTGCAAACAGCTGATGAAAAAATTTTACCCAAAAATACTGGCTTTATTTCTGATGTGGGAATGACAGGGCCTTATTACTCAATTATTGGTTCCAAACCTGAACCAGTTATTAAAAGATTAAAAACAGGAATGCCTGAAAAATTTCACCCCGCTAAAGGGCGCTTTCAATTTATGGCTTGTATCATTATTGTTGATTATCAAACTAACCTTTTAAAAGAAATGAAAAGAATTAGTATTATTGAAGATGAATCATAAAATAATGCGTTATAAAACTTTGGATATTCATGGAATGCTTGAATTAGAAGCAAAGCAGGTTTTAGAAGACTTTATTAAAGAGTGTCTTAATAATAATTACTATAAAATTATTGTTATTCATGGTTATAAAAAAGGTCAAGTTTTAAAAAATATGATTTGAAATAAATTAGAATCAAAATATATTTTAGAAAAAAAAATAACCCTAAACCCAGGAGAAACAATGTTATGGTTAAAAAAAACCAAGTAATAATCATCACTGGTCCAACTGCAATTGGTAAAACAAAATTAGCAATTAAAATTGCCCAAGAATTTAATGGAGAAATTATTAATGCTGATTCAGTTTCAATTTACAAGCATTTTAATATTGGTTCTGCTAAGCCAAGTAAAGAAGAACAAAAGGGAATAAAACACCACCTCCTTGATTTAATCGAGCCAAATGAAGATTTTGATGTTAAAAAATTTCAAATGTTGGTTAATCAATTAATTAAGCAAATTCATCAAAAAAATAAAGTTCCCATAATTGTTGGAGGGACAACATTTTATATTCAAGCCTTAATTGATAATTATGATTTACCAGAAGTAAAAAGGGATTTAGAGTTTTTTAAAAAATGTCAAAAATTTTCTACAAAAGAGTTATATTTGAAATTATCAAAAGTTGATCCTAAAAGTTTAGCAAAAATTGCTCCTAATAATCGCCGTAGAATTATTCGAGCATTAGAAATCAATAATTTTGGAATTAAAAAATCGCAAATTTCTAAAACAAAATGAAAATATGATCCTTTGATTATTCTTTTAAAAGCAAAAGATAAAGAAAAATATAATCAAAAAATAATTTTAAGAATTCAAGAAATGATTGATTTAGGTCTTGTTGATGAAGTGAAAACATTGCTTCAAAAATATCCAGATTCAAAACCCATTAATGCTATTGGTTATAAGGAAATAGTTTTTTATCTAAAAAATCAAAAAACTTACTCATTACAAAACGCTCTTGATGAATTAGCTAAAAATACAAGGAATTTAGCAAAAAAACAATTAACCTGAATGCGCAACAAAATTAATGGGCAATGATATTTTGAAAATGAAGAATTTAAAATTATTAATGATATTAAAAATTATCTTAAATAATTTAAAACCAATAATTAATAAGAGACAAAAGAATCAATAAAATAATTTCAATTGATCCAATGAAAAAATATTTTTTAATATATTTTTTAAATTTTTTAGTTTTATGACGTAATGCTTTAATTGATAATAATGCCCCAAGCGGGCCTGCAAAACCAATAAAAATAAGCATTTTGTTTTTAATTCGATAGTACCTAAAAACTGCTGCTTTTTTGTCATAAGAAAACAATGCAAAAGAAAGGGCATTGACAATCAATAGTATAAAAAATATGTTTTGTGCATTAATCATAATAAAATATTATATAGAAACTTTTAATAATTTTTTAAAAAAACCTTGATTATTATTTTTATTATTTCTATAATTATATTTGTATTATTAGATTTGAGATAAGTTGCTTATAACTTAAAGAAGATAATTTTTGTTAATTATTTTCTTTTTTAGGCTTGATAATGCTATTTAGGTTTTTTACTTAAATATTGAGATCTTTGAAAACTAAACAAAACAATTAATCACAAGACACAGTCAATTTTTCATTTTGATTTTTATAGTTAGGATTTACTTATTGAGAGTTTGATCCTAGCTCAGGATGAACGCTGGCGGAGTGCCTTATACATGCAAGTCGAGCGGAAAGCTTTATGCTTTTAGCGGCGAACGGGTGAGTAACACGTATCCAACCTGCACCTATGTTTGGAATAACATTAAGAAATTGATGCTAATACCAAATAGGCAATATTAACTTATGTTTTTATTGTTAAAGGAGCCTTCAAGCTTCGCTTAGGAATGGGGATGCGCAGCATTAGGTAGTTGGTGAGATAAAAGCCCACCAAGCCAACGATGCTTAGCCGACCTGAGAGGGTGATCGGCCACACTGGAACTGAGATACGGTCCAGACTCCTACGGGAGGCAGCAGTAGGGAATTTTCGACAATGAGCGCAAGCTTGATCGAGCAACTCCGCGTGAAGGATGAAGGCCCTAGGGTTGTAAACTTCTGTTGTAAGGGAAGAAAAACTAGATTAGGAAATGAATTTAGCATGACGGTACCTTATTAGAAAGTGACGGCTAACTTCGTGCCAGCAGCCGCGGTAATACGAAGGTCACAAGCGTTATCCGGATTTACTGGGCGTAAAGCGTCCGCAGCTTGTTTATTAAGTCTGATGTGTAATCCTGAAGCTCAACTTCAGCAAGCATTGGAAACTGATTAACTAGAGTGATGGAGAGGATAGTGGAATTCCTAATGTATCGGTGGAATGAGTAGATATTAGGAGGAACATCAGAGGCGAAGGCGACTATCTGGACATCAACTGACAGTCATGGACGACAGCGTGGGGAGCAAACAGGATTAGATACCCTGGTAGTCCACGCCGTAAACGATGAGTACTAGGTGTTGGTAAAAATCAGTACCGTAGTTAACGCATTAAGTACTCCGCCTGGGTAGTATGCACGCAAGTGTGAAACTCAAAGGAATTGACGGGGACCCGCACAAGCGGAGGAGCATGTGGTTTAATTCGAGGCAACGCGAAGAACCTTACCTGGACTTGACATACTAGGCAATGTTATAGAGATATAACGGAGGCTAACCTAGATACAGGTGGTGCATGGTTGTCGTCAGCTCGTGCCGTGAGGTGTTGGGTTAAGTCCTATAACGAGCGCAACCCCTATTTTTAGTTACCAGCATTTAGTTGGGGACTCTAGAGAGACTGCTAGTGTAAACTAGAGGAAGGTGGGGATGACGTCAAATCATCATGCCCCTTACGTCCAGGGCTACACACGTGCTACAATGGCCAATACAAAGTGTCGCAATACCGTGAGGTGGAGCTAATCACAAAAAGTTGGTCTCAGTTCGGATTGGAGTCTGCAACTCGACTCCATGAAGTCGGATTCGCTAGTAATCGTAAGTCAGCAATATTACGGTGAATACGTTCCCGGGTCTTGTACACACCGCCCGTCAAACCACGAAAGTTGGGAATACCCAAAGTCATTGTTCTAACATTTATGAGGAAGATGCCTAAGGTAGGCCTGATGATTGGGGTTAAGTCGTAACAAGGTATCCCTACGGGAACGTGGGGATGGATCACCTCCTTTCTATGGAGAAAAAAAACTTTAAAAGACATAGCTATAAATTTAGTGTCGATTATGTTGTTTTGTTTAGTTTTGAGAGATCTTTGATTTCTCTATTATAATTTTGTTCTTTGAAAACTAAATATTTTGTGATTTAAAAAAATTTTCATCATTAAGAAATTAATGCTGAAAGGATTCTAATATAAAAGTTACACATGTAAAAAATAATAAGAGTATATGGTGAATGCCTTGGGATTAGGAGCCGATGAAAGACGTGATTACCTGCGATAAGCTTTGGTGAGTTGGAAATACACTATGACCCAGAGATGTCTGAATGGGGCAACCCAATTAATTTAATAATTAATTATCTAAAAATGAATACATAGTTTTTAAGAAGGAAACCCGGAGAACTGAAACATCTTAGTAACCGGAGGAAAAGAAAGAAAATCGATTCCCTCAGTAGCGGCGAGCGAAAGGGGAACAGCCCAAACCAAATTTATTTTGGGGTTGTAGGACTTCATTTTGCAGTTACAAAATATAATCATAGAAGAAATTTTTGGAAAGAAATGCCATAGAAGGTGATAGCCCTGTATTTGAAATGATTATATCTGTTTGAAGTATCCTGAGTAGGGCGGGGCACGGGAAACCCTGTCTGAATCTACGCAGACCACTGCGTAAGGCTAAATACTACCTAATCACCGATAGTGAACTAGTACCGTGAGGGAAAGGTGAAAAGTACCCCGAAAGGGGAGTGAAAAGTACCTGAAACCATATACTTACAAGAAGTCAAAGCCCTTTTATGGGTGATGGCGTGCCTTTTGTAGAATGAGCCGGCGAGTTATGATTAAAAGCAAGGTTAAGGAAGTATAACTTTCAAGCCGTAGTGAAAGCGAGCCTTAATAGGGCTAATAGTTTTTAGTTGTAGACACGAAACCAGGTGATCTATTCATGGGCAGGCTGAAGTTTAGGTAACACTAAATGGAGGGCCGAACGGACTATCCGTTAAACGATAGCCGATGACCTGTGAATAGCGGTGAAATTCCAATCGAACCTGGAAATAGCTTGTTCTCTGCGATATAGTTTTAGGACTAGCGTTAAATGAATTTTTATGGAGGTAGAGCACTGAATATGGAATGGCCCCACCTCGGGGTACTGACTATAAATAAACTCCGAATGCCATAAATTATATTTAGCAGTCAGTCTTTGGGTGATAAGGTCCAAGGACGTGAGGGAAACAGCCCAGATCTATAGTTAAGGTCCCAAATTGATATTAAGTGGAAAAGGATGTTAAATTGCTTAAACAGCTAGGAGGTTCGCTTAGAAGCAGCAACCCTTTAAAGAGTGCGTAACAGCTCACTAGTCAAGTGATTTAGTGCCGAAGATGTACCGGGGCTCAAATATCAAACCGAAACTTAGAACTCATTTTTAATGAGTGGTAGCAGAGCGTTGTAATTGCGTTGAAGTCATACCGTGAGGAGTGGTGAAGCGATTACAAGTGAGAATGCCGGCGTGAGTAACGATTTAGGGTGAGAATCCCTAATGCCGATTGAATAAGGTTTCCTGGGCCAGGCTCGTCCTCCCAGGGTTAGTCAGGACCTAATGTGAGGCCGAAAGGCGTAGCAGATGGACAACAGGTTTATATTCCTGTACTTGGCATAGAGTGATGGAGTGACTAAGAAGGCTAAGATGAGCATACGATTGGAAGTGTATGTCCAAATCTTAGGTGGAGGTGTAGGCAAATCCGCACCTTGTTAACACTGAATGATGATGGGGAGTGAAAGGTCTTTGACCAAGTAGCGAAGCATCTGATGTCAAGCTTACAAGAAAAGCTTCTAACTTAATCTATGTACAACCTGTACCGAGAACGAACACACGTATTCAAGGAGAGAATCCTCAGGCAAGCGAGATAACTATAGTTAAGGAACTCTGCAAAATGATCCCGTAAGTTCGCGAGAAGGGATGCCTACTTTTGGTAGGCCGCAGTGAAATGGCTCAAGCAACTGTTTATCTAAAACACAGCTCTCTGCTAAACTTCAAAGTGAAGTATAGGGGGTGACACCTGCCCAGTGCTGGAAGGTTAAAATGAAGAGTTATGAATTTATTCAGAAGCTTTGATTTGAAGCCCCAGTGAACGGCGGCCGTAACTATAACGGTCCTAAGGTAGCGAAATTCCTTGTCAGGTAAGTTCTGACCCGCACGAAAGGTGTAATGATTTGAGCGCTGTCTCAACTATAGGCTCGGTGAAATCTTAGTACTAGTGAAGATGCTAGTTACCCGCAACTAGACGGAAAGACCCCGTGGAGCTTTACTACAGTTTAATATTGAAAATTGAAATAAAATGTATAGGATAAGTGGGAGACTTTGAAGCATTGATGCCAATTGGTGTGGAGTCAACCTTGAAATACCACTCTTTTTATTTTGATTTTCTAACTCCAACCCATTATCTGGGTTGAGGACAGTGTTTGACAGGTAGTTTGACTGGGGCGGTCGCCTCCCAAAGAGTAACGGAGGCGCTCAAAGGTGTGCTCAGCATGGACAGAAATCATGCATCGAGTGTAAAAGCAGAAGCACGCTTGACTGTGAGACTTACAAGTCGAACAGGTACGAAAGTAGGATTTAGTGATCCGGCGGTCCCGTGTGGAAGGGCCGTCGCTCAACGGATAAAAGCTACCCCGGGGATAACAGGCTAATACCCCCCAAGAGTTCACATCGACGGGGGTGTTTGGCACCTCGATGTCGGCTCATCACATCCTGGAGCTGAAGTCGGTTCCAAGGGTTGGGCTGTTCGCCCATTAAAGTGGTACGCGAGCTGGGTTCAGAACGTCGTGAGACAGTTCGGTCCCTATCTGTTGTGGGCGTAGGAAAATTGATAATAGCTGCCCTTAGTACGAGAGGACCAGGGTGGACAAACCAATGGTGCACCAGTTGTTTTGCCAAAGGCATAGCTGGGTAGCTAAGTTTGGAAAGGATAAGTGCTGAAAGCATCTAAGCACGAAGCCTCATTAGAGATGAGTTTTCCCATTCCTTCATGGAAGTAAGTTTCCTAAGAGACGATTAGGTTGATAGGCATTAAATGTAAGCATAGTAATATGTTGAGTTGAGATGTACTAATAAAACGAGGTTTTTTTGTGTAAAAGGAATCAAGTTAAAATCATATTAATATTTAGTTATCAGAGAACAAAATAAAATCAATTTACTTGGTGTATATAGCATAGTGGTCACACCTGTTCCCATTCCGAACACAGAAGTTAAGCACTATTACGGTGACAATAGCCTTATGGCGAAGATAGCAATATGCCAAGTTTTTTTTATTTTGTTAACTTGCTTTTTATGATTATTGATATAATTAATTTGTATAAGATAAAAGATTTATAGAGTTGTTTTATACAAGTTTTTAAAAAAAGGATTTATTAATGAATAATATTAAATTTTCACAAGATTTTTTGTTTGGAGCTAATTTATCAGCTCACCAAAGTGAAGGTAAAGGGAAAATAAAAAGGGGAGATACAGTTTGGGAAATGCTTTATGAAAGCAATCCTGAGGATTTTTTAAATAATGATTCTCCTCATCTTACCTCTTCATTTATTGATCATTATGAGGCAGATTTGAAATTAGCAAAAGCAATGAATTTACAAGCTTTTCGCACATCTTTTTCTTGGGCTAGACTTTTTCCAGATGGTAAAACACTTAATTTAGAAGCGGTTAAATACTATCATCGTCTAATTGATTTATGCCAACAGCATAACATTAATTTAACAATGAATATTTATCATTTTGATTTGCCAAAATGAGCAGCAGAAAAAGGTGGTTTTGCAAGCGAAGAGGTTGTTAATGCTTATGTTGAATATGGGAGGTTTATTTTTGAAGAATTTGGCAATAAATTAGATTATATTTTAACTAATTGTGAACCATCAATTCCAATTTATGCTGGTTATCAAGCAACTGGAGAGCACTGGGTGCATTATCCAGGAATTATTAATAATAGTTTATACTTGCAAAATTGATGAGGGGCAATTTTAGGACATAGTCGTATTGCTAATTTATATAACAAAAATTATAAGGGTAAAATTAAAGCAAAACTTGGAGTTTCTTTAATTGTTCCGCCAACTTATCCCAAAGATAATGTTAATTTTTCAAAAGCAGATCAAGAAGCCGCAAAATTAACTTTTTTGATTCGTAATGAAATTTGGATTAAACCAATGATTACTGGGCAAATTCCTAAAGAATTATTTGAAGTTTGTAAAAAATATCAAATTAA
Source organism: Mycoplasmatales bacterium (assembly GCA_965226165.1). Classification (GTDB taxonomy): domain Bacteria; phylum Bacillota_I; class Bacilli_A; order CBDATW01; family CBDATW01; genus CBDDCI01. Next base: position 440,567 of record OZ245334.1, on the reverse strand, counting down.
TTTTAAATATAATGAAAATCAAATTAAAGAAATTAACCAAACAAAGGTTGATTTTTTAGCTTTAAATTTTTATAACCCAACCAGAATTCAAGCAAGAAAAGAAGTTGAAGACATCAATAAAATTGGGATGTATAATTTTTTTGGCGAAAATTATAAATGAGAACAAGGGCGTTTTAATGTTTTTCGTGGATGAGAAATATACCCTGAAGCATTATATGATGCTATGATGTATGTTAAAAATGAATTAGGAAACATTCCTTTTACTATTGCTGAAAATGGCATTGGGGTTGAAGGAGAAAATATTTATAAGAATAAAGATGGAGTAATTCAAGATGACTATCGAATTTCTTTTGTGAGTGAACATTTAGAACAAATTGCCAAAGGAATTAAGGATGGAGCTAATTGTTTTGGTTATTATATGTGAGCATTACTAGATAATTGGTCTTGAAAAAATGGTTATAAAAATCGTTATGGTTTTATTGAAATTGATTTAAAGACCCAAAAAAGAACTCCTAAAAAATCATATTATTGATATAAGGAAATTATTAATAAAAGAGAATTTAGTAGTGATTATAAAAAAGTTGATGAAGTTTTAGATTTTTTCAAAAAACATTATCACAACAAATAAAATTAAAGGAGAACATTAAATGGAAATAGATGTAAAATTTCCTCAAAAGTTTTTTTGAGGAGGAGCAATTTCTGCAGTGCAAACTGAAGGAAAAGGAAAAACAAAGATGGGTAAAACTGTTTTTGATTTATTATATGAAAAAGACCCAAGCAAGTTTTTTAATAATGTGGGACCAGAATTAACAATTGATTTTACCAATAAATATAAAGAAGATATTGACCGTTTTGCAAGCATAAAGTTTAACTCTTTAAGGTTTTCACTTTCTTGAGCAAGACTTTTTCCAGATGGAGAAAAAGTTGACCCTGATGCAGTAAAACTTTATCATAACATTATTGATTATTGTAAAGCAAAAAAGATTGAACCAATTATTTGCTTGTTTCACTTTGACACCCCAGCATGGGCAGCCAAAAAAGGAGCTTTTGAAAACAAAGAAGTCGTTGATAAGTTTGTAAAGTATGCTGATTTTGTTTTTAATGAATATGGAAGTAAAGTTAAATATTTTGCAACAATGAATGAACCATCAGTGCCTTCAATGATTGGATTACAATCATTTCAACATTGACCAGGGGTTATTGATAATAAAAGATTTATGCAAAACTGGTGAGGAACAATACTAGCTTCAGGAAAAGCAATTAATTTGTTTAATGAAAAATATAAAGATAAATTTAACAGTATGATTGGAGTTATTTTAGTTTTTTCTCCAGTAATTGCAAAAGATGGAAAAAGCGCAACAAAAGCCGATGAAGAAGCAGCTAAATCAATGGAATTGTTGGCTCATGGAATATGACTAGATCCAATGATTAAAGGAAAAATACCTCCAAAAATTTTTGAAATAGCTAAAAAATATGACATTTTATGAGATTATAGCGAAGAAGAAGTTGCTGAAATCAACAAAGTTAAAGCATCTTGGGCAGGAGTAAATTTTTATGCACCATTTCGAGTGGTTGCTTTTAAAGAAGAAGTTGATGTTGAAAAAAATGGAATTTTTTGAGGTTTAGCAAAAAGCTATAAATGAGAAGAAGGAAGATTTAATGTTTTTAGAGGATGAGAGATTTATCCTCAAGCGATATATGATGCAGCAAAAATAGTGCAAAACCAATATGACAACATTCCATTTATGATTTGTGAAAATGGTATGGGTGTTGAAAATGAACATTTATATCGTGATAAGGAAACTAAAGAAATTCAAGATGATTATCGCATTGCCTTTATTAAAGAACATTTATTTTGACTAAACAAAGCCATTGATGAAGGAGCAAATTGTTTTGGTTATCACCTTTGATCACCAATTGATAATTGATCATTTATGAATGCTTTTAAAAATCGTTATGGGCTTTTTGAGGTTGATTTATCAACTCAGGAAAGAAGATATAAAAAATCTGCTTATTGATACAAAGATTTAATTACTCACAACGGATTTAATTCTAATTTTAAAAAAGTTGATGAAATTATAGACCTTAAAAAAGTTAAGTTCACTAAATCAAAATAAATGAAAATATTTGCAACATAATGTATAATATTTTTTATAAGTGTAGGGTTTTAAAGTAAGTAATTTTAAAGGAGAATATTAAATGAAAATAGATGTAAAATTTCCTCAAAATTTCTTTTGAGGAGGAGGGATTTCTGCAGTGCAAACTGAAGGAAAAGGAAAAACAAAAACTGGTAAAACTTCATTTGATTTATTGTATGAAAAATACCCTGAAAAGTTTTTTGACAATGTGGGGCCAGAATTAACAATTGATTTTACCAATAAATATAAGGAAGATATTGATCGTTTTGCTAGCATTAAGCTTAATTCATTTAGGTTTAGTCTTTCGTGAGCAAGACTTTTTCCAGATGGAGAAAATGTTGACCCTGAAGCAGTTAAACTTTATCATGATATTATTGATTATTGCAAAGCAAAAAATATTGAGCCAATTATTTGTTTGTTTCATTTCGACCCCCCAGCTTGGGCAGCACTAAAAGGTAGCTTTGAAAGCAAAGAAGTTGTTGATAAGTTTGTAAAATATGCTGATTTTGTTTTTAATGAATATGGTAGCAAAATTAAATATTTTGCCACAATGAATGAACCATCAATTCCTTCAATGAATGGATTACAATCAACTGGACATTGACCAGCAATTATTGATAACAAAAGATTTATGCAAAGCTGATGAGGAACAATACTTGCTTCTGGAAAAGCAATTAACTTATTTAACAAAAAATATAAAGATAAATTTGATGCTGTGATTGGAGTTATTTTAGTTTTTTCTCCAGTAATTGCTAAAGATGGGAAAAGCGCAACCAAAGAAGACAAAGAAGCTGCTAAAATTACAGAACTATTTGCCCATGAAATGTGACACAATCCAATGATCAAAGGAGAAATTCCTGAAGAAATTTTTAAATTAGCTAAAAAATATGATGTTTTATGAGATTATAATGATGAAGAAATTGCTGAAATTAATCAAGTAAAAACACAATGAGTTGGTGTTAATTTTTATGCCCCTTGAAGAGTTGTTGCTTGAAAAGAAAAGGTTGATATTAATAAAAAAGGTATTGTTTTTTCTTTAGCAAAAAACTACAAGTGAGAAGAAGGGCGTTTTAATGTCTTTAGAGGATGAGAAATTTATCCTCAATCATTATATGCAGCAGCAAAAGCTGTGCAAAACAATTTTGGTAATATGCCATTTATGATTTGTGAAAATGGTATGGGTGTTGAAAATGAACATTTATATCGAGATAAAGAAACTAAAGAAATTCAAGATGATTATCGGATTGCTTATATAAAAGAACATTTGTTTTGACTAAACAAAGCCATTCAAGAAGGAGCAAATTGCTTTGGTTATCACCTTTGATCACCAATTGATAATTGATCATTTATGAATGCTTTTAAAAATCGTTATGGGCTTTTTGAAGTTGATTTGTCAACACAAGAAAGAAGATACAAAAAATCTGCCTATTGATATAAAGAATTAATTACCCACAATGGTTTTAATTCTAACTTTAAAAAAGTTGATGAGGTTTTAGATCTTAAAAAAGTTAAATTTAAAGAATCTAAAATTTTATTTTAAAAGATATATACTCTAGTTTGAATACAAAAAAAAAAAAAAAGAAAAAGTTTTCAAAAAAGTAATGTATAATTTATACATAAGTGTATAAAGTTTATTTTCATTTTAATAAAAAAGGAGAAAAAAAATATGAGTTTTATTAATTGAATGGAGAAAAAACTTGTACCTGTTGCAAACAAATTAAACAACAACAGATACATTTCTGCAATCAAAAATGGAATGATAGCAACAATTCCAGTAACCATAACAGGATCACTTTTTCTAATTATTGGATTCTTACCAATACCTGGCTGAAATGACCTGATTGTTAAAACCTTTGGTTCACTAGATATGATGCTAGTTCCATTTCTAGTCTCGATGAATGTTTTAGGTATATATGCAACCATTTTAATTGCCCACAACCTTGCCGAACATTATAAACTAGACATTAAAGGAACAACAGTAGCAACAATGGCTGCTTACTTTATGACCATTGTTGGGCCCTTAGTAAAAACTGGCGCATGAGCAACTTCTAAAGGATCAATTACCTTTGGTAGCATGGGAGCCACAACTATATTTGGAGGGATTGTTATAGCAATTTTAGTTGTTGAAATACTAAACTTTTGTCATAAAAGAAATATTGGTATAAGGATGCCAGAATCAGTTCCTAAAAATATTCAAGATTCATTTAATGTTATTGTTCCGATTATACTTATTTTATTAGTATTTTGAGGAATAACAACACTTGGAGGTGTTGATCTTCATAAGTTGTTGAATGATCTTTTCAAACCTTTGACATCATTTTTAGCTGGTTCAAACATTATAGGGCCAGTTATAACTATCTTTTTGAGTTGTTTGTTATGAACTTTTGGTATTCATGGTCCAGCTCTTGTTATAAATCTATTGCAACCAGTTTTGCTTCAAAACTTAACAGCAAACCAAGAAGCATTAAAATTAGGAACAGAAATTCCTAACATTGTTGCTGGAGAATTTTATGGAATGTATGGTCACATTGGTGGATCGGGAGCAACACTTGGATTTTTAATTGCTGTGTTTTTGGTAGCAAGAAAGCAAAAACAATTAATGGCTATTGCTTCAATTTCTACAGTACCAGCAGTTTTCAACATTAACGAACCAGTTATTTTTGGAACACCAGTTGTAATGAATCCAATTATGATGATTCCATTTATTTTGGCACCTATGGTAACAGTATCAATGGGATTTATCGCTACATCACTAGGACTAGTTTCAAAAATTGTGGCACAGCCACCTTGAACAACTCCCCACATTTTGTTTGGTTATCTCGCCACATTAGATTGACGCTTTATTGTCTTGGCTCTAGTAATGTATGCTGTGATAACAGCAATTTGAATGCCGTTTGTTATGATTTATTCAAAAGTACTAGATAATGAAGATGTTTCAAAAAATAAAGAAGCAAAAGCTTAAAAATGGAGAATGATTTAAAAAATCAAATTGACATAGCTTTTAAAATTATTAATCAGGTTGCTTTAGCAAAAAAAGCAGTTAATGATGCTTTTGTACTTGCTAGAAAAAATTCTATCAATCAAGCAAAAGAAAAATTAGAATTAGCAAAAAAAGAATTAGGCAATGGACACAAACTTCATGGTGACCTAATTCAAAAAGAAGCAGCTGGTCAAGAATTAAATGTTTCATTGCTTTTAGTTCATGCTGAAGATCAAATGATGACTACTGAAAGTATGATTATGTTAGCAACTGAAATGATTAGTATGTATCAAAAAATTAATGCTTTAGAAGAAGCAAAAAAATAAGTTGATTGTAAATGTCAATATTAAGTAATTTATACATTCTTGGCGCTATAAGTGGAACCACATTTTTGTGAGCTTTATGATATGTTTCTAAGTATGATCGTTTTAGAAAAGTTCATAATTTAAAACTATACTTATATCCTTGTATTTATTTGTTTATAGCAACTTACTTAGGGTTAAATGTTTTTAGTATTTTAGAACAGTATAATTGGCTTTGAATCATTATTTTGTATCCGTTTTTCTTTTTTGAATCAATTGCAGTTGCAGAAAGAAGCTTTCGTTTAAAAATTTATCAAAAAAAATTATCTACTTATATAATTGATAAAGATAAAAAATATCAAGAGTATGTTGATAAAAAAGTTAAAGAATACGAGGCTAAATTTGAAAAAGAAAAAATAAATATTGGCTCTTGATCAAGAAATAAAATTTTTAAAAAAGGTTATAAAAGATTTGAAAAAAAATAAATTATCAAGTTTAACCATAAAATTAAGCTTTCTATATTAAAGAGTTTCATAAAAAAATATGCTTAAAATTTTTAAGCATATTTTTATTAATTTATTATCAATATTATTAAATAACTTCTTTAATGTTGGCAATTAACTCATCAGCTTTTAAGATATTGTATTCGCTCATTTTAATTTGATAAAATTTCTTAACCCCATTGTTTTGCCCTGTTTTTTTAATAATTTCAAAATTAGAAGCAACTTGAGGAGCAACACAAAGCAAATCTACACCCTTGCATTCACTAGCAAAATTTGCTAATGTTTGAGCATCAAAGGTTCAATCCAAACCCTTTTCTTTAACTTTTTTATTTAATTGTTGAACTAAAAAAGCAGTTGACATTCCTGCATTACAAATAAATAATATTTTTTTCATTCCTTAACCTTTCAATAAATTTTTTTTATATGTTTAATTATATTATATTAAATAGCAAAATAATAATATTTTTCATTTAAACATTATTAACCTTTGTTTTTTGCAAAAATTAAAAGCTAGATCAAATCTCAAATCTTTACAAAAAAAAAATAAGCCATCAAGCTTAATCATTAATTTTTTGTATTAAAAAGTTTATAAAAAAAATATGCTTAAAAATTTTAAGCATATTTTTATTAATTTATTATCAATATTATTAAACAACTTCTTTAATGCTAGCAATTAACTCATCAGCTTTTAAGATATTATATTCGCTCATTTTAATTTGATAAAATTTCTTAACCCCATTGTTTTGCCCTGTTTTTTTAATAATTTCAAAATTAGAAGCAACTTGAGGAGCAACACAAAGCAAATCTACACCCTTGCATTCACTAGCAAAATTTGATTGTGTTTTTGCATCAAAGGTTCAATCCAAACCCTTTTCTTTAACTTTTTTATTTAATTGTTGAACTAAAAAAGCAGTTGACATTCCTGCAGCACAAACAAATAGTATTTTTTTCATCACTAACCTTTCAATAAACTTTTTATATGTTTAATTATATTAAATTTTGCTAGATAATAAAATGCTAATATTTTTAATTCAATCATTATTGACCTTTTCTTTTTGTAAATATTAAAAGTAAAATTAAATATTAAACATCAGTAAAGAAAAAGACTTCCAAAAAACACCATAAAAGATTTTATGTAATTCAAAAACATAGAACTTGATTGTAAAACTAAGTTTTTTTATTATTAAAACTTTGATAAAATGTAAATAGTAATTAAAAAAAGGTAAAAAACATGGCAGATTTTAGTAAAGAAATAATTCAAAAAGTTTGAAAAAAAAGATTTGGTAATGCCCAAGAAGGCAAAGATGTTTTTGGTAGAAAGATTGCTTTTTCAGAATATGGTAAAAAAGCAGAAAAAGGATGAGAAATAGATCATGTATGACCTACAAAACCAAAAAATAATAAATTAGATGGTTCAAATAGTTTAAAAAATTTACAACCACTACATCGTTATCATAATCATGAGAAAAAAGACAAACTTCATGGGCAAGTTAATGGTAAAAACTTTAGTATTAAAAAAGATGGTAAAGATGATGATGATAAAATTATTGGTAAACTAATAATAAACAAATAAAGTTATTTTAAAAGACATTTTTATAACAAAAAAAGGAGTGATAATGACTAAATATAAAAAGGAAGAATATGAAATTGTTTGAGATAATTGTTTTCCAACAAGAAATGTTCAAAAAGATGCTTTTGGGCGCACAATAAAGTTTGAAGAACACGGGAATACAAAGTCTTCATATGGATGAGAAATTGATCATATTTGACCAGCAAATCCAGGGAAAGAAAATCCAAAAGGGGCAAGCACTTATAGAAACACACAACCATTGCATCATAAAAGCAATGATGAAAAAGGCAACAAGCTTTATGGAGTTGTTAATAGCAAAGAATTTCAAGTCTTTGAGATTGGGGAAATCAAAGGTAAAAAAGAAGGAATTATGAAAGTAGAAGGCATAACACCTTATCCTTATGAATGATGGCAATAAAAAAAATACAAATTAAAAAAAGTTCAAATATTAGTTTTAATAAAAACTTTAGGGGGAAAATGATAATAAACATTTTTTATTTAGAATCAACCTTAAAAAAGTTTGTGTTTTCAATCTTTGGAGACAAATTGCTATTTAAAATAATTTCTAGAATTTTTATAAATAAAGATGACAAAATATTCAATAATAGAAAAAGCAAAATAGAAGATTTTTTATATCCAATTATGCTAGACATTATAAAAAACAAAAAAACAAGCAAATACAAATCAGATGAGATTGACAACTTATCATTTAAGTCAACAATAACAATTATTCAAATAACAAACATTAATGAAACATATGGATTAGAAATACCAAAAGGTTTTATAAAAGATTTGAAATATATAAATAGATTTAGAAACATCCTTTGCCATCCATACAAAAACTTAGAAGTAGAATTAGAAAAAATTTTAAAATTAGAAAATATTTCAAAAGAGAATAAAAATTTTAAAAATTTAAACACAATAATAGAAAGAATTTATGAAATTCAAGAATTTTTTAGAAAATCAACTGAAAAAATCATATTAGAAAAACAAGAAACAAATTAAAAATTCTTATAAAAATAAAAAATTTGATGTATAATATTTATGAATAGGTACCTAATGGTTTACAATTTGATTGTAAGGTCTTAGTCTCCGGAGAAAATATGTTCAATTATTTGGGCATATTTTTTTTATAAATATTTTCAAGAAAAGATGTAAAACTAAAAAAATCTTTAAAATAAAAAACAATCTTGCTCACCACTAATGTAAAATAATAAAAACGTAAGACACTTGATGCCTTGCAATTTATTGTAATCTACCATTTATTGGAATTAATATGTTTACATTAAGTAAGCATATTTTTTCTTTATTAAGTGTTGTTGTTTTGCAGCTAAAAAACATTAAAACAATTTAATCTTTAAATAATTAAATAATTTTTTTAATACTAGCGAATAAATCATTAGCATTTAAAAAACTATATTCATGATTTTTAATTTGATAAATTTCATCTTTTCTTTTTGCATTAGCCAAAATCTTAATTTGATCAAATTTAAAACGAATTTGGGGCGCCACACAAATCAAATCAATACCTTGTAAATATTTTGCAAAACCCCCTGATGATCTTGCAAAAAAAGTTCAATTTAAATTTTCTTCTTTAGCTTTTTTATTTAATTGCTGAACTAAAAAACCAGTTGACATTCCCCCAGCACAAACAAGTAATATTTTTTTCATCAAGCATCCTTTTTTACAAATTCTTAATTATATTATATCTAAACTTTTAAGGCATATAAATGATAACATTTTCATTTATAGCACTAATAATGTATAATTACTTTGTAAATATTAAATGTTAGATATTTATGAAAGGAATAAAATGAAAGTATTCGCATATTTACAAAAAATAGGTCGTTCATTAATGTTGCCAATTGCAACACTACCTGCAGCGGCCTTATTTTTGCGTCTAGGGGCACCTGATGTTTTAGGTAAAATCCTAGCACCAGACATAGCAAATATTATCTTCCGCCTGGGAGATGTTATGTTTGGAAACTTAAACATGATTTTTGCCCTTGGGGTGGCCATTGGAATTTCTGATGACCAACATGGAGCAGCAGCCCTTGCTGGGTTTATTATGTATTACTGTATTAATACAGTTGGAGGACATGCTGCAAAAGCATTGGGAACAGTTACAGTTGCCCAAGGTGCGGCAGTAAAAGCACTAAACACAGGAGCCCTTGGAGGAATTTTTGCCGGGATTTTTGGTGGGGAGATTTATAATAAATTTAAAAATACTGACCTTCCAAAAGCACTGGCTTTCTTCTCAGGAAGGCGCATGGTTCCAATGATGACACTATTTGTTGGATTTTTTGTCGCTTTGTTCTTTGGTTTTGTTTGACCAACACTTGAAGGATGATTAGACGCTTTTGGAAAATGAATGGCTGCTCAGCCAAAACCAATTGCAGGAGGAACCCATGTTGTTTTCAACAGGTTGATGCTTCCGTTTGGATTACACCATATTCTTAACTCATTAGTTTGATTCCAAATCAATGGTGGAGACCTTAATAACTTCTTTAAGACTCCACAAGTTGCAGGATCAGGAATCTTTATGACAGGATTCTTCCCACTAATGATGTTTGGACTTCCAGCAGTTGGAGCAGCAATGGCTATGGCGGCTAAAAAAGAAAGAAGAAAAGAAATTGTTATAATGATGTCAACGCTTGCTGGTGTGGCATTCTTAACTGGGATTACAGAACCACTAGAATTTTCTTTCTTGTTCTTATCACCACTTCTATTCTTGCTTTATGCAGTTTTATCTGGAATAGTTGCTGGAATAACAATTGCCACAGGAGCACTTACAGGATTTGGTTTTTCAGCAGGTTTCATTGACTTAATGCTAAACTGAGGAATTTCAACTAATCCATTATATATTGTGCTTATTGGTGTTGTTATTGCTCCAATTTACTACTTCCTTTTCTACTTCTTGATTAAGAAATTTAATTTAATGACTCCTGGTCGAGAAGAAGGAGAAGTAGTTACAATGGATGCTAGCAAAGCAACTTCAAAAGATGAAAAAGAATGAGATGTTCAAGGATTTATTGCTGCTTTTGGTGGAAAAGAAAACATCAAATCAGTGCAAAATTGTGCAACTAGATTAAGACTTGAATTAGTTGATTCCAAAAAATTAAATGAACCAAAACTTAAAAAGTTAGGTTCATTTGGAGTGATGAAAACTAAAACAACAGCCCAAATTATTATTGGGGTTGAAGTTCCAAAGTTATCAGATGCACTTAAAAAAGCATTAAAATAAAAGATTTTAATATTTTATTAATAAGAAATGGAAAAACTATTTTTCCATTTTTTTTATAATATCCCAAAAAGTATTGTTTTTTGGAGTTAATTTTAATGAAGTTTTTTGGTTATAAAGTTCATAAAAATTATTTAAAAAGTAATTAAAAACTTGATTATGAAAGGAAGTGTCTTTTCAACGAAACTTTTCCATATATTTAACTTTCAATGGTTGTTTTTCTTCCTTTAGATATTCTTCTTGATATTTAATTAAATCTTTTGTTTCAAGTTTGATTAAATTTATTCCTTCTTTGGCAATTGCTTCTTCTTCTTCCTTAAAACTACCCATTCTAAAATCATAATCAGTGTAAATAGTGTAATATTTTTGACGATTGGACATTGATAATTTTTTTCAAAAAGCATCATATCTTTTGCTTAAGGCATAAAAACTAGAAATATAAGTATCAACAACAATCGCGCTTTGATTAAGATGTTGTTTATGTAAAACATCATACTTATCATTTTTAAAATTATATAAATAAAAAGGAATAGCAAAATCCTTAATAAACTCTTTTCCTTTAAAACCATCAACTAGTTTGGCTGCTATTGTAAAAATGCCATCAATATCTTGAAAAACTTGATCCCCCTTTTGGTGAATTCAAGAATTAACTAAGCCACCACTTCAAGAATGGGCAACATAATAAATTTTTTTATATCCCATTTGCTTTAAATTAAAAGCTAATCTTTCAAAAAAAAGATTTTGGGAATCAAGCACCTTAATCCCGCTTGTCTCAGGTTTGTTTTTTCAAAAGTTTTTAACAAATTCTTGATCCTTAGCATTAGGTTTTTTTAACATTGCTAAAGGAGAACAATTATTTACTTCACTTATTTTTTTAGCTTTTTTAAAAATTTCATCAAAACATACCCCTTGCCATGTTGAACATACACCTAAATAAAAATCAGCTAAAGGTTTTTTGTTTTCATTATTTAAATTAAACAAATCAAGTGACCAATTTTTAAATTTTTTTGTCCATAAATTAGAAAATTCTGGCCCACCTTGATAAATTACCACTGCCACATCATTTTTTTTGCAATATTTTTTCTTTAAATCATGTTTAATATCAAAAGCAATCTGGTGGTCATTTTCTAATTGGATGGCCAAACCATAATCATCACCAAACTCATATCCATAAATATTCATAATATTTTAAACCTAACAAAATCATACCACATTTTATTGAATAAAAAGCATTTTTAAGTTAAAATTAGGCAAAGGAATAAGTAGATGTCAAAAATCATATTAGGTAGTGATCATGGTGGTTTTCACTTAAAGAAAGCTTTAATAAAATATTTAAAAACAAGCCAAACAACATTAAAAATTGTGGATGTAGGAACTTTTGATGATCAAAAAAGTGTTGATTATCCTGATTATGCCCACAAAGTTGCAAAAGAAGTTTTAAAGACCAAAAACAATTTTGGTGTGGTTATTTGTGGGACTGGGATTGGTATTTCCATTGCCATTAATCGCTATCAAGGCATAAGGGCGGCACTTGTTAAAACTAAAAAAGATGCCATCATGACTAGAAAGCATAATGATTCTAATGTTTTAGCATTAGGTGGGAGAACAACAACTTTTGATAAAGCAAAAAAAATCATCGATGCTTTTTTGCAAACAAAATTTGAAGGTGGAAGGCATCTTAAGCGCTTAGAAAAGATTGAAAAGTATTAATATGGCAAAAATTAAATTAACAGGATTTCAGTATTTTTTAGTAGGAAGTCAATTAGTTGTAATGTTTTTTGCATCAGTTTTTATTGGTTATTGGGTTGATTTGAAAAATAATTCTAGTCCCATTTTTTTAATTAGTGGGATTGCCATTGGGATCTTATCTTTTTTTATTTTATTAAGAAGACTTCAAAAGGCAGTGCAAAGAGATGCAAAAAGAAACCAAAAACTTAAAAAATAACCAATTTAAAGTTATTGTTTTGATTTATTTAAGAATAGCTTTTTTTCTTTTAATATTTCCATTTGCTTTCTTTTTTCTTTATAATGATACCAATTATTTAAAAGGAGCATTATTAGGAATAATTTTAGCAATTGGTTTAATTTATTTAAATATTGCAAGAGCTAATTACATTGTTAATAACTACCAAAGCTTTAATAATAGAAAATGATGATTGAGATTATTATCAATTTTTGTTTTTTTAGTTTTGTTTGGTATTTTTTATGTTGTTATCACGTTTTGGCAAATCAAAGGGTTTGTCACTTTGGCAGTGTTTATGATAATTCAAAAATTTGCTTATTATTACTGATTTTATAAAGTGAGGAAGGTGAAAAAATAGTGATTTGAAAAATTCAAACCCAACTATTAAGTTTGTTATTGATTTTTGTCTTGGCAATAATTTTTTTAATATTTTTCAATTACAAACTTAAAAAAGCCTCACCGACAAAAAAGCCCCAAGGATTTTTATTAATTTGTGAAATGTTTGTACAAACTGTGGATAATTTTGTGACCGATAATTTAAATAAGAAATGAGCTAAAAATTTTAGTGCTTATATTGGGGCATTAACATTTTTAATATTTTTTGGAACCATCATTGGTATTCTTGGACTTAGTTCAATTACATCTTCTTTATCAGTAACTTTAACCTTAGGAGTGTTAACTTTTGTAATGTATAACATTACAGCAATCAAGCACCAAAAATGAAAATTCTTAAATCGTTTTGTGGAACCAATTTTTGTTTTTTTACCAATTAATATTATTGCAATTTGATCACCACTTATTTCCATTTCGGTTCGTCTTTTTGCTAATATTTTAGCTGGAACAATCATTATTGCTCTAGTTTATAATGCTCTAAATTTTATTACTGCAAGTTTTTTACCTTTTAACTTGTTTGGGATCTTAATTGGTCCATTTTTACATGCTTACTTTGATTTATTTGCTGGTTTAATTCAAACTATCGTTTTTGCATCTTTAACAATTATATATATACAACAAGAAATGAATACAAGTTAACTTTTCATTTCCCAAAAAAAGAAAAAAGGAGATAAAATATGGATATTTTAGTAATAACAGGAAACATTGAAAGAGGGCTAATTGCTGTTGGTGCAGGACTTGCTGTTATGACTGGTTTTGGTTCAGGGATTGGTCAAGGAATAGCTGCTGGACGCGCCTGTGATGCGATTGGGAGAAATCCAGAAGCAACTAATGAAATTCGTTCTAATATGATCTTAGGAATTGCTTTAGCAGAAACAACAGGTCTATATGGTCTAGTTATTTCAATTTTATTATTATTTGTTTACTAAAAATAAAAGGAAGATAAAGATTTGATGGATATACCAATAAAAGAATGATTATGACCTAACATTCCCACCTTTTTAACAACACTTGGAGTAGTAGCAATGATGTATTTACTCTTCAAGCGCTATTTGTTTAAACCAATGCGTGATTTTTTAAATAAACGTAGTGATTTTATTGCCAAAGAAATTAAGCAATCAGAAAAAAACAAAACAGAATCAGAAAAAATGCTTAAACAAGCGCAAGATGATTTTGAAAAAAAAATGGTGAAATCAAGAACATATGCTCAAAAATTTATCGATGAAGCAAAAAGTGCATCAAATAAATTAATTAAAGACACTAAAGAAGAACTAAAAGGGTGAAGGGAAGATCAAGACAAAAAATTAAAGCAGGATACTGAAAACGCGAGAAAAAAACTTTATGATGAGGTAGCAAAACTATCAGTAGAAGCTTCAAAGAAAATTTTGGATAAAGAAATTAATGAAGAAGTTTATGAAAAATTAGTTAATGATTTTATCAAAAAGGAGAAAAAGTATGATTAGTGCAACTATTTATGCTCAATCTTTTTATGAAATTGCTAAAGAAAAAGGTTGTGAATCATTTTTAAAAGAGTGAATAATTTTTAAAGATCTCTTGGAACAAAACCCCAAGCTTAATGATATTTTGCAAAGTTATTTAATTTCTTTTGAAGAAAAAGATACCTTAATTGATCAAATATTTAAAAGTTATTTTCATAAAAATATTGTTAATGGCATTAAATTAATTGTTGAAAAAAGGGATTTTAATAAAATGTTAGCAATTATTGAAAAAACCATTAATTTGCTTCATCAACATTTAAATATTAGCAGTGGCATTATTTATTCACCAAAACCAATTAAATCTTCCCAAATTAAAGAGATAACCAGTTTAATGACTAAAAAAATTAAGAAAAAAGTGGTCTTAGCAAACCATATTGATCAAGAGTTATTAGGTGGGATTAAAATTATTCTTGATCAAAAAATCTATGATCACACAATTAATTATCACTTAAAACAACTTTATAGTGAAATTAAAGAAAGGATGGAAAAATAATTATGGCAATTGATGTTTTACAAATTTCAAAATTGATCAAAAAACAAATTATTAATTATGAAAAAAAAGTTAAAGAAGAAGATTTTGGAACCATTGTTGCTGTTGGGGATGGAATTGCCACAATTAGTGGACTTGATAAAGTCATGATTGGTGAACTAGTTAGATTTGAAAATGATGTACTAGGTTTAGCATTAAACCTTGATAGCGATTTTGTTGGAGTGGTTATTTTAGGTTCAGAAAAAAAGATTAAAGAAGGGCAAAAAGCTTTTCGAACAAAAGAAATTATCCGGGTTAAGGTTGGTGATGAATTACTGGGAAGAATTATTAACCCCCTAGGAGAAGCCCTTGATAATTTAGGAGCAATTAAAACTAAAAAAACTCGTGAAGTTGAAAGAATTGCCCCAGGAGTAATGACGAGAAAATCAGTTGACCAACCCCTAGAAACAGGAATTAAAGTTATTGATAGTTTAATTCCAATTGGTAAAGGGCAAAGGGAATTAATTATTGGTGATCGTCAAACTGGAAAAACAGCAGTAGCAATTGATACCATCATTAATCAAAAAGGAAAAAATGTTAAATGTGTTTATGTGGCAATTGGACAAAAAGCTTCAACTATTGCTCAAATTCAAAATAAACTAAAAGAACATAAAGCATTAGAACATACAACAATTGTGGCTTCATTTGCATCTGAAACTGCCCCAATTCAATATTTAGCACCATATGCTGGAATGACAATTGCTGAAGAATGAATGGAAGAAAATGGTGATGATGTTTTAATCATTTTTGATGATTTATCAAAACATGCTGTTGCTTATCGAACAATGTCTCTTCTTTTAAGAAGGCCACCAGGAAGAGAAGCATATCCAGGAGATGTTTTTTATTTACACTCTCGTCTTTTAGAACGTTCTTGTCGCCTTAATGAAGAAAATGGTGGGGGTTCAATTACAGCTTTGCCAATTATTGAAACCCAAGCAGGAGATATTTCTGCTTATATTCCCACTAATGTAATTTCAATTACTGATGGACAAATTTTTATGATGAGTGAATTATTTAATTCTGGTCAAAAGCCAGCAGTTGATCCAGGGCTTTCCGTTTCTCGAGTTGGTTCTAGTGCCCAAATTAAAGCAATTAAGCAAGTTTCAGGATCATTAAAGCTTGAACTTGCTCAATATAATGAATTAGCAGCTTTTGCTCAATTTGGTTCTGATTTAGATGAAAACACCCAAAGAATTTTAAATCATGGAAAAAAAGTTGTTAAAATTTTACAACAACCCCAATACACTCCTTTTAACCAAATTGACCAAGTTTTAGTTTTGTTTGCAGTTAAACATCATTTTGTTGATAATGTTGAGGAAAAAGATCTTTTTGATTATGAAAAATTTATTATTAATCATTTTAATCAAAGTGCTAATAAGGTCAAAAAAGAGCTTGAAACAAGTAAAGAAATTAGTCCTCAAGTTGAAAAAGAATTAATGAATATTTTTAAAAAAATTACCAAAAGTTTTTTGGAAACAAGAACTAAGGAAAAGAAAAAGGTTTCATAAAGCAAATGGCATCACTAGATAAGATTAAACAACGAATGAAAACAATTGATTCAACTAGCAAAATTACCAAAGCAATGGAATTAGTTGCTACTGCTAAGTTAAAAAGGGCTAGGGAAAACTTTGAAAAAGCAAAAGAATACCAAAACTTTTTTCAAAAAACAATAAATAATGCTTTTGGTAATTTTAAATCAAAAAATAAAGCATTTGTTGAAACAAAAGGGAATTGTCTTTGGATTTTATTAAGTAGTGATTTAGGACTTTGTGGTGGCTATAATATTAATGCTTTTCGTTTTTTTCTAAAAGAGTGGAATAAAAATGACCAAGTTATTGTTATTGGCCAAAAGGGTTTAACAATTTGTCGCTCATTTAATATTAAATATATTGAAGGTTATGGACAAATTATTAATGAGTTTGATTTTACATTAGCAAGAGCAATTATTGATAAAGCTTTAGAAATTTATCAAAATACCACTTCATTAACTAAAATAAAATTAGTGGCAACTAAATTTATTAATAATGCTAGTTTTGAACCAGAAATTATTAATTTATTACCTTTTGCAAAATTTGGTGAACCAGAAAAAAAGATGGGTAAGAAAGCTATTTTAAAATTTGAACCTGACCAAGAAACTATTGCTTTTAAAACTTTACCAATCTATTTATCATATGTTTTATATGGTAAAGTTTTAGAAGCAAAACTAATTGAACAATCTTCAAGAAGACTAGCAATGGAATCAGCAACTAAAAATGCCAAAGAAATTATTGATGATTTAAAAATTGAATATAACCGCCAACGCCAAGCAAATATCACCCAAGAAATATCAGAAATTATTGGTGGAGCAAATTCATAAAAAGGAGTAAGAAATGAAAAATATTGGATATATTAATCAAATAAGGGGACCAGTTATAGATATTGTATTTAGTAAAACTAAATTACCAAATTTATTAAATGCCATTGAAATTAAAAATAAGCAAAAAGTCATTGTTGTGGAAGTAGCACAACATATTGGTGATGATATTGTTAGGTGTATTGCCATGAATTCAACCCAAGGACTTGTTAGGGGTCTTGAATGTGTTGATACTGGAAGTCCAATTAAAGTACCAGTCGGTAATGAAACATTAGGGAGAATGTTTAATGTTTTAGGCCAACCAATTGATGGCAAAAAACCAATTTTAAAAAATTTAGATGCCATTCATAAAAACCCTCCAGAATTTTCCAAGCAAACAACCTCTTCAAGTATTTTAGAAACAGGAATCAAAGTTATTGATTTACTTTGTCCTTATGCAAAAGGGGGAAAAATTGGTTTATTTGGTGGAGCTGGTGTTGGTAAAACAGTTTTAATTCAAGAACTAATTAATAATATTGCCAAGGAGCATGGAGGAGTTTCTGTTTTTGCTGGTGTGGGAGAACGAACAAGAGAAGGAAATGATCTTTATTTTGAAATGAAAGAAGCTAATGTTTTAGAAAAAACTACTCTGGTTTTTGGGCAAATGAATGAACCTCCAGGAGCAAGGATGAGAGTAGCATTATCAGCATTAACTATGGCTGAACAATTCCGAGATAAACAAAATCAAGATGTTTTACTTTTTGTGGATAATATTTTTCGATTTTCCCAAGCTGGTTCAGAAGTTTCAGCGCTACTTGGAAGAATGCCATCAGCTGTTGGTTACCAACCAACACTAGCCACAGAAATGGGTCAATTACAAGAACGTATCACCTCAACTAATGAAGGATCAATTACATCAGTGCAAGCTGTTTATGTTCCAGCTGATGATTTAACTGATCCAGCACCAGCAACAACATTTACCCACCTTGATGCTAAGACTGTATTAAGTCGCCAAATTGCGGCTCTAGGAATTTATCCAGCTATTGATCCTCTTGATTCATCTTCACGAATTTTAGAACCCCAAATTGTTGGTGAAAAACATTATGATATTGCTCAAAGAGTGGTTAAGATTTTGCAAAAATTTAAAGAATTGCAAGACATTATTGCCATTTTAGGAATGGATGAATTATCTGAAGAAGATAAACTTATTGTTTTAAGGGCAAGAAAAGTAAGAAACTTTTTGTCTCAACCTTTTCATGTTGCTGAAAAATTTTCTGGAAAAGTTGGTAAATTTGTTTTATTAAAAGATACGATTAAAGGTTTTGAAGAAATTTTGGAAGGAAAACATGATAAAGTTCCTGAATCAGCATTTCTTTATATTGGAGCAATTGATGAAATTAACCAAAAGGAAACAAAATAATGAGCTTGTTTAATTTAAAAATTATCACTCCTGAAAAAATTTATTTAAATGAAGATATTAAACAATTAAACATTAAAACCATTGATGGAAATATTGGAATTTTACCCCATCACTCACCTTTATTTAGTATGATTGAAATATCAATTTTAAACTTTATTGGAAAAGATGACAAAAAAAAATTATTAGCAATTGGCGGGGGAGCAATTAATGTTAAAGATAATCAAGCCATCATTATTACTGATATAATTTCTAGCAAAGAAGAGGTGGATGAGTTAAAGGCCAAGGCCGATAAAAACAAGTATGAAAAACTTTTAAAAATGTCAAAATCAAAAGGAGAAATAGCCCAAATTGAACTTGCTTTAAAAAAGACCCTTAATAAATTAAAACTTTAAAATATTTTTTTAAAGGTGTATAATTATGTGGTTAAAAAGCAAGAGAAAGATTTTAAATATTGCCAATGAAAAAATTACTAGTAGCACCATTATGTTTTTCAATAATGAGTTGTGGAACACAACAAGAACAAAAAACCTCTTCATCAACAAAACTTTTAAGTCATTATGTCAACCGAGTGGGATATATCACAACTAAAAATGATGTTCCCGAAAACTTAATTAAAAAAACAGTTGATTCTTTAAGCAAAAAATACAATTATCGTTTGGATGGATCAAGTGATTTAGCTTTTAAAATGAAGCAAAATACAACCAGAGTTTATAAAGCAGATAAGCATGAACGCATTGTTGATGCCTTAAAACTTTTAGAGCGTAATCGGGTTGGTTTAGTTTTTATTGAAGGGTCTGATACATTTAATACGGAAAAAATTTATGATGCGATTAAAGTTGACCAAATATATACAGGGCGTTTAATTATTTTTGGTGATGATATTAAAAACCCAAAAAAAAGTGATGGTTCAATTGTTCGGGATAAGGCTTGAAAAAGTGATAAGATTGCTCTTTTTTCATTTTCAAAAATCATTTCAGCTTATATGACCGGTTATTTAACCCAAACTAATTTTGGTTTAACTGCTAGTGGTGAAAAAAAACAAGTTAGTTATTTAATGGGGGTTTCAGTAGAACCTGGAAAATCAACCAAAAGAACAGAAGACATTAGAAAAGCCATTGCTTTTAAAAAGGGAATTGAAGATGCAGTTAAAGAACAAAAAACTGGTGATGTTTATTTTGTTCCCCAAACTGGAAAAGTTTTAAATGGTGAAAAACAAACCCTAATTATGGATTATTCTGTTGTGCCTTCAATTGTTGAAGAAATGGGTAAAGATAAAAAATATTTAGAAGCTGATCATTCTTTTGCTTATATCTCTGGTGCTACTAACACCATTAATTATGATCTTGCTTATCGTCTAACTTTAAAGGCAACAAAAAATAAATATGGTCACAAAGTCATTGTTGATTATGGTTCAACTGATGAAGGATATGGTCTTGAATATAGTGCTGATGTTAATGTTATTGAAGGTGAAGAAGGGGAAAACCCGAAAAAAAACTCAACTGCAAGAGTTGGTCTGGCTTTTACAAAAGATTTAGAATTTGCTGAAACTTTTGATTATGCTAAACAATATGCAACAAAAATTGTCATTGAAAAAATTTTCAATGAAGTTTTTAAAAAAGATTCTTGAGGTAATTACTTTGATAATTATAACCTTTTTGGAACTTTTGGGATTGTGATGCAATCAGGAAAAAGAACAATTAGCCCTAATATGCAAAAGGCAAGACTTGATTTAAGACAATCATTATTAGAAACAATGAATGAAAAAAATCTTGAAGAAAAAATGTTTAGTGAAGATGACTTTTTTGGAAGGAGCCAGTAATGAAGAAAAAATGATTATTTTTACCACTATTAGTAAATAGTGCATTAATAACATCATGTGGTAATAGTAGTACTGAAAGTAGTACAAGTACAACCACAGGAAAACCATCATCAGAGTTTTTAGAAAACACTAAACCCCATTCAATTGCTTATGCCACCCAAACGGTTAAATCAAGAAATTCTTATGATTCTAATGTGATTGCTAAAATCCTTGAAGATAATGCGCTAAGATATCATTACACAATGCCTGGATGACCAAACTTTGAATCTTATGAGGGAAGAGAAATTTTTTCAGCCCCTAAAACTGCTGGAAACTTTTTTGGAATCAATAAGGTTGAAATTGAAGAAGTAAAATATACGCCAGGACAAATTACTAGTAAAATTGTTAAAAGGTGAAATGATTTAAATGTTGAATTAGGTTTTGTTGAATCAAACCCAGATTCATTAACTAATAATATTAATGATAACTATTTTTATGATGCCATTAAAAATGAAGAATATAAAAATAAATTAGTGTTAATGGGTTATCAAACTAAAGGAACACATTTAAAGGATGGTAAAGTTAATGAAAATCAACTTTGATCAAAGTTTAAAAATGTGGCAACATTTGAATTTTCAGAAATTTTAACAGCTTATAATACAGGTTATCAAACCCAGGCTAATTTTGGACTAAAAATTAAAGAAAAAGATGGAAAGCTAACTAAAGAAAAATTAAGTGTTGGTTATATTGTGGCTTCAGTTAAAAAAGATGATCGTTTAACTAACATTAAAAATGTGCGTAAAGCTAATGCCTTTCGCCAAGGGGTTTTAGATGCAATCAAAGAACAAGGGACAGGAGAAGCCAAATTTGTTTCTAAAGAAGAAGTTTCTGATGATGAAGATGCAAAGAAACTATTTTGAGCAGTAGGTGATATTAAAAGGTTTACTGATATTGTTCGCACTAATAAAAAATACTTAGATCAAGACCATTCAATTTTTTATTTAGCTGGAGCTAGTGGAAGAGAAAATTCAATGGCTGCTGATAGCTTGATTTTAAGTGGAACAACCAATTTAAATGGTCATAAAATGGTTGTGGAACGAGGATATGATAGTAATGGGGTTTTTGAAGGTCTTGGTAAAGAAAAGGGAACCAATTTAAGGGCTGGATCAGCTAATAATTTTCATGTGCGAGGAAGAATTAGAATGAATGGACGTTTTTATTCAACTAAATATGAAATTGATGGGGGATGAGAAACAGCAGAAAATTCAGCTAAAGGTTTAATTACTGAAGCTGTTATTGAATCTTTATATGGTGCCAATCAAGGTAGTATTGATTATTTTGGTAAACACAATATGTTTGGTAGTCTTGCCACAATTGATCCAACTGATTTAAAAGAAGGAAGAGGAATTCCAACCGGACAAAAAATTAATAAGAAATTTGCTGATGAAATAAAGCTTCATTTGCTTAAAAAAACGAAGCAAGAAAAAGAGTTTGAAGATAATTTTTTGGGTTCTGGTTATTAATTATATTATAATAAGGGGGAATTAGCCCCAAATTGGAGAAGTACTCAAGTGGTTAAGAGGCGTCCCTGCTAAGGATGTAGGCCGGGCAACTGGTGCGAGGGTTCAAATCCCTTCTTCTCCGCCATTTTGTAAAATAAAATATTTGAAAGTAATTTTCAAATATTTTTTTATTAAAAACAATTATTATTTTTAAAAATTGCTTTTATAATATAAAACCTTTATAATAAATGTAAGCATATTATATGCTAATTTTGATAATACATGTATTAAAAAAATAAAATATATTATTTTATGAAAAAACGAAAGGAAAATATACAATGTCAAATAAATGATTTTCTTTATTTGTCACAGGATTTACAGCAGCTTCAACTGTTGGTTGTCTTGGTGGTAAAAAAGAAGAAACAACAACAACAACTACAGAAACTACAAAGCCAACAACTGAAGAAGAAACAACTTCAACAACGACAACAGTTGTTAAAGGTCAAGTTAACAGAGGAACTTTTAAATTAGGTTCAGTTGGTCATGGTATTCAAACTGCAGGTTCTAAAGCAAATATTGTTGATTCAGTGGTTGCTAAGTTTACACAAGATATCAAAGACCCAGCAGTTACTGGTTCTGAATTCTTTAACCTTCCAGCGGGAGTTGACTTAAAGTCATATAAAGCAACAAACTATGGAACAGAAGGTTTTAGAGTAAGAACTGATACAGCAGCTATGGATAATGATGAAAAGAAAAGAGAAGCTTTTACAAATATGTACAAGAAAAAACTTGATGCTTTATTTGTTTCAGTTACAGATGGAATTCATAACTCAAGTGATGCTTACAAATCGATTGTAGAAAAGAAGGAATTTGAAGGAACAAATCTTTTCATGGTTGGGGAAAAAGCTAAAGCTCAATCAGGATCTTCATCAAAAGTTTTTGCTGGGGGAACTGTTTCAACTGGAACATTTAACAAATATGCAGCAGCTTATGCAGCAGGTTTCCAAGCAGCAGTTTCAACTTTGTCATATTCTAAAGAAGAAAAAACTTTCGAAGAAACAAATGCTTCATTCTTTGTTGGAGCAACTAATAGTTCAACGGCAAGGAAAAAAGCATTTGCTTTTAGAAGAGGAGTAGAAGCTGCAGCAGCTCATCCTGATTATGCAGCCTTCCTTAAAGTTAAATTTGTTTCAAAAACAGCAGATGAAAGAACAACTGGTAAAAAACTTTACTATGATGTTTCAGATTGAAAAGATGAAAACAAAATTGCTGAATTTACAGGATCTGATGATTTCACTGATTCAGATTACCGTGTAATTTATATTGCAGAAACTACAGCAGAAGACTGAAGAGGAAAAGTTGGACAAGATAATGCTTCAACAGGAACACCAGGAAATTCATATGTTCCAAAATATAAAAGCACTGACACAGTAGGACTAATTGGAGCAATGCAAAAATGAGGAACTTTTGGAACAAATGCTTCAGTACCTAGTGGGGGAACACATTCTAAAACTGCTATTGTTCTTGATCAACTAGAAGGTGGAGCAAGAGAAGAATGAACAGAAGCTGATCATCCAGATACAAATACTCCAAATGTAACAGGACAAAATAATGCAAGAGTTGTTGACACTGTGCACACTCCAGGTCAATGATATGATGCTGATGCAACTGGTGACAACGCTGGAGATGCTGGTGAATTTAGAACTTATATTGAAATGAGAGGAATTACTCTTCTTGGATCAATTGGTAATGAAGATTCAGGAACAGAAGCTTATGTGCAAGCAGCTATTAAAGGATTATTCCTTGGAGAATCAACTTACATGCTAGGAAAACACACAATTTTTGGTGCTGGATTAAAAGTATATAATGGAACTCCATTTGGAAGAACAGCAGCAGATTATAACTTGCTTGATGCAGATTCTAAAGCAAAAGAACACTTTGATAAAGCTCTTGATCACGTATTCTCTAGAGAATTAACTGAATCAGCGCTAATCGCAAGTTCACCTTGAATTAAATAATTTAAAACATTTTATTCAATTTTAATTAAAAAACATTCTTGAAAAAGAGTGTTTTTTTTATAAACAAAACATTGTTTTTTTAAAAAAACTTGGTATACTTTATAAATGTAATTAAAATTACTAATTTTTCTAATACATGTATTAAAAAGAAAAAATTCAATTACAATATATTATTTTACAAAAAATGAAAGGACAAAATATAATGTCAAATAAATGATTTTCTTTATTTGTCACAGGATTTACAGCAGCTTCAACTGTTGGTTGTCTTGGTGGTAATAAAGAAAAAACAACAACAACAACAGCAACTACAGAAACAACAAAGCCAACAACTGAAGAAGAAACTACTTCAACAACTTCAACAGTTGTTAAAGGTCAAGTTAACAGAGGAACTTTTAAATTAGGTTCAGTTGGTCATGATATTCAAACTGCAGGTTCTAAAGCAAATATTGTTGATTCAGTGGTTGCTAAGTTTACACAAGATATCAAAGACCCAGCAGTTACTGGTTCTGAATTCTTTAATCTTCCAGCGGGAGTTGACTTAAAGTCATATAAAGCAACAAACTATGGAACAGAAGGTTTTAGAGTAAGAACTGATGCAACAGCTATGAATGATGATGAAAAGAAAAGAGAAGCTTTTACAAATATGTACAAGAAAAAACTTGATGCTTTATTTGTTTCAGTTACAGATGGAATTCATAACTCAAGTGATGCTTACAAATCGATTGTAGAAAAGAAAGAGTTCGAAGGAACAAATCTTTTTATGGTTGGGGAAAAAGCTAAAGCTCAATCGGGATCTTCATCAAAAGTTTTTGCTGGTGGTACTGTTTCAACTGGAACATTTAACAAATATGCAGCAGCTTACGCAGCAGGTTTCCAAGCAGCAGTTTCAACTTTGGGATATTCTAAAGAAGAAAAAACTTTTGAAGAAACAAACGCTTCTTTCTTTGTTGGAGCAACTAATAGTTCAACGGCAAGGAAAAAAGCATTCGCTTTTAGAAGAGGAGTAGAAGCTGCAGCAGCTCATCCTGATTATGCAGCATTCCTTAAAGTTAAATTTGTTTCAAAAACAGCTGATGAAAGAACAACTGGTAAAAAACTTTACTATGATGTTTCAGATTGAAAAGATGAAAACAAAATTGCTGAATTTACAGGATCTGATGACTTCACTGATTCAGATTACCGTGTAATTTATATTGCAGAAACTACAGCAGAAGATTGAAGAGGAAGTGTTAAGCAAGATAACGTTTCAACAGGAAGACCAGGAAACTCATATAGCCCACTATACAAAAGCACTGACACAGTAGGATTAATTGGGGCAATGCAAAAATGAGGAACTTTTGGAACATCTGCTTCAGTTCCTAGTGGAGGAACACATTCTAAAACAGCTATTGTTCTTGATCAACTAGAAGGTGGAGATAGAGCAGAATGAACAGCAGCAAACCACCCAGATAGTAGTACTCCAAATATAAATTCTGATAATGATGAAATTGACTCTGCACACACTCCAGGTCAATGATATGATGATGATGGTAGCAATGATGACAATAATGGAGATGCTGGTGAATTTAGAACTTATATTGAAATGAGAGGAATTACTCTTCTTGGATCAATTGGTAATGAAGATTCAGGAACAGAAGCTTATGTGCAAGCAGCTATTAAAGGATTATTCCTTGGAGAATCAACTTATATGCTAGGAAAACACACAATTTTTGGTGCTGGATTAAAAGTATTTAATGGAGATGCATTCTCAAGAGGAACTGATTATGACTTACTTAATTCAGATTCTAAAGGAAAAGAACACTTTGATAAAGCTCTTGATCACGTATTCTCTAGAGAATTAACTGAATCAGCGCTAATCGCAAGTTCACCTTGAATTAAATAATTTAAAACATTTTATTCAATTTTAATTAAAAAACATTCTTGAAAAAGAGTGTTTTTTTTAAATCAAAAATATTGTCTTTTTCAAGAGCTACTTGTTTTGAAAAACCAAAAAGAATTAACAAACACAAAAAATAAAATCTATTCTTAAAAATAAAAAAGATTAAGGCATTATTGAAAAAAGAATGCTTTTTTTATATAATTTTATATACTTTAAAGGAAAATTAAAAAAATGAAAACAAACTTTTTAAAATTATTATTTCCCACATTTTTATTAACTTCATGTTTTGACCCAGAAGATAAGCCAAAACAAACTTCAACAAAACCAAGTGAAGAAAAAAACGAAGAAACAACACCTCCCAAAAAAGAAGAACCTAAAGTTGAAATAAGAGGAACTTATCATTTAGCTATTGCCGGTAATGATTTTTCTTCAGCTGGTGAGGGTAAATATTTATATGATGGGGTAAATCGTTTCACCCAAGACATTGAAACTTCAGCAATTGGAAAAGAATATACTAATACTGGTAAAGTCACTTTGCAAGTTGCTAATAGTAAATGAAACTATGACGCCTCAAAAACAAGCGCTACTTTTGAAGACTATTTAAACAAGGTTGAAAAATATAATATTAATTCCTTGTTTGTTAAAGTAACTAATAGTGACTTTAACAATATTAAGATTAAAAAAATCTTAAAAGAAGAAGATACTTTAAAAAAAGTTGATATTTTTATGGTCGGAAAGGAAAACCAGTCTTCATTAGTCCAAAAATTTGCCGGAGACAATATTTCTACAGGAATATACAACCGAAACATTGCTTCTTATATTGCTGGTTTTCAAAGTGCTGTTGGTTCAATTAAATTTAATACTAAAAATAAAGAATTTTTAGAAACAGAAACAAGTTTTTTTATTGGAGCAGTTAGTAGTGACAGTAACGCTATTAGAAAAGCTAATGCTTTTCGTAGAGGAGTTATTGCAGCTAGTGAACATAGTGATTATTCAGACTTTTTAAAAGTTAATTTTGTAAGCAAGGAATTAGATCCTGGTGATAAAGACTCATTAGTTCATAGCATTAGTGATTGAAAAAAGGATAATCGTATTTATAACACCTTAAATAAATCATCTTTTAAAGATGGAGATCACCAAATTATCTATTTAGCTGGAGCAAGTGCTAAAGATTGAAGAGGAACATCTGTTGATGATAATGAAGATAATGTTGATACAGGAGATGATGTTGGATTAATTGGATCACTTTACAACTACAAACCAATTGCCTCTGATGACACTGCTTATGATGATTTAAAGCAATGAGATTTCAGCAAAAGTATTGGTCTTGTTTTAGATGAACATTCTACTATTGAGGATGCAAATAAAACGAGTATTAAAGGCGATAATAGTGATGTTAATCGTCATAGCCTAAAAGTTATGGGGTCTATTGGGGGTGAAAATTGAGGGGATTGAGCTTATGGTCAACTAGCAATAAAGCATAAATATCTTAACTTTATTGCTCCTGATTTTTATCAAAAACATTTCCTTTATGGAGCGCCTTTAAATATTTTCAACAATAATGTTTTTGAACAAAGTAATTATGATTTTAGTTATGATTCTCCTTATGCTGATGAAACATTTCGTCCATCACTTTGAACAGTCTTTAAATGAAGATATGATACAAACAAGTTAACTTCTAATGAAGAAGACTGACTTGGCTCATAATTTTTTATTGCATATTTAAACATTTTTCTTTATAATTTAATAGAATGTTTTTTTGTGTTTTAGTTTTGACACACCTATCATAGTGGTTGTCAAAAAAACATGGTTAAAAAGATAGAGAAAAGAGGTTTTAATGAAAGAAACAATGAGAATTAAATTCAAGGGCAACGATGTTGGTTTACTTGATTCTGTTGTTAAAAATGTTATTGAATCAGTTAGTAAAATGGGAGCAGAAGTAGTTGGACCCATTCCACTTCCTACAAAAAAGAAAATATACACAATTTTAAGAGCAACTCATAAATATAGTTACTCGAAAGAACAATTTGAAAAAAGAACCCATTTACGATTGATTGAATTAAAAAAAGTTAATAAAAAAATTATTGATTCTTTACAAAATTTTGAAATTGCATCAGGAATAGAAATTGATATTAAGGCATAAGGGAATTAAGATGAAAGGGATATTAGGACAAAAAGCAGGAATGACCCAAATTATTACTAATTTTGGAGAATCAATTCCTGTCACTGTAATTGACACAGGACAAAATGTTGTTACACAAATTAAAACTTTTGAAAAAGATAAATATGTGGCAACACAATTAGCTGTTTTTGATAAAAAAGTTAAAAATACACCAAAACCTCTTCAAGGACATTTTGCTAAAACTAAAACTTATCCAAAAAAATTTGTTAAAGAAATTAGAGAAATGAGTGGCTTTGAATTAGGTAAAACTTTAAAAGTTAGTGAAATTTTTAAACCAGGTGATTTTGTTGATGTGAGTGGAACTTCAAAAGGAAAAGGTTTTGCTGGAGTTATTAAAAGACATGGACAATCAATTGGACCAAAATCACATGGTTCTCAATTCCATCGTCAAATTGGTTCAATG
This sequence comes from Mycoplasmatales bacterium, assembly GCA_965226165.1. Lineage (GTDB taxonomy): Bacteria > Bacillota_I > Bacilli_A > CBDATW01 > CBDATW01 > CBDDCI01. The sequence continues at coordinate 411,915 of OZ245334.1, read as the reverse complement.
AGTGATATTGAAGGAAACAAAATTTCTAAAGGTAAAAAAATGCCCGGACAAATGGGGAATTGTCAAAGGACAACCCAAAACCTTGAAGTAATTAGTATTAATGATGAAAAAGAATACTTACTTGTTAAAGGGGCAATACCAGGACCAAATAAAGGTTTTGTTGTTGTTAAGCAAGCAATTAAAAACTTAGCAAGTAAAGAAGGAATTAAGATAGTTGATCTTAATGAAGCAAAGATTAAAAATGAATTAATTGAAAAAGCAGGACATTTAGGAGTTAAGGTTTCTTCTGATATGGAAATAGAAGAAATGAAACAAATCATTGCTAATTCTGAAAGTCAAAAACAATCTAAAACTAGTGATGAACCAAAAGAAGATGTTAAAACTAAAGAAGTAAAAGAAGAAATAGTTGATAGTAAAGAAGAAAAAAAAGAAGATTCTCAAGTTAAAACAGCAAAAAAAGAGTCTAAAACTGAAGAAGTTAAAGAAGCGCCTAAAGCTGAAGAAGTAAAAAAGGAAGATAAGGAGTAGATGATGAAAACAAAATTATTTTCACAAGTAGGTAAAGAATTAGAAGATGTGACTTTAAATAAAGCTATCTTTGGAATTAAACCGCATAATCAAGCAATGTTTGATTCAGTAATTAGTCATCTAGCTTCATTAAGACAAGGAACTTCTCAAGTTAAAAATCGTTCTGATGTTAGAGGTGGTGGAAAAAAACCTTGAAAACAAAAAGGAACTGGAAGATCAAGACAAGGAACAATAAGGGCACCCCAATGAGTAGGTGGTGGAGTTGTTTTTGGTCCACAAAAAAATGCCAATTACTCAAAAAAAGTTAATAAAAAAGTTAAGAAATTAGGATTTTTATCTTATCTATCATTAAAAGCAAAAGAAAAAAACATTGTTGTTGTTGATAAAATTGAATTTAAAAAAAGGTCAACTAAAGCAATGCTTGATTTTATTAACAAATTAAAAATCAATAACCAAAAAGTAATTATTGTTACTGAAAAGTTTTCTGATGACTTGTATTATTCACTAGCTAATGTCCCTTATTTAGATCACACTACTCCTAGTGGTTTAAATGTTCATGATTTAGCTTATTATGATAAGATAGTTTTTTCTAAAAAAGCTTTAGAAAACTTAGAAAAGGGGTGGAAGTAAAATGAGTGTTATTTATGCTGATGTAATTATTAAACCAATGCTTACCGAAAAATCAATGGGGATGCAAGGTCAAAACAATGTCTTTGTTTTTAAAGTTAAAAAAACAGCTAATAAACTATTAGTAAAACAAGCTGTTGAAAACTTATTTGAAGTTGAAGTGGAAAAAGTAAACATTGTTAATTATGCTCCTAAAAGCAAAAGAGTAGGAAGATATTTAGGAAAAACGGCTGGTTATAAAAAAGCTTATGTGAAATTAAAACCAGGGCAAATGATTGGTGAAGAATCTAAAGAAGCAAAAGAAGATGTTAAAAAAAAGTCAGTTAAGGAGAAAAAATAATGCCAATTATAAAATATAAACCAACCTCGCCAGGAAGGCGTCATATGACAGTTTTAGATTACAAGCATGAAATCACTAAAACAACTCCTGAAAAATCACTTTTAAGACCTATAAAAAAAACCGGGGGTCGTAATAATCAAGGAAAAATTACTGTGCGCCATCGTGGTGGAGGAGTAAAAAGAAGGTATCGAGTTATTGACTTTAAAAGAAACAAAGATAATATTTGAGCAAAAGTTGATTCCATTCAATATGATCCTAATCGTAGTTCTAATATTGCTTTACTTCATTATCAAGATGGAGAAAAAAGATATATTATTGCTCCAAAAAATTTAAAAGTTAATGACAAGGTAATGTCAGGTGATGAAAAAATTGATATTATTGTTGGTAACGCTACAAAACTTGGCAATATTCCTGAAGGAACATTTGTCCATAATATTGAATTAAAACCTGGAAAAGGGGGACAAATGGTGCGCTCTGCTGGATGTGCTGCTCAGGTTTTAGGAAAAGATGAAACTGGAAAATACACAATTTTAAGATTAACTTCAAAAGAAGTGCGCAAAGTTTTATCAAATTGTCGTGCAACAATTGGGGTTGTTGGTAATGAAGACCAAAGGCTTGTTAATATTGGAAAAGCAGGAAGAAATCGTAAAAAGGGAATTCGTCCAACAGTGCGTGGTTCAGTGATGAACCCTAATGACCACCCCCATGGTGGAGGAGAAGGAAAAGCACCAATTGGTCGTAAGTCACCAATGACACCATGAGGTAAAAAAGCCTTAGGGGTTAAAACAAGAAATAAGAAAAAGGCATCATCTAAACTAATCATAAGGAGAAGAAAATAATGGCAAGATCACTAAAAAAAGGACCATTTACAGATAGCTATTTATTAAAAAAAATTGAAGAGCTAGAAAAAAGTGGTAAAAGAAAAGCAATTAAAACTTGGTCAAGAAGGTCGACAATTTTCCCCCAATTTGTGGGTCACACATTTAGTGTTTATAATGGCAAAAAATTTATCCCAGTTTTTATTACTGAAGATATGGTTGGTCATAAGCTTGGTGAATTTGCTCCAACAAGAACATTTAAAGGACATAATAAGTAAAATGGCAAAAGCAATAGCAAAAAACATTAGAATTAGTGCAAGAAAAGTTCGTTTAGTTTGTGATTTAGTTAGAAACAAAAAAGTTAATGATGCCATTAATATTTTAGATTTCACCAATAAAAGTTCAGCACTCCCTGTGCAAAAAGTTATTAAATCAGCAATTGCCAATGCTGTTAATAATGAAGGGATGAAATTGGATAATCTTTATGTAACAGAAATTTATGCTAATGAGGCAAGAACCCTAAAAAGAGCGAGACCCCGTTCACAAGGAAGATCATTTCAAATTTTGAAACGTTCAAGTCATATTGTGGCAGTAGTTAATGAAAAAGGAAAAGAGGAATAGTTAAATGGGACAAAAAGTATCACCAAATAGTTTAAGGTTTGGCATTATCAGAGAATGAAACACAGTATGAATAGCAGACAAAAAAGATCAAGCAATTTTTCTTCATGAAGATATTTTAATTAGAAAATTTCTTAACAAAAAGTTTGGGCGCCAAGGGATGATTTCTAAAATTACCATTACAAGACCAAAAAAAGAATTAGTTAAAATTTTAGTTCATAGTTCAAGACCAGGATTTATTTTTGGTGAAGATGGGAAAACTGTTAAGGAAAGCGAATTTGCTCTTGTTAAATTATTAAGAAAATACAAAAGAAAAGTCAAATTGGAAATTAACAAAATTGAAAATCCTGACACTAATGCAAAGTTAATTGCCGAATGAATTAGTCAACAACTAGAAAACCGAGTTTCTTTCAGGATTGCCCAAAAAAAAGCTATTCAAAAAGCAATGCGAGCAGGAGTCAAAGGGATAAAAACCCAAGTTTCTGGAAGATTAGCTGGTGCTGATATGGCAAGAAGTGAAGGATACTCAGAAGGAATTGTTCCACTCCACACACTGCGCTCAGATGTTCATTATGCTTTAAGTGAGGCCAAAACAACTTATGGAATCTTAGGGGTAAAGGTTTGAGTTTGTTATGGAGAAATTATTGGAGGTAAAAAAAATGCTACAACCTAAAAAAATTAAATTCCGTCGTCCCCACCGAGTTCGTTATGAAGGGGTTGCTAAAAAAGGAAAAACAATTAGTTTTGGTGAATGAGGCATCCAGGCTTTAGAAGGGGCTTGAATCACTAACCGCCAAATTGAATCAGCCAGAATTGCTATGACTCGTTATATGAAACGTTTTGGAAAGGTGTGAATTAGAATTTTCCCCCATTTTGCTAAAACTAAAAAACCATTAGAAGTAAGAATGGGTTCTGGAAAAGGATCACCTGAATCATGAGTAGCAGTAGTTAAAAAATATACTATTATGTTTGAAATAGCTGGAGTTACTGATGAAATGGCTAAAGAAGCATTGCGTTTAGCAATGCATAAACTACCAATAAAGTGCAAAATTATTCAAAAGAAGCAAGAAAAATAAGGAGATAAAATGACAAAAAAAGAAATGCAAAACCAAGTTGTATCTTTAAAAGAAGAATTACTAAAATTAAGATTTCAAGCAGCAACTGGACAACTTCAACATTTTCATAAAATCAAGGAAACAAGAAGAGAAATTGCTCGCCTCCTTACAAAATTAAATATGGAAGCTTTTAGCAAGGAGAGTAAAGATGAATAAAAGAAGAGAATTTATTGGTGTAGTTAGCTCTGATAAAAGAGAAAAAACCATTACTGTTAAAATTGAAAAATATGTTAAACACCCCATTTATGGTAAAAGAGTTAAATCAACGAAAAAATTTTATGCCCATGATGAAAAAAATGAAGCAAAGCTTGGAGATAAAGTGTTAATTTCAGAAACAAGACCCCTTTCTTTGCAAAAACGCTTTCGCTTAGTCAAAATTGTTGAAAAGGCCATTATTTTATAGGAAAAAGTTATGATACATGTAGAAACAAGATTAAAAGTAGCAGACAACACCGGGGCAAAAGAAGTTTTAGTAATTAGAAACTTAGGAGGATCAGTTCGTAAAAGCACTAATATTGGCGATATTATTGTTTGTACTGTTAAAAAAGCCACTCCTAATGGGATTGTTAAAAAAGGGGAAGTTGTTAAGGCAGTTATTGTAAGAAGTAAATATGGAGTTAAAAGAAAAGATGGTTCATATATTAAATTTGATGATAATGCTGTAGTGATTATTAACAATACTAAAGAAATTAGGGGAACAAGAATTTTTGGACCAATTGCTAGGGAAGTAAGAGAAAAAGGTTTTAAAAAAATCTCTTCTCTTGCTCCAGAGGTTTTATAAAGGAGAGATGATGAAATTAAAAGTCAATGATAAAGTCAGAATTATTGCTGGAAAATTTAAAGGTTTAGAAGGAAAAATTACTCAAGTTTTAAAAAATAAAAACCGGGTAATTATTGGTGGCATTAATATTGTTAAAGTTCACCAAAAACCTTCCCAATCAAATCCTGATGGAGGAATATTTGAAAAGGAAGCTTCAATTCACATTTCAAATGTTTCTTTACCTGATCAAACCAAAGTCAAACTTGTTAAAAACAAGGATAAAGCCAAAGCAAAAAAAATGGTTAAAGAAGTAGAAACTTCAAAAAAGGTAAAACCAAAAACATCTGATAAAAAAACAGAAGTTAAAGAAGTTAAACCAAAAGAAACTAAAAAACCAAAAAAAGTAAAAACAAAAGAAGTAAAAAAACCAAAACCATCATCACCAAAAAAACCATCAACTAAAGAGACAAAAAGCAAGGAGAAGAAATAATGAATGATTTATTAAAAAAATACCGAGAAGAAGTTATTCCTCAACTAGTGAAAAAATTTAAATACTCTTCAGTTATGCAAGCTCCAAAAATTAGTAAAGTTATTGTTTCGCAAGGAATGGGAGAAATTTCAAAAAACAAGCAATTAATTGATGCTGCTTTTAAAGAACTAGCCTTAATTACAGGACAAACCCCAATTGCAACTGTTGCCAAAAAGTCAATTGCTGCCTTTAAAGTTAGAGAGGGGCAAGTAATGGGGGCAAAAGTAACCCTTCGTGGTAAAAAAATGTATGATTTTATTGATAAACTATTCAATATTTCTTTATCAAGAGTTCGTGATTTTCGGGGACTTTCACCAAAAGCCTTTGATGGTCAAGGGAATTATACGATTGGGATCAAAGAACAATTGGTGTTTCCAGAAATTGATTATGATAAAGTTAAAAAAGTCAAAGGAATGGATATTATTATTGTTACAAGTAAAAATGATGATAAGCAAGCATTTGAAATGTTAAATTTAATGGGTTGTCCATTTAAAAAGGAAAAGGAGTAGTAGTATGGCAAAAAAAGCAATGATTGAAAAAGCTAAAAAACACCAAAAGTTTAAAGTAAGAAAATATAATCGCTGTCAAAACTGTGGTCGTCCCCACGCTTTTATTAGGGATTATAAGGTTTGTCGTCTTTGTTTTCGTGATTTAGTTTACAAAGGGGAAATCCCTGGTGTAAGAAAGGCATCTTGATAAGAGGAGGTAGAAAATATGTTAAGTGATCCAATTGCAAATATGTTAACAATAATCCGTAATGGTAATCAGGTTTATAAACCATCAGTAACCCTTTTAAATTCTAAGATTAATGAGCAAATCGCTCGGGTTTTAAAAGAAGAAGGTTATATTAAAGACTACAAGGTTGTTGGCAAAATTAAAAAGATTTTAGCGATTAAAATGAAGTATAAAGGCAAGATTAGAGTTATTAATAATTTAAAACGAATTTCAAAGCCAGGTTTAAGAGTTTATGTTGAATCAAAGCAAATGCCTAAAGTTTTAAATGGTTTAGGAATTGCTGTAGTTTCAACCTCAAAAGGGGTAATAACTGCAAAAAGGGCAAAAACTCAAAACTTAGGAGGGGAGGTTTTAGCCTATATTTGGTAGGTTAAAAAAGTATTATGTCAAGAATTGGAAAAAGAATATTAAGCATCCCAGAAAATGTTGAAGTTAAAATTATTGAAAACTTATTAAATGTTAAAGGACCTAAGGGTTCATTAGAAATGAAATTAAACCCAACCATTGAAGTTAAAATTAATGAAAATAAAATTACTACTCTACCAAAAGATGATGAAAAACAAACTAAACAAAATCATGGAACAATCAACTCTTTAATTAATGGAATGTTAATCGGTGTGAGTGAAGGGTTTAAAAAAGAATTAGAAATTTTTGGGGTTGGTTATAAAGTTGCGATTAAGGGCAATATCTTAAATTTATTGTTAGGTTTTTCTCACCCCATTGATTTAGAAATTCCTAAAGATATTAATGTTTCTATTCCTAAAAACAATCAAGTCATTGTTGAAGGGATTGATAAGCAAAAAGTTGGTCAGTTTGCTGCTAAAATTAGATCATTTAAAAAAGCTGAACCTTATAAAGGTAAAGGGGTTAAATATAAAGGAGAATATGTTATTAGAAAAGTTGGTAAAACAACTGGTAAATAGCAAAGGAGTTAGATTATGCAAAATATTTCACGAAACAAAGCAAGAAAAATTCGTCATCGCAAAATTAGAAAAAAGATTTTTGGAACTTTAAAAAGACCACGCCTTTGTGTTTTTAAATCAAACAAACATATTTTTGCCCAAATTATTAATGATGAAAAAAGTCACACCTTAGTTTTTGCAAGTTCTTTAAAAATGGAAAAAGGAAGCAATATTGATGCTGCTACAAAAGTGGGAAGTGAACTAGCAAAAAAAGCCAAAGCTGCCAAAATTAAAAATGTTGTTTTTGACCGAGGAGGAAACTTATTCCATGGTCGAATAAAAGCATTAGCAGAAGCAAGCAAAAAAGAAGGATTAAAATTTTAAGGAGTCATAATGGAAGATAATAAACCAAAAAAAATTGAAGATAATATTGCTGATATAGGTCTTGGAACCAAAAAAGATGGGGCAAGTGAAAAAACTAGTAGGGAAGAAAAAAGAAAACTTTTTTCTTCTAAAAGAAGTGATGCTCCTAAAGGTAGAGGACAACGTCAAAGAAGATTTCAAAGACAAAAAAAATCTCCTTATAGTGAAGAAGTTGTTCACATTAATCGGGTTTCTAAAACAACAAAAGGGGGAAGAAAAATTTCCTTTAATGCTTTAGTAGTTATTGGTGATAAAAAAGGTCGTGTTGGCTATGCTTTAGGTAAAGCAGCAGAAGTTCCAACTGCCATTAAAAAAGCCATTAAAAAAGCTGAAAAAGCCATAATTAGTGTTCCATTAACTAAAAATAAAACCATTCCTCATTCAATTGTTGGAAAAGCTGGTTCAGGACAAGTCTTTTTAAGAAATGCCCCTAAAGGAACAGGAGTAATTGCTGGATCAGGTGCCCGTTTTGTTTTAGAATTAGCTGGTGTGCAAAATATTTATAGTAAAGTTCAAGGTTCTAAAACCAAAATTAATGTGGTTAGAGCAACTTTTGATGCCTTAAAAAACTTACATCTTGCTTCACAAGTAGCTTTGCTTCGTGATAAGGAAGTTAAGGAGTTATTATAATGAAATTACATGAATTAAAACCTGAACACAAAAACAAATCAAAAAAAAGAGTGGGAAGAGGCCTTGGTTCTGGAGTTGGAAAGACTTCTAAACGTGGTCAAAAAGGACAAAACTCTCGTTCTGGTGGAGGAGTTAGACCAGGATTTGAAGGGGGTCAAAACCCTTTGTTTCGCCGAATTCCTAAATTTGGATTTAAAAATATAAATTATAAAAAATATGCTATTATTAATTTAGATCAGTTGAATGCTTTCAAAGAAGGAAGTATTGTGGGTCATAAGGAATTTGTTAAAAGTGGTTTAATTAAAAAAAATGATTCTTTAATTAAAATTCTTGGTAATGGCAAACTTACTAAAAAACTGACTATAAAAGCTAATAAATTTTCTCTTTCTGCTAAGGAAGCAATTGAGAAAGTTGGAGGAAAAATCGAGGTTTCTTAATGTTAAAAACTTTAGCATTAATTATTAAGAATAGTGATTTAAGAAGTCGTATTCTTTTTACATTTTTTATCTTAATTATTTTTCGAATTGGTTCTAGTATTACCATTCCTGGAGTAAATGTTGTTAGCATCATTGATAACAACAGTTTTTTTGGAATCATTAATATGTTAGGGGGAGGAGCTTTATCAAGGTTTTCTTTATTTGCCTTAGGAGTTTCACCCTACATTACGGCTTCAATTATTGTCCATCTTTTGTCAATGGATATTATTCCCTCTTGAAAAGAATATTTAAAAAGTGGAGAAGTAGGAAGAAGAGAATTAACCAAAATTACTAAATGAATGGCTTTAATTTTGGCAATTATTCAAGGATTTGCTTTAACTTTTGCTTTATCTAACCAAAAAATTATTGTTTTTGAAAACCGGGGAATTGCCTTTATTTTCATTATTCTAGTTTTAGTAGCAGGGGCAATGGCGACTGTTTGATTAGGTGATCAAATTTCTAATAAAGGAATTGGTAATGGTTTGTCAATGATTATTTTTGGAGGGATTGTTGCTGGATTACCTTATCAATTCTTCCAAACTTTTGAAGTTTTTGTTGTTGGAGATAATGCTCAAGCTTTGTTTGCAGGAATTTTAAATTTCTCATTTTTTATTTTAGTGTGATTTTTAATTTTAGCATTAATGGTTTTTATTGATGAATCAGAGCGAAAAATTCCCATTCAATATTCAGCATCATATGATATTAAAAGAAAAGAAGAAGTGGCATTTTTGCCCCTTAAGGTTAACATTGGGGGAGTAATTCCCATCATTTTTGCTTCTTCAATTATTAATGCACCAAGAACAATTGCTTTATTTTTTCCTAATGCTGAATGATCATGGTTTATTCAAAAATGATTTGTTTTAGATTCTGTTCATGGGTTGATTGCTTTTGTTTTACTAATTTATGGTTTTACTTTTTTTCAAGCTCATGGATCAATTAATGCAGAAGAAATTGCCCAAAACCTTAATCAGTCTTCTTCTTTTATTCCCGGAATTCGCTCTGGAAAAGAAACCCAAAGATATATTGAAACAGTAATTAATCGGATTTGTATTTTGGGGGGGACATTCTTAGCATTTGTGGCTATTTTACCATTTATTGTTAATGCTTTTTCTGTTGTTAAAACCCCCTTAGTTCTTGGGGGCTCATCAATGATTATTTTGGTTGGGGTAGCAAGTGAAACCTATAACCAAATTCAAGGAAAACTTTTCCAAGGTTCATATGAAGGGTTTGTAAAAAGTGATAATGTTGAAGAACAAGAGCTTCAAGAAAAACTGGAAAAAGGGGAATGATAAGCAAAGTGAAAAATATTTTATTCATTGGGCCACCTGGTGCTGGTAAGGGTTCATTAACTTTAATGTTGGAATCAAAACAAAAATACAAAAAAATGGTTTGTGGTGATATTTGAAGACATCATATTAGAAATAAAACTTTTGAAGGAAAAAAATTTATTTCTTATATTAATCGGGGAGAATTAGTTCCTGATTATGGAGTTAATGAAATGATGGAAAAAGAATTTAGCAAAAAGTTTTTTAAAAACAGCAATACATTAAACCAAAAAGATGTTATAATTTGAGACGGTTATCCGAGAAATATTGTTCAAGCAAATTATTTTGATAAGTTTTTAAAAAAAGTAAATTTAAAATTAGATCTAGTTATTTGGGTGGATGTAAAATTAAAGATAATCATTGATCGTATTGTTAATCGATTAACTTGTTCTAAATGTAATCAAATTTACAACAAAATAACTAATCCCCCTAAAAAAGCAGATCAGTGTGACAAGTGCCAATCAAAACTTTATGTGAGAAGTGATGATCAAGCTTCACTTATAGAAACTAGATATAATGAGTTTTTAAATGAAACAAAACCATTATTAGAGTTTTATTTAAAACAAAATAGAGTTAAAAAAATTGATGGCAGCAAAAATTTAGAAGAGCTTTTTAATGAGTGTTTAGAATTGGTAAAAAATGCATAGTGAAAAAATTAACAATATGAAAAGGGCAGGTTATGTTGTCGCCTTGATTTTGACAAAATTAAAAGATTTTATCAAAATTGGAACAAGTCTTAATGAAATTAATGATTTTGCAGCAAAAATAATGGAACAAGAAAAGGTTAAACCTTCATTTCTTAATTATCATGGGTTTCCCAAAGTGGTTTGCACTTCTGTTAATAACTACATAGTTCATGGAATTCCTAATGAATACAAGTTAAAAAATGGTGATATTGTTTCAGTTGATGTTGGTTGTGATTATAATGGTTATCATTGTGATGCAGCAAGAACATATGAAGTAGGAACTATTTCTCCCACAAATAAAAAGTTACTTTTTGTAACTAAAAAAGCTTTACAAAAAGCTTTAAAACAAGTTAAAGATAATATTTTTGTTGGAGATATCTCAGCTGCAATATGCGAGTTTGTTTACGAGAATGAAATGAGTATTCCTGAAGAGTTTTCAGGCCATGGTATTGGCAAAAGTCTTCATGAAAAACCTCACATTTATAATATTGGCAAACAAAAAAAAGGTAAAAGACTAAAACAAGGAATGACAATTGCAATTGAACCTATTGTTCATTTAGGGAAAAAAGACATCATTATTGAAAGTGATGGTTGAAGTGCTAAAACAAGAGATGGTACAAATGCTGCCCATTTTGAAGATACCATTTTAATTACTAAAAAAGGTTATCAAATATTAACTAGTTTAGATCAAAAGGAGGTTATAAATGGCTAAAGATGTGATTAGTGTGACTGGCAAAGTTGTTAATGTTTTACCAGGAACAAAATTTAAAGTTAAATTAGAAAATGAAGCAATTATTGATGCTACTTTATCTGGAAAAATGCGTAAGTATAACATTAGAATTGTCTTAGGAGATAATGTTGATGTTGAAATATCACCATATGATTTAACCAAAGGAAGAATCACATACCGCCATAAATAATTAAAATGAAAGTTAGAAGTTCTGTAAAAAAAATTTGTAATAATTGTCAAGTTATCAAGCGTAAAAATCGGGTTAGTGTCATTTGCAAAACCCCAAAACATAAACAAAGACAAGGTTAAAAAGGAGGAAAATTAATGGCAAGGATTTTAGGAATTGATATCCCTAAAGATAAAAGAGTAGTAATTTCTTTAACTTATATTTTTGGTGTAGGATTATCAACATCAAAAAAAGTTTTAGCAGAAGCAAAAATTGATGAATCAAAAAGAGTTAAAGATTTAAGTGATGATGAAATTGCAAAAATTAGAGAAGTTATTACCAAATATGAAACTGAAGGTGATTTGCGAAGAAAAATTGCCTTTGATATTAAAAGGTTAATGGAAATAGGGAGCTATCGCGGGTATCGTCACCGCCAATCTCTACCAGTAAGAGGTCAAAAATCAAAAACTAATGCAAGGACAAGAAAAGGGCCTCGTAAAACTGTTGCAAGTAAAAAGATAATTAGGAAATAAGGAGGTTTATAGATGGTAAAAAAAACGATTAAGACAAAATCACGTAAAAAGAAATTAAAAAATGTTCCAAAAGGAATTGTTCATATTCATTCAACATTTAGTAATACAATAGTGACAATTACAGATATGCAAGGTAATGCATTAACTTGAGCATCTTCTGGTTCTATTGGTTATAAGGGAACAAAAAAATCAACACCATTTGCAGCACAATTAGCAGCTGAATCAGCAACTAAAGCAGCAAAAGAATATGGTTTAACAGAAGTTATTATCCAAGTTAAAGGAGCAGGTCAGGGGCGTGAATCAGCGATAAGATCAGTTCAAGCTTGTGGAGTTATGGTTAAAGCAATAAAAGATGTATCAGGAGTTCCACATAATGGATGTCGACCTCCAAAGTTAAGGAGAATTTAGATGGAAAGTTTATTTGAAAAACCAGTTTTTAAAATTATTGAAGAAAACAAAAAAAATAATCATGGGATTTTTGAGGTTTCAAATTTAGTTCATGGATTTGGAGTCACATTAGGTAATTCGATTCGTCGAGTTTTGATTTCTTCAATTGAAGGTGCTGCTGTTGTAGCGATTAAAATTAATGGCATTAGACACCAATTTGAATCAATTCCAGGAATTAAAGAAGATGTTTTAAAAATTATTTTAAACTTAAAAAAATTAGTATTAAAAATTAATGATAAAAATCTAGTTAATTTAACTTTAAATGTTAATAAAAAAGGGGAAGTAAAAGCTGCTGATTTTAGTAGTGTTCCTGGTGTGGAAATTATTTCTAAAGACTTAGTTATTGCAACTCTTGTTGATGATGTTGAATTTAATTTAGAAATTATGGCAATTAATGGTCGAGGTTATGCTCATGAAAAGGAAAACAAAAAATATATTTCAGTTCTAGATTGAATCGCTATTGATTCTAACTTTTCACCAATTGAAATTGTTAATTTTCAAGTTGAAGAAATTAACACTTCCCAATATGAACTAATGGAAAAACTAACAATTGATATTCAAACTAATGGATCAATTGTTCCCAAAATTGCTTTAGAACAATCTGCCCAAATTATGATTTCATACTTCTTATTATTAAGTGATGTTAGTTCAATTGAAGAATTTGAAACACTAATTCATGAAAAACCAGTTGAAGTTGAAAATAACAAAAATCTTGATTTGATTATTGATGATTTAGATTTTTCACAACGTTCTTCAAATGCTTTGAAGAAAAAAGGCTTTAAAACCCTTCGTGATATTTCCAAATTAGATCGAGAAAAACTAAACCAAATTGATAATTTAGGGCAAAAGTCAGTGCAAGAAATTATTGAAAAACTAAAAATGTATAACATTAATATTGATTAGGAGAATAAGAAATGTCATATGTACAAAAACAAGGAAAAGACAAAGCTTGAAAAAAATCTGTTTTAAGAAATCTTGCCACTGATATTGTTCTTTTAGGAAAAATTAAGACCACTGAATATAAAGCTAAGGAATTAAAAAAAGTTGTTGATCGCTTAATTACCTTTGGTAAAAAAGGGAGTGTTGCTGATCGTCGCCATGTTGCCAGTTATTTACGAAATGAAAAAGATGAAAATGGCATTTTAGCAACAAAGAAATTATTTGATGAAATTGCTTTAAAATATAAAGATCGTCAAGGGGGATATACAAGAATCACAAGAATTGGATACCGCCGCGGTGATAATGCCTTAATGTGTTTAATTGAATTAGTTTAAATCAAAAGAAAACCAATGAAAGTTTTAACAAAAAATATTGAAATTAAAAATTTAACTTTTAAATATCCTAATTTAAAAAACAATATTTTTAATAACTTTAATTTAAGTTTTTATAAAGGTGATTTTACTTGTATTTTAGGTCATAACGGAAGTGGAAAAAGTGCATTAGTTAAAATTATTGCAGGTTTAGAACAAAAATATCAGGGAGAAGTTTTTGTTTTTAATAAATTAGCAACTCAAGAAACACTTTATGATATTAGAAAAGATTTATGTATTGTCTTTCAAAATCCAGACAATCAATTTGTTGGGGTAACAGTTGAAGATGATATTGCTTTTGGGTTAGAAAATCATTTTTTTAATCCTAAAGATATGGAATCAATTATTTTAAGTTCTTTAAAAAAGCTAAGAATTGAAAAACTTTTAAAATTTCCTCCCCATGAATTATCAGGAGGCCAAAAACAAAAAGTTGCTATTGCTGGAGTCATTGCTTTAAAACCAAAAATCATTATTTTTGATGAAGCAACATCAATGCTTGATGAAAAAAATAAAGATGAAATTTTTGATATTATGCTTGAACTTAACAAAAAGGAAAAAATGAGCATAATTGCTATTACCCACAATATTGAACTTGCTAAAAGGGCAGACCGCATTATTGTCCTTGAAAAAGGCCAAGTTAAAGCAGATGCTAAACCAATTGAGCTATTTTATAATAAAACTAAAATGGAAGAGTTAAAAATAACTCCACCTTTTGTTGTTGATTTTGTTAACAATTTAATTGATGCACAAATCATCAAACAAAAAAGTCTTGATTTAGATGAGGTTTTGTCATGGATTTAATAACTTTTAAAAACGTTAATTTTTTCTATAACAAAAACACCCGCTTAGAAAAAAAAGCATTAAATAATGTTTCCTTGCTTTTTTCAAAAAACCAATTTCATGCCATTATTGGTCAAACTGGGTCTGGTAAATCAACATTAATGCAACATTTAAATTGTTTGTTATTACCAGATGAAGGCCAAATCATTATTGATGGTTTTAAAATTGATGGCCAAAAAGTTAAAAAGCAAGATGTTTTAAAAATTCGTAAAAACATTTCTTTGCTTTTTCAATTTAGTGAAAAACAACTTTTTGCTGAAAATGTTGAAAGTGACATTATTTTTGGACCAATTAATTTTGGTGTTGAAGTCAATGAAGCTAAAAAGATTGCTAGAAAAGTTATTAAACTTGTGGGCTTAGATGAAAGTTATTTAAAAAGGTCACCTTTTAATTTATCTGGAGGAGAAAAAAGAAGAGTAGCATTAGCTGGAGTTTTAGCAATAAATCCCCAGGTTTTAATTTTGGATGAACCAACAATTGGCTTAGATTTTAATGGTCAAAAAAACATTATGAACATTATTAATGATTTTTTAAAAGATAATAAAACAATAATCTTAATTACCCACAATATGCAAAATGTTTGAGATTATAGCCAAATAACAACCCTTATTGATGAGGGAAAAATCATTATTCAAAGTGCAAGTAAAAAGTTTTTTGATAATCAAGAAATTTTTAAGCAATATAATTTAAATTTACCAAAAATTAAATATGTTATTGAAGCATTAAAAAAACAAAATTATAGCTTTAAAGAAAATATTAAAACTTTACCAGAACTTATCAAAGTTATCAAATTGCAAAAGGAAAAGAGCAAGTAATGTTAACGCCAATAGTTGGAAATTATATTTCAGAAAAGACTTTTATCCACAAATTAGACCCCAGAGTAAAGATTATTTCTTTATTGATGCTAGTTTTTGTCACTTTCATTAATAGTGGTTTTGTTGGTTATCTAATTTTACTTTCTATTGTTTTAATTTTATTTAAAATTGCTAAAATTCCAATAAAGGCTATTTTAAGAGTAGTTTATTTTTTAAGATTTATGATTTTGTTTTTATTAATTATGAACTCTTTTATTATTAAAGAAGGAGTTTTATGATTTAGCATTCCTGGAATAAATTGACCATTTTATGATCAACTTTTCATTAAAACTTTTTACATTTTTTTTCGCATTGTTTTAATGATTGCTTTTTCCATCTTATTAACTGCAACTACAAAACCATTAATGCTTGCATTAGGGATTGAAAAACTGATTAAGCCTTTAAAGATTTTTAAAATTAATGTGCAGGTTTTTGCGATGATGATTGCCATATCTTTGCGCTTTATTCCCACCTTATTACTTGAAGCTCAAAATATTTTAAATGCCCAAGCATCAAGGGGACTAGATTTTAAAAATGGTTCAATTAAAACTAAAATCAAAGCAACCTTTGCTTTAATTATCCCTCTTTTAATTTCTTCTTTTAATAAAGCAGATGATCTTGCTTTATCAATGGAAGCCAAAAATTATAATCCTCAAATTGAAGTTTTAAGATATCGGCAATTAAGCTTTTTTTGATATGACTATTTTAGTTTTCTTTTGGTTATTTTGCTTTTTGTTTTATTTTTATTTTATGGCCAATGACTTAGAGCGCTTTGGGATATTTTAAAGGTTTAATAATGATGAAAAATTATAAATTAACAATTAGATATGATGGGAGCAACTTTTATGGATGGAACCCCCAAACAAATTATCCTTCAATTTTAAAAAGTCTTTCTTCATCTTTGCAAAGTTTTTATAATAAGCCTTGTAAAATTTATGGTTCTGGGCGAACAGATCGTGGTGTTCATGCCCTTAATCAAGTTGCTAGTTGTCATTTAGACATTGACTTTTCCATCCTTTTACTTAAAAAAATGTGAAATAAGCATTTACCAAAAGCAATTAGAATTATTGATATTAAAATGGTTAATAAAGATTTTCATGCCCGCTATAGTGCTTTAAGTAAAACTTATAAATACCAAATCATTCTTCCATCCAAAAATGATGCTTTTAACCAAAATTACTATTATATTTATGATTTTTCTAATTGGGATTTTAAACTTTTACAAAAGGGGATTGATTTCTTTTGCCAAAAAAATAACTTTTTATCATTTAGTTCTCTTTCTTTAAAAGAGCAAAAAGATAAAGACTTCATTAGAGAAATTATAATTTTTTCTTTAACAAAATCTTCAAATAAAATAACTTTTTTAATTGAAGGCAATGGTTTTTTAAAACATATGGTGCGCAAAATTATTGGAACTTTAATCGCTCTTGGTGAAAAAAAAATAAATTTGATTGATTTAGAGGCAATTTTAAAAGCCAAAAATCCTCGTGTTGCCAAATTTAAAGTTCCCCCCCAAGGTTTATATTTAAAAAAAGTTAAATATTAATTTTTATTTAATTTTATGTTATAATCTTGTGGAATTAAAAGTTTAGTTAATTTACTGGTTAATATCAAAAAGAAAAGAGGTTTTTAGTGAAAACAACATGATTAAAAAAAGAAGATATTAAAAGAAAATGATACCTTGTTGATTTAAAGGATCAAATTTTAGGTCGAGCAGCAACTAAAATAGCTTCTTTGTTAAGAGGGAAGGACAAAGTTGATTTTGTTCCCAATTTTGATTGTGGAGATTATGTTGTTGTTGTTAATGCCCAAAAAGTTAAATTATCAGGTAATAAATTAGCAGACAAAATGTATTATAATCATTCAGGATGAAAAGGTGGTTTAAGAAGTAGAAATGCTGCCACAATGCAAGAGCGATATCCTGTTGAAATGGTTGAAAGAGCAATAAAAGGGATGCTTCAGCACAATAAATTAGGAAGCAAGCAATTTAAAAAATTATTTGTTTTTCCTGGTGAAGAGCATAATTTACAAGCTCAAAAACTTATTGAATTTAATTTAAAAGAGGGAAAAAAATAAATTATGGATGTTAAATACCAAGCAGTAGGAAGAAGAAAGAGTTCAGTTGCTAGAATAGTTTTAAAACCAGGAACTGGGAAAATTTTAGTAAACAAAATCAACGTTGATAAATACATGCCATATAAGACTCTTATTCAGGACTTAAAACAACCCTTAGTTGTTACAGAAACAGAAAGTAAATATGATGTTTTGGCCAATGTTAGAGGTGGTGGTTTTAATGGTCAATCAGGAGCTATTAGATTAGGGATTGCCAGAGGGCTTCTTGAAATTAATGATCAATGAAAACCAAAACTTAAAGAAAAAGGCTTGTTAACAAGAGATGCTAGAGTTGTTGAAAGAAAAAAATATGGTTTCAAAAAAGCTAGAAAATCTCCCCAATTTTCAAAGCGATAATTTTATATTAAATCTTGCTTTTTTAATTATTTTGTTTAAAATTATTAGTGTTAGAATTAAAACATATTAATCTAAAAAAAAAAAAAAAGAAAAGGAGAAAAATATGAAATCATTGATAGGTTTATTATCTTTGGCTTCTTTACCCTTATCTGGTAGTTCTTCACTTGAAAACCCCACTAAACAACATCAAAGTAGTGTGGTTTTTAATAACAAAATGGTAACTTCAAGTTTACCAGTTGCTGTTGTTGAACAAGAAGTAGAAGAAGATAGTCTTGAAACTTATACATACAAAAAAACTTCTAATTTTTCAAAATCATATGTATCTTTTAATAAAAAAGCAGATCAATCAATTGACATTAAATTCGATATTGAAAGAATGTGAAAAGACATTGTTGAAATAGCAAAAAAAGCAGGTCAAATCAAGGAAGAAAGAGAAAAAAAGAGTTATTATACACAAATAAAAGATGACCTTTTAATCAATGCATCTTCAATCCTTGATAATTCTAATGTTTATGTTAAAGCAAAGAAAAAAGAAGAAAGAACTTTGCGTTTTCGTAACCTTTGTGGAATTAAGGTATTAACTCAAACCCAAAACACTTGTACTATTCAACCACTAGGAATTGTTGAAAAAATGCATTTTCAATTAAACTTAAATCCAAGAAGTTGATCATTCCATCGAAAAAGTGCTGTTTTAATTAACAATACTTTTGGTTTTGTTTCAGATCCTAATCCGGAACTTAATTCATTTTATGGAATGGAAATTTTTAACAACACAAAGGTTGTAACATCAGGAACTCTTGATTTTGTTAATCTTGAAAGTGAATTAGATATTTGGGAAAAAGATGTTGTTTCTCCTAGTATTAATGCCAACTTTTCAGACACAATATGGGCCAACCAAAACTCAATTAAGAAAAAATTATATAAAGGACAAAATGTTGTTGCAGAATTTAATTTTTCAAGTCTTGTGGAAACACCATTCCCACCAATTTTGTTTTATGTTCCTGTTCTTTTGTTCTTGGCACCAATAGCTTATTATGCAATTAGAAAGAATTTTAAAATTTAAAGGTAACTAAATATGGAAAACATTGAAAAAAATAATCTTGAAAAAGAAAACATTAAAAATGATGTTATTGCAGTAAAAGAAAAAAATGGTGAAAATGCTGAAAATAAAGAAGCTATAAAAAATTTAAAAAATATTGGAATTAAAACAAAACTTGCAGAGTTTGAAATTGCAGATAAAGATAAATATGGAATTTTTGTTAAATCTTATACTAAAAAATTTGGTAAATTTTTAGCAGTTGATGATTTAAGTTTTGGAGTTAATAGAGGAAAAATTCATGGTTTTGTTGGGCCTAATGGTGCTGGTAAAACAACAACAATTAAGGCTTTAATTGGAGCCTTTAGAAAATCTTCTGGACATATGTATATTGAAGGTAAGGTTGCAGGAAGTAACGCCGCTAAAAGAGCAATTGGTTACATTCCAGAACGTGCCTCTTTCCCACCCCATCTTACTTGTATGGAATACCTAATGACAATGGGGACATTATCAGGTTTTTCGCTTCGTAAATCAAAAAAAGAAGCGATAAGAATTTTAAATGAATTAGAACTAATGAAACACCAACATCGTAAACCAATTGAATTTTCTTCAGGGATGAAGAAAAAGATTTTGATTGCTCAAGCAATGATGCTTGACCCAACTGCTTTAATTATGGATGAACCAGCAGCAAACCTTGACCCGAGTGCAAGAAAAGAATTATTTGATAAAATCAAGGAATTTAAAGCACAAGGGAAAACAATTTTGCTTTCTTCTCATATTTTGTCAGAACTACAAGATATTGTTGATGAAGTTACTTTTATTGTTCAAGGAAAAATCAAGTTTACTGGAAAAATGACTGATTTATCAAACCGCTCAGGAGCAATTATTAAATTTGTTGACCCCACAAATAAAAAAACTAAAGACTTTATTAGTAAGTATGAATTTAAAGAAGGTCATGGAACCCATACTTATTTAGCAAAAAGCGAAAAAGAAGTTTTTGATTTATTAGCATCAATAGCTAAACAAACAATTGAAATTCAATCTTTTTCTTCTCTAAGATCAAATCTAAACTACTTCTATGAGCAAATCGTTGATGCTTATGGAAATGAGTCAGGTGTTGCTAGAGAAAAACGCAAAATCCAACAAGAAGGAGGAGGTGAATAAAATGCTTAGTGTCTTTCGATATACATTTAAAAAATTAATTTTTAAACCAAGTACAATTTTTCTTACTGGTTTTGGACTATTTATGGTTTACATGAATGTTCAATTTGCTGGGAGATTAACAAGGGATGCTTTAACATCACAAGAAATTATTTTGGCAATTCATTATGCAATTGTGATGCCTTTTTGGTCAACAATTTTATGAATTCTATTACCAATCTTTTGTGGTCTAAAAGCCATATCTTATTTAGCTGATGAAATTGAAGATGGATCATTTTTAACAATTATTTCTAAACCAATTTCAAGAACACAAATTTTAATTGAAAAGTTTTTATCATATCAATTTATGATGGTTCTTTGAACTTTGATGATGATTTCAGTAGCATGAGCTTGACTTTTTGGTTCAATTCCTTATAAGGCAACAACAGAATTCTTTTATGCAACTTTCTTCCCAATGTTTTTTATTGTTTTTGTCTTGCAAGTTTTATTATCAACAGTGTTAATATTTCTTTCAATGAAAATGAAACCAGGGGTAATAGTTGGGCTTTCAGGGTTCTTTGGACTATTTTCCCAAATTGCCCCAAGACTTATTCAAACTTCTGTGACGCAAAATGCTGATTTACAGTCAAGTGGAGGACTTGAAATCACTAAGGAAAAATATGATAAAGTTTTTGATGGACAAAAACTTTATGATTCATATATAAAATACTTTGATTATAATCTCCATTTTGGATTAATGTTTTATTCACAATTTTCAGATATTTACAAGAAATATAATCAAGATTCACTTCTAGAACAAGCAGTCAATCGTAAAGTTATTTTAGGAAAGTCTAAAAAAGTGGGAACAGATGAATTAGGAAAAAAAGTTCTTAAAGATAACTATTATGTTCAAGGTTTTTCAAATTGACTAGATAAAGATCTATTGGCCTTTTTCTATTTCTTTGCTGCACTAGTTGCTGTTGCATTTGGTTATTGATATTTTTGAAAAAGAGACATTGTTTAATTATCTTTCAAAATCAATTTTTTACTCTTACCACTTAATTGCATAATAAATAATTATTTGATAAAATGTAATTTGTGGTTTAAGAAAGGGTCTGTAGCTCAGGGGTTAGAGCGCACGCCTGATAAGCGTGAGGTCGGTGGTTCAATTCCACCCAGTCCCACCAGGGCTCGTAGTTCAGTTGGTAGAACACCTGCTTTGCAAGCAGGGGGTCGCAGGTTCAAGTCCTGTCGGGTCCACCATTTTGATTAATTAAAAGAGGTTTAATGGCCTCTTTTTTTTGTTTTTTTTGCATTTATTTTTTATTTATGTTAAATTGAAATTAGACAAAAGAAATAAGCAAAAAGATAAATAATATTGAAAGATAATAGATTTAAAATGAGTCAGAATAATATTAAAAGGTATTTAGCAATTGGGATTGTTGTTCTTTTAACAGGTTTAATGTTATTGTTTTCCTTTAATAGCACCAAACCTTTACTAGAATGAGGGTTTTTTAATTCAGTTAATTTTAAAATCCAAAATGCTTTAGAACTATTAGGGGGGTTAGGACTTTTCCTGTTTGGAATTAAATTCTTAGGAGAAGGACTACAACTTTTAGCAGGAGAAAAAATTAAGGAATACATTGCCAAAAGTACTAGCAATCCTTTTAAGGGATTTTTACTTGGTTTTGTGGTTACAACCTTAATTCAATCTTCATCAGGGTCAACCGCTTTAGTGGTAGCTTTAGTTTCAGTTGGATTAATGACCTTTAAACAATCAATGGCAGTGATTGTGGGAGCAAATGTTGGAACAACAACAACATCAATATTAATTGGTTTTAAAATTAAAAAATACATTTGACTTTTTATGGCCATTGGTGGACTTTTTTATATGTTTGCTAAAAAGGAAAAAATCAGACATATGGCTCAAGCTATTTTTGGTTTTGGAATATTGTTTTTAGGACTAGCGACAATGGGAGCAGCAATGAAGCCATTAATTAAAGAAGAATGATTCAAGAGCTTGATTTTAACAATGGATTCACCAAATTGAATTGTGGCAAAACCTTTATCAATATTTTTGGGAGCAGCATTAACAGTTCTAGTTCAATCCTCATCAGCTTTTATTGGAATTGTGCAATCATTGCATGGTGAAAAAATTTTAGGATCAGGTGTGGTTATTCCAATGATTATTGGGGCCAATATTGGAACAACAATAACAGCCTTTTTAGCATCGCTTGGAACCAATATTTATGCAAAAAGAACCGCCTTTTTCCACTCTTTATTTAATGTTTTAGGAGCTTTTTTATTTTTAAGCTTTTTATTTGCATTAGAACCTTTAATTTTAAGTCTTGTCAATAATGATCAATATTCATCATTTTTAATTCCAACAACTCATGCTTTATTTAACCTTATCTTAACAATTATTTTTCTTCCAACTTTGCATTTTTGATCAAAAATTGTTAAGAAAGTCATTAAACCAAAAGAGGGGGAAAATGAAGAATATGAAATGGTGAGATTTGATAATGAATTAGCAAATTCTGCCCCCTCATCAGCAATTAATATTGTTAATGCAGCCACAAGTAGTATTTTAAAACTCTCAAGCATTCAATTAAAAGAAATTTACAATTGTTTTAGAAAAGGCGAAAAAAGTCATTTTGCTAAAGGGAAAAACATTGGAATAGCCATTGAAGAATATAATTTTCAAATGCTTCGTTATATTAATCTTGTTTCTAAAAACGAAATTAATGATGATCAGAGTCAAGATTTAACAACTTACACTTTGATTAGTCGGGATATTGAAAGAATTTTCCAATTAAATAAAACTTTAATTGTTTTTTCTCAAAAGAAAAAAGATGCTAAAACAAGTTTTTCTCAAGAAGCCTATGATGAATTGAAAGCTGTTTTTCAATTAACCATTGAAATTGGAGAAAAAACATCAATGTTAATTAATAAATATTCAAAAACCTTATACAAAGAAATTTGTGATCTGGAAGAAAAATTAGATGATATGGAAAAAGTTTTTAAATCAAATCATATTGCTCGTTTAAGAAAACACAAAACTAGTAAAGTTGAACGTTATTTCCATGATGCATTGACCAATTTAGAACGTATTGCTGATCATTACAAAATGATTGGATCATTTTTTTCAAAAAAATTAAATAAGACTTCTAATAAAGTTGACATTAATTTAATTAATAAACTTATTGCTCAAAAATAAATTTAAATTCATTGACTTATTTTTTAATTTCCTATAATATATTTTTTGTAAAACTATTTAACTTAGTTTACCAAAATATCTTCAAAGGAAAAAAGTGTAATTGTAATATGAAAATATTCGATGATAATAATAACCAAGCTAAACCTAAAAAAGGTGGTTCTTTAGGAATGCTTTTTACAATGGCAATTCTTGGTTCTTATGCTATTGGAGGCCCTGAACTATTCCTCCCAACAACCCAAGGTTTTGATAAAAACAAAACCGAAGAAAAACAAAACCAACCATTAAATAACATTAAAAATCCATTCGCTGACCCTTTGTCACTTTTTAAGGGCAAAGAACTAACGCTAAACAATTGAGCAAAGCTACCTCAATCTGATACTTGATATGATAAATGGAGATCTTCTACAAGTGGAATTAATGATTTAAAATCTGAATATGCTAAAAGTGATAATTTTGAAAGAAAACTTAATCAATGAGCCCAAAACACAAAAAGAAGTTTTAAAGAATGAAAAAATCTTTATGGTGACAAAAGTTTTGAAGAGTGAAAAAATTCACCTTCATCAAAAACTTGATTAACTAATGAATATGCTAAATCTTCAAAATATAATGAAGATCTTGCTAAATGAATTGCGTTAGGACCAGCAAAAAGAACTCAAGGTCAATGAACAAGCTTAAATCTTCACCAAGATAGTTTCACAAGCTTTAAAAACACAAAAAGTGGTCAAGAAAAATTGCAAAGTATCTATCACACTAAAGCATCTTATGCTAGTGATTCAAGATTTTGAATAGATCAAAATAATCTTAGTCAAAAAGCTAAAATTAATTGAATTCAAAATCAAGACTTTGTTAATAAGTACGATTCTTGAAAAAAAAGTCAACCAGGAGAACAAGTGTTATCAACTTTTTGAGAGCAAAGCAATGATTACAACTCAAAATTTGCTCTTTGGTTGCAAAAAACTTATACAAGAAAAAGCAAGGATCAATGATTAAATTCATCAGCATCAGATTCTTCTTATACCAATTGACAAGCTCTTACTTCAAACCAAAATAAATTATTAACATCTTGATTAAAAACCCAAGATTATGTTAATGCCAAAAACCAATGAGTTACTTTAAATTATCCAAAAAAAACTAAAGATGAATGAAAAAATCTTCCTGATGCTGAAAATAAGTATAATCAATGAAAAGCAAATGGTGGTCTTAGTATATTGAAAAACAATTGATTACAATCAAGCAGTTTTACTAACGCACAAGATAATTGAGCCAATGCTCATTTTGTAAATACGCCAATTGAAACTTGAAAAACTACTCAAAACGCCAAAGATTCATTAACAAAATGAGAAAATGATAACCAAGACTCACAAGAACAATTAAAAGATGCCTGAACTAGACAAGAGGACTATGCAAGTATTTTAAATAATTGAATTGAGGTTAACTATCCACAATATAAAAGCATTGACAAATGATTAAAAACCCCGGAAGGAAAATCATATTATAATCAATGAATCCTTTCTCCAGGAGCAAGAGATGACTTACTTTTTTCTTTTAAAATATCTTATGACTTTGCAAAAATGCTAGAAAAATGAGCAAGTAAAGGTTCGACCCCTACTTATAATGGGCCAACAATTAATCCTACTCGAGACGAGTATGATTTATGAAAAACATTAAATTCATCACAAAAATCATTATTTTATGTATGACAAAAAACTAGTGATTATAAAAATGCTTTTGCTTCTTGACTTGCTAATGCTAAATTATTAAAGCCAACAAAACAAGAATGAGAAAATAGTTCATATTCTCAAGAATCATTTGCCAATTGAGCAAAATCAGTTGATGGAGCAAAAATAATTAATGATGATTGAAATCTTTTCAGCACAAGCGATGCTAATTTAAAAAGTTTAGTTCCAACAACATTTGATGAATGAAAAAATTCTAATTATGCCAATGAATATTTTACAAAATGAAGTCAAACAAATGAAGGTATTGCTATATTAAAAAAACATTGAAAAACAACTAGTTATGGTTTAAATAATTATCAAGACTTATTAGAAGAATGAATTTATAATCCTGAAAACATCACTAAAGGAGAAAGCTTTTTAACTTCCCAAGCGGCAATTGATGCTTATATGGAATGAAGAAAAAAAGATAAAAGCAGAAAAGCTTTAACAAAAAGGTGAAAAAAAACCCAAAACTATCAAGATGTTTATAATAAGTGATTTGCCACTCAAGACCCAAGTGATACAAACTTGCAAGTACCAGTGTTTAATGATGAATTAGACCTTTGAAGTGCTAAGCTTGAAAGTGATGGAGTTCCTATTAATTTTGATTTGTTTGAAGCTAATGATTGGAAAGAATATTATTATAACTGACATAATCAATCTAATTTAGACCTTAACAAATGATTACAAAATTATAATAATGGAAGAAAGCAAGGAATTGACCTTTATTTAAATGATAACCAAGCCCAATTAGATTATCAAAAATGAAACGCTAACAAACAAGAAAAAGGTGGACTTAAAGATTGAGAAAATCAAGTAATTAATGGCAAAACAAGAGTTTTTGATTTGTATACTCAAAGCAGTCAATCACAAAAAGATTACAATTCATGATTAGATCCTCGTGATTATAATAACTTTCATAAAAAAATAAATTACAATAGTTATCTAAATCAATGATTAGAAAAAAACAATAATTGATATCATGCCTATGTGCAAATTTTAAAACAAGAAAACACCTATCTTAAAAGTAATCAATTCTTAACTGTTGACTTGCCTTTATATGGTCATCATCTTTATGGATATAGCAATCTTTATAAATCTGATCAAGGTTTAAAAGATTTAAAAACAGCAATGATAGCAAAACATAAACAAAGCAACGATTTTAATAGTTTGTTTAATTCTTGAATTGGTAATGTTGATCAAAACAATGTTAGCAATAAAATGAATTTATATGTAAAACAAATTGCTCAAGCAAAAGCTGATTATCAAAATTGAATTGATGAAAAGAAGAAAAATCAATACCAATCATCAAGTCAATTTAATACTGACTTTAATAATTGAAGTGTTGCTAGCAATGATGAAGCTTTTAATGTTTATTTAAACACTTCCCAATCAGATAGTGATTATAACTCTTGAATTGATCCTAATGAAGAAATAAGCTATAAAGCTAGTAATGCTTATAACCAAGACTTTGCTACTTGAAAAGCAAAAAAATCTAATGGTTTAAACTTATATAAACAAAGTCAAGATGCTCAAAACGATTATGATAATTGAATTGACCCTAATAAACCAAATCAAGCTAGTTTTGCTCTTTCTAATGATTATCAATTAGATTTAAGTTCATGAAGTGAAACTAAAGAAGCAAGTTCAAGCAAAGGAAAAGAAATTTATAAAAATGACAATCAATCAGACCTTGATTATCAATTATGATTTAATGATAATCAATTGACAAAAGATGATTATCATCAAACCCCTATTTATAAAAGCAATATTAGCCAATGAATTAGTGATTATTTAAATCAACCTCTAATTATGAGTAATAATGATTTATGAAACTCTTTATATGAAAACTGAATTGATCCTTTAGTAAGGAAAAAATCTAATTATCAACAAAACCAAGACACATTTGTTAATAATTTAAATCACTTTACATCAAAAAATAATGACACATTAGCAAAAAGCTTTTTAACAACCCCGATTGCCACTAATGTTTATAATTCTTGAGATGATACAATTGGTGTTGAACCAATCAAAGAAGATTATTTTGCTACAAAACAATTTGTTAAAGATATTAATGATTGATCAACTAATAAAAATAATGGTATCAATAAGTTTATTCAAAGTGCATATGCTCAAGCTATTTTTAATCGATTTAAATTAGGTTAAAAACAACTTTTTCCTCTCCATTAAAGTAAAACATTCTTTTTCAAGGATGTTTTTTTATTTTATTAGTTTAATTTTATAAATAAAACTTTACACAAAATATTTTATTTAATATAATAATTAAGGTTATAAGGTAAAATGGCTGTTTAGCTCAGCGGTAGAGCATCCGACTGTTAATCGGCAGGTCATAGGTTCAAATCCTATAACAGCCGCCATTATGGCCCGGTGGTGAAGCGGTTAACACACCAGCTTTTCACGCTGGCATTCGCGGGTTCGATCCCCGTCCGGGTCACCAGGTCTTATAGCTCAGTTGGTAGAGCAGTAGATTGAAGATCTATGTGTCGGGAGTTCAAGTCTCTCTAAGACCACCATTTTTTGAAATATCACACCTTATTTTAATAAGGTGTTTTTTATATTTAAATATAGTATATAATTATATTCATAATTAAAGGATAATACTAAAAGAAAATGAATGAATTAAACAAGATTAAATATGTTTATCTTGACCTTGATTGGACAACTCTAACATCTAAAGATCAAATTAGTGATAAAACTTTTCAAGCCTTAAAAATTTTAAGAAAAAATAATATTAAAATTGGGATTGCCACTGGAAGGGGAACCTTTTTATGTTCTTGGATTGTGGAAGCTATTAAACCAGAATTACCATTTGTGGGATTAAATGGTTTAATTGCTTATGATTTTGTTAAAGAAAAAACTTTATATAAAAAGAAATTAGATAATGAAATAAGTCAAAAATTAATGAATTTCTTTTATGAAATCAATATTACTTTTTTCATCTATGATAAAACCAAAATTCTTTATTACAAATATAAAGATAAAAGTGGTGAATGAATGAAGATGAGAAGTGCTCAAAACTTAAAACAAGAAAAAAGACATCAATATGAAACCAAGGAAATAAAGCAAACTGATTTTGCCAAACAGCAAGAGCTTTATAAGATTATTATTTTTACTGAGGATTTAACTAAAGAAGAACTTGATAAAATCAAAAGTAAAGTTGAAGAATTTCCAAGTGTTTATTGATTAATGTCTCATGATTTCTTAATAGAAATAATGCCTAAAGGGGAAAGTAAAGGGGATTGTTTAAAAGCATTAGAAAAACAGGGAATAATTAGTCTTGAAAATACTATTGCTTTTGGTGATTCTAACAATGATGTTGAAATGTTTGAAGTTGTTAAATATGCGGTTGCAATGGAAAATGCAACACCGATCATTAAAAATTTAGCATCTCATCATACATTGAGTAATGATGATGAAGGGATTTATCATTTTGTTACTAACATTTGAAAATTATCTTAAAATATTTTTTGCAATTTAAAAATTAACTTGTTAAAATATTAATATGTTGGTTGTAATTCGCCGGCATTATGATACATAAGAATTATAGAATTTCCAAAATAAAAATTTATTTTGTAAACACTTAACCTTTCGTGGGTTAAGACCCAATCCTTTTTGGATTGGGATTTTTTATATATTAGTCATTTTTTAAGTTGTGTAAAACTTTGTGAATTAAAAAAGATTTAAAATCCATTTTACCTGAAAAGTAATTATTAATATCTTCTTTTGATAAAACACTTTTAGTTTTAGATTCTAAATAACTTAAGAATTTATCAGCATCCAAAACTTCAAAAAGATGATTTCCTTCATCAAGTAAAATTGACTCTAAGCGTTCATATGTAGCAACTTGGTCAAGATAAGGTTGAATGAACAAGAGTCTTAATCTTGAAAAATCATATTGACATATAGTGGATATCACATTTCTAAAACCTAAAATTATGAAAGTAGTAGCATTAGTGTCATATTCATCAATTATTTTTAAAATATTTAACAATTGTTCTTCTGCAATTTTATCATCAGATATAGGGAAGTGATCTTTAATTAATTTATTAGCTTTAAAATCAAAATCAATGTAATCAGATTGTAATTTTTGATTAATCTTGGAAACTACATCATTAACATATTCAACATTAAAAATGTAATTTTCTATTTCTGCAAATTCCTGTTTTAAGATGTTAATCAAAGCAGAGCCTTTATTATAATTTAATAATTCATTAACTTTGGTTCAAGGACTAATCACTTCTACTTTTGTGTTGTTATTTAAAATTTTAGTAACTAAGGGAAAAATATCATTACTAATTAAAACTTTAGGAAATTCTAAAGAAATTTCTTGATTATAAATTTTCATCTATTTTTATATACCTTTCATTTGTGTTAACTAATTCGTTTTTATTTCTTCTCCCGATTAAAATAGGACCACTATGATATTGCTTTTCAGTGACTGTGAAAATTCTTACATTACCATGAATGGGTAAAAACTTTTGCACTGCTTTAATTTCATAGTCTAATTTAGTTGAAGCATTAATACACTTCATATATAAGGAATATTGAATCATTATATAACCTCTTCTTAATAATTCTTTTCTAAATTTTGTATATGCTTTTTTGTCTTCATATTCTTGCATTGCTAAATCATATGATAGTATTATTCTCATAAAGTGACTCATTTTCATCCTTTCCCATTAATGATGTTATCAATACAAATATCAATAGCATTATTTAAATAATATGATTTTGTATTGATATAAACTTTAGTAGTTAATAGTTTTACTAGCTCATCTCTTATTTCAACTGTAAATAAATGAGCATCTCTATATTGATAAACAAGGTGATCAATTAAAGGACGAAAAGGTTCCATTAAATCAGAACCAAGAGCAAAGAAGTTAGAAAAAGATTTGTGAAACAAAGCAATTCTAGGATCTAATCCCTTTTTAATAATAGAGCGAATCACTAATCCCCGAAGTAATGTATAACCATAATTAAGCATAATATTTAAAGCATCTTCTGCGCCTTTATGAGTTCTAGTTCAACCCACACCATATTGTTCATGCCAATATATTTTGGCAGCATGACCTTCTCGATTTGTGACATCAAAATCTTTAACATCTTCTTTTAAAAAATTTAATTCATCTATAATTTTTGCACTTAAATTGTTTTTAGCTAGCATTGCTTTTTGGTTGTCTATTTTATTTTGAATAATCTTTTTTCACATCCCTCCTTTATAAACATTACTTCACCCCATTTGTTTTTCTAAGATTTTAAGTGACATATGATGACCACTAATGGGAACAACATATCCAGATGGTTCATATTTATCGTTACAAACAATAATATTAATGTTTTGCCTCAAACAAGCATTAATTAATCTTAACGATAAAACAATATTATTATTGTTTAATAATAATGTATCAATATCACTCAAGTTAATGGTGATTTTACCACTTTCCCTTTTGATGTATAAATTATTTAGATACAAGCGAATGTAATCTCCTGCATCAATTTGGATGGTTTTTCACCCCATATTTTTCCTTATTTTATCTTACAACTAGTAGGTTTACTACTCTTTAATTTTATCACCTTTCTTGCTATAATGTAAATGTTATCATAGTGTTTAAAGCACTATGTTTTTGTGTTAGATATTAAAAGTTAGGAAAAAGTTTGAAATGAAAGAAAAAAGAAAAATTAATATAGGATTAGATATTGGTATTGCATCTATTGGTTGAGCAATAACAGAAAATAAGTATGAAGAAAATGAAATAAAAACAATAAATTTGATTGATTCAGGTGTTAGATTATTTCCGTCTGTTGATGAACTCAATAAAAACAAAATGCAATTAAAAAATTGAAAAAGAAGAGAAAAAAGAACAACTAGAAGATTATTGAGAAGAAAAAAAACTCTTAAAAGAGATTTTGTGAAATATTTGATAGAAGAAAAAATTATTGATGATATAAAGCTTGATGAAAAAAATAATTTTGTAAGACACTTTAATGAAAAATACATAATACCAAGTAATGATGCTTCTCATATTGTTCCATATCAAATTAGAAAGAAAGGCCTTAGCAAATCATTAAGTGTTAAAGAAAACTTAATAATAATGTATTGATATTTAGGAATGAGAGGATTTAAATACGATCTTGTAGAAATTAATGAAAGCAAAAAACCAAAAGAAGAAAAAAGATTAAAAAGAGAACTAGGTGATGAAAAATTTGATTTTCAAAATGATTTACCAATAAATATTCAAATAAAATTTTTTGAATCAAAAGGGCATTATAGAGGATTAATAAATTCAAAATTTCATATTAAATCTTGAATAAAAGAAATTGAATCTATTTTCAAAAATCAAAAACTTATTCCACAAAAATTAAAAATTAAATTTTTAGACTTATTTAAAAGAAAAAGAAATTTTAGCAAAGGTCCTGGGCCAGGAAATTGAAAAACACCTTCCAAAAATAGTATTTTTTCTTTTAAAAAAGACAAAACTTTTTTTAAAAAGTATAAAAACATTTGAGAAAAAAACATTGCTTCATGTAGTATTTACAAAAATGAAAAAAGAGCATCAAAAAATTCATTAAGTTCTGAAATATTTAACCTTTTAAATGATTTAAATAATTTATGATGAGGCAGCTTTGAAAATAAGTTTAAATTAAACAAGCATCAAAAAATACATCTTTTAAAATTAGCTTTTTTGGATGATGGAAATGAAAATAAATTTAATGTGCAAGAAGTCCAAAAGTATATATCAAAAGAATTTAATATAAAAAGAAAAGAAATTAATGGTTTTAGAACATCAAAAGCAAAGTTAAAACAAAGCAAAGAAATTACCGAAATAAATTCATTGAAAACTTTTAATACATTAGTGACAAAAAAAATAAAATGAGAAGATTTTTTTGATCCTGAAAAAAATGAACTAAAATTAAAAAATAACATTATAGACAAATGAGTTCTTGAATGTTTTAAAAGCAAAGTCATCAAAGAAAGGAAACAAAGTTTAAGCTTTTTAAGAAAATATGATTATTCACAAAAAGAAATTATAGATTTAGCAACAAAAAGTCCCTCTTTTGACAAAACCCACTCTTTTTCTTTAAAAGCATTACAAGAATTTATTCCTTTAATGTTGAATTCTAGTAAAAATCAAAGCCAAATTATTAATACAAATTTAAAAATAAACAATGAAGAGAAAGTTTTTTCTAAAAGCAAATATATTCCTAAAAATTGAGTAAATAATATTATTATTTCTCCAGTTTCAAAAAGGAGTATAATTCAAACTATTAAAATAATAAATTCAATTTTAAAAAAATATATTTATAAAAACCAAGAAGAAAGTTTTCAAATAGACAATATTGTTATTGAGATGGCCAGAGAACTAAATAGTGAAGAAGTCAAAATTAAGAAAGATGCAATAATAAAATACAACAAAGATAGAAAAGATAAACTAAAAAAACAAATTGAATATATTAAAAAAACAAATTCTTTTAAAGATCATCCTCAACTTCTAAAAAAAATAGAATTATTAGATGAACAAAACTATATGGATGTTTTTGATGGAAAACCTCTAGAAATTGAAAAAGTTATAAGCGGAGAAATTCAAACTGAAATAGAACACATAATTCCATATAGTCTTTGCTTTGATAGTTCTAATTCAAACTTGGTTTTGACTACTTTAGAAAACAATAGATTGAAGAAAAAAAGACAACCATTTTTTTGGTTATCAAAAACAAATTTTGAAAAAATGGAAAAATTATGAGAAGTTTGATTCAAATCTAAGCCAAAAAAATTAAAAAATCTAAAATCTAAAATTGATTATAGGGATTCTCAAAATCAATTATTTTTTATTCAGAGGAACATAAATGACACAAGATACATAACAAAAGAGGTGAGAAATGTTTTAGAAAAATTTTTTAAAGAAAAAAATTTAAAAACTAAAATAAAAACAGTTAATGGGAGGATGATTAATTTTTTTAGAAAATATATGGGAAAATTAACTTCTCCTGAAATACCTTTTGAGCTTATTGATAAAGTAGAAAAGGAAAAATTTGATGATGAAAAACAAGAAAAAATAAGAACTTGAAATGGACACCATGCGCAAGATGCAATAATTATTGTTTCAAGCATTTTGTTTAATCTTAAATTAATAAAGTCAATTGAAAAAAGTATTTCATCATATTTTGGAGAAACAAATCTTGAAAGAGATCAAAAAATAAAGAAAAATATTGCTTTTCTAAATACTTTTGATCCAAAAAGTTCTTTAATTTTTAATAAAATAAAAAATATTTTAAATCAAAATGTCAACAATATAAAATTTTCTTATATGGTTAGAAAACCAAATAATATACAGTTATTTGATGAAACACTCTATAGGGGAATAAAGATTAAAGATGCAAAAAACAATGAAAAATATCTTAAAATTTATAAAACAAATGAAAATTTAGTTGATTTACCAAAAAAAGAATGTGAAGTTCTATTTGATGACTCAAAAACTAATTTAAGATGCTTTAAATATGACAAAAAGCTCTATTACGAATTAAAGGAAATTTGATTAAACCACAAAGATAAACCATATCCTTTTGATTCTCATTTGGAACAAATTAAACATAGCAATTATATTACATTAAAAGATGGAAGAAAAATTAAAAAATTAAGAAAAACGGGGACTTTAAAGAAAATTGAAAACATAATAATTCCTAAAAAAGATAATTGCGCTATTGGAAAAAGAAAAAGACAATCATTTTATGAAAACAACAACTGAATAAAAATTCTTCTTTTTAAAAATTCTAAAAATTTTAATAAAATAATTCCAATAAATGCTTTGAATTATGACTTTCAAAATCAAAGAATTAAAAAAGAAAAATATTATCAACAATTAAAAAAATTTCATATTCAAAAAAATTCTATTCCTATTGAAATTTTTAGGGGAACAAACCTAATTAATAATTCATCAAAAGTATTATATAGGGTTGTTGGACAAAAATGAGAGCAAAACTCTTTAGAAATAACTCCAATTAATTTTATAAGAAAAAAAGGAGATAAAAATAGAATTACTATATCTATCAACAAAATTCCAGAGGATTACAAAATAGTTTATGTAGATTTTTTGGGCAAATTTTAATTGCGTTTGAGGTTTTGGAATAGTATAATTCTTATGTATCATTAAACGAATCAAGCGAGCATCAAAAAGTAAAGGACGTTTTGGAATAGTATAATTCTTATGTATCATTAAACTTTAAAAAAGTAGGGTATTCCTTGTCAACCGTTTTGGAATAGTATAATTCTTATGTATCATTAAACTAGCAACT
Source organism: Mycoplasmatales bacterium (assembly GCA_965226165.1). Taxonomy (GTDB): domain Bacteria; phylum Bacillota_I; class Bacilli_A; order CBDATW01; family CBDATW01; genus CBDDCI01. The sequence goes on along the minus strand of OZ245334.1, from coordinate 377,631 downwards.
TTTTTTTCGCCAATAAAAAACTGTTTTGGAATAGTATAATTCTTATGTATCATTAAACTTGTTAATATAATATTGTATTAAAAAATAGGTTTTGGAATAGTATAATTCTTATGTATCATTAAACACTCCCTTTAGTATAACCACTACCAATATCGTTTTGGAATAGTATAATTCTTATGTATCATTAAACAATGAAACACTTGCAATGTTAGACCAACTAGTTTTGGAATAGTATAATTCTTATGTATCATTAAACTAAATGGCCAAGTTTGAGAAGTTATAAATGGTTTTGGAATAGTATAATTCTTATGTATCATTAAACAGGGAGAAAAGGGAGACCCGGGACAAACCGGTTTTGGAATAGTATAATTCTTATGTATCATTAAACTAACAAACAAACTTATTTCTTTATGTATTGGTTTTGGAATAGTATAATTCTTATGTATCATTAAACAAAGAGCCATTGATTTTACTTTGTTTTGAGGTTTTGGAATAGTATAATTCTTATGTATCATTAAACATGAAAGACTGAATTTAGACTTGAAAATACGTTTTGGAATAGTATAATTCTTATGTATCATTAAACTTAATGCTGCTTGTATTGAGGTAGCATTGTGTTTTGGAATAGTATAATTCTTATGTATCATTAAACTAAAGTAAGTAAGTAAAGTAAGTTTAAAGGGTTTTGGAATAGTATAATTCTTATGTATCATTAAACAGCACTATCGACTTGCTTGAAACAATGAAAGTTTTGGAATAGTATAATTCTTATGTATCATTAAACAAAAAGGAGCAACAGGTGATAAAGGTGCTCGTTTTGGAATAGTATAATTCTTATGTATCATTAAACGCTATCATTTTTAAGTAATCTTAAAATTATGTTTTGGAATAGTATAATTCTTATGTATCATTAAACTGTGTTGTGTGTAATGAATTCATTAGACATGTTTTGGAATAGTATAATTCTTATGTATCATTAAACATATTTACACAACTTAATAAAGATAATATTGTTTTGGAATAGTATAATTCTTATGTATCATTAAACGTGATTAGGAATAAATAGTATCAGAAAAATGTTTTGGAATAGTATAATTCTTATGTATCATTAAACAGAGATTACAAGTATATTAAACTATATATAGTTTTGGAATAGTATAATTCTTATGTATCATTAAACCCATACAGGTTTTAAAGCTGAACCCTGACAGTTTTGGAATAGTATAATTCTTATGTATCATTAAACGAAACAATACAATACATAGAATAAAAAAAGGTTTTGGAATAGTATAATTCTTATGTATCATTAAACAGTTTTTAGGCAATCAAAAAGCAGGTTCAAGTTTTGGAATAGTATAATTCTTATGTATCATTAAACGTGATAAATAGTGATTTACAAATTGGGAAAGTTTTGGAATAGTATAATTCTTATGTATCATTAAACTTTTACTTGTTTTTGGGGCATATATATAGTGTTTTGGAATAGTATAATTCTTATGTATCATTAAACCTTATTGATAATTCAGGGATGGATGAATTAGTTTTGGAATAGTATAATTCTTATGTATCATTAAACGTACAAGAAGCAGGCACTAATGACTATTTTGTTTTGGAATAGTATAATTCTTATGTATCATTAAACTTTTCTCCGGTTCCACTATTTACCAAAATAGTTTTGGAATAGTATAATTCTTATGTATCATTAAACTTTTAGGTAGAATAAGGGCATAACTTTTGAGTTTTGGAATAGTATAATTCTTATGTATCATTAAACAAATTAAAAGGAGATTTTATGGCTAAATATGTTTTGGAATAGTATAATTCTTATGTATCATTAAACATTTAATTATTGAAAGGAGGTGAGAGTTATGTTTTGGAATAGTATAATCCTTATGTATCACAATAAACAACAAACATAAAAGCTTTTTAATGTCAAATTAAAAAGTTTTTTTGGTTAAATAAACATATAATGATATAATTTTTAAAAATTGGTTAATAATTTATGACAAAAGAAAAAGCAATAGAAAAAATAAACAACACACCTTCTATTTATTTAAATGATGATCAAAAGAAAATAGCAATTCAAATAATAAAGCAAGTCCCAAATGAACAAGAAGTTCAAGGATATTATGATTTTATAATAAAAAGATCTAATGTTGGTTTCAAATTTGATGTAGCTCCAGAAATTGCTGATGGAAGATTAGCTATAGTTAATGAGATGCCAAACCTTAATATTAATATAAGTCCGGGGGGGGGCAATAAATTAAAAGAACACAAACTTATTATAGGTGACAACTATGAAAGTTTAAAAAATCTTTTATTAACCCATAAAGAAAAAATAGATATTATCTATATTGATCCACCTTATAATACAGAATCAACTAGAACAGATGGAAATAATTCTTCTAAAGAAGGAACTTATTCTAAATTTATTTATAAAGATAAATTCGGAAGAAACGGATGATTAAACCTATTAAGAGAAAGATTGATTTTAGCCAAAAAGCTTTTGACTAATGATGGAATGATTTTTGTTTCTATTGATGATTCAGAATATGCTTATTTAAAAGTTTTAATGGATGATATATTTGGGGAGCAAAACTTTTTAGCAACTATGCCTAGGCTTTTGAAAAAAGGCGGCGGAGGAAACACTGATAAAATTTCAATAAACTTAGATTATGTGTTAATTTATTATAATGATTTTTTTAGTTCAATTAATCAAAAAGATACAAATAGTGTAGATTATAATCAAAAAGATAAACACTTTGAAAAAAGAGGATACTATCATGTTAAAACTCCGCTTGATGTCAATTCGTTGCCTTATAGAAAACAAGGTGATTTTAAGGTTGTTATGGAAGGCAAAAATTTTTATCCAGGAAGTAAAGAATTATATAAGAAAAGACAACAAGGAGTTTTTAGTAAACAGGATTGAATTTGAAGATGGAACAAAAGAAAAATTGATTTTGCCATTAAAAATGATTTTTTAAAAATAAAGGAAGGGGGTTCAAGAGAAAAAGTTATATATAGAAAAATTTATTTAAATTGTGAAATACAAGAAAAAAATAAGCAATACTTTATAAAATATAAAAAAAGAAAACAAGCATATGAAAGTTTTGAACTTTGTACTAATGAGTTTATTAGTAATGAATTTTTTACAAGAAGAGGAAAAGAAGAAATAGAATCTATTTTAGGAAAAAATCAAGAATTCTATTACCCGAAACCAACCTCTTTAATTAAATTTTTAATAAATTTAGTTAATAAAAAAGATGCTATTGTTTTAGATTTTTTTGCTGGTTCTGGAACTACTGGTCATGCTGTTATGGATTTAAATCAAGAAGACAAAGGGGGTAGGCAATTTATATTGTGCACAAATAATGAAAATGAAATTGCCTTAAATGTAACTCATAAAAGATTATTAAACATTATGACAAAATGTAATAATGATTGACAAAACAAAAAGAAGAACAACCCTTTTATTAATGATCAATTAAGAGTTTTCAATATAAAACATTTTGATGTGGGTACGGACCAAAGTGAAGAATTAAATAATATAACCAAGTTTGCTAGTAATAATTTAAAAAAACTAGACCCTAATTATTTAAAAGGTAATATTAGAATTTATTATGACCTTAGCGGTCTTTCACCCTTGAATGAAGCCCAAAAGAATCAAATTTATTCAACTGATAAAATTATTCATAAACAGTCCTCAAAAATTAAAAATAATTATAAATATTGTACTTGTAATAAGAAATTTGAAAATGATATTTTGTTAAACAAACACTTTGATGAGGAAAATAGATAAAAATGAATTTAACTAAATCTCAAAAAAACAAAGTAGAACAATTGTTTAATGAATATAAAGACCCAAAAGTTAAAAAAATTGATTTTAAAGCACCCACTGGGTCAGGAAAAACCTTTATGGCGGCTCATTTTATTTCAAAAGTATTTGCTACAAATCAAAACAATAAAACAATGATTATTGTGGCAACAATTTCTGATTCAGAGCTGCCAAAGTCTTTTGCTAGAAAACTTGAAAATTACAAAAAATATTTAGATTTTAAAAACTTTGAGGTTGAGTTTAAAAAATCTCCTTCAAAAACTGAAGAAAAAAAAGTTGAACAAATTAAAGGTTTTAATTTAGAAAACAATAAGGTTTTAATCTTTGGAACCGCTTCATTTGGTAAAAAAAGACTTTTCACAGAACAAAAAATTTTAGATAGTTTTATAATTGAAGCAAAAGAAAGAAGTTGAAACATTATTTATATTAGAGATGAAGCCCACAGAGGAACAGCAAGCAAAAGAAAAACAAAAGAAAAAGAATATTTGAAATTTGAAGAAAAAATTAATGATTTAGCTAGTTTTGTTTTGCAAATGACTGCTACACCTAAAATGAAAAATCAGCTAATTGAATTATCGGTAGAGGACTTAAAAGATGATGATGTCAATTTACTTAAAGAAAAACCAGTTTATAATGATTTTCAAAAAAATAGTAGTTCTTCAATTGAACTAATAGATGAATGCTTAAATAAATTTAAAACAATACAAAAAGAATATCAAGAATTAAATAAAGAAATAAAAGTCTTTATTAGACCTGCTTTATTAATTCAAGTTGATTCTAAACAAAAAAATATATCTCCAGAAGAACATGAGAAGGTAATTAGTGATTTAATTAACAAAATAAAACAACAAAATTTAAATTATTTAAAATATTTTTCAAATGATAAGGATGGAAATGCAAAAGAAGATCTAACACTAGAATCAGCATCTAGAAATGATTCAAATTATGATGTAATTATTTTCAAAGTAGGGCCAGCAACTGGTTGAGACATTCCGCGAGCTTGTATGTTGTTGCAAATTAGGGAGGTTTCATCAGAAACATTAAATCTTCAAACTATAGGAAGAATTAAAAGAAACCCAATGCCAGGTTTACAACTTAATGAAATAACTAATAAATATTATATTTATTCAAATTACCAAGAAGGAAAAAGAGAACTTTTAAATTATAGCTTAAAACAAAGATTTTTAAATCTAGATTTGAAAAAAGGAAGCATTAATTTCAAGGATAATGAAAGTAGGCTAATTAAAGAAAATTACATCAATAGTTTGAGAAAATTTTTAAATTCAAATACCTTGTTTTTAAGTGGGGCTAAAAAAAATAAATTAAAAGAGAGATTAATCATTGAAGAAAAAGATTTAATTGGAACAAATGTAGGAACCCAAAACATTTATAAAATATATGTTAAAGATATTTTTAAACTATATATTTATAACAAAGATAAAATAAAACAAAACAAGAGGTTTTTTGATGCTGAAGTTTTAAATTTACTTGATGATTTTTGCAAAGAAAAAAAATGACCAAAACAAATTGTTTTATACACTTTGTTTTATAGTTTTTTAGATGATATAAAAAAATATTATTTTAAATCAATAAATAAAAACTATACTAAATCTGAATACAACACCAAACAAGCCAAGTTAACTCAATATTATTCAATCTGAAAATCAAAAGAAGACCAAAAGAAAACCAGCAACAATGTAGATGTTAGCAAAATAGAGCAATATGGTTATAGGTTAATAGTGGGGAAGAATCAAAAAAACCAAAAAAACATTCAGTTTTTGGATTCAAAACCTGAAACTATTTTTTTACAAGAAATTATAAACATAATTAATAAAAGCAAGCATAAGAATCAAATTAGTTTTTATGCAAAAATGCCGACATTAGGATCAGATGTTTATTTTGAATATTGAAATTCCAAAGATTATAAAGAACATAAAGCATTTATTGATTTTTGTTTAAAAATGGAAAATAATAAAATTTTAATGATAGAAGTAAAATCTAAAAATGATGATTATGATGAAGCAAAAACAAATGACTTGATTGATGCATTTGCTGAATATGAAAAAATTCAAAATATAATAAAATTAAAAGTAGCTTTTGTAAATCCTAAAAACAAAACCATTACAATAAAACATAAAAATAAATTTAATGAAACTGAAGAAACAACAATTGAAGATTTAATTGAAGAAATTTTTGAATAAAACACTTAGAATTTAAAAAAACCACAAATGCTTGTGGTTTTTGTCATTAATAAAGTAGTAATTTAATTATTTATTCTCCATCATTAATTTTTTTAAGAAACATATCTTGAGCTTCTTTGGTTTTAGTCTATTCATTTCAAGCATTTGTTCAAAATTGATTATATGATGTAAATCTAATTTTTCTGTAATCACCATATTTTTTCAAAACTAAAATATTACTAAATAACTTTTTGGTTTGATCACTATTTTTAATTTCCCCATCAAGCCACTCCATTCAATACTAAACAAGGCTTTAAAACCCTTTTAGGTATTAAAAAAAACTACAAAAAAAGTTTTGTAGTTTTAAATAAAATAATTTTTTAAACTTAAATCATCATTAATATCAAAGCCATTACAGCTCCTGCTAGAGCAGGTGATACTACTGGAATTCAAGAATATTTTCAATCTGGGTCATCTTCTTTTTTTCTAAAAGTTAATGCATAAACTATTCTTGGACCCAAGTCTCTGGCTGGGTTAATAGCATATCCAGTTGGTCCTCCAAGTGAAAGTCCAATTCCAAACACAACCATTGCTACTGAAGCTGGTCCAATGAATTGTCCCATTGCCCCTAGGTCATTGGCAAAGTATTTTCCTGTTAGAATAACCATTCCAATCAAAACACAAGTTCCCACAAATTCACCAACAAAGTTAGTAACTGTTGCATCCTTATGTGTTGGTCCTGTTGCATGTGAAGCTAACACTAGTCCTGGTTCATTTTCTTTTGTATGTTGTCAATACATTGCATTAACAATAGCTTGACCAGTCATTGCTCCTAGCATTTGTGCTCCCACATAAACAAAAAATTGTGTAATATTTATTGTTCCATTTGTTAGCATCGCTACTGAAACAGCAGGGTTAATATGAGCTCCTGTTTGTCATGAGTTGGCAACTTGTACCCCCATATAAACAGCTAGTGCTCATCCAGTAGTGATCACAATTCAACCACCACCATTTCCTTTTGAGTTTTTATAAACAACGTTACTAACTACTCCATTTCCAAGTAGGATTAGTGTCATTGTTCCTAAAAATTCTCCAGTTAGAATATTTATCATCTCTTCTCCTTTTAATTTTTCCTATTCTATTGTACTATTTTGAATCTTTTAGTCAATTCATTGTTCTTTTTACTGCGGCTTTTCAACCTTTCATTTTCATCTTGATTTGTTCATCTGAAAATTCAGGGGTAAAAGTCTTGTCGATTTCAATTAAGTGCTTAATTTCATCAACATCTTTTCATACTCCAACAGCTAGTCCAGCCATATAAGCTGCTCCCATTGCAGTTGTTTCTTGGTTTTTTGGTCTTACAACTTCAACATTAGAAATTGATGCTTGGAATTGCATTAAGTAATCATTACTTGTTGCTCCTCCATCAACCAATAGTTTTGTTAAAGGTTTGCCTGAATCAGCAACAAAAGCATTTACCAAGTCATTAGATTGGTAAGCAATGGCTTCAACAGCTGCTTTAACAATATGTTCACGAGAAGTTGAACGTTCTAGTCCAAAAATTGCTCCCCTTGAAGAAGTGTCTCAATAAGGTGCACCTAATCCTGTGAATGATGGAACAAAATAAATATCTTCTTCCTTTTTCACATTAGCAATATAATCATTTGATTCAGAAGAAGTCTTAATAATTTTTAATCCATCTCTTAACCATTGAATTGCTGCTCCAGCAATAAACACTGATCCTTCTAGGGCGTAAACAACATCATTATCACCAATTTGTCAAGCAATTGTTGTTAACAAGTTGTTTTTTGATGGTACAGCTTTTGTCCCTGTGTTCATTAGCGTAAAACATCCAGTTCCATAAGTGTTTTTAACATCACCGACTTCAATTGCCATTTGTCCAAATAGGGCAGATTGTTGGTCACCAATTACTCCAGCAATTTCAATGCCATTTGAAGCTCCAAAATAGTCTCCATTAGCTTTTCCATAAAATGCTGAAGAGGGATGAACTTTTGGCAAAACATTAATTGGAATGTCCAAAATGTCTAGTAATTCACCATCTCATTTGTTTTCATGAATGTTATATAGTAATGTTCTTGAAGCATTAGAAACATCAGTTGCATGAACTTCACCATCAGTTAATTTTCAAATTAACCAAGTGTCAATTGTTCCTGCTAAAATTTCACCTTTATCAGCTTTTTCCCTTGCTCCTTCAACATTATCTAAAATTCATTTTAGTTTTGTTCCAGAAAAATAAGGATTTATTAATAAACCTGTTTTTTTATTAAAAATCCCGTTTTTGTTTTCTTCAATTAGTTTGTTACAGTAATCTGCTGTTCTTTGATCTTGTCAAACTAATGCATTATGAATTGGTTTTCCAGTATTTTTATCCCAAACAACAATTGTTTCTCTTTGGTTGGTAATCCCAATTCCGGCAATGTCATCAGCACTTATACCAGCTTTTTTAATTGCTTCTTTAATTGTGCTTAATTGCTTGTCCCAAATTTCCATCGCATCATGTTCAACATGACCTGCAGCGGGGAAGATTTGTTCAAATTCTTTTTGTGCTATTCCTACTACTTCTGTTTTATCATTAGTAATAAGAGTCCTAGCTGAAGTTGTTCCTTCATCTAAAGTTATTATATACTTCATATCTACTCCCAGTATTATTATGTATCTAACTTATTTTAAATACTCTTTAATTATACAACAAAAATTTCAATTTGAAAACATTATCATTAAATAAAATTATGATACAATTAAATTATTAAGAAGATACTAAAAAAAAAAAAAAAAAAGAGGTTTTTATGAAGTATGATGTTGTGATTATTGGTGGAGGAATCATAGGTTCCTGTGTCAATTATTATTTAGCAAAATATGATATTAAAGTATTACAATTAGAAAAAAATCCTTATTTATGTGATGAAACAACAGCTGCAAATTCAGGAGTTTTACATGGTGGTTTTGATGCTAAAACGGGCAAAAACACTGCCAAATATAATGTTGAAGGGGTAAAGAAGTGAATTAAAGACATTTTCCCTTATTTATCTTTCCCACGTAAAAAAGTTGATTCATTAGTTATAGCCCTTCAAGAAGAAGAAGTTAAAGAAGTTGAAGTCTTGTATAAAAGAGGAATCGATAACGGGGTTGATCCTAATACTTTAAAAATTTTAGATTATGTTAGTTTAAAAAAAATTGAACCCAATATTAATGATAAGGTCATTTGTGCTTTGCAATCAACTGGTTCATGGGTTATTGATGCCAAAAAAGCCGGTCATGCCTTTGTTGGTGCTGCCTTAAATAATGGTGCTAAATTATTAAAAAATAGCAAAGTAACTAAAATAGAGAAAAAAGATGATATTTTTAAAATCACTATTAATAATAATGAAGAAATTGAAGCAAAATATATTGTTAATGCAGCCGGTCATTTTGCTGATGAAGTTGCCACAAAAGCTAAAGGGGAAGACCTTAAACAAATGACTAGAAGGGGACAATACTTAATTTTGGCAAAAAGTGAATTGGCAAAAGTTAACAATATTTGTTTTAAAGTTCCTAGTAAATATGGAAAAGGAGTCATTGTTGCCCCAATGCTTAATGATCGAGTTATGGTGGGACCAACAGCTTTAGATGATGTTTTAAAAGAGGACACAAGACTTGTAACTCAAGATGTATGGGATGATATTGCTAAACTTGGAAAAACCATTATTCCAGGCATTGATTATTCACGAGTAGAAATTGTTATTGCTGGTTCAAGACCAATAAATAAAAAACTTAACGATTTAGTTGTCAAAAAAGATGCTAAAATTAAGGGATTAATTCATTGTGCAGGAATGAAATCACCAGCAATTTCAGGAGCACCAGCAATTGCTAGTGATGTGGTTAAGTTTTTACATGAAGAAGGATTAAGTAAAAACCAAAAACCTAATTATAACCCTTCTTATAAAGTTCTTTGATAAATCCTATCAAAATAAAAAAAGACTACATTTATTTGTAGTCTTTTTTATTACTATTATCAAAAGTTTTATGCTTCTGCTTTTTTAAGACTTTGAAAAACAGATTCATAAATGTAATAACGTTTTTTAGCTAAAGCATCACCAAATTCATCATTACCTTGATATTTTTTTCAAAATTGATCAATTTTTTCATTTAATTCCTTTGAAAGAGGATTAAGGCGAGGATTAATTAAGTTTTGATAAATTTTTTCTCAATCTTTTTTAACAACAAAACCTTTTTTTCTAAGTGTTGATATTTTTATTTCACTTAACAAGTACTTAATTTTTTTGTTTTTCACTGCTTCATTAAATTCATCAGTTTCTAAGTAAGCACCTAAAAGATCGGTGCGCGGAAAAATCTTATTTTTTAATGGAATTCATTTCCCATTTTCTAATACTTTAAGTTTATCACTATTAAAAAGAGCACGAACATGTTCTTTGTTAGCATGGCTTAAATAGCTTCAAAATAATTCTCTTTTATAAACTTTTAAATCTCGTTTAAAATTAGGGTCATTAACTGCCTCTAAGTATTGATAAGTGTATTGAGTACTAGTTTTTCAATTATAAAACTTATATTTACCATCAAGGACTCAATCATAAACCTTATATTTACCATCAATTCTTATCCCTTTTTCAAATATAACCATTAACTCATCTAAAAGATCAGGGTTTGTTTCCATTTTTCATCTTCAATCTTCAAAATGTAAATTAACTTTTTTTCTTAATTCTTTTTTCCCAATTGCAGTTTCAAAATATGTGTTTAATAAAGAGGTGTAAACAGTTTTAAAAATTGTTTTAGGAAAAATCTTATTTTTTAATGGAATTCATTTCCCATTTTCTAACACTTGAAGCTTATTGCTATTAAAAATGGCACGAATATGTTCTTTATTAGCATGACTTAAATAACTTCAAAATAACTCTTTTTTATAAATTTTTAAATCTTTTTTAAAATCAGGATTATCTTTTGCTTCTAAGTATTGACTATATTGGGTACTATTTTTTCAATTATAAGTTTTAAATCTACCATCAATAATTCAATCATAAACCTTATATCTACCATTAATTCTTATGCCTTTTTCAAATAAAGCCATTAATTCATCTAGGAGGGGAATATTTGTTTCCATTTTTCATCTTCAATCTTCATAACTGATGTCATACATTTCTTTTAAGGCTTTAAGACCTTCTTTAGCATTTGAATAAGAACTTAAAACAAGAGCTTTAGGAAAAATTTTGCTATAAAGAGGAATCCATTTACCATTTTCTAATACTTTAAGTTTTTTACTATTAAAAAGAGCACGAACATGCTCCTTATTAGCATGACTTAAATAGTTTCAAAATAATTCTTTTTTATAAACTCCTAAATCCTTTTTAAAATCAGGATCTCTTTTTGCATCTAAGTATTGTTTATATTGAGAACTTGTTTTTCAATTGTAAGATTTATATTTACCATCAAGTACTCAATCATAAACCTTATATTTACCATCAACTTTTATCCCTTTTTCAAATATAACCATTAACTCATCTAAAAGCTTAGGATTTGTTTCCAATTTTCATCTTCAATCTTCAAAACTTAAACTAACCATTTCCCTTAATTCTTCTTTACTTTTTGGAGTATCAAGATACTTGCTTGTATAAATTGTTTTTGGAAAAAGATAGCTTTTTATTGGCATTCATTTACCATTTTCTAATACTTTAAGCTTATCACTATTAAAAAGAGCGCGAACATGCTCCTTATTAGCATGACTTAAATAGTTTCAAAATAATTCTTTTTTATAAACTCCTAAATCCTTTTTAAAATCAGGATCATTAGTTGCCTCTATGTATTGTTTATATTGAGAACTTGTTTTTCAATTGTAAGATTTATATTTACCATCAAGGACTCAATCATAAACCTTATATTTACCATCAATTTTTATCCCTTTTTCAAAAAAGACCATTAATTTATCTAGTAGTTCAGGGTTTGTTTCCATTTTTCATCTTCAATCTTCAAAACTTAAATCAACATATTTAGCCATTAAGTCTTCTTTGATTTCTGATGTAAAATCTTGATAATAATCTTTTTCAGCAAACCTTTTTTCAACTACTTCTTTCATATAAGCAACTTCATCAATAAAATTTTGTTCAATAAAAGTAATTTTTGCTTTCTTGATCAATTCTTCAAAAAACTTAATTGTAAAATAAGCTTTAACAAGACTTTTTTGTTGTGGATTAACAGATTGCTTGTTTTTTATAAGGGCTCTTACCTCCTTAATGTTAGTTTTTAATTCATAGTCACTATATTTTGCATCAAAAATTTTTTTAGCATCACTAGCAGAAAGGAAAAAGTTATTATCTAATAATCATTTAAAAGTGTTTTTATATCCAGGTTTACTAAGTGCAAATTCATCAATATCTTTTTGCCCAAAGTCACTAAATATTAAGTCTAAACCAAAATTAAAATAGTTTATTTCAATATAATCATTTAGTTCCAGTTTTTCATAATACTTTTGAGCTAATCAATTTTTATAAGCTTTTGTAGATAATAAGGTCAAAAGTTCCTTGTCTCATTCTTCTTGTAAACCTTTTGTCCCTTTGGCTTTTAAAGCGTTTCATAATTTAGAATTGTCATAATTTTTAAAATCCTTAAATTTTAAATCATTAATAATTAAAAATTGGGTAGAAAGGGCATTTCAAAGATAATAAATGCTAGCATAATATTGATGTTGCTTGGCAATTTTTGCTTTAGGATTTTGTAAAACTTCATTAGCTCAAAATTTTTCCACCATTGCATCAATTGTTTTATAACTTTTGCTATCTTTATAAACTAAACTATTTTCAATCATTTTCTTTCAATGGTCTTTAATAATATAACCTTGATCTTTAAAAGACTTTTTTTCTAAGAGAACTAATATCTTTTTTAAAAGAGCAAAGTCATAAGCATTTTTTAACCAAGAATCATAACCAACTTTATTAATTTCTTTTTGATGATCATCTTTTGTTGCTTCAACTTCTGCTTTAATTGATTCAGCTATGACTGGGGTAAAAAATTTATCAATAATTTTTTTACGCACTGATTGAATTTTTTCAACAGGAGACTTGGGGTTTTCAACAGGCTCTGTTCAAATATCAAATTTCTCCTCATTATTGCTACTAACTTCTACACCATCTCTTGTAACAACTAGTGAAGTCCTTGTTGACCCTTGCTGCTCATTGGTGCTTTCACTTTTTAATTCCTGATTTAATAATTTTTGATTATTCTGATTTCTAATAGTACCAACACCAGTACTAAAAGATATAATTGTAAAAAGTGATAATCCACTCTTAACTAATGTTTTTTTCATTTAAATCTACCAACCTACTTTTATTTGTAATAATATTATATAACAAAAAAAAAAAAACACCTCAAAAAGTGTTTTTTAAAATTAATTATTATTGCAAAATATTAATGGTTTTCTAGGTATTCTTCAAAAAATGTCTTAGCTTCATCAGTTTTTGATCATTTTTCAAAAGCATTTTGGAAAAATGTTTCTTGTGATTCATAATTTGACTTAATTTTAAAGTGGTTATTGAATTTAACTCAATATCATAATTTAGTTAATTCTTCATGAACTTCATCATTGCTTTTAATCTTGGTAATAAGCCATTTCATTAAATCAAGATCATATTGTGAAAAGTCTTCATCTTTACCTTGAACATCCTTGTGAGCAAAGTCCCAAATTAAAGGCAATCTTTTCACGACATTTGAATCACTTTTTCAATATAAGTCTTTTTGTTGATATACCTTATAAAGTTTTGTATATAGTTTTGAATCATTTTCATCGCCAACACCTAAATACTCTTTAAAGTATTTAACCAAATAAGCATGTTTTTGTCCGGTAGTATAAGCTCCTCCTGAAGCTTGACCTTTTTTAATAAACTTCAGATAATCTTTATATTTTTGAGAATCTTTTCAAGAAGCAAACACTTCTGAAAAAATACCAGGATTTGTTGTCTTTTTATAAATTCCGTTAGTAATTTTATAAACTACATCATAATTGCTAACTCATTTTTCAAAAGCTTTATCTTTAGCATTGGTGTTTTTAAAGTCATCATACAAAAATTCATATTCTTCACTATCCTTTGATGCTTGATAATACAAATCAATGTGAGATAATAAATCATCAATTGGTTTGATGTTTTCTTCAAGACCAACTAGATTTTTAATTCAACTTTCAATCGCTTCTTTAAATTCTGGTAATTTTCATAATTTGTGTTGATTTTGAAAATCATTATCTAATCAAGTATCTATTGCTCTTTGGTTAGCTTTTCTTCTTCAATTTTCAGAAATTTGCGATCCTTTAAATATTTCCTTAGTAAATTTTTCACTTAAACTAGAATCAAGTCATTGATCAAATTTGCTTTGATCAAAATTAAGGTTTGCTAAAGGAAGCATTTTTTGCAAATAGGGAACTAGTTGATTTAACTTAAAGGTATCTAAAATATAACGACCAGCATTAGTTTGGGGATCAATGTTTTTGATTGTCTTATATAACTTTATTGCTTGATCATATCCACTTTCTTCACCTTTATTGAAAATGTTTTTTGTTTTAAACCATTCTTGAAGCTGCTTTTGGGTTGTTAAACTATTTTTTACAAATAAATCAAAATATTTATTCTTATTATAAGCTGTTTTATTCTTTGAGTATTTTCAATGTTCAAAAGAGTCATTTCAATATTTAACTAGTCTTGGATAAACATAAACTTCTCTTTCAATATTGCTAACTTCAGGTAAATCAGTTTCAAGTCTTTTTTTACTAAAGAACTTTTCCATAATCTCTTTGAAATTAGTACGATATCAGTTGTCATAATATGGTTTAAGTAATGCAAAAACTTGTTCATTGGTCAAACCATCAAAGTCAAAAGATTTGACAGCTGAAAAATCTTTAGTTTTTTGACTAATTTCCTGAAGTTTTCTATAAATGGCAAGGGTATCATAATGGTTATTTGTTTTTTCAAATTCATTTTCTTGTTTTGTTGTCACTTTGTCATAAATTTGTTTTCAAACAAAAAAGTTATATAAATCTTTTGAATGTAATGAATCCCTTTTAGCCCTTGATAGATAAGTAGCAAAGTAATCACGAACATAAATTTCATATCATTGTTCACGAGTATAATTACCTACTCTTGATAGTTTTGTTATTACATCTTTTTTTGCAAATTCATCAATTTGATGTTTTCATTCAAACTCAGTTAAGTTGCCTCCTAGTTTACCTTTAGCTTTTTTAACTCTTGCATTAAAACTTTTGATTGCCTTATCAGTATATGGTTGAGCTTCTTTGAAAAATTCCAAAGTATATTTTCTATTTTTAGGATCAGCTAGTCATTTTTTATAATCTGCAAGATTTGTTTTAATGTCAGGCACCTTAGAAAAGACTCCGTTTTGGTCACTTTGAGCCATTTTACTTTCAACTTCAAGCGCCAAAATTTTTAAAAGATTTGCTTCATAAAGGTTTTTTCCATTTCTTGTTTTCAAGAATTTAGCATATTTAGCTTCCTTATAATAAGCTCTTACTTGTGGACTAAGACTTACTAATTTTTTTCAATTAGCAGGGTTAGAAAGTTTGTTGTAATCCCAATATGTTCTTAAATATCCGGCTTTAATAACAATTTTTCTTTTTTCAGCCTCAGTTAATGCTCCATATCGATCAATATAACCTTGTTTTGTAGCATGAAGAGTTGACTTAATTTTTTTAGCAATACTTGCATCATTAAGGCCAAACAATTTTTTGATCCTTGTTTTTAAGCTATTAATTAATTCAACATCATTATCTTTTAAATCTGCAACTTGTGACATATCTAGATAAGGGAAAGTGTTTTTTTGGTTTTGGTCATTAAAGAAATCAGGTAATTTGCTTTTACTTTCTGGTGCAACATTATTTTTTAAATACAATGGATCAAAATTGTTGTTTTTAGCAATTTTAAGTAAAACATCATCTGCTAATCCTGGAGCATAAGTGGCAATAATTTCTTTACGCAAATACATCATTAAATCATAAAAATAGCTAGTATTTTTAAGTTCTGCTTCACTATAATTATTTAAAGTAGTGTAAAAGAACTTAAAGTTGGCAATTTTATCCCTAATTTTTTGTTTTAACTTCGCTTCATCTAAGGTTTGTTTTTTAGTTGCATCAAAAATTTGTTTTCACATAAAATAGTTATACAAACCTTTTGAATATGCTGGGTTATTTCTCGCTTTCAACATAAAAGTGGCAAAATAATCACGAATATAAATTTCTACCCATTGCTCACGAGTATAATTACCAACTCTTGATAGTGTTGTTATCTTCTTCTTTTTAGCAAACTCATCGATTTGTTGACCCCATTCTTCTTTAGTCATTTTTGGAGCTAGTTTTCCATTTGATTTGTCAACACGTCTATTAAAACTAGCAATTGCCTTATTAGTATATCAATCATAGTTTTTGAAAAATTCTAAAGCATATTTTTTATTTTCAGCTTTGATTAGCCAACTTTCATAATCAGCATGCCAGTCACTAATTCTCACATTTCTAGTTACTTTTCCATAAGCATCTTTTTTGGTTAATAATTTTTCAACCACAGGAATAATGTGATAAAGGGTTTCTTGGTCAAAAGCAAGCTTACCTTTTAATGTTTTAATAAATGATCTTGCTTTAACATCCCAAAAAACATCAGTTTCTAATGGGTATCATGTTTTATCAGGCATATATCACAAGTTTGTAGCATTAAGTGCCTTTTTTATATAGTCTTCATTTTTATCTTTTCATTTTTTAAATCACTTGCGTCTAATTTGTTCAACACTTAAACCACCTGCAACCATATTATTTCATTCATGATAATAATTTTTGTATTCTTCGCTATGTCTTCAAGTAAACTCTTCATTAGTGTCTCTTGATGTAAAACCTTTATCAAATCTTAAAAACAATTCATCATTGTGGCTATCATCCAAATATCATTTTTTAAATTCTTCTTCATCAACTTTAGTTTTCTTAACATCCGCTAAATATTTTGTTTTCACTTTTTGAAAAACTGCATCATTAACCTTTTTGGCATCATCTTTAAAAATGGTATTAATAATGGTTTTTTTACCTTGTTCAAAAGTAGAGAAGTAATCTTTAACACTTTGACCAGAAGCTCTTCCTTCTTTAATCTTGGCATCTAACTTTTCAAATTCACTTTGATTAGCAAACTTTTGACCAATTTGATCCCAAAGATAATAATTATATGAATTTTGCGGATTTGCTTTTTCCTCTTTTATCCATTCCTTATAGCCATTATTAACATAATATGAACTTTGATCCATTTCATCAACTTTTTTGTTTCATTTTTCTTGATCAACATAATTTTCTTCTAAGCTAGCTTTGGCTTCATCCCAAATAACTTCTTGTTCTCCTGATTTAGAAACCATATAACCCTTGAATTCATTTTCCATTCATTCTTCAAAAAATGATTCATATAATTCATCATTTCAAGATGAATAATTAGTTTTTTGAGCTTCATTAATTGCTTGAAGGTTATACATATCATCAAGGAGGTTTTCTTTTTTTAAGCGAGCAGTTAATTGCTCTAAGAATTTATTAGAACTTGTTGCTTCTGCTTCCCATTTAATCTTTCAATTTTTTTTATTGACAATATCTTTTGGTGGCATATTAATAAAATATTCATTTTTCTTTGTTGTTCAAAGTGGGTAATTAATCTTTGCTTTTTCAATTTCTCCTTTATCAAATTTTTTGTTAATAAAGTAATCAATAAACTTATTAAATTCTTGACCTTTTCAATTGCTTTTTTCATCTTTTCAAAAACCATATTTAAATTCTTTAACAAGTTGTCTTTTGAAAACATCTCAGGCATAAGAATAATCTTCATCTTTTTTAACATATTTTATGCCATCACATCAATAATTTAATGTATCACCATTAATTTGTTTTTTGTATTTATCCAAATATTCTTGACCTTGCTTGCGGGCTTCAACACTTCAAATTTGTTTTCAAGTGTCAACTGGAGATCTTTTTTCATTAAAAATCTCTTTTAAAGTTTTTTCTTGAATGTAATTAGCTCTAATCATCAATAATCTCTTATAGCTGTCATTAGGCTCTTTTTTAAGTCAATAATCAGCTTTACAAGGAGCAAAAACATAAGAAGTATAACCAACCTTTTCATTATATTTAGTTATATCTGATAAAGCTTTTCTAAAACTATCAGTGTCAATCCAACCGGTCATTCCATTTTTATCACCTGATGCTTTATGAGTGGCATATCACAAAATGTTTTCATATGAATTAAATCACTTGTTTAGTTCATCATAAAAAATATGACGATATTTACTATTATTTTTAAAGAAGTGAGCATATTTTTTAATATCTACTGTTTTATCATCAAAAGCTTTTAAATTAGCTTCTTGAGCATAATTATCAACTTTTTCTCGAGCAACTCATTTTTTAATAAGCCCTTTAATTTCTGGTGATTCTTTTTTACTTAATAATTTTTCTTTAAATTCTTTTCTTACTTCATCACTTCTTTTTTCAGAAATTTCCTCACTAACAAAAGAAGATTTTTTAAAGATTTCAAAAAGTAGTTTTTTATTTTCGGGTTTTTCTACTCATTTTTGATAATCAGCCTTTGAATAATCTAAGTTTTCTCTTCAAGGAAAGATGTTGTCGACACTTGATTGCAAGTTTTCAAACATTAAGTCATCAACTACTAATTCATCTTCTTTATTCTTATGGTAAGTTAAATATTTTCTCACTGAATAGTTTTTGTCAAAGTCTTTATAGTACTCTGTTGTTTTTCACTTAGCATTTTTAAAGTAATTAGCGTTTGAATCATAATTTTCAGGATTTGAAGGAGCAGGAGCTTTAGCATAGGCATAAATATATTTTTTTAGGATATAAGGATTACGATAAATTCACAAAGCAAATAAAGTCTTTTTTATTTGTTCTTTTTTTTCATCAGAAATATGTTTTTGGTCAGAATAACTTTTCTTAAATCCAGCAGCAACTTTTTCTCACACCTTATATTCAATATTTTGATCTGGTTTTGCATCTTGATATAATTCTTGATTTCAAGTAATGACCTCTTTTGTTGATTGCCCTTTATAATCTTCCTTAGTCATTTTAATTGCTAAACCATTTTTTGATGTCAAGTCCTGATAAACTTGATCAAAATTAGCATGAAATCATTGATAGTATTCATCATAAAGAAAATTGTTTTTTTCTACACTTTGGTTAAGAACTCCAATCATTGAATTTCAATTTTCATATTCCTTTTGGTTTGTTCACCTAAAACTTGATTGAGGAACATTTGATGAGCCAATACTTGTTTCAAGTTTTTTAAGATGGTCATAATTATAAGCTTTTTTATCTCCTAAAATAAAACCTGGAAGATTTTCAATATTTTGATTGAAAAAATCATTAAATACATAAGCACAAATTTCAGAATTAAAGTAATATGCTTTCATTAAGTCTAATTTCTTACTTCACTTAGAATAGTTTTCAAGCAAATAACTTTTTTTATATTTTAAAGGATTAACTGAATTTAAACTTAGCAACTTTTGTTCAAAGTTTTTCAAAGTTTGGTATTTGCTATCAGCGCTTAATTTGGCTCTACTAGGAATTACATCTTCAATAGCTTTTGTTTTGCTATAAATCTTTTGAAAAGCATTTTTTCAACGAAAGAAGTTATATAGTGCTTTTCCTTCTTGCGTGTTAATGTTTCAATATTTTGCTTTAAACTTTTCAATTGCAGTTTTAAGAATTTCACCTGATGAACTTTGTAAAGAATAAGATGTATAATAAAAATTTTTTAATTCCAAATTATAAGAATTCAGACTTAAATATCAAGATGTCTCATCAAATCTATTTCCTTCAATTTTTTTAACTTTTGCTTTGGCTTCTTTTCCTTCTTGTGTAGCTTCAAAATAGTTTATAAAAATTTTGTGACCTTCACTATTATTTGTTCATGATTTATAAAGTTCAATATCTAAAGGAACTTCTAAGAAATTTTTCTTAAATGTTTCTTCATTTTGAAGTAAATCAAAAAGCTTTGTTTCATATATTAATCTTCCTTCATCACTTTTGATTCATTTTTGAAGTTTATAACTTCCTAGGTAATTTTTTAATCAAATTGATCCTTTAAAAGCCGCTTTTAAAGATGTCTTACTTCCTTTGATTTCTGTTTTTAAAGTAGTGTCTTCAAAAATACTTTTAAATTTTTCAATATAAAGGGGATTAGTTCTAAACTTTAAAATTCATTCAGCTTTTTCTTTGTCATTAACAAAAGTAGTACTACCTTTATATTTATTCAAAAAAGTTTTAAAGTCCTTATTGATTCTTTGTGAAGTGCTATTATTAAAATCCTTGTTAATAATTTGCAAAAAAGAATCAATATCTCCATTATTACGATTTCAAATTGTAAATAATTCACTATCACCAAAATCTACTGCATTTATTTTAGATGCATATGAATTTTGTAATTGTTTTAAAAGAATTGCCTTTTTCTTGGCAAAATCACTTATATAAATTGAAGCCAACTGTTCTTTATAATTCTTTTTTTGATCATTTAAAAGTTGATAGATTTTTTTTGAATCATTTAAATCTTGTTCAAAGACCTTATCAAAAGTTTCAACTTCAGCTATCTTTGGGTTTCAATTAAAACTATTAGCCAATTTGTCCAAACGATAAGCATCATAAACTTTTTTATGTTCCTTTAAGTTTCCTGATTTAATTAAGTTAAATCACTTATCATAAAGACTCTCGCTTTTCTCATCACCAATTTTTAGTGATTCTTCTTTTTTGGCAACATCACTTTTTCAATCTTCTAGTAATTTTTCAATTTCTTTGGTTTCATCAACTTCACCACTAGAATCATTAAAGGTCGGTTTTTTTAAAACATCAGAACCTTGTGTTTGTAAATTTATATTGTCATTAATATAACCTTTTGCAGCAGCATTACCACTTAGTGAAAGTACTGCTAAAAGTGATAAACCACTCTTTATAAATATTCTTTTCATTTTCCATTCTCTCTTAATTTTTATAATTATTATTTATACCATTGTTTAAATTTTTTTTCAAAAAGAATTTTTATAAAACTTGCAAAACCACCCTATTACCTTCAATAGAAAACTCATAAAGTGGCACAGGGTCTTTTCAATCATCACCATTTCTTTTTCAAATAGTTCTTTTATTAGTTGTAGAATTTTTAATTTCAAAACCTTCACTTAAGTAATTACCATCAATTTTTAAATAATATTTTCCTTTTGGTAAATTAGCTTTTTTAATTTCATAAAGATAAGTGTTTAATGAAGTTTTTTCTCTTTGATCTTTATTAAAAGGTTCAAGATTAAAAGTAATTTGCCCCACCTTAGGATATTTTTTAATATCACCAACATTAAAGGGTGTTTCATCACTATAATTTTCCAAAGTAATAACTTGATCTTTAGCATTTAATTCTAAAAGTAAATTGTCATAATTATCACTAATTGCCCCAGAAAATAATTGGTCTTGATTATAAAAAATATCTTCAAAATAATCTTTTCATTTGCTATATTCACCCTGCATTGCTCTTAATGTTTGTTGATCAGTATTACTATTAATATCACTTCACTTAGGTTTATCATCATTTTCAAAACGAATTGATCCATCTGGTTCAATACAAGCCTTGCTTGGTCATTGACGAGTTAAATTATTATATGAATAATAAATATTTTGACGAAAAAACAAAAACAAAAAATAATCTTGCAAAACACTACCAGAAATTTTATATAGATTTCCATTTTTTTGCGCAAAAGCATTAGTCATTAATGACATCGCCCTTACAATTAATTCACTTGTTCTTGATAAATAAATAGTAAAAGCAAATCGCCCCAAAAATGAAAGACGAGGTGCAAAAATGCCTCTAGGTTGATCAAAAGTAATAAGTTGATCTCTTGAATTATTTTTAAATTTATTTTCCCATCATTTATCAATTTCTAAGTGGTATAAATTAGATAAATACAAAGCTGAATGTTGGGCTTCAGAAGGGGTCAAACCAGCACCATCTGAGGCAGAACATATTACTTTTCATTTTTTTGCTTCTTCAAGTGATTTTTCTCGTAAATCATAACCATTAAACAAATTCATTAAATTTTGATAATAGTAATTATCAAAAGTTACATCTTTGTCTGAAAAATCTTTAACTAAATTTCCCATTTTTGCAAATGTTAAATGATGATAATATTCATGAATTAAATGTTGAAAAAGATTATATTTGTTAAATAAAGAAGCACGATATTGAAATGTAATAATAATTTTGCGATCTTTTTCATATGTTCCACTACTACTAAAACCATTATCTGGATGTGTAGTGGCTCTTTCTTGTTTAAAAACAATTTCATCTAAAGTGAATATTTCAGGGCCATATGTAACACTATTTAAAAATTCATTATACATTTCTTTTAAAAAACTTTCTTTTGAACTAGGAAATCTTTCACTAGCATCAGATATTGTTGAGTCATCAAATCTCATTTTAAAAAGAGGGGTAGTTAAAACATGAGTATTAGTATCATAAGAATAATCATTAAAATTAATAGGTTCATCAGAAGCAGGAGCAGGGGGAGTTGGATTAGGTGGAGTTGTTTGACCACCACCAGATGTACTACTTCCAGAACTTGATCCAGCACCAGATGAACTACCTCCAGAATTTGATCCACCACCAGATGAACTACCTCCAGAACTTGAACCACCACTAGAAGAAGAACCTTGGTTTGAAGTGTTTTCTTGATGGGAAGAATTGTTATTTTTTGAGTTATTTGAACTAGTGTTTGTTTGGTTTACACATGAAACAATCAATAAAGAAAATAAGGTTATAAATTTAACCACTTTAACCCCCAATATTGATTAATTTTATCATAGTTTAAAAAAAAAAAAAAAGTAAGATTGCCAAGTTTAAGAAACTATAAAACCTCTAAAACTAGTTTATCATTTCTAATAAAAAATGAGTATTTTAATTCAACATCATCATATTGTCCTGATGCAGCATTATAAGTACTTTTATCAACAATTCATAAGTTTTTTCTCTTATGTTTAAGATTGGCTAACTCTAAACCTTGATCAATACTTAAATATGAATCATTAAGTTTAATATTATAAACACCTTTTGTTAGGTATGATTTAAAGATACGAAAAGGATGTAAATTTAAAGGTGTTTTTTGTTGATTTTGAAAAGGGAAGAGGTTAAAGGTTAAGTTACCATGACTGGGTAACTTTTGAACCAAAACAGTAACACTTTCATTAGTGATAGCATCCTCAAAAGTGATTTTTTGATTTGGATCATTTAATTCTAGATATAAATGACCATCAAGATCAACAAAAGCATTAGCTAATACTTGGTCTTGATTAAATAAGATGTTTTCAAAATAATTTTTTCATTCCCGATATTTTGACTCCATTAAAGCTCGACTTTTTTCATTAAAAACTTTAACATCAACTCATTTTAATAAATTATCTCTGGGAATATAATAGGGGAAACGATTATCGTTTCTTAATGATTTAACTAACAAAGGAAAAGGACGCTTTAAATTAGTATAATTATAATAAAGGTTAGTTCTTAAAAATAATTGCATTAAATAATCAGTTAAAATCAAACCATCAGCTTTGATTAAACCATCTTCATTTGGCTTGATAACTTGGGTATATAAATTCATACTTCTAGCAATAAATTCAGCATTACTATTAACATAACCAGCATAATAAGAAAAAAAACCAGTAAAAACATCACCATTTTGTTTGCGTTTTTTTAAATCTTTTGGATCAAAGGTTATTCACCTTTCTTTTTGATTTTTGGAAAAGTAATTAGCATAATATTGCTCTGTTTCATGTTCAAAAGTTAAGCCTTGTAAATATGGGAAATATTTATCGTTGGAATCAAAATAGTTTTGAGAAAGTCTTGTTTTTGCTTCATTAAGGAGTTTTAAATATTCATTATAAGTATATTCTTCAATGCTATTTGATAAAATATTTTTTCCTGACCAACTAGTTAACATCTTTTGCATTCTGATAAATGATAAATGATGATAATATTCATGAAGTAAAATTGTGTTAATCGCATCATAACTAGCATTGTTATCAAAATTAATGATAATTGTCTTATTATCAACTGAATATTGACCTTTAGCATATCTTCCCGTCAAATCATCAACTTGGTTAAAAACAATTTTTTTTAAAGCATAAACTTCATTACTATAAGTAGCATCATTTTTGAATTTATTGTAAAAATGCTTTAAAAAAGTAATTTTTTCTGCATCATTTTTTTTCTTACTAGATTTAGCCTCATCATCTTGATAATGCATCTTAAAAAGAGGAGTAGTTAAAATATTACTACTAAAAGTAAGCTCTTCTGTAACTGGAGTAACAGGAGATGAAGGTTGATTATTTTTGTTACTAGAATCAGATGAAGAAGAGCCTCCACCATTTGATGAAGAATCACCCCCACTTGAAGGAGTGCTTTTTTCACTTGTTGTTTCTTTAGGAGACTTACTTTTGGTTTCTTGTTGACCCAAAGATGACCTAACATCACAAGCAGATGTAAATAGTCCAATAAACAATAAAACCTTAAAAATTTTCATAACCAAAACCTCTATTTGTAAATATTATACTATGTTTGAAATATTAAACATAATTTAAACAACTTCTAAAACTATATTTCCATTAGTGTGTTTATAAAATTTATACAAAGGAATTTCTTTTTTATTATCACCACTCCAATTACGAGGATCTATTTTTCAAACCACTTTAACATTATCATTTAAATTAGCAAGTTCAAAACCTTGAGTTTGATATTCATCATCAACTTTGATGTAATAAGTTCCTTGTGGTAAATTAGCTTGATTAATTCTGTACAAATAACTATTTGTTAATGTTTCTTTTTGAGAATTAATAGCATTATGGGCTTGAAGATTAAAAGTTATTTGTCCTACCTTATTAAATTCATGAACTGGAGCATTTAATCTTGCCCCACCATTAACATTTTCAAAAGTAATAGTTTTACCATCATCATTTAACTCTAAATATAAATTATTATCTTTGTCCCTTATTGCTCCTGATAATAATTGGTCTTGATTGAAAAAAGTATTTTTAAAATAATTTTTCCATTGATTTCATTTAACCCGCATTTCATTAATACTTTTTTTTGTAAAATCATTAACCTGACCTCATGACAAATGGTCTTCACTTTTTACCCAATAAGAAGTCCCTGCACTATCAACAGTCATCCTTGAAGGATAGTTTCTTCTTGTGTCTGTGTTTGCATAGTTATAATAAATATTAGTTTTTATAAACATTGTTTGTAAAAAGTCTTTAACTTGTCTTCCAAAATTTAATCGAGGAATACAATTTGCATCTTTTTGGTAAAAACCATTGGTTAAAACACTTGTTCACCTTGCCAAAATTTCAGGACTTCCAAGCCTATAAAGATCTGGAACAAAATCATTTCTTGCATTTAATGCATCAGTATAAGGGGATTCCCTTCGTGAAGAAGGTAAACTTCAAGATATCAAACGATCATTATCAGACCTAAAGTGATTTTGATAATATAATTGAATTTCCCGATTATATGTTTGATATCTTAAAGCATTGGTAACAATAAATTTTGCCCCCTGATTTGCAAGGCGCTGACCCGCTTCATCATATATATTATAATAACTTTGAATATTTCTAACATTTTGATTAATTTGCTTAATTCCATCATTAAACATTTCCATATATTCTCTTCAATAATAATCACTAATATTACTAAAGCCATTTTCTCCAGAACTAGGAAGTGTACCTTGTGCCACACCTTTATCTATTTTTGAAGTTAAATGATGGTAATATTCATGAATCATAATTCCAAATAAAGCGTTTCGATGTCAACTATGAGAAAGAAAATTTGTGCTAAAATTAATTTCTATTTGATTATATCTTCTTAAATATTCTCCATTAGATGTTTGACTACTACTTGCTTTTTGTTTGAAAGTAATTTTATCAAGAGTATAA
This sequence comes from Mycoplasmatales bacterium, assembly GCA_965226165.1. GTDB lineage: Bacteria > Bacillota_I > Bacilli_A > CBDATW01 > CBDATW01 > CBDDCI01. The sequence continues at coordinate 351,623 of OZ245334.1, read as the reverse complement.
ACCTCATTGCCAAAAGTAGCATTTTCTAAAAACTCAATATACATTTTTTCTAAAAAAGCTTTTTTTCATGCAGAAGATTTATTATTGCTTGTTATTTCTGAGTCATCATATTTAATTTCAAAAAAAGGTGTTTCTAAAGTTGAATCACTTTCCCTAAAAGTTGATGCTCTTCAACTTGCTTCACTAGAAAGCTCAGGATTAGGAGGACATGATTCAGGAGAACGAGGTGTAGACCCGCTTGATGAAGAACTTCCTCCACCAGAAGAAGAGCCACCGCTACTAGAAGAACCACCACCACTAGATGAAGAACTTCCTCCACCACTACTAGATGAAGAACCTCCGCCACCAGAAGAACCACCACCTCCTGAAGTACTTGTTGAAGTGCTAGATGGAGTTGTTGTTTCTTGCTTACTTGTAGTAGAAGATTCCTTTTTTTCTACACTAGTTGCTTTGGGAACACAAGAAGTTATAGAAAATGATAAGAATAATAAAAATCTTAATTTTTTCATCATAAAACTCCTAACACTATATTTCTTAATTATATAATATTTTACTTCTTTTTTTTTTTTTTTGTAAAAAAGCTAAATTACTTCTAAAACAATTCTTTCTTCTGACCCCTCACCACCAACTCTTTTTTTATAAAATTTATAAAGGGAAGAAGCCCAATTGGAAGAATTAAAATCTCATACCACCCTTACTTTATTACTCAAATTATCAAGTTCAAAACCTGATGTTTGATAAGCACCATTGATTTTAATATAGTAAATTCCTTTTGGTAGATTAGCTTTATTAATTTTATATAAATAGTTATTTATTAATTTTTCTTTCTTTTGATTATTAGCATCATATGGTTTGGTGTTAAAAGTCAATTGTCCCACCTTTTTTAATTTTTTCACAGGAGCATTTAAAACATCCCCTGATGTAGTGTCTTCAAAAGTAATAGTTTTATCCTTAGCATTTAGTTCTAAATACAAATTATCATCTTTATCTTTAATAGCACTTGATAATAATTGGTCTTGATTAAAGAAAATATTTTTAAAATAATTTTTTCATTCTAATCATTTTTCTTCCATCTTTTCCTTTGTTTGATTTTTAAAACCTTTAATTTGACTCCAAGGTAAACGATGTCTTGATCTAACATCATATCTTAACCTTTTATTTAGGGAATCATATCAATATGTTAAAACTGAAGGATATGGTCTTTGCAATTGATTATAATGATAATAAATATTTGTTCTTATAAACATAGTTTGCAAATAATCAAAAAGTCTTCTTCCCATACTTATATGGGGAATGCCATCAGCATTTTTAGGTCAAAAAGTATTAGTCATCATTGAAGTTCATCTTGCTAAAATTTCTGAACTCTCTAAGAAGTAAACATCTGGTTCTAATATTTTTCCATCCCTAATTCCACTAGCATATGGTGGAGCGCCCCTTCAATAAATTAACCTTGAAGCATTATTACGAAAATGATAAAGATTATACAATTGAGTTTCTCAATTAAATGTTTGATATCTTAGAGTATTTCTAGTAATTCTGGTTTTATGCCTAGCATCACTTAAACGCCTTCCACTTCTTGTTTGCACAGAAAATAAATGATCAATATTTCGCACATTGCGATTGATTTGTCTAATTCCATTATTAAAAATATTCATATATTGTTGATAATAATAATTATCAACATTTGCTTTATCATTACGATTTCCTGAGGGAATATAAGATTCTAAAGATTTATCAACTTTAGGTATTGTTAAATGATGATAATATTCATGAAGAAAAATTGAAAATAGGTGATTAAGGTTTTTATGATTAGAAGGTAATTCAACTTTAATATAATTAGAATGTGGATAATAAATACCCCTTAAAACACTACTAGTATCTTTTTTTTCAACAAATACCACTTTATCTAAGGTGTAAACTTCATTTCCATAAATGGCATTTTTTAAAAATTGATCATACATTGTTTCTAAGATTGTTTTCTTGTCATCTACACTTCTTTGATCCTCTTTATCAATTTCAGAATCATCATATTCAAGCTTAAAAAGTGGTGTTTTTAAAGCATCATCCTTAAAAGTAGTAGCACTTAAATCAACTTCTTCATCAAGGGTTAATTCAGGAGCAACATCACTTGGTTTTTTAGGTTCTTCATCAGCACTTGGTTTAACTTTGGGACTGCTTCCATCTTTTGGGGCAGGGTCAACACTAGGATCTGGAGTTTCTCCCCTAGTTGTAACACTATCTCCACCACTAGAAGAAGAACTCTCACTACTTGAAGACGAAGAACTTTCTGAAGACCCACCACTAGACGAGGATGATCCGCCCCCAGAAGAAGAACCCCCACTAGATGATGAGTCACTAGAAGAAGAACTTCCACCACCAGATGATGAACCACCACTAGAAGAGGATGACCCCCCACCACTAGATGATGAAGAAGGTTCTTCATTTGAAGTGGTTACTACTTTTTGCTCTTTTTTAGAAGAGTTTTCTTCTTGGTTGACACCTTTAATTTTTTGGATATTGCAAGAAGTAGCAAAAAATGATGAAAATAGTAAAAATCTTAAAATTTTCATAATAATACACCTTTTTATCCTTATACATTAATTATAATATAAAAACAGATAATATTGTATCTTTTTCAATAATAAAAAAATTAAATAACTTCCAAAACAACGTTGCCATCAGTGTGTTTATAAAGTTTGTAAATAGGAAAAGCATCGTTATCTTTATTAGTGTCTCAAACCATTTTAACATTATTAGATAAGTTGGCAATTTCAAAACCTTCACTTTGATAAGCACCATTAACTTTAATATAATAAACTCCTTTTGGTAAATTAGCTTTATTAATTTTATAAAGGTAATTATTATTTAATATTTCTTTTTCTTGGTTATCCTCATCATAAGGTTTAGTGTTAAAAACAATTTGCCCTACCTTATTAAATTTTGTCACTGGGGCATTTAAAATATTTTTATTTTCTACCTCTTCAAAAGTAATAACTTTATTTTTAGCATTTAATTCTAAATATAAATTATCATCCTTATCCGTAATTGCTCCTGATAATAATTGATCTGTGTTAAAGAAAATATTTTTAAAATAATTTTTTCATTCTAATCATTTTTCTTTCATTTTTTCAGTATTTTGATTTTCAAAAACATTAATTTGTTCTCAATTTAGGTGGTGCTTATCTAAAATTATGAATGGAATACTACTAATTACGTCTGACTTTGTTAAAACTTTGGGATAAAGTCTTTGGAAAGTTTTATATGAATAATAAATATTAGTTCTTATAAACATAGCTTGCAAATAATCTATAACTCTTCTAAGGAGAGTTATTTGGGGAATGCCATCAGTATTTTTAGGTCAAAAAGTATTAGTCACCATTGAGGTATATCTAGCCAAAATTTCAGTACTTTGTAAATAATATTGTCCAGGTTCAAACACAACACCATTACCATTGACTGGTACTAAAGGATGACCTGACCAAGTTATTAGTTTTGAATTATTGTTAAAATGATTGTTTTTATATAACTGGATTTCTTTTCTAAATGTTTGGTTTCTTAATGAATTTCTTGTTATATAATTTTTAATATCTTTATTTTCAAGTTTAGTTCCGCTTGAATCTTGAACTTCAAATAAATCATCAATATTTCTAACATTTTGATCAATTAACTTAATCCCATTATTAAAAATATCCATATATTTTTGGTAATAATAATTGTCCATATCTTTACGAAATTCAGCATCATCATCAACTCATATTCCTATAGCTTGATCAATTTTAGGAACTGTTAAATGATGATAATACTCATGTAAAAAAACTGAAAACAAAGCATTTTTATCATTAGCATCAGCAAAAAACTCAATTTCAATTGAGTTATTCTGAGGGAAATAAGTTCCAGCAACACCGACACTAAAACTCTTTTTTTGCTTAAAAACAACTTTATCTAAAGTATAAACTTCATTACCATATGTAGCATTTTTTAAAAACTGATCATACATAGTTTCTAAAAGATTTTCTTTATAATCTTTGCCTTTTTTATTGGCATCTTCAATATCTGAATCATCATACTCCATTTTAAAAAGAGGAGTAGTAAATTCTTTAGTGTTAATGTCAACATCTCTAAATGATGTTTCTTTTAAATTCACATCAATAGTCAAACTTGGACTAAGAGGAGCAGGGTTAACTGGTGTTGGGCTAGGAGGGGTTGAACCATTAGATGAACTAGAACTATTACTAGATGAACCACCAGATGAACCCGATCCACCACTTGAAGAACTTGAACCTCCACTAGATGAACTAGTATTTGAAGATTCAGTTTCATTTTTCTCAACTTTTGGTGCAACATTATTTTGTTGCTTAACCGTTGCTGTTGGCTTAATGGCACAAGATGAGGTAAAAGTTGCTAAAAACACTAAAAATTTAAAAATATTCATAACATCAACCTATATTTCTTTGTCTTAATATTATATCTTTTTTTTTTTTTTTTTGATAGCAAGATTTAAGTTTAAATTTTAAGAATCTTCACTACATCCACTAACCCCACATACTTCTAAAACAATATGGTTATCTTGTAAATGAAATTTATATTCTTTAATAACAGGAATACTTCTATCTTCATCTTTTGATCAAATATTTTTATACTTAAGAGTTCGATTTTTTAAATTTAATCCTTGTTCTTCGCTTAAATATTGATTATTAATTTTAATCTTATAAGTCCCTACTGCTAAAGCATTATCTTTAATTTTATAAGCAAAACTATTAACAAAACTTTTTGCTTGCTCTTGATATGGTTTTAAATTAAAGGTAATTTGGGTAGGGCTTTGAAGTTTAGTAGTTGTTGGTGTAACAACACCTCCACTAGGTGCAATATTTTCAAAACTAATAGTAGCATTATCTATATTTAACTCTAAATATAAATCATTTTCTTGTTCCATAAAAGCATCACTTAAAAGTTCATCATTATTAAATAAAACTTCAGTAAAATATTTTTTTCACTTACTTCATTTTTCATTCATTTGAGTGGGGGTAGCTTCATTAAAATCTTTGACCTCCTCCCAATCTAATTGGTCGGCTTCATTAACTCATCTATTTCTTCCACTTCCACTCAAGGTAGGATATTTCCTTAAATCATTAGTATATTCATAATAAATATTAGTCCTAATAAAAAGATTAAGTAAATAATCACCTCAAGTTGTATCATTTAATTCAACTAAATTACCGCTACGCCCAGATAATAAAATTGTGTATAAATTCATTGATGAAGCCAAAAACTCATCAAAATTTCCCCAATAACTATAATAATTATAGTTAGGGGCACCAACACTTTTATTAACATATCTACGAGCAAAAGTTACAAAAGAATTTCTGGTATTATCAGTAAAATGATTATTATAATATTGCAATCTTTCATGTTCAAAAGTTCAAGCTTGTAAATAAGGATAATTTACATAATTTTTTATTCAATTTTGTTCAAATTGTCTTTTTCCATCATTTAAAAGTTCCCTATATTTTTCATAAGTATTAAAATCAGATTCATTTTTTTCAATTTGTTGGTTAAAGCGTTCTTGCATTACTTTTTCCATTCTTAAAAAAGTTAAGTGGTGATAATATTCATGATTAAAAATAGAAAAAGTGACTTCCTCATTTGTAGTTCTTTCAAATAAGACTCTAATTTTTTGGGTTGTAGGTCAATATCTTCCTCATTGTCTTTCTACAGACAAATCTCCAACCTCTTTAAAAATTATAGTTGATATTGTATAGACTTCATTACCAAAGATAGTCATATTCAAAAATCTTTCATACATTCTTTTTAAAAAGTTTTCTTTTTCATCAGCAACTCTTTTATTTGAAACACCTTCATCATCATATTCAATTTTAAAAAGAGGAGTCGTTAAAGTATTGCTTGCAAAAGATGTTTGATTAAAATTATATCTTGATGTTTTAAGGGGTTGTCAAGAGACTGGGCTTGGTGATGAGGTTTTGCCTGATGAGCTAGAACCCCCCCCGCTAGAAGAACCCCCAGAACTGCCTCCTGAGCTTGAGGAATTTGCTTGATTTTGTTCACTTTGAGTATTGACCTCACTTGATGTTTCTTTGGAAACATTATTTTGTGATTCAATAGCTTGGTTTGGAACACAAGCACTAAAAAATAATGATGTTAATAAACTATATTTTGCAATTTTCATTATCTATATATTTTACATTATTTTTTAAGTTAAAAAAATATTAAACAACTTCTAAAACAATTTTATTATTTCTTAAATAAAATTTATATAAAGGCATTACTTTTCTATCTTCATTAGTCCATTGGACAGGATTAACTCCCCAAACAACTTTAACCTTATTAGTTAAATTAGCAATTTCCATTCCCTTAGTTTGATACTTACCATCAATTTTAATGTTATATAAACCAACTGGCAAATCTTTTTCTTTAATCTTATATAAATAGTTATTAGTTAATTTTTCTCTTTTTGCCCCATCGAGATTAAAGGGTTTAAGATTAAACGATAATTGACCTACTGGTTTAAAGGCTTCAACTTTGACTTTTAATTCTTGATTATTTAAAGCATTTTCTAAAGTGATTTCTTTTTCCTTAGCATTTAATTCAATATATAAGTTATTATCTTTATCCCTAATTGCTCCTGATAGTAATTGATCTTGATTGTAAAAAACATTTATAAAATAATTTTTTCATTCTTGGTATTTAGCTTGCATTTGACTTAGGGATTTTGCTTGAAAACCTTTGACTTCATTTCAAGTTAAATTATGTTCTTTTTTAACATAAAACTCTCTCCCATCCTTAATGGTCATAATTCTTGGATAAGGTCTTTTGTTTAAACTAGCATAATCATAATAAATATTAGTTCGCATAAACATGGTTTGTAAATAATCTTGAACTTGTCTACCAAAAGTAATTTTGGGAACACTATTTTCTTTAGGATAAAAAGAATTAGTCATTAAAGAAGTTCATCTTGCTAAAATTTCATCTGAGCGAATTTTATAAGATCCAGGAACAAAAGCTTTATGAGAATTTAAAACATCAATATAAGGAGGAACTAAAGAATCAGGCAATGTTCAAGCAATTTGTTTTTGAGGACTTTTGTTAAAATAGTTTTCATAGTACAATTCAATTTCACGGTTATAAGCTTGGTATCTTAAAAAATTAGTAGCAAAAATTTTAGCATTAGCATCTTCTGGGGTTCCATCTTCTTTTTGCACCTGATATAAATCTTCAATATTTTTCACATTTTGCTCAATTTGGTTAATCCCATTATTAAACATTTTCATATATTCTTCATATAAGTACTTATCAATATATTTGACTCCATAGCTTGTGTTTTTTGGCAAGTAAATAGTTAATGCTTGATCAATTTTATGAACTGTTAAATGATGGTAATATTCATGTAACATCACACTAAATAGTGATTGTTTACTGCTATCTTTAGGAAAAAAGACACTTATAGAATTACTTTTAGGAAAATATTCACCAGCAACCGGAGCATTTTTATTAGCAACTTCTTTAAAGGTGATTTTATCAAGAGTATAAATTTCATTTCCATAAGTGGCATCTTTTAAAAATTGCAGATACATTTCTTTTAAAAAGCGTTCTTTTTCACTTGCACTTTTGCTGCTCCCACTTGTAGAATCATATTCCATTTTAAAAAACGGAGTTGATAAAGCATTACCACTATAAGTTGTTTTTTCAATATTAGTTACATCACCTGGAGAAGTAGAACTAGTTGTATTTGTGTTATTGCTTTGAAAACACCCAGTCAAAAGTCCGCTTGCAACTAAAAATGTTTTTAAATTTTTCATAATAAAACCTCACTATCTTACTTATATTATACTCCTAAATTTACCTATAACCACATTTGTCATTAAAAACTTGCAAAACTATTTTTTTGTTCTTCATTAACACTAAATTGATAAAATTTTTCTAGTAAATAAAAAAAATTTTTACTTTCTAATAAAGTTTTTTGTTGGTTTTTTAAATTAGTTAAATTTATTCTTTTTTAATTGTTTGACAAATATTAATGATGTATTGAAACATTTCTTTATCATATTTTTTAAAATTTTCGACTTCATCAAAACAACCATCAATATAATATTTTTCTTCTTCACTCAACTTAGTATTTAAGTTATCTTTAAAATCTTCTTGCAAAAAGTTTTCTTCAAAGTGAAAAATTTTTAATTGCTTATCCATTATCTTAAATAAAACCTGACTTATTTCTTTTGAACCAGCAATATTTTTAACACTTTTATCTATTTCATAACAAAAACGCTCTTGATAAGACTTAGATAAAACATTGCTTAAAGATTTTAGTCCTGCTAAAATTTTCTTTTCTTCTTTTCCAAAAACAAATCGATAATGATAAATAGCGTTTCTTAAAGTTTTAATTTTTTGAAAATTTTTAAAAAGATTATTTGCTTCCTTTAATTCTTTGTTAATGGAACCAAGGTGTAATAAATAGCTAAAAATATGTTCCTTAAATTCTTTTCTTTTACTTTGAGAAGTCTTTACAATATTTAAAAATTTTAATTTGTTTTGAAAATCTAATTGAGCAAAAGCAACATTTTCTTGTTTAGGAGCTACATTAAATTCAATATCATTTTCAAATTTTGCTTTCACTAATAATAAATTTTGATCATCAAAAAAAATCGAATCATTATTTTCTAAAAATTTATAATAATAAAAAACAATATTTGTTGAAGCAACCAATAATTTTTCAATTAATTCAACATATTTTGACAAAAATCGCCTCCATCTTATTTCTAAAACAAAAACTTTTCTAATTAAATAATTTTGATCACTTATTTTTAATTCTTCCCAATTTTTAATGTTATCTTTTAAAACATCAATAATTTTTTTTAAAAAATCATATCCTTTATTTAAAAAAATTGTATAAATTAAATATTGATAATCCCTATTGTGGGGATCAACAGGAATATTTAATTTAGCTTTATTGACAGTAATCATATTTAAATTATACTATTTCTTAAAGTTTGAGGCAAAAAAAGTTATTTTCCTTATACTATTGCTTTTTTTTTTTTTTTTGAAAAAGAGTATAATAATAGTAAATTTAAGTGAGGAGATGTTTAAATATGAAGGTTATTAAAAAGAGCTTGTTGTTATCATCTTTTTTGATCACAAGTTGTTTAAATGCTAATAAAAAATATTATCCAGCCAAACAATGCGGAAACCAAGATAGTGTCCACACCAAATATCAAAAATGTGATTTAAGTAATATTAAAGATTATTATGATGTGATTATTGATAATAGCAAAAAAAGCAACAAAGTAGTTTTGTATCTTGCAGGCGGTCCTGATGTTAGTAGTCCTTATGAGGAATTTAAAAAAGACATTGATTATGATTATGGCTTAAAAGTTTTAGAAATTAATGGTGTTTCTCACTTTTTAATGAACCAAAGTCAGTATTTAAAACAAAAAAAGTTTTTGGATGGCAATCTTGAAAAATTCACTTATAAAGATGGTTATAAGGAACATTTAGAAACAGTTGATAATGTTCAAAGAGTTATTAAATATTTAAAAGAGCAAGGCAAAAAAGTTGGATTAGTTGGATCTTCTTATGGTAGCTTTGTGGTTAATGAATATCTAGCTAAATATGGTGATGATACTCCTGACTTTGTCTTATCATTAGCAGGAAGATTAAAAATTGGTAATGCTGATAAATTAAAATCAGCATTTAAAATTGCTTTTTCTAAGTATCATGCCAATATTTTTATTGGTAAAAATGATGCTATTGATGATTCGGCTAACAAATTAAAACATGAAAAACCTAAAAATGTTAATGTTTATGAAGTTGCTTATAAAATTGGAATGGATGGTTTAACCAAAGATTATACTAAAGAAATTAAAGATAAAAACTTAAATAAAACGACATTTTTAACAGCAGAACCCGATAAACAAGTGGGGTGATTTAATCAAGAAGAAATCACTTGAGCAAAATCAAGAAATGCCACAATTAAAGCTTTTAGTAGAGAAGAAACAATAAAATATTATGAAGAAACACATCCCAACCATATTTTAACTAAAGAAAAATTTGAAGAAGCATTAAAAGATTTTGCCCATGATGTGGGAAATTGAAATTATCCTCAAGTCAGAGAATATTATCTTAATGCTTTTAAGGATTAAAAAATGAGAAATGTTAAAAAAAGTATTATTGTAACAAGTTTATTAATAACTAGTTGCTTAGGTACTAATAAAAAATATTATCCAGTTAAACAATGTAATAATCAGGAAAGTGTTTACAATGAGTACCAAAAGTGTGATTTAACTAATATTCAAGACTATTATGATGTTATTGTTGATAATAGTGCAAAAAGTAACAAGGTAATATTATGGTTAATTGGTGGCCCAATGGTTTCCTCATTAGCGCCCGCTTTAAAAGATGCTGCTAATGGAAAAGAAACAAAAGAGATTCCTTTTGAGTATCAAAACTTAATTAAAACCATCAAAGCATCAGATACTTCTTTTTATGTCATCAATCAAAGTCAATATTTAAAACAAAAAAAATTTTTAGATGGCAACCTTGAAAAATTTACTTATGAAGATGGTTACAAGGAACATTTAGAAACTGTTGATAATACTTACAAAATTATTAAAGACTTAAAAAGTAAAGGTAAAAAAGTTGGTTTAGCAGGGGGTTCATATGGTTCTTTTGTGATTAATGAATACTTAGCAAAATATGGCGATGATGATCTTGCTTGAATTTTATCAAGAGCAGGAAGGTTAAAAATTAGCAACGTTGCTAAAATTCAAAAGGCTTTTGATGAAGCTTTTCTTAAATATCATGAACTAATTAGAATTGGTAAAAATGATGTTGTTGATGATTCAGAAAACAAAAAAAAACATAAAAAACCCAAGAATCTTAATCATTTAACTACGCTTATTAAAATAGGTTTAAAAGGATTACTTAAAGATTACACAAAAGTAATTAGCGATAAAAATTTAAATAAAACAACATTTTTAACAGCTGAGCCCGACCATGTTGTCGGTTGGTTTCATCAAGAAGAAATCACTTGAGCTAAATCAAGAAATGCTAGTGTAGTTGTAATAAATGAAACAGAAACTAAAAAAGTCTTTAACTCTATTTATCAAGTTAGTTCTGATGCTTCCAAAGAACAAATAGAATTAAGAATAAAAGGATTTGCCCATAGTGTTGGTGTTTGAAATAAAGCGCAAATCAAAAAATATTATCTTGATCCTTTTAATAAGTAAAAATAATTGCTAATTCTTAAAAAACCTCTTTTTTTTTTTTTTTGAGAAAATGTATAATTTAAACTATATATATATATTAGAAAAGAGTTTAAACAAATTATGAATATCAAAAAAAAATTAGTTTTTTCAATCATTTTATTAACAAGTTGCTTTGAAAAAAAGCAACAATTTTATAAAACGAAACAATGTAGTAATCAAAGTAACACTTACATCAAATATGAAAAGTGTGATTTAACTAATATTCAAGATTATTATGATGTAATTGTTGATAATAGTGCCAAAAGTAATAAAGTGATCTTATATTTAGTAGGTGGCCCTTCAAATATAAGTCCAGGAAAACAAATGAGAGACAATATCCAAAATTATCGTTGAGCAAAAACAGCAAAAGATCATGGTGTTTCTTACTATTTAATTAATCAATCCCAATGATTAAAGGCTAATAAATTTGTTGAAGGTGACGTTAAAAAAATGACACTTGCCCAAGCTTATCAAGAACATATGGAAACAGTTGATAATACCCACAAAGTTATTAAGTATTTAAAAAGTCAGGGCAAGCAAGTTGGTTTAATTGGTCATTCTTATGGAAGTTTATTAGTTAATGAATATTTAGCTAAATATGGTGATGATATTCCTGATTTTATTTTGTCAGTTGCTACAAGATTAAAAATTAAAAACACCAAAGAAGTATCAGAAAATTTAGAAGCAAGCTTGCTCAAAAAAGATCGAGAAATCAAATTTAGTAAGGATGACAAAATTTTAATTGAAAAATTAAGCAACCCTAAATATTCCCAATATTATTCAACACCCAAAAACCAAATTGAAACAGCCATTAAATTTGCAATACCAGCAATTACAAAAGATTACACCAAAGTTATTAACGATAAAGATTTGAGCAAAACAAAATTCTTATCAGCAGCACCAGATGGCAAAATTGGTTGATTTAATCAAGAAGAAATTTCTTGAGCAAGAGCTAGAAAAGCTAGTGTTGATTTTTTTACAGAAGAACAAACAAGCCAAAATTATGAAATTGCTTACCCAGACCAAACACTTACTAAAGATGAAGTAAAAAATGAGCTTTGATGGTTTGGTCATTATGTTGGTGAATGAACTAAAGCCCAGGCCAAAAAATACATTGTTGATTCATTTAATAAATAAAATTCTTTTAAAAGCAATCTTATTATTTTTTTAGGAAAAATGTATAATTTAAACTATATTATATATTAGAAAAGAGTTTAAATAGATTATGAATATTAAAAAAGGACTAGTTTTATCAAGTGTTTTATTAACAAGTTGCTTTGAGAAAAAAGAACAATTTTATAAAACAAAACAATGTGGTAATCAAAGTAGCACTTACAGTAAATATGAGAAATGTGATTTAACTGAAGTTAAAGATTATTATGATGTTTTGGTTGATAATAGTGCCAAAAGTAATAAGGTGATCTTATATTTAGATGGTGGCCCTTCAATTACAAGCTTTGGTAAACAAATGAGAGACAATATTATGAATTATCGTTGAATAAAAAGTGCAAAAGATAACAATATTTCTTATTATTTAATTAATCAGTCCCAATGATTAAAAGCAAATAAATTTGTTGAAAGCGACATTAAGCAAATGACAAAATCTCAAGCTTATCAAGAACATTTAGAAACAGTTGATATTACCCATAAAGTTATTAAGCATTTAAAAAGCCAGGGCAAGCAAGTTGGTTTAATTGGCCACTCATATGGAGCTTTACTAGTTAATGAATATTTAGCTAAGTATGGCGATGATGCTCCTGATTTTATTTTGTCATTTGCAACAAGGTTAAAAATAAAAAACACTAAAGAAATATTAGAAAATTTAGAAGCAGGTTTGCGCCAAAAAGATCGAGAAATTAAATTTATTAAAGATGATAAAATTGTGGTTGAGAAATTAGAAGATCCCAAATCTTCTCCATATTATTTAGCACCAAAAAATCAAATTGAATTAGCTGTTAAAATGGCATTACCAGCAATAGCTAAGGATTATACTAAGGTTATTAGTGATAATGATTTAAGCAAAACAACATTTATCTCAGCTGAGCCAGATGCTAGAATAGGTTGATTAAATCAAGAAGAAATAGCTTGGGCAAAATCTAAAAAAGCTAATGTTGACTTTTTTAATAAAACCCAAACAACCCAAAATTGAAAAGCAACTACTGCAAGTGAAGATCTTGATGCTGAAGAAATAAAATCAGCAATTGAACAATTTGCTCCTTTGGTTGGGGAATGGAGTAATGCTCAAGCAAAAAAATACATTGTTGACTCATTTAATAAATAAATTTTTTAAAAAGGATTTTATTAACTACTCTTTTTTTTTTTTTTTGAAAAAATGTATAATTATTTTAAACAAGAAAGATTATCAAGCTTTAGATTCAATTAAATATGACAAAACTGAAAATAACCTTTATTTTACCAACCTTATTAATAACAGGATGCATTCCAAATACTAAAACATACTATCCAATTAAACAGTGCAATAATCAGGACAAAATTTACACCAATTACCAAAAATGTGATTTAACTAATATCAAAGATTACTATGATGTTATTTCAGGTGATGACAAAAATGACAATGTTTTATTATTTTTAGAAGGTGGCCCTTCACTTTCTAGTTCAGGAAAAAAATGAAAGGATTCAGCTAAAAAAACTAGTAGTTTACAAGCTGCTGCTTCAGGGCTAGTTTCTTATTATTTAATTAATCAAAGTCAATGATTAAAACAAGCAAAATTTTTGGATGGAGATTTAACTAATTTTACCCATGAAGATGCTTTTAAAGAACACTTAGAAACAGTAAATAAAACCCATAAAGTCATTAAGCATTTAAAATCACAGGGTAAAAAAGTTGGTTTAGTTGGTAGTTCATATGGGGCTTTTTTAGTTAATCAATACCTAGCTATGTATGGAGATGATACTCCTGATTTTGTCTTATCAATTGCTGGAAGATTAAAAATGAAAAATAGTGCTAATATATTAAAAGCTTATATTAAAATGTGAAAAGAAAGAAAGTATGATGTGTTAATTGAAAGCAATGATAATTATAGTCTACTAAATTTAAATGAATCCTCACAAGCTCAGTTTAGAAATATTTCTAAAAATGCTGAAAAATTAGCAATCAATTTAGGTCATTACAATTTAATATTTGATTACACAAAAGTAATTAAAGATAAAAATTTAAATAAAACCACTTTTTTATCAGCGGCTCCAGATGGCAATGTTGGTTGGTTTAATCAAGAAGAAATTACTTGAGCAAAGCAAAGAAATGCCCAAGTTGATTTTTTCAACGAACAAGAAACAACAAAACAATTTGATCTTAACCATCCTCTTGATAAAAGAAAGGGTGAAACAAGAAGAATAGCAATAAAAGATTATGCTCATACTGTAGGTTATTGAGATGCTTTTCAAACGAAAAAATATTTTATAGACCCATTTTATTACCCGAGAGAGACAAGTTAAATATGAAAAAATTATTAATAATTTCAACCTCGTTAATAACAGGATGCAATCAAAAGTCTAAAACATATGATCCATTTTTGCAGTGTAATAATAATCAAAATCAGACTTATTTAAAATATGAAAAATGTGATTTAAATGATGCTGAAGATTATTATGATGTCATCATTGATAAAAGTGATAAAAGCAATAATATTATTTTATGATTAGAAGGAGGGCCTCAACAATCTAGTCCAAGTGCAAGTTTTAGAAAAAATATTGATAATCGTTATGATACTTATGTGGCTAAGGACAATGATGTTTCATTTTATTTAATTAATCAAAGTCAGTGATTAAAACAGGCAAGATTTTTAGATGGTGACTTAACCAAATTTACATATGAAGATGCTTATAAGGAACACTTAGAAACAGTTGATAATACCCATAAAGTAATTAAGTATTTAAAATCAAAGGGTAAAAAAGTTGGTTTAGTTGGTGGATCATATGGAGCAGTTTTAATTAATGAATATTTAGCTAAGTATGGTGATGATG
Organism: Mycoplasmatales bacterium; assembly: GCA_965226165.1. Lineage (GTDB taxonomy): Bacteria > Bacillota_I > Bacilli_A > CBDATW01 > CBDATW01 > CBDDCI01. The sequence goes on along the minus strand of OZ245334.1, from coordinate 336,384 downwards.
TTCCTGATTTTGTTGTCTCAATTGCCGGAAGATTAAATATCAAAAATAAGCAAAAAATGTTAGATGCCTGAATTGAAAGTTATAAAAAGCGCGATCATGAAGTTGTTGTTAAAGGAGATGATGAAATTAGTACAGCACCTCGATCATTTCCTAATTCTCCAGTAAATGAAGGGGTTGTTGTCACTAAAATTGGCATTGCTAATTTAATTAAAGATTACACTAAGTTAATTAAAGATTCCAATTTAAATAAAACAACCTTTTTATCAGCATCTCCAGATGGTAAGGTTGGTTGACTTAATAAAGCGGAAATCACATGGGCAGAATCAAGAAATGCTAGTGTTATTAACTTTACTCAATATGAAACAGTCGGTTATTATCAAGCTGCTTTTCCTGATGATGATAGTAAAGGGGATGAAAGATTAGCAAAATTAAGAAACTTTGCTCATCAACCTGGACTTTGAAGTGATGAGATGGCTAAAATATATCTTATTAATCCTTTTAATAAATAATTTTTAACACCTTATTTCTTTTTTAAAAACTAGTTTATAATGTTAAGGAATTAAAAATTATTTTTAAAGGAAACTATAAAGATGATAAATATTAAAAAATCCACCCTTTTATCTAGTTTACTTTTAACTAGTTGTTTTGGTAATAATAAAAAGTATTACCCATTAAAACAATGTGGCAATCAAGATGCCAATCACACCAAATACCAAAAGTGTGATTTAAATGAAGTTAGTGATTATTATGATGTGATTGTTGATAATGGTGCTAAAAGTAATAAGGTTATTTTATATGTTTATGGTGGGCCTTTAGTTTCTAGTTTGGGGGAAGTTTTAAAAGTAGACCAGGTGCAAAGTGAATATAAATTACAAGCAGCAAAAAAAGCAGGAGTTTCTTTTTATTTAATGAATCAAAGTCAATATTTAAAACAAAATAAATTCTTAGATGGCAATATTGATAAGCTTACTGATGAAGATGGATATAAAGAACACATCGAAACAGTTGATAATATTCAAAAAGTTATTAAGCATTTAAAAAGTCAAGGCAAAAAAGTTTTGTTAGCAGGGCATTCATATGGTGGTTTTGTGGTCAATGAATATTTATCTAAATATGGTGATGATACTCCTGACTTTGTTTTATCAGTTGGTGCAAGATTAAAAATTGGTAATGCTAAAAATTTAAAAGAAGCATTCAATCAGGCATTTATCAAATATCATGCTAATGTATTTATTGGTCAAAATGATGCTATTATCAAATATGATACTTCGCAAACTTATACTAGACCAAAAAAACTTAACTTTTTAAATCTTATGCATAAATTAGGGGTGCAAAGTTTATTAAAAGATTACACCAAAACTATTAAGGACAAAGACCTTAGCAAAACTACCTTTTTAACTGCAGAACTAGACCAACTAGTTGGTTGATTTAATCAAGAGGAAATTAATTTTGCAAGGACAAAAAAAGCAAAAATTGAAGTGATTAGTAAAGTTGAAGTTGAAAAGATTTATCAAAAAAGTCACCCCGGTGAAAAGATTGATGACTTCACAATTAGAGACCTTGCCCATGAGGTGGGAGCCTTTAATCTAGAGCAAGCTTTAAAATATTATATTAGTCCTTTTAATAAATAATTTTTTAAAAAAAGGTATAATTGCTTTAAAGAAAAATTATTAATAGAAAGATTTTATAATGTTAAACCTAAAAAAAAGTTTCCTTTTATCAACAATTTTACTAACTAGTTGTTTAGGTGCTAATAAAAAATATTACCCCTTAAAACAATGTGGCAATCAAGATGCCAATCACACCAAATACCAAAAGTGTGATTTAACTAATATTAAAGACTATTATGATGTGATCATTGATAATAGTGCCAAAAGTAATAAGGTTATTTTGTTTCTTTATGGTGGGCCACTAGTTTCTAGTTTTGGATCAGTTTTAAAAGCAAGTATTCAAAATGAATATGAATTGGCTGCGGCAAAAGCAACTGGTGTTTCTTATTATTTGATGAATCAAAGTCAATATTTAAAACAAAATAAATTTTTAGATGGAAACATTGATAAATTAACTTATGAAGATGGATACAAGGAACATATGGAAACTGTTGATAATGTTCATAAAGTTATTAAATATTTAAAAGGGCAAGGAAAACAGGTGGGATTAGTAGGACATTCATATGGGGCTTTTGTAGTTAATGAATATTTATCTAAATATGGGGATGACACCCCTGATTTTGTCTTATCAGCTGCAGGAAGATTAAAAATTAGTAATGTTGATAATTTACAAAAAGCCTATGATGAAGCTTATGCCAAATATCATTCTGATGTTTTTGTTGGCAAAAATGATCAAATTATTCAATCAGGAACTTTTAAAACTTACACCAAACCTAAAAAACTTAATGCTTTAAATGTGGAATACAAAATTGGATTAAAAGGTTTATTAAAAGATTATACTAAAACTATTAAGGACAAAGACCTTAGCAAAACTACTTTTTTAACTGCTGAACCTGATCACTTTGTTGGTTGATTTAATCAAGAAGAAATCACTTGAGCTAAATCAAGAAAAGCTAAAATTGAAGTGATTAGTAAAGTTGAAGTTGAAAATATTTATAAAGAAAGTCACCCTATTGAAGAGGTTAATGATGCCGCAATTAGGGCTTTTTCCCATGGTGTCAGTACTTTAAATCTTAAGCAAGCTTTAAAATATTACATTAACGCTTTTAATAAATAAAATTCTTTTGTAAAAAACACCCTCTTTTTTTGAAAATAGGTATAATTTTATTAAACTATAAATAGAAAAATTCTTATTATGATAAATATTAAAAAAAACATCCTTTTATCAACTTTGCTAATAGCTAGTTGTAATCAAGAAAAAGTTAAAAACAAAGTCTATTACCCCCTTAAACAATGTAATAATCAAAATAGTGACTACACTAAATACCAAAAATGTGATTTAGAAGATATTAAGGATTATTATGATGTGATAGTTGATAATAGCAAGAAAAGCAATAAGGTTTTATTATGAATAGAGGGTGGTCCAATAATTACCAGCCCTGGAGCAGATTATAAAAAAAGTATTAATGACCATTATGTGCCTCTATCTGCAAAAAATGAAGGAATTTCTTTTTATTTAATGAATCAAAGTCAATACTTAAAACAAAATAAATTTTTAGATGGTAATATTGATCAACTTACTTATGAAGATGGATACAAAGAACATATGGAAACTGTTGATAATGTTCATAAAGTTATCAAGCATTTAAAAAAACAAAACAAAATAGTGGGTCTAGTAGGACATTCATATGGGAGTTTTGTTGTTAATGAGTATTTAGCTAAATATGGGGATGATACTCCTGACTTTGTTTTATCAGCTGCTGGAAGATTAAAAATTAATAATGCTAAAAATTTACAAAAAGCTTATGAAATCGCTTTTACAAAAGAACATTCACGAATTTTTATTAAAGAAAATGACACTTTTGATGATTCGGCAAATGATGAGGAGGTTGAAAAATTAGATTTCCTTAATGGCTTAATTATTCAAAATAAAATTGGTCTAAAAGGTTTGCTTAAAGATTATACAAAAGCAATCAAAGATAAAGATCTTAGCAAAACTACTTTTTTAACAGCTAATCCAGATTATCTAGTGGGATGATTTAACCAAGAAGAAATTAATTGAGCTAAATCAAGAAATGCTAAAATTGAAGCAATTAGTAAAGAAGAAACTGCAAGAAATTATCAGCAAAATGTTATTGATGGAAATGATTATTCTCCCTCTCTAGAAGAGTATGCTCACAGTGTTGGAATTTGAACTTGGGAACAAGTTTTAAGATATTATATTAACGCTTTTAATAAATAAAATATTTTTTACAAAAAAGATACTCTTTTTTTTTTTTTTTTGAAAAAATGTATAATTGTATTAATCTAAAAAATATAAATAGAAAGATTTTTATTATGATAAATATTAAAAAAAGCATGCTTTTGTCAAGTGTATTAATGACAGGATGTCTTGGAGGAAATAATCAAAAAGAAGTTTATTATCCAGTTAAACAATGTAGTAACCAAGAAAGCGTCCATACTAAATACCAAAAATGTGATTTAACTGATATTAAAGATTATTATGATGTGGTTGTTGATAATAGTGCTAAAAGCAATAAAGTAATTTTATTGCAAATAGGAGGACCAACTCATACAAGTTTTGGGGAAACTTTAAAAGAAATTCTTAAAACCAACTCAACTAAATATGATTATTCACCACCTGTTAAATTTGCTAAATACTTACAAAAAGAAGGTGTATCACTTTTTTTGTTTAACCAAAGTCAATTTCTAAAGCAAAAAAAATTCAAATATGGAAATTTAGATAAATTAACTTATGAGCAAGGTTATAGTGAACATTTAGAAACTGTTAATAAAACCCATGAAGTGATCAAGCACTTAAAAAATGAAGGTAAAAAAGTAGGTTTAGCAGGTGGTTCATATGGATCATTTGTGGTTAATGAATACTTAGCAAAATATGGTGATGACACCCCTGATTTTGTTATATCTTATTCAGGAAGATTAAAAATTGGTAACGCTGATAAATTAGAAGCTGCATTAAAAGTTGCCTTTACCAAAAATCGGGTAGGAATTAAAATTGGCAAAAATGATGTTATTGATGATGCGGCAAACAAAGAACCAGCAAGCAAAGTTAGTTCCATTATTCAAAAAAATCAATTACAAACTCAATTTAAATTGGGGATGAAAGGACTGGTTAAAGATTATACTAAAGTTATTGTTGATAAAAGTTTAAATAAAACTACTTTTGTTACTGCAGAAGGTGATGGTGAAGTAGGGAGTTTTAATCAACAAGAATTAACTTGAGCAAGATCAAAATATGCCAATATTTTAGTTCATACCAAAAGTGAAGCCCAAAGCGCTTTTGATAAATTTTTACCAGCCAAACCTAATCCAAGTGTTGAAGACCAAGCAAAAAGAGCAACGTTTTTTGCTAACTACATTCATAATGTAACGATGTGAAATGAGGAGCAAATTAAAAAATATTACCTTGACCCATTTAAGAATTAAAAGGCAATTTAATGATTTTTAAAAAGACTATTTATTAGTCTTTTTTTTTTTTTTTGAAAAAAGTTTATAATTAAATTATATTTATTTAGAAAAGAGTTTTATAAATGTTAAATATTAAAAAAAGCATCCTTTTATCTAGTTTTTTAATCACTAGTTGCACGGGAGCAAACAAACAATACTACCCAATTAAGCAATGTGAAAATCAGGATGAAATTCACACCAAGTATCAAAAGTGTGACTTAGAAGATATCAAAGATTATTATGATGTAATTATTGATAATAGCAAAGTCAATAATAATGTTGTCTTATATCTTTATGGGGGGCCAATGATTTCAAGTCCAGCACAAACTATAAGAGATAATTTTGCAGCAGTATATAATGAAACCACACAAAAAGACATTGGCTATTCTTATTATTTAATGAATCAAATCCAATATTTAAAACAAAAAAAGTTTTTAGATGGTAATTTAGAAAATTTCACTTATGAAGATGGTTACAAGGAACATATGGAAACAGTTGATAATGTTCACAAAGTTATTAAACACCTAAAAGCATCAGGCAAAAAAGTTGGTTTAGTGGGTATATCATATGGTGGATTTGTCATTAATAGTTACCTTGCTAAATATGGTGATGATACTCCTAACTTTGTCCTAGCCACTGGGCAAAGATTGAAAATGAAAAATGGTCAAAATCTTTTAAAAGCATGGGTTGAAAGTCTAGAAACTAATGAATTTGTGGTTGATGTGTTAAAAGATGATGCTATCAAAAGAAGAACATTAAAGACTGAAGGACCACGTAATGATAAGTATGTTGTACCTCGCATTGGTATTGCTAATTTGATTAAAGATTATACAAAATTAATTAAAGACACAAATTTAAACAAAACCACTTTTTTAAGTGCTGCTCCTGATGCAAGGGTAGGATGATTTAATCAAGAAGAAATATCTTGAGCAAGATCAAGAAATGCCAATGTTGTCTTTTTTGATGAAAAAGAAACAACAAGACAATATGATCTTTATTTTCCAGATGATAAAAGCACTGGGGAAGAAAGAGCAATCAAAATTGGTGATTTTGCCCATAGTGTTGGATATTGAAACTGGGAACAAGGTCAAAAATATTTTGTTAAACCTTTTTCTCAGTAATTAATTTTTATAAATTTAAACAATAAATTATTACTTTTTACCAATAAAGGGAATAACACAAGAGGTAGTTTTTAGATAATTTAAAAACTCTTGATCCTTACCATATTTTTCCATTCATTTTGCTTCAAGCATTCTTACTCCTGAAACTAAATTAATCATTAGCATTAATATAATTGGTCCAACAAAGGCCAAAAAAATATTAAGATAAGAAAAATTAGTCATTAAAGCAAAACCACCCATCCCCATTCAAAAGGTGATTTCACCAAAATAGTTAGGATGACGAGAAATTTTAAAAAGTCCCTTAGTCATGAATTTTTTAGGATAAGCTTTTTTAAACTGATATTTTTGATAATCAGCAATAGTTTCAAAAGACAAGCCCATTATTGATAAAGCAAGAAAAATTAAAGCATATGTTTTGATGGTGTGACTTGAATTAGTTAAAATGACCCAAAGGGGAGAAAGGGTAATTCAGGCAACAAAGCCTTGCAAAGTTCAAAACATTAAAAACCTTTTTAAAGAAATTCTAATATGATCAAAACGATCATCTTTTTTCTTGAAATTAATTCTAATTAATAAATAACTTCCTAACCTAATTCCTCATATGGTAACCAAAGTAGCAAAAACATAAGTGACAATATTAAAACTATTGGTTAAAAACATGCCGGTGTAAGTCAATATGACAAAAGTTAAAGCATAAGTGATATCAGTTAGTTTATCACTTTGTTTGTGATAAGCAATTAGGCCAATAATTCAGTTTAAAAATAGGGAGATCAAAAGTAAATATAAAATATATAACATAATAAAATTATTATAAAGATTATTTTTTTAATGTAAAATATTATAAAATAAAGAAAAACTTGTTGATGAAAAGAAAGAGATTAAAAAGATGAAAAAAAAGTTAAGTTTTTTAATGCTAAGTTTGATAGCAACAAGTTGTGGCAATCAAAAAAGCACCTATTTTCCAGATAAGCAATGTAACAACAATAAAGAAAGAGTTTATTTAAAATATGAGGCTTGTGATTTAAAAGATGCTAAAGATTATTATGAGGTAATTATTGATAATAGCAAAAAAAGCAACAAGGTTGTTTTGTTTTTGGCAAATGGCCCAGATTCTTCTTCTCCTGGTTGACTTTGGAAAACTTTTTTAAACCCAGAAAATGATGATCAAAAAGAAGAAATGAGGGAATTTTTAGATGAGGGAATAATCAATATGCTAGAAACCATCAAAGCAAGCGATGCCTCTTTTTACCTAATTAATCAATCTTTATTCTTAAAACAAGCAAAGTTTGAAAAAGGTGATCTTTCTAAATTCACTTATGAACAAGGAGAAAAAGAGCATTTAGAAAGTGTTGAAATTACCCAAAAAGTTGTTAGTGATTTAAAAAAACAAAATAAAAAAATTGGCCTAGTTGGTCATTTATATGGGTCAATTATTTTAAATGATTATTTGGCAAAATATGGAGATAGCAATTTAGATTATGCCCTTGCTATTAATTCAAGAATTAAGGTTAAAAATCCTGATAAAATTAAGCAAGCATGGGATGTGGCGGCAAAGCAAAATCATTTTCAAGTGGAAATTAAAGCTAATGATGTTATAAATGATGCTTATAACAAAGAGTTTATTGAAAAAAAATACAAACCTGTTTTTCCTGATAAGGCTAATGAAAATTTCCATAAAATTTATTATCGAGTAGGATTAAGAAGTTTATTAAAAGATTATACCAAATTATTTAAAGACAAAAGTTTAACTAAAACTACTTATGTATCAGCAATGCCAAATGAAGATTATGGGTGAATTTCTAATGAGGAAATAACTTGATTACAAAGTAAAGGAGCTCAAGTTAAATTATATAATCTAGAAGAAATTAAAAGGATAAAGGATCAGCTTTTTTTAAATAAAGAAACTGAAGATATATATTATAAACTTTTTAATAATTTTGTGTCAATGTGAACCAAGGAACAAATTCAAAAATATTATTTAGATGCTTTTAATAGATAAGCAATTAAGAGGTATTAAATAACAAAAAAGGTGCAAAGCACCTTTTAGTCATACCCTAAAAAAGGATATATATGCGTATACAACATATCTTCAAATTGATATAAATAACAATTTGGCGCCACACCCAGCCTAGCCAGGGAGCTCATATTATTATTATAAAATAAAAAACTATTTTTTCAATATTTTATTTAAAACTTTTTCAATTATAAATAGTCTTTTAAACACTTTTTTATAATTTCAATTTTTTTTGGGTTTTAAAGGTTCAATCATTTTAATAAATTCTTTTTCACTTATGTTAAATTTACACTTGGGATGTGATAATTTATTTCTAATAGCACAAATTAAATACAAATTATTAATTACAAATTGAATATTTTCATTTAATAGATAATTATATTTTTTAATTACTAAATTTATAAAATCAATAACATTAATTAAATAAACAATTGCCCCCATTGAAAAGTTATCTATATCATCACCGTATGAAAAAAACGACCTTTTTACTATTTTTAAATGTTTTTTGTTATTGTTTAGATTTAAAATATAATTTGGCTCTTTGGATATAGGGTTATTTAAATAAAATTTTATATTTTTTGGTAAAACAGTTTTTAAAATACATTTTAGCTTTGATTCAATTGAAAGAGTAGTAACTAAGAGATTAGCAATCTTTTGTTTGGTCATTATTTTTTGATTTTTTATATTCATCATCAACAAATAGATAGTTTAAAATATAAAAAAACCTAATTATTTATAAATTTTTAGTAAATAGAGAAATCAATATCAATTTTAAAAAATTGGTTTGAATTAAATGAAAAGGTATTAAATAACAAAAAAGGTGCCTTAGCACCTTTTAGTAATATCTTAATTTAATAAGATATATATACGTATACAGTATATCTTCAAATTGATATAAATATCAATTTGGCACCACTCCTGACGTATCAGGGGGCTAACAATATTATTATATAATAAAACACTAGTTTTTCAATATTTTATTTAAGATTTTATTAATAGTATACAATCTTTTAAATATTCTTTGATAATTTCATTTTCATATTGGTTCCACATGTCCTACTATTTTAATAAATTCTTTTTCTGTTATATTGAATTTACACCTTGGATGAGATAATTTATTTCTAATGGCACAAATTAAATTTAAATTATTTATTATAAATTGAATATTGTTAATAAAAAAGTATTTATATTTTTTAGTTATTAAATTTATAAACTTTGTAATATTTATTAAATGTGCAATTGCCCCTATTGAAAAGTCATCTATATTTCTTCCATAAAAAGATAAAGATTTTTTAACCATTTCTAAATGACTACCTTTATTCTTAAAAACAAAAATATAATTTGTAGTTCTAGAAAAAGGCTTATTTAAATAAAGTTTTATATTTTTTGGCAAAATGTTTTTTAAAACACATTTTAACTGTGACTCAATCTTTAGAGCTAATACAAGAAGATTACCAATTTTTTGATCTGTCATAATTTTATATTTTTGCATAGTTTTCTCTATAAAATAAATGACCTAAAATATTAATATTCCTAACATTAATTTAAAAACTTTTAGTAGCTAAGGAACTAAGGGATATTAAATAACAAAAAAGGTGCCATAGCACCTTTTAGTCATACCTTAACTCAATAAGATATATATACGTATACAGTATATCTTCAAATTGATATAAATAACAATTTGGCGTCACACCCAGCCTAGCCAGGGAACTTCATAATTATTATATAATAAAACATTAGTTTTTTGATATTTTATTTAAAATTTTAAGTATAAAAATGAAATATTTGCTTATTAATAATACTTGACTAGCAAAGGTGTATTATAAAAAAAACAAAAGGTGCTAGCACCTTTTGCCGCCACACCCAACCTGGTTAGGGGACTCACACACTTGAGTAGAAAGTGCAAGCACTTCCTACCGCCACACCTAACCTAGTTAGGGGACTCATACAACAATTATATATCAAATAATTAAGGAATCAATATTTTATCTAGTATTTTTCTAATTATAAACAATCTTTGAATTAAGCTTTGATAATTTCAATTATTTTTTTGTTTTAAAAGACCTATTTTTTTAAAAAATAAGTTTTCCTTAATGTTAAACTCACATTTTGGGTGAGACAATGTATTTCTAATAGCAGAAATTAAATATATATTATTTATTATAAATTGAATATTGTGATCTGAAAAATAACTATATTTTTTATTTATTAATTTTTTAAATTTAATAATATTTATTAAATGCACAATAGCTCCAATTGAAAAGTTATCTATATTATTTCCATAAATAACAATTGATTTTTTTACCATCATTCAATGTCTATTTTTAATTTTTGATTTTAAGATTTCATTTGAATCCTTAGGTGATACTTTGCTTAAAAATAGTTTTAAGTTTTTAGGTAAAAAACTTTTTAAAATACATTTTAATCTTGATTCAATGTAGTATGTTGATACAAGAAGGATTCCCATTATTTTTTCAGTCATTAATTTTTGTTTTTTCATTATATACTCTATAATATATGTTGATATAAATATTAAAATTCCTAATATTTATTTTTTACATTACACAAAAATTTTATTACTTCTAGATTTATTAAATTTATATCATCATAAACTTGTACTTCTTCATTATCAATATTTACTAACGCTAACTTTATTTCTTTTTTTACAAACTTTTGACTTTGTAATTTAGACATAAAAAATATTTTTGATCTTAAATTGATAGCTTTTACCTCAAAAAATACTTTTTTACCATATTTATCAAAACAGGAAACATCATAACCTAAATTATCTCATTTCCTAGAATCATGACTTCAATTTTTGTAACCATTCTTTTTCAATCACTCAATAAAAATCTCTTCTGCTTTTTGTCCATTTTCTAACTTTTTTTTATATATTGCAATTTTTTCTTCTTTGGTTTTTGTAGGTGTTTTTTTATTTTTTAAAGTTCTATTATTAATTGCCTCTTTTTGTAAATTTAATATTTTTAGAAATTCATCAAAACTCATCAATGGGTCTTTGTGTATTTTTGCAACCACAGTAGTTCATTTTTTTATAAGTTTATCTAAAAAATGTATATATTTTTTTTCTTCAATTCACACTAATTTATCATTTTTGTTAATAAATTTGCAACTTAAATTAATATTTTGTCAAGTAATATTTAATAAACTTTCTTCACTATAATAGTAAATTAATTCTAACATTTTTTCTTGCATTTTTTCTTCAGAGAATTCTTTTATAAAATCATTCTTTGTTAGTTTATTAACCCAATTTGGTTTTTTTGAAAGTTTATTTTTAAAAAATAAAATAAATTTATGATGTTTAGATTTATTATTAATTTTTAAATTTTTATATTCATCTAAAAGTTCTATATATTCTATTTTCTCGTGAAGACCATAATTAATTTTACATTTTAAAGTAAAATGATGTCATTTTTTTCAAAACTTATATATTTCGTTTTCTTCTTTTAATTTATTTTCTTCATTTTTTCTTCAAGTCAAGTAACTAGCAAATTCTTGAGAGTCATTAGATAAATTTTTGAAATTATCTTTTAAGAGTTTCAATCTTTTTTTTGGTTGTGAAACTCTTAAAACTTCTTTTCAAGAGGTTGAAATATTTTGCTCAGAATTATCTCCAATAATTTTTAAAATATTTTTTAAAATATATATCTTTTTTGCTTTGTTTCATAAAAATATAGCTTTAAAAAAATTAAAATCTATTTTACTAAAACTTTCATTTTTATCATAAGAACTTTTTGAATTCAAAATTTTATTACCTAATTTTGTTAAAACTAAAGTATTTCTTTGACGTTTGCTTTTTATCAAATTTAATCTTTTAAAGTATGCTAAACTTTTTTTTATTTCTTTTTCTTTTGTTCCAGGCCTATATACATTACTTTTATAAAAGCAAGTTACAACATTTTGTCATTTTTTATTTTTAAAAACACACTTTAGATAATCAATATATACACCATTAGCAGGGATTGGTCTAGTAAATGCTTTTTCACCAATATAAACCATAAGTCTACCCATCACTACACCTCATAGTTCCTAACTAAAATTTCTATAGTTTTACCTTTTTTCCTTTGATAATTTTTAAAGTTTGTATCTAAATTAATTTCTTTTAAGTTTTCTTGCTTAATAAAATGTTTCAAATGTTTGTTAACTTTGCCATTTTTTTCTAAAACATTAGTTAAACATCACTTAACACCTTTTTTAGAAAGTTTAGATAAAGTTTGATATAACTTTATTTCTAAGTCTTCATTTCATCTATTTGATTCATTGTAAGTGGCAAGAGTAACTAAATAGGGAGGATCTAAATATAAGAAATCTCCTTTTTTAAAATGACTTAAAGGGAGTTTAAAAAAGTCTTGCAATAACACATCATGATTTTTATTTTTTATTCTTGAGCTAAAAAATCTTAATTTATCACTTGCTGCTAAACTATAATCACTTTTACCAACAGGAATATTAAATTCACCTTTCCCGTTAAATCTGATTTGATTATTAAAGCCATAAAAAATTAAAACCATTAATTTGATTGTTGATGGGTTTTTGTTATAACTTTTCTTTAACTCATCATAACCTTGTTGGTTATGAAGTTTTAAACCTAAGTTTTTGGTTTTTTCATATTTTTGCTTATAACTTTTAGTTAATTTAAATTTATTAATTAAAGCTTTAATCTTTTTATCAATGTAATCAAAATCATGAGTTTTTAAATAATTTAAGATATCTACTAAATAAGGATTAATTTCAAAACCAACCCCTTTATTAAAATCACTATTAAATAAAACTTCTCCAGACCCTAAAAAAACATCATAAAAACAATTGACCTCTGCTTTTTTAGGAAAATAGCTTTTAATAGTTTTTAAATGTTTATATTTACCACCTAAGTAATTAAAAGGAGACTTTAAATTATTATTAAGATCAATAATATTAGCTAATCTTTTTTCAGCCATTTTAAAATAGGTTTTATCTTTTTCAATACCCACAAATTTTCTTTTTAAATTATGAGCAGCTAAAGGGATGGTTCCACTACCAGTAAAAGGGTCTAAAATAATGTCACCTTTATTAGTGTGAATTTTAATAAGTGTTTCCATTAATTGTAGTGACTTTTGTGTAGGGTGTTTGGTTTTTTCTTTGCCCGAAACAAGAGAAGTTTTAATTTCTGGTATTTGATACTTTTCACTTTGTTTATTAAAAGTTCATTTTCTACCTTTTTTAGTTAATCAAATAGCAAATTCATAATCAGTAATATACCTTCTAGTAATATTTCTTGGCATCGGGTTTTTCTTAATCCATCTAATCACATCTTTAATTTCAAAATCCTTTTGTTTTAAGTAATCAGCAATTGCTCCTAAGTTTTTTCAATCATTAAAAATAATGATTGAACCACCAGGTTTTAATAAATTGTTTGCATAATCAAGTCATTTTAATTGTTCAAAAGTTTTATCCCACGAACCAAAGTCAATCCCTTTTCTTCCTTTTAAAGTATGGAAGTTATTTTTTCTAGAAATGTTATAGGGTGGATCAGTAATAATTGCATCAAAAAGATAACCTTCTTTTGAAAGTATTTTCATCTCCTTGATGCAATCTCCTAAAATTAGTTTATTTTCCTTAACATCCATCTTGATGTAGATGCTATTGCAAAAAAAAAAAAAAACAAGGTATATTTAGAATTAGAGTAAGTATTTGAGGAATCTTGTTAATAGATTTAGGGATAAAACATCTTTAAATTTGTTAATAAGGTTCTTTTAGATGATAGGAGAGAAATAATAATGAAAATAACTCCCCAAACAAGTCGTATAATAAATTTGTTTAGTGAAGAGAAATATATAATCCCTGATTTTCAAAGACCTTTTTCTTGAGGTTCAAAACAGTTCAATTCTTTATTGGTTGATATATATGATGCTTTTTTAAAGTCAAAAGAAAAACAAGATTCAAGTTTTTCTTATTTTATAGGAGCAATTTATATTTCTAAAAAGAAAAAAAGATTTTCTATATTAGATGGTCAACAGCGAATTACTTTTTTTTATTTAATGTTTATAATAATTAAATACAATCTTGAAAAATTAAGATATGAATTGATAAAAAAAAACAATGATTTTAATCAAAAACCTATAAATGACAAAATCTCTGATATTGAAAAAATAATTGTTTTTAATAAGCAATTAGATCCCACAAGAGTAAAAAAAGAACAACGAATAATTTCTCAAGGTGTGGATAAAAACATTTTAGAAAGTATTGTTAATTGGTCAATTGAAGAAAAAGACTTTATAAATCTTAAAAGTTCAAAAAAATTAATAGACAATATTTTTAAAAACTTTATTGCTAAAAATGAATATGATAAAACTTTTTTAGAAAAATATAAAGTAGCTATTGATAAAATTTACTCTTTTTTAAAAAATAATTTTAAAAATTTAGAAGAAAATAAAGATTTCTTTCCTTTTATAGATTTTATTTCTAAAAACATTCAATTTGTTGAATTAGATTTTGATGAAACTGAATTAAATGAGGTTTTGGATGTTTTTATTAAAATTAATAACTCTGGAAAACATTTAGACACAATCGATTTAATAAAATCACAAATTTGTAAATATTATGCAATTGAATCATTAGATGATTATGAAGAAAATTTTAAAAAAGATTGAGCTTATCTTTTAAAAAAAACAATAACAAAAAAAGGTTTATCATTGCTACAGTACATAGAATTTGTTTATAAAACATTTGTCGAATATACCCCCGGTTCTATTAGTGAAGAAGACTTTTTAAACTGATATAAGAATGATGGTTGATTTTTAAAGATACTAAAAAATGATAAAAATAAAATTCAGCAAATTGTACAATTTTTAAAGGATCCGATTAAAATGGATGCTTTTAAAGTTTTAAATAATGGTTTTAACTATGACAAGGATGACAAAGACATTGATTCTAAATATAAAAAAATTTTTAATTTGTATTTAACTCTATGTGAAAAAATGGAATTTGAAACTTACAAAATTTTACTTTTTAGAGCACTTTATAATTATCATTTCAATAAAGAAAAATTTCCATTGATAAATATTGTTGAAACAATTCAAATTGCTTTAAGATTTTCTTTATGTTATCAAACAATTTCTAAATCAGGAGCTAAATTTACAAAACAAGCATATTTAAAAGTGATGAAAGAAATAAAAGAAAAAGAAGAATCTCTTTCTAATATAGAAATATACAACAAGGCAAATTTAATTAGCATTTTTGAAGACAAAGCAGATAATTTTAAATTTAATGAAATTAAGAAATTTAAAAAAGAATTTGATAAAAGATTTTTATATATTCCTCCAAAATCAAATGGTATAAGTAAAGTTTTTTTAACAATCTCTGAATTTCAAAAAAATGATAAGCTAAAAGATATGGAACAAATGAAAATAAACATTTTGCAATTAAAACTGAAACAAGAGGGCAAAATGGATTTAGATCATATTATTGTCCAAAATCCAGAACAAGACAATAATAAAAATAACAAAGATTTTGAAATTATTGGTAAAACAGACTCAAAACCAAAACATATTAAAATATTAAATCCAAAATGATTTCAAGAATTTAAAGATAGGGATGATAAAGATAATAAAATTATACAAAATGATAACACAATTTCTTTTGACAACTACAAAAAATTTATTGTTAATAATTTGGGAAACCATCAACTTATAACAAGTGAAGAAAATCTTTCATGAAGCAATAAACACAAAGGCTTCTTTGATTCATATCAAGAACTGATTGAGAGACGAAAAGAAATTATAAATAACTTTTTTAATTCAGAAATTTTTAATGATTAAAATAATTTATTCTATTTTCTTGTATAATTTTTCTATATAAACAAAATACAAATAAAGGAAAAATTATGATTGATTTAATAAAGATACCATTAAATTTTAATTTGTCATTAAGCATTGTTAAATATATAACAAATAAAATTGATAAAAATTCGTTTGAAGAAAGTTTGAAAAAAGAAAATAAAGAGGAAATGTTGAATTTTTTAAATAACAACATTAATCAAGAAAAACAATTTTCTAACAATATAGATAATTTTAAAATAGAGCCAAATAAAAATTCTATAGAATTTTGAAAACAGCTTATTAAAAGAAATTTTAAAAGTTGTTTGTTAAAAGGAAAACAAGGTTCTGGTAAAACTTTTTTAGCAAAACAAATTGCATCTACTGCAGAGAAAGAAGGTTTTAAAATAATATATATAAAGTCTTGAGATTATGATTATGAAAATAAGCCTTTTTTATTAATTCTAAAAAAAATATTTAATGCTAATATTTTAAAAGATGAAGATCAACAAAAACTTTATTTATATATATTATTATATGAAAATCAGCAAAATTTATCAATTTCACAACATTTGTTAATTGATATAGCAAAAAAATTTCTTTTTGAGACTGAAGTCGATGAAGATATAAAAGTTTTGTTTATTGTAGATGAACTTGAGAGGTGCCAACCTAAATTTGCTATTGAACTCTTAGAAGCTGCTACAACATTTTTAGGTGTGGAAAAACATATTGATAAAAACAATTATAATAAATTAGAAAATAATAAAATAAATTTTTTAATTAAAAAAATAAAAATTTTATGAGTGTTTGATAAAGAAATTTTGGATAAAGTAGTATGCAATATTTATAATACATCAAATGAAGACAAAAGATTTTTAAAAAGATATTGAGCAAAATATTATGAATTTGAGGAAAATACTTTTATTTTAAAATCATACAAAGTTTTTAACATTTTAAAAAAAATAGATAAAAATAATATTAAATACTATGACCTATTATCAAGTGTTTGTGAAGGGAATAGTAATTTAATAATTAAACACGATAGCGAAAACAAAGAACTAGACATAAGAACATTAGCTAAAAAAATATATAAATTTAAAAATGTGGAAAATGTTTTTAAAGAGTTAAAAGAATTTGCAGATAATAAAAAATTAGAAGAACCTGATCATGGTGGAATGGGATATATTTTTTATAATTATATGATGATTTTGTTTATATATGATTTTTGATTTGAAGATCAAACAACAAAGAAAAAAATTCTTGATAACATTGAAAAAGATTTTTTTGCACATCATATTTTTGAAAGTTTATTGACTTCCTTAAAAAATGGATATAGTGATATTGTACAAAAAAACTTAAAGAAAAATTTTACAAAAATTAATTATGAAAAACCAAAATTATAGAAACAACATCAAAAACAAAATTGAAAATTATAAGTATGCAACTCAACTTACACTAATAGTTACATCTATACCAGCAATACTATTAATATTATTTGGTATATTAGATGGTAGTTCCTATTACACATCATTATTACAAGTGGCTATCTTGCTTTTAGTTTTACCCTTGCAACTTTTATTTGTTTTGCTTTATTTTTTAATTACTAATAAATTAAAAAATTATCAATTAATTTCTAAACAATTTAAAGCAAAAAAAATTAAAGAATATAAAATAGTTTTATTAATTATTCCTTCTGCTTTAATCGCTGCTAATATTTATGCCTCAGCAACCATTAAAATTGGTTATATTTTCTTAGACCCATCCTGGTTTTTAATCACTAATATTATGATGAGTTTTTATATTAAAAATAGTCTTACCCACTTACAAAGTTATTTCCAAAATTAACTAACACCTAAAAAAAAAAAAAAAGATATAATTAGTGCTATAATTATTAAAAATTTATGTATAGAAAGAAACAAAAATTATGGAAACAAATTTAATAAATACTAAAAAGAAATTAAAAGGAAAAATGCTGGCTTTGCAACTTTTGGCAATTGCCATTCCTTTTGTTAATCTTTTAGTCATATGATATTTAGTTATTCAAGGGATTAATTTCGGCCTTTTTGGACATAGCCAAATCACTTTTACATTACTTTTAGGTAGTGTTATATTTAGCATGATTATTTTAGGATTATGAATAGTTTTATGAAAATCTTTAATCCCACAAATCAAGATTAATTATCAAGCGTTATTAGAAGCTAATTTAGATGGCTCATTAAAAAATGGTGATCAAGACCTTTTTAAAGTTTTTGACAAGATTATGTTATGGGTTCCTATAGTCTTTATCACACTTTGCATCTTATATCTTAGCGTATGATTTGTGTCAAAAGATGTTATATCTAGTTGAAAAACCATTTTTCTATCAGTTAGTAGTTTAATTAATTTTATTATTGCCATTATGGTCTTAGTTAGCATTGCTCAAATTAGTAAAAAAGTTAATACTATCAGCTAATTATTTTTTGCTTGCTTGTAAAAAAAAAAAAAGTTATAATCTTTTTATAATGTTATATAATTAAATAAAAAAAGGACTCAAATTATGGAAACAACTTTAAAAAAATACACTAATTGATTAATTACAGGCTCAATCCTTGTCCCTATTCTTAATCTAATGTTTATCATCTATTCTTTTCTTTTTGCTGGAATAGAATTAGCCCTTAGTCATGCTGGTGATATTTATGTTGCAATCACTATGGCATGGTTTATTGTTATTCAACTTTTTTATCTTTTTTTGGGATATTTTTTACTTCCAAAAATTAAGAAAAGTATTAATGCATCTTTAAGTCAAGATTCATTTAAAGTTTTAAAAATTGCTTTACTAACAATTCCGGCTATTTTTGTTGTTTTTACTTTTGCTTATTACATAGTTTGACAATTTTTTTGAAATAGAGTATTTTTCCCAATTTCAATTTTTTATATTTTTTCATTGTTTTTAGAACCATTCATTATTTTGGTTTTAGTTTTACTTAATTTTTTAAAGTGAAAAAAGTTAAAAATAATTAGTTAATAATTAAACTTAATATCTTAAAATTCTTTATTAATTAAACAAGTTCTCCCAGTAGGACTTGTTTTTTTTTTTTTATGACAGCATTTTACCTAGAAGAAGGTAAGTTTGACAGTGGTAAAAAAGAAAAGAAACAAAACTTTAAGAGTTTTAGAAACTTTTGCAGGTATTGGGGCTCAACATAAGGCAATTACAAGAATTAATGCTTTATATAAAAAACCAATGTTTAAAGTTGTTGCCACTTGTGAATGAGATATTTTTTGCAATATTTCTTATGATGCAATTCATTCAAGTAAAAAAGCCTTTAAATTCCCAAGTCCTGAAAAGATGAGAGAGTTTTTATCTAAATATACTTGGTCAAAAAATACTAAAGATGAAATGAGTAAAACATCTTTTAAAAATTTAGATGCCTCAATTATTGAGAGATTATACAAAAGTGTTAAAGTTCATAATAATTTTGGCTCAATCATTCATTTAAAAGGAGAGGATTTAATTAAGAAAATCAAGGATTTTGATGTTTTAACTTATTCTTTTCCCTGTCAAAATCTATCGACTGCTGGTGCTTTTTATAGTGTTAACACCGGAATGAGCAAAGAAGCAAAATCGCGTTCAGGCTTATTGTGAGAAATTGAAAGAATCTTATTAGAACTAGCCAAACTCAACAAACTTCCTAAATATTTGATTCTAGAAAATGTTAAAGCAATGATTTTTAAAAAAAATATTGAAGATTACAAGAGTTGATTAGAGGCATTAGAAAAACTAGGTTACAAGACTAATACTCAAGTTTTAAATGCCACTAAATTTGGAATTCCCCAAAGCAGGGAAAGAGTTTTTGCTTTATCAATTTTAAATTATAAAGGCAAACTTAATAAAGATGGGGAACCAGATATTAATTATCAAAAAAAACCAATGCAGCCTTTAAAAGATTTTATTAAATTTAACAAAAGATTTGAAAAAGAATATCTAGATGCAGAACCCAATAACACACAATCAAGAATTAGGATGCGTGATGGCAACCCTAAATTAGAATTGTCAAAAACTTGTCGCACAATCACCACCAAACAAGATCGGCACCCTAATTGTGGAACTATTGCATTTCCTCAAGGAAAAAAAAGAAAAAAAGACCCATGAAGATTTATCACCCCTAGAGAAGGTTTTATGTTAATGGGTTTTGATTCAGATGATTATAGTGAGGTTAAAAATGCAGAAATTAAAGACAATTATACATATTCACAAGCAGGAAATTCAATTGTTGTTCCTATTTTAGAAAGCATATTTAGCAAAATTATTGAACTGGAGTCTAACAATGAATAATGAAATTAATTATAAAAAAGTTATTAACTTATTTAACTATTTTATTAAAATTATAGTTAAACATAATTATAAACCCAGAAATTTAGGAACTAACCAGATTCCCTTTTTAGATAAAATTGTTAAGCAAATTCCTTATGGAGCAAAAGGGTATTTAGAAATTAAACCTTGTTATAAGGAAAACACCATTAAACCTCGCTTTGAGTTATTCTTCATCACTAATATTCATCGCATTTCTTTAAACACTTCAGCTTTAAAAGATGATTGTATGGCTGCTTCTACATTAAGACAAAAACTAGAGTTTTTAGATTACATAGGTTTAATTGATTTTCTTTCTACATCAAGAGCAATTTCTAACCCTGATTATTGAGATAAAAAAATTAATTTTAATTGAAACAAAATCAATCAAAATCATTATAATGGTTTAGATTTATTTTTTAATGCTTTAAAAAATGAAGGGAACAGAAGAAAAGGATTAAATAAAAAGTTAGAATCAATGAATTTTAGTTTTTTATTATGCTGTTTTATTGAACTTTTAAAGGAAAGCAAAAGTGAAATTATTTCTTTGATTCAACTTACAAATGAAAGATTTTTTGATAATGTTTTTTTAAGAGGCACTAAAAAACAAAGGGATAAAGCAATGCATCTTTTTTTGTTTGTTAATGATCAAAAAAACAATTATCCAAAAATTTATAAACAATTTCTAACTAGATATGGTAAAGTCCATTTTATTGAATTGATGCAAAGATTGGTCACTTCACTAGATTTAGAAAATATTTATCCCCAAGAAGAATTAGCCCAAGAAATAAATTATTATCAAGAAGCTAAAAATATTTTAGATGATTTAAACAATTTCAACTTAAGAAAGCAACAAAGTAGTTGAAAAGAATTAGCAATTGGTTTAAGAAGGATGCAAGGTCAAACAAAAGATGATGTTGGAGAATTTTATCTTAATCAAACTTATAAAGTCGAAGCTGCTCACATCATTAGTGTTAAAGAAATAAAAGCAAAAATTGTCCCTCTTTTTGAAAGAAAAGAATACAAAAAGATTTATGAACTTTATCAAAAACTTTGAAGTATGCAAAATGTGCTAATTTTGCCTGTTGATATTCATCGAGATTTAGATCATGGAGAAATTACCATTTATAAAGATGGCAGCATTTACAATTATTTAAACCAAAAACTAGATATTAAACTAGAATACATCCCACCCAAAAATTTCTTACCTAATAAAATAGCAAAAAACACTATATAATTTGAAAACATTTTCTCTTTTTACACCCTTTTGAAAAAAAAAAAAAAGGGTCTTGGGTGTGATATAATTAAAGTGATTTTAAAATTATAAAATTAGATTAATTTTAATATTGATAGAAAGGATAAAAAATATGAAAAAAAGCGTAAAAGGAATTGATATTAGCATTATTTCTCTTTTAGGATTAGTGTTAATAATTTTGGGTTCATACCTTAGTGAAACATTTAATATGGAGTGGCTAGATACTGTTGTAGCTCCTGTTGCAGTTTTTGGAACAATAATTGCCATCCTACTTTACTTAAGGAATAGTCAATAAATTAATAGAAAGGATAAAAATATGAAAAAAAATACACAAGGTTTTGACATAGCCATTTTAATTTTGTCAATGATTGCTGCAATAGCAGTAGTTAGTGCTCTTTTAGAGCAAGTGAACTTCATGTTTAAAGAAGCTATAGTTCCAACTGTTTTGTTTGGATCAGTAGCGGGATTTTTATGAACTAAAAAAAATCAAAGTGAAGATAAAGATGTTAAAGCAAACTATAACACTGCTATTATTGGTCTTGGTTGATTAATTATTGCAGTTTGAGTTTCTCAAGCAATGATGTTAATTGTTGGTTATAAAGAGGGTTCAATTTGAGAACCATCAATAATTACTTTAGTTTTAGGAACAGGAATTATTGCCTTTCAAATTAATAAAACTAAAAGCCCAAACCCTAATGTTGCAAATGACATTCTTTCGGTTTTAATGGGACTTTCAATTGTTACTAATTGAATAAGTTATTATGTTTATAACTTCCTTTGAACTGATAAGACAAAACCATTTTTTGGTGGCACAGGATCACATTTTGGTTATTTAGTTGCATTAGGGTTGTTTGGAACTCTAATTGTCGTTCTTTTATTCATCAGGATGAAAAGAACAAGAGAATAAATTTAAACAAAAGCAAAAAGAAAAAACAACCAAAAAGCAACCAAAGATATGGTTGCTTTTTTTGTTATTCATCAAACTAAACAAAATATTTTATAATACTATACAAAATACTAAACAAAAAACTATATAAAAAAATCAACTTTGTAAATATAATACTATACAAAATACTAAACAAAATACTTTACAAAAAATAATTATTAAGTTATATTAGATAATATATAAAAACATTAGCGAGTTATACTATGAAAAAAATTACTATTGATCAAACAACATTTAATTATGATTTAAAAGCACCAGACTTTCATCATTTCATTAGTGCAGAAAGTGTCAATGAAAAAGTGGCTATATTTTTAAATAAACTAGAAGACTTATCTTATAAGGTGACATTAGGGATTGAAGGGATTGATATCCCTTGGATGCAAACTAGAAGATTGCTCTCTGAAAAAGTTGAACCTAAAAGTAAAGATGAGCAACGTTTAATTAATGTTAAATTAGCTCGTGAAAAAAACATTAAAGATTTTGTTTTGAATAATCAAAAAGCAAAGATTTTATCTAAAGAAATTATTAAAAACATTTATAATGACTTAATTTATCAAGAAAGTAAAAGTATTTTAGGCAAAAAAGAACTTTATCGCCAGGAACCAATTTTTGTTGGATTAAATAAGCGCAATGGATTAGGATTTGAATGTTTAGAATTTAATAAAATTCCTCAAGCAATTGATCAAATCATTACTTTGACTAACGAAACTAATCAAGATGATAACTTAATTAAAAAAAGCTTATTAATCATGACTCTTTTTGTTTATGTTCATCCTTATCCTGATTTTAATGGTCGTATGTCTCGTCTTTTAAAGGATTTATTCTTGCAAAGTAATCAAATGTTATCTTATTCATATTTAATTGATTTTACTTTAAAAATAAAATATTTAGATTTAATTAAGGATTTAAATGATTTACGTTTTAAAATTTTTAATCACCAAAAAGAAATTAATTTAGATGATCATTTAAACTTACTTTATAAGTGATTTATGACTTTATATATTTATATTTATAATAACTTAGAAGCAGTTAAAAAACTAACTCATACATCCTTGCAAATTCTTTTAACAATTGTTTTAAAAACCAAAACTACTAATCAAAAGCAATTTCACTTTAAAGAGATTGAAGAAAGCTTGAAATTAGAAATTACTAAAAAAGCTTATTTTGATATTTTACATAATTTAGTTAATTTTAAATTACTAAAAAAAATTCAACCCAGTCCTAAAAAAATCTTTTTTGCATTAAAAAATATTTAGGAATAAAACTTATCTTTAATATCTATAAAGTGAAAGGATGTTATTTTTATAACCTAATTTTTTAAACTTTATTATTTAAAATGTTTTATAATAAAGTAAAGAAGGTTATGTTATGGAAAATGATAAAAAATTAAATATGTTTAAAGAAACTTGAGAAGAAATTCAAAAAATTAAAAAAGATAAAACCATTCCTTATCAAGAAAAAGGAAAAGCAATGGCTAAGGTTGTCATTGAAAAATATAACCTTAAACATCCACTTTATCTAGTGGACTTTATAAAAAAGATTTTCATTGATAATAGTAAAAAAGGATTTTCTATAAAAATAAAACTTTTTGAAACTAAAGAAAAAGATAAATTTAAAGATTTAATATTAGGTAAATTAGTCCCACAGACTAAAGAAATAATTATTTCCAATAAAATATCTAACCTTCATTTGCAAAGACTAACTATTGCCCATGAAATTGCCCATATCTTTATTGACACTAAAAAAGATAAAAATGATAATTTTCAATTAAAAAATGATATTTATTATCAGTATCAAACAAATAGCAAGGAAGTCATTTATGATGATTTTGCAGCAAATTTACTTGTTGTTGATTCTGTCCTTAATGCTAGGGCGTTTTGTGATCTTTTTGAAATAACTAGTGTTAAAGAATTAGCTTTTAGATATAAAATACCAATGAAACCTTTAACATCCTTATATGAACAAATTTCAAAAAAAGGGTATGAACTATATGGATAAATTTGATGATAAAAAAAACATAAACATTAATTCATTTTTAAAAGAAGATATTAGTAGAATTGTTGAAATAGCAATTGCCAAAGTAGAACAAAAAGCTATAAAAGTTTCAGAACAAAGAGCAAAAGAAATCGCCCAAATTGAGGCAACTAAGATTGTTTACAAAGAGACAAGTGCATTGGGTATGCAATTTAATAAATCATTTAAAGATTTCACAACCCTTGGTTTTGGAGTGACTATGGTTATTAATTTAATTAATCTTGTATCTATTGTTAAGTCTAGCGAGAGAGGTCTAACTTTTTTAGAAATTCTTTCTATTACATGATCAATAGCTTTTTTTGTTTTAATAGCTGGTTTAATAGGGTATTACATCATTATGAGAATTAATGCTGATTACATTAACAAAATTAGACCATAAGTGTTCATCAAAGAACAAAATTATCTCATTAAAAAGAAATTAATTCAGATGATCATTTAAACTTACTTTATAAGTGATTTATGACTTTATATATTTATAATAATTTAAAAGAAGTTAAAAAATTAACTGATACATCCTTGCAAATTCTTTTAGCTATTGTTTTAAAAACCAAAACTACTAATCAAAAACAATTTCACTTCAAAGAGATGAAGATAGATTAAAAAGAAATTACTAAAAAAATTCAACCTAGCCCTAAAAAAAGTTAAAGATGAAGCTAAAAAAGAGGCAAGGCAAGAAGCAACCAAGATTGTTTACTAGTAAGTTAGTGCTCTTGGTCTTCAATTTACCAGGTCATTATCATTTATTGGGATTTGAGGTTCTTTTTTAGCCTTGATAAATAGTTTGATTGCTACTATTTTAATAGGTGCAGCAAATGCTAGGCCCTTAACATTTTGGGAGATAGTTACTATAATGGGGTCTTCTTTTGTTTTTACTTTAACCTTAGGCTTTATTGCTTATGTAAGGGTTTTAAGAGCTAATTCAAACTTTATAAAAAATTTGAAATAAAAACATTTTTTAAATTAATATTTTTTCTAATCATGTATTATTGATTCAAAAGGTTTGTTTTGTCATGTATTTATATTGTGAAATTGGGTTTGGTAAAATTCAAGAACTTGATGATTTGAAATAAGATGCTTCTTTAGCTTTTGGTCTAATATGGCAAACAGGATTTTCTCTTTTTTTAGGAAAGTTGTTTGTTTTTCTTCTGTTAATTTCAATAATTTTAACACCTTCTTTTAAAATTTTATTCATTTTATTATAAGTTTTTTCAAACTGTTTTAATTCATATAAACTTAGACTATAAAATTTAATTTCTTTAAAAACATAACTTCCTAAAATTGTCTTCACAAAAACAAAAAATATAAATTTATGATTTTTTAAATATTTTTTTCATTTTGATTCTTTTCATTCAATTTGCATTCAATTCATAAAATTTTGTTGATAAGGTAAAGAGAGGGATTCAACTATTTTATTTTTTTTATTTATCCTAACACAATGAAAAGAAATATTTTTATTTTTAAAATCCCTAATGTCTACTTTATATAAAGGAATGATTTTTCTCATCATTGTGTTTAAAATATTTTTTGAATTTTGGGTTATATTCAAATTGTGTTCTTCTAAAATTTCTTTAATATTTTTGTCTTTTATTGATTTTGTTATATTTTCAAGAAATACAAAATATTTTTCAGGTATAATAGGAATTTTTGAAATATTTATATTATGTTTTTCAATTAGCTCATTTAAAAAACGGGTTTTAAAAGCATATTTTCTTCTTTTAGCTTTTGTTAAATCTAATTGTTCAGTTAAATCCTTACTATTTTTACCAGATGTACAAGCTTCTAGAAATTTTGTTGACCTTCCTGATAGTTCATTAGCTTTTGATTGATTAATTAAATTAGTTATAATCTCATAATCTCTTTTTAATCTTTTTTCATTTTCTTTTCCCCACGGTTCTCATAAAAAGGCATCAACAAAAATATCATGCAAATAAGGAGTTTTTGAATTATCAACATAATATACTATTAAAATTTTTTTAGTCTTTTTATATAGGTTTGAGGCCTTGTAATTTATACAAATATCTTTTTTAAAATTAATATTACATAAAGTCAATCTTTCTTTGTGAACAATAGTTCCGTTTTTATTAACTTTCAAAGGAGTTACTTTTAATTCAATGCCTAATTTTTCAAAATCAGGCTTACTCTTGCTATTGTTTTTAATTCTAAAAAAAACTTTTTCTACTTGCTGGCCAATAGAACCTTTGTTTTTTTTGCTCTTTTCAATACCTATTTCTTTAAAAGTTTTGCCTTTTATAGTTTGAGCATACTTAAGTAGTTCTTTTTCTGTTTTTCATTCTTTATTCATAATTATAAAAACCTTGATCTTTTATAATTATAATTGTATAATTTATAAATGTATAATATTTAATAATAAAATTTTGGAGAAAAATGAAAATTAGAGTTGTTGAGCTTTTTGCAGGTGTTGGTGGATTTAGAGTTGGTTTAGAAGCTGCAAGTAAAACAGTTTTTAAGACTATTTATGTAAATCAATGAGAGCCTAAAACTAGAGTTCAACATGCTTATAATTGTTATGTTAAGCATTTTGGTAAAAAAAATGTTTCTAATAATGACATAGAAAAAATAAAACACGAAATACCAATGCATGATCTTTTAGTTGGTGGTTTTCCTTGTCAAGATTACTCAGTGGCAGCAACTAGGGCTAAGGGCATAAAAGGCAAAAAAGGTGTATTGTGGTGACAAATTAGAGATGTAATAAAAAAAAATAATCCAAAATACATATTGTTAGAAAATGTTGATAGATTAATCAAATCACCAATAAACCAAAGAGGAAGAGATTTTTCTATTATGTTAAAATCTCTTAGTGATTTGGGTTACACAGTTGAGTGAAGAATAATAAATGCAGCAAATTATGGATTCCCTCAAAAGAGGAGAAGAATTTTTATTTTTTGTCATAAAATTATAATAAAAAAAGTAAAATTAGATGATAAAGTTTTAGAGAATGGTTTTTTTAGTTCTATCTTTAAATATGATGAAATAAAAAAAGATAAAAATAAATCAAGAGAAAACCATATTGACATAAGAAGAAAATCATTACTATGATTAACTAAAAATTTTTCAGAAAGGTTTTGAAATGCTGGAATAATGTCAAATGGTTTAATATATACTTGTGATTTGATTCCAAATCAAGGAAAAACTTGTAAATTAAAAAGAATTATAAATAAGACAAAGTTAGTTGATAAAGAAGATTTTTTGAATAAAGAACAAATTAAAAAATTTGAATACATGAAAGGATCAAAAAAAATAGAAAGAAAAGTAAATAAAAATTTTAAATATATTTACACAGAAGGTAAAATGAATTTTCCAGATGATTTAGAAAAACCAGCCAGAACAATGTTGACCTCTGAAAGAGGAATTAATAGATGCACACATGTTGTAAAAGATTATGCAACAAAAAAATTAAGATTTTTAACTGCGGAAGAAGCAGAACAATTAAATGGATTTAAAAAGGGGTGAACAAAATTAGCTCCAAAAAAAGTAAGATTCTTTTTAATGGGCAATGCCCTAGTGTGTGGGTTAATAAAAAAAATGGGGTTAAAAATTATTGAAATTGAAAAAAATAAAATTAACTAAATCTTATATAATTTTTAAATGAATTTTTTAGAATCACATTAATATTGTATTGATTTATGCTTTGTTTAATAACTTCAATATTATAATTTTCTTTGCCTATTTCTTTAATGGTTGAAACAATAAAATCTCATAATGTTTTAAAAGTTCATTGATTGGAAATTAGTTTGATAAATCGATCAATAGAAATAACCCTAATTCTTTCATGTTTATGTGTTTTTCCATTAAATGATTTTATTCATTTTTCATCTTTGCTTTCTTTGGCGATAACTTCAACCAAATAACAAATAATATTTTCATTATTTTTTACAACTTTTAACATTTTTTCATATATTTTTGTGGCTGAATCACTATTGGTTGTATTGTGTTTGTTTTTAATTTCTGCAACTATTTTAATTTTGCCATCCTTTAAATATATTAAATCAAAACTTTTAAACAAACCTTTTGTTGGTTTATAGCAATTAGGAAAAAAATTTAAGATGTCTTCATAAAATTTACCTAAAGAATTTTGTATTGACTTATCAATTTTTCGATTTATTTCTAAAACAATAGCTTCTTTAAAAGTTTTGTTCCTAAAGTGTTGAGTAATCATAAAACTAGTTGGGTCAATCTTGCTTTTTAATAATTCTTGTGGATTGTTTCATTTTTTAACACTATTTAAATATTTTTGATAAATTTCATTGATTTTTGCTGTTATTTTATTTTTCATAAGACACTAGCTATTTCATGACCTATCTTAGTTGCTAAATTAACGGGAACAGCATTACCAATTTGTTTATATTGACTACTAATTGAACCACTAAATTTCCAAGAATCTGGAAAAGTTTGAATTCTTGCATATTCTCTAATGTTAAATGGTCTAGTTTCTAAGGGGTGGCACCTTTCGGTTTGTTTTTGCATTGGTGAAGTTGTTAGAGTTAAGGAAGGTTCATCAAATGACAATCTTCTGGCAATTCCAGTTTTCCCTCCTCCTAAGTAATATGATTTTTTCATATATTGTTTAGCAATAGCTTGTGGCAAATCTCTTCAACACCCACCAGGTGGAATTAATTTTAATATTTTCTTTTTTGCTTGGCTATATTGAAAACCAAGTGATTTAGGAACATTTTTTAAAACATCTTTTAACACAAATTTTTGCTTTTCCTTTTTAGGTCATTTGAATTCTTGATTAAAATCTTTTCTAACTCCAACAATAAAAAGTCTTTGTCTTTTCTGAGGCACACCATAATCATTGGCATTTAAAACTTTATATTTAACCTTATATTTTTTTTCTAAAATAGAAATAATAAACTTTAATGTTTCACCATTATGGTGAGAAATTAATCCTTTAACATTTTCAATTAATAGCATCTTAGGTTTTAAATAGTTTAATATTTTAACAAAGTCTAAAAACAAATTCCCTCTCTTGTCATCTAAACCTGCTTTTTTTCCAGAATAACTAAAAGGTTGGCATGGTAGTCCTGCTGATAAAAGATCAATTTCTTGCAAGGGTTTCAAATTTTGCTTTATTCATTCTTGATTATTCATGATTTGGGAAATATCTTTATTCTGAATATTTCAATGAGGTCGATTTAACTTAATTGTTTCAATTGCTGGTTTAAAAATATCAACTAATAATTGAGGGTGGATGTTTGTTTTTTCCAAACCCAAAGAAAGTCCTCCAGCACCTACACATAATTCAATTGAATAAATTTTTCTTTTCATCCCTAAATCATTAATCCTTTTATTTAAAATTTTATACATTATATTTTATCTTTTTTATTTTATTTTTCAAAATCTCCATCTAATATATAAATAGTAGAAATAATCTTTTTTTCCTAAAAAAATTTATAAATTAAAAGATTTCTTTAACCTCTCTAGTTAAAACTTTTTTATTTTCTTAATCAAATGTTATAATTTGTAGTAATTAAGTTATACAAAAGAAAAGAGGATTTTATGACAAATAAAAAAGTTGCTTATTTAAATATAAGTGTTTTATTATTATTTTTATATTCAATCCATTTTGCTATAACTAGTGTTTTTAGAGTAGACTTAAAATTTGGTAGCTTATATTTTTTAACAGAATATATTATTATTTATAGCTTTTTTGTTGGAAGTTTACTTTATTTAAGAAAAAATACTGATTCTATTGAAGAAAAAAAGCAATACTGACAAACTAATTATGTGTTTTTAGTATCAGTAATTTGAACCCTTTCGTGTGGGATTTTTGATCTTGGGTTTACAGCAATTTATCAGCTTTTTAATTTCATCATCTTTGTTTGTTTTGCCATGCTTTTTGGGTTTTTAAATAATGGAAAAAAACTATCAACCCTAGCAAGAAGTGAAGGAATTTTGGTTTGTATCTTAGTTTTAATGCTTATTCAATCGGCAATTGTTGGTCTTTTTGCTCCTCTTGTTTATGATTATATCTTGCTTGGTTATGTCTTTTTAGCCTTGATTTGATTGACAATAGGTTATTTACTTTGGTTAAGAAAGCAATGAATTAAGAAAAATTTTGAATAATAAGATTATTTTTTTTTGATTAAATGTTATAATTTAGAGAATTTAAATTATTAAAAAGAAAGGATCAAATTATGACAAATAAAAAGGTTGCATATTTTAATGTAGTTATTTTGTTTATTGTTTTATATTCGCTTGATTTTACTTTAACATATGTATTAAAAGTTGAAGGAGATATGAGAAAATACCAAATCTGAGCAAGCAATATTGGGCTTTATTTTTGGTTACTTGGAAGTA
This sequence comes from Mycoplasmatales bacterium, assembly GCA_965226165.1. Lineage (GTDB taxonomy): Bacteria > Bacillota_I > Bacilli_A > CBDATW01 > CBDATW01 > CBDDCI01. The sequence continues at coordinate 305,474 of OZ245334.1, read as the reverse complement.
TATTTTATTTAAGACAATTCACAGATTTTAATGAAGAAAAGAAACAATTAATGTGGATAGCAATTCCTGGTGTTGTTTCTGGTTTGTATACACTATGATTTCAAACACTTCCCCTTGCTCATTACGGAATTTATCAAATGGTAAATTATTCAATTTGAATTGTTTTTGGCATTTTATTTGCTATTTTAAATATTCAAAAAAAGATGGTCACTAGGGTAAGGGCGGATTTATTCTTGATCATAATTTTTGCCATAATATTTTTAGATGATGCTACCAAAGCTTTAATTAGCCCAATGATACATAGCAATATAATTATTGCTTATGTTTTTTTAGCCGCACTTTGGGGATTGATAGGATATTGCTTTTTTCAAAAAACAAAAGCTAGTAAAGAAGTAGAATAAAATAAAAAATATTAAAATAAAAGGAAAAAAAGACACTTTATTAGTCTTTTTTTTTTTTTTTGATTAAGTGTTATAATTTATTATATTTAAATTATTAAAAAGAAAGGATTAAATTATGACAAATAAAAAGGTTGTTTATTTAAATGTGGTAATTTTGTTTGTGGTTTTATATGCACTTGATTTTGCTTTAACTTTTATTGTAAAACTTGAAGATCGACAACTTGTGCAATATCAAATGATGGGAGGCATAATTGGAGTTTATCTTTATTTGCTTGGAAGCATCTTTTACTTAAAAAAGCACACTGAATTTAATGAAGAAAAGCAACAATTAATGTGGATGGCAATTCCAGTTGTGGTTTCTGGTTTATACTCATTATGATATATAACTTTACCACTTGCTCATTATGGGATTTATCAAATGGTTAGTTATTCAATTTGGATTGTTTTTGCCATTTTGTTTGCCATTTTAAATATTAAAAAAAAGATAGTAACTAATGTTAGAGCAGATTTATTTTTAACAATAATTTTTGCAATTATGTTTTTAGATGATGCCTTAAAAGGAGTGTTTTCTCCAACATTAAATGAAAACATCATTATTGTTTATGTTGTGATCGGATTGCTTTTGGCTTTAGTGGGATATTTATTTTTGCAAAGAGTAAAAGTTAGCAAAGACACAAAATAAATTGTTAAAAAAACTATAATCCTAATCTTTTTTGATTTAAAAAAAGTGTATAATTAAACTATAAGAGAAAAGTTATAGTAAGAAGAAATAAAGATGAGTACGAAATTTAGCACTTTATCACTTAGTGTGTTGTTTTTAACAACAAGTTGTTTTAATAGTAATAAAAAAAATTATTTTCTAAAGCAATGTAATAATCAGGATAACACTTATGCCACATATCAAAAGTGTGATTTAACTGATGTCAAAAATTATTATGATGTCATTGTTGATAATAGTAAAAAAAGTAATAAAGTGATTTTGTTTTTACAAGATGGAGCAACCTTTTATTCGTTAGGTGGTTCTTTTAAAAACCTTTTTAAAAAAGATGATAAGCATCAATATAATACAACCAGAAGTGTTTTAGGAGATGAAATTAGTAATTTAATTGAAACAATTAAAGCAAGTGACACTTCTTTTTATTTAATTAATCAAACCCCATTTTTAAAACAAAATAAATTTAGTGATGGTGATTTATCTAAATTAACTTATGAGCAGGGAAAAAAGGAACATTTAGAAAATGTTAATAACCTAAATAATGTTATTGCTAGTTTAAAAAAGGCAAACAAACAAATCGGACTTGTTGGACATTTATATGGTTCTCTTATTTTAAATGATTATTTAGTTAAATATGGTGATGATAAGTTAAGTTATGCATTAGCAATTAATGGTCGCGTTAAGGTTAAAAACCAAACTAAAATTAAAAATGCCTGAGACATAGCATTTAGTCAAGATCATCGAAAAGTTTTAATTAAAGAAAATGATGAAGTCGATGATACTTATAATCAAGAATTTATTAAGCAAAAATTAAAACCTTACTTTACTGATCATTACCAAAAAAATGAACATATAATTTATTATAAGGTGGGATTAAGAAATTTATTAAATGATTACACTAAAGCGATTGAAGCTAAAACCTTAAGTAAAACAAAATTTCTTTTAGCAAAACCAAATTACACTTATGGATCATTTTCAGATGAAGAAACTAGTTGATTAAAAAGTAAAAAAGCTAATGTTAAAGTATTTAGCCAAAATGATGTTAAAACTATTTTTGAAAAAAATTATCCCAAACAAAAAGACAACCAATATGCTTTTAAAAATTTTGCTCAACATGTTTCAATGTGAAATAAGCAGCAAATTCAAGAATATTATTTAAATGCATTTAATAAATAAATTATAAAAAAAGTTGTTTTTCTAGAATTTGTTGCCTTTTTTTTTTTTTTGAAAAAATGTATAATTAAAGTAGTATATAAAAATTATTATAGAAAGAAATTATTAATATGAATAAGAAATTTAGTGCTTTATCATTAAGCACATTGCTTTTGGCAACAAGTTGTTTTGGAGGTAATAAAAACTATTATCCTTTAAAACAATGTAATAACCAAGATAGCACTCACACTATGTACCAAAAATGTGATTTAACTGATGTTAAAGAATATTATGATGTAATTGTTGATAATAGTAAAAAAAGTAATAAGGTAGTGCTTTGAGTACTTGGAGGCCCTTTAAAATCTTCTTATGGAAAATTAATTAAAGATGGTTTAGCTGGCAAAGAAGTTCCTCAATATTTTAGTTTTTATATTGACTTTTTTAAAGAATTTCAAAAATCAGATACATCAATATATTTGGTTAACCAAAGCCAATATTTAAAACAAAAAAAATATTTAGATGGAAATATTGAAAAACTTACCTATGAAGATGGTTATAAAGAACATATGGAAACTGTAGATAGTACCCAAAATATTATTAAGCATTTAAAAAGTGAAGGTAAAAAAGTTGGCCTAGCAGGTGGTTCATATGGTTCTTTTGTGGTTAATGAATACTTAGCTAAATATGGTGATGATACTCCTGATTGAGTGTTATCATATGCGGGAAGATTAAAAATTGGTAATGCTGCTAAAATCAAAGCTGCTTATAAAGTAGCTGAAGAAAAACAACATGGTTATATTTTTATTAAAGATAATGATGAAGTCGATGATTCATATAATAAAAAAGATATGCCTAAACCAAAAAACCCTAATGGCATTATTGTTCAATTTAAAATTGGGATCAATGGTTTAACTAAAGATTATACCAAAGTGATTAAAGACCAAGATTTAAGTAATACTTATTTTGTCACAGCTAATCCTGATTTTAGGGTCGGTTGATATAACCAAGAAGAAATTAACTGAGCAAGATCAAGAAAAGCATCAGTTACTGTTTATAGTAAGACAGAAAGTAAAAGGGAATATGATAAAATGTTTCCAATTAAAAAAGATGAAAAACTAGAACAAAGAGAATTTAATTTAGGAAATTTTGCTCACCAAGTAACCCTATGGAATAAAGATTATATTAAAAAACATTATTTTGATCCTTTTAACAAATAGGCTTCCTAATTTCTTGTGGTATAATAAAAGAAACACTTCAAATTAGAAATAGAAGGAAACCATATTATGTATATAAAATTTAAATGCAATTGTGTAGTAGATTCTAACACTAACTCTAGTATGACTTGAGATTTTTAATCTATTAGAATCAAGAAACTATATTAAAAAGACTGTCTGGTTAGTCTTTTTTTTTTTTTTTTCAAAAAGTGTATAATTAACTTTGAATATAAAAATTATTATAGAAAGAAATTATTAATATGAATAAAAAATTTAATGCCTTAGCATTAGGGAGTTTAGTTTTAACAACAAGTTGTTTTGGTAAACCCAATGTTTTAGTGAACGGGACAAGACAATGTAACGACCAGGAAAAGGAATATAAAACTTTTCAAGCTTGTGATTTAGAATTAAAGGATTGATATGATCCAATTATTGGAGATCCAGAAAAAGCTGATAAAGTAGTTTTATGATGAGTGGGTGGTCCTCAACCCGCATCTCCAGGTGCATTAGTTAAACAACTTGACTTAGTTAAAAAACATATCCCAATGATTTATCAAATGTTAGATACATTTAAAAAAGAAAATGTTGCTTATGTCTTGTTAAATCAAGCCCAATGATTAAAACAAAATAAAATCAAAAATGGTTTAAGCAAGGGAATAAATGGTGAAGCAATGAAAAAAGAATTTTATGAAACCATTGATAAGGGACATGAAGCAGTTAAATATTTTAAAGATAAAGGTAAAAAAGTTTTATTAGGTGGAGAATCTTATGGAGCCCTTCTTACAAACCTTTATCTAAGTAAGTATGGTGATAATTTACCTGATGCAATTATTTCTCAAGTGGGAAGATTAAAAATCAAAGATGCCCCAGCTAAAGCTGATTTGTTTAAAAAAGGGTATAGCTTTTATTATGGAAAAAACAACCAGGTGATGGAAAAAAAGAAGGAACAACAAAAATGATTAGAAAATTTTGCATGAATTTTTACAACAGATTATACTAAAATTATTAAGGATGATGATTTAAGTAAAGTTCGATTCATTTCAGCTGAACCAGATCAACATGTAGGATGATTTAATCAAGAAGAAATTAACTTTGCTAAAAGTAAAAAAGCTAAAGTAACACTTTTTGATAATGCAACAACACTAAAGTATTTTAATAATTACAAAAACCTTTTTGGTGTTGATTTTAAACATTCAATGGGAAGTAGTATTAAAACTTTTGCCCATATGGCAGGAACTTGAAGTATTAATCACATTAAAGAATTTTATATTGACCCTTTAACTAAATAAGAAATTATTATTTAATCTTTTATTAAGATAATAAAAAACCTAGATAAATTTTATCTAGGTTTTTTTATATAAAAGTTAATTAACTATTTTTTGCTTATTTAGTTTTAAGAGTTTCTTTTAAGTAATAAACATAAGTTTTTTTAATACGAACTGCTAACTCTTTATGACTAATAATATTTAAATCAAGTTTAAGTTGATTGATATAATCATCAGTTGCCTTAAATTGGTTGCGAGCAAATCACACTTTATCAGCAATTGATTTAGCTTTTTGAATTTTTTCATAAAGCTTATCATTATCATCAAGGTATTTATCATATGCAGCTTGATAATCAGCTTTTCAAAGCGTTTCTAAACTACTACGATTTGCTGCAATAAAACTGTTATAATCTTTTACTCCTTGACTAGAAGCCACATATTGATCACGACTTATTGAAACAACACTAGGATCATTTCATTTACTATAAGCACTTAGCGCTTCTTTTGATTTTAGAAAATCAGGAACAAGTGTAGGAGCATCTTTATTATACATTTTCAAAGTAATGTCATAATATCATTTTGCTTTAGCAGCATCCATATTATCTAAATTCTTTTGTCAATGAGCTTTAAATTTATTGGCATTATATTGACCTTTTAAGAATTTAACCCATTTGCTATAACCTTCACCAAGAGCATGGGGACGAGTTTTATCAAATAAATATGTAGCTTGAAGATTTGTTCAATCACTAAATTCATTTTTATAGGTATTTGGTGTTGAATTACTTTCAAAATTAGTTTTTTTGAAATTGTTGTAACTATTGACTAGTGTTTTTGATTTTGAATATCAAGGTAAATATGAATTAATATTACTATCTCAATTTCTAAATGAAGAAGTATATCTAGCACTTTCATAAAATTGTTCACTTGCTCATGATAGATAAGCTGAATTTAAGTGAGTTGCCTTTTCGTGCGTGTTTTGCAATCTTAGGAAACGATCTAATGTGTCTTTTAGATTGGCTTTGTTTCTTTGGTCTTTATAAGATAACATATTTTCTCATTTTTGGTAATAATTCGAATCAGGTCTTACAAGGTAATAACTTGTAGCTTCACTTCGACTTGTTGATCAATCATGAACGCCATTTTCTACACTTGAAATAATTGTATGTAAAGCATCTTTAAAAGAAGTGCCTTTTTTAATTGTTTTGAATTTATCTGGAGTTCCAGTTTGTGATGTTTTAAATGTGAAGTCATCAAAAGTTTTAAGTCCAACAAAACCTAAACGACCCAAAAATCATTGATCATAATTGAAGTCTGTATGACCTAATCAATCATTATAAGGATATGCTGCTTTAAGAGCATCTTTATAACCAGAAGTTGATTTATAATATATATTTCTTTTAATCCCACCTAAACGTGTTTTTCAACTTTGAAAAATTCCACTATTACTACTATGAGTAGCATAATTATTAAGAGTTCTTTTTCCAGCTAATATTGAACTAGGTCCATTTTCCATATAGTTACTTAATTCTTTTTTATAAAAACCACTTGTTCTTCAATAATGTGCATTTTTATCATTATAAGTATATGTTCTTTTTCAATCATTGAAATATTGAATATTATTTCTTAACCAAACATAAGCACTACTTGCTTGAGGGAAACCTTTTGCTGATTCTAATACTCCAGCATTATGATCAGCCATTCCAATAGCAAATTTAGCAAACCAAGGATAAACCTTTTTTATGTGATTTCATGCTTCTTCTTCAGATTGATGAACTTGACTAAAGGCTTTATAATTACCACTTAATACTTGCATATATTTTTTATAAACATTAGCATAATCATTATTTAAAACTTTGCTTTTAATTCAATTACCAAAAAGTGTTCTTCCTTCAGCAGTATCAAAAGCCCAGGTTTTAATATCTCTTTTACTAAGACTAGTACCATCGCTTGCTACTTTTTCCTTTGCATATTTGTTATATGAAGCATTAAAAGCACTTGTTTGGGTTTTTCAATAAGCAACTATTTTATCTTTATTAGCAGCGATTCAATCATCAAGGGTGTGACCATTATTTTGTAATCATTGATCAAAAGTTACTTTTTTGTTTTGATCAACTTTAGCTTTAACTTTAGCAACTTGATTTTTAAAGAAAGTAAAAATTGCTTTAGATTTTTCTAATTCATCTAGACCAGCAATTTTACTTTTCAAAGCATCAATTTCACTTTGTGTAAATAAATCAGTTGTTGCATAATCATTTAAGAAATCATCTTTTTTATAACCATCAATATATCTTTCCAGTCATGCTTGTGGGCTTCGCTTATAATCATCATATGAAGCAAGATGTGTATTATTCATTCCTGGTTTAAGTTCATGTCATTTAGCAACATTGGCATTATATTTTCCAACATAATCAAAGTAATCTCTAGTTAGTTGAATTGATCTTTTATAAAATGCTAATGCTTTGGCTTTTGTTCCATAATGTGTTTTGATTAATGCTTTAAAATCATCTGTTTTTTCATATTCTCCTTTTAACCAAGTAATACGATCTTTATCCGCTTGACTAGGAAGGTTTCATACATTTTTGTGCATATAAGCAGGTTTTCAATTTGGTTTAAAACCAGTTCAATAATTAAAAGTTTGATATCCACCACTAGCTTCTCATTGGTTTTTTATTCATGTTTCATAATCACCAGTTAAACCAAGTGACGTTTTATAAGTATCAAGTCCATTTGCTTTTGTCAAAGATCATGAATCAAGACCTCTATTATAAGAAACAGTGTCGGCTTTATATTCAGTGTCTGCTCATGTTGTATAATTTGTATCAATTTCTCTATTTCTAGCACTTGGGTTTGAAAGTTGTTTGTATATCTCATTAACGTCTCTTCTTAATCCAACAACTCTATCTGCATTATAGTCATTAAGCATTCTATTATAAGCTGCTCTTCAACCAGCACTTCACAACTCATCAATTGTTCAATTTGTTCCACCATTTCTATAAGCCCCACTATTAAGCTGACCTAGCAATTGACCAAGTATATCTAATAAATTACCCTTTGAAAAAGTATATAATCTAGCATGTGTACCCAATCTTAACCTAATGTTTAATGTCATCGTATGCCTTCTATTACCTGCTAAACCACTAAGATAATTTGAAACACGTCTATGATCACCTGCAATATAATCATCAACTGAATATTCTATTCTTGCTTTTGTTGTAAAATCACTAGTTGCTTCTCAAACAGTTTTTAATGCAGCCGTTCTTGTAAGTCGTCAGGTGTTGTAAAGGCTAGTTTCGTGATCTACAATCTTTTTTTCACTTCATTTTTCATAATATTGTTTTAATACTTCTTGTCCTTTGGCAGTTGCTTTTCAAGTATTAAAATAACTATTAGAAGCATCATCATTATTAACAAAGGCTTCAGTGTCTTTATAAAGAGAATTGCCATGCCCTGAATCTTGTCTTAGTTTTCACTTATTAAAACTATTAATATAGATTGAAGTTTTTTTAATTTCGGCAATTAATCCACTTGGCACTGAATCAACCCAATCACTAAAAGCTTTATTCGAAAGAGAACTATCAGCATAAGCTTCTTTAGTTGCTAAAAAGGTTGTTATTGGTTGCACACCACTTTGATTAAAGGTTGCTTTTTTAAAGTTTTGTTCAATTGGTATTGTTTTGGTTTTGGTTATTAACCTGGAGTTAGGATTTATCATAAAAACTGATAATGATCCTATGACCCCAATAAAGAATTTTTTCTTTTTCATTTTATTCACCCACTTTTTTAATTTAAAAATTTCTTAACTATTTTTAGTTATTTAGATTATACATTTTTTTTCATAAAAAAACAATAAAATAAGCAAGGATTATTTAACAATTTTTTTGAGTTTTTCCTGAATTTTGCAATACTTGTTTTTAAATTTGTTTCTAAAGTTTAACATATCCTCATATTTACTTGCGGTATAAAAAGGTTTATTATTAGCAAATTCATTAGCTTTGGGAAAAAAGAATTTATCTGTTTTGGTTTGAAAAATTTTTATAATTGGCGTTCACATTTTTTCATATAAGATTTGGGCTGTAAGAGCCTTGATGTTTAATTCAATTAAACAATCATTAATTTCTTGATTAAGTTTTTTAAATAAAACCTTATTATATTTAGCACTTAAAATCTTATTCAATGATTTTAAGAAGTCGGATAAACTTTTTTCTACCTCCTTTTCATTCATTTCAATTAAATAAGTTTTATTTAAATCAAATAAATAATCATGATGATAAATAAAGTTTCTTAGATCCTTAATATTAGCCATTGCATTTAAAAATTTTGGGGTTGATTTAATTGTGTTATCAATTGCTGATAAAGATTGAAAATATTTAAAAAACTTATTAGCAATAATTTTAATTTCTTTTACCTGTTTAGGGTCTCTTTTTTTATTGCTTTTTTTAGTCTTTTTATCAATTAAATTGTTTTCTGGCTTTTTAAAAAAAGCAATAATAGTCCCAAAAGTTTTCATCTTGACTAACTCTTTTTCAAGAAGTGCAATCGCATTATCACTTTCAATAATTAAAAGGTTTTTTAAAGCAGCAAAGGCTAACTTTTCAATTAGCTCAATATAATTATTAAAAATTCTTCTTAGTTTAACTTCAAAAATAAAAATATGATTTATCATTTGGTTTTTAGCACTTAAATCATAATTGTTAAAATCATCATTAGTAATTTCATTAGCTGTTTTAACAATATTAATTAAATAGTTTTTACCCTTATATAAAAAGATGTGTTCGCTTAAAAAATTGTAATGATCTTCTTCTCATAACTTTTGATTACTAGTTGCTACTTTTTCCATTAAAACCACCTAACTATTTAAAATTATACCTTTTTTTCTCTAATTTTTAAAAAAGAGCAAGTAAAGTTATGGTATAATTTTATTTAAAGTTTATTACAAATAGGAAAAAAATAAATGAAAGATTACCAAGATTTTATTGTCAAAAATAACCAAATCATTATTAAAGATCATGTCAAGCATTATAAACCAATTACAGGAACCAAAATTGGTGCCATAACTGGTGATAATCCCTTTTCTAGTGCTTTTGTTATTTTTATGGATCTTTTTCGTTTTGCCCTGCCTTTTGAAACTTCAATTGAAATGGAAAAGGGAATTGAATATGAGCCAGTAGTTATTGATTTTGTTAATCAAAAGTTTGCTACTAAATTTGGTAATTATACTAATCAAAACTATTATGATTTTGATTCTAAACAGGGAATTGGTGCTAAATATAATGGGAAATTAGATGGATGAGATGCTAAACAAAAAATTGTTTTAGAATGTAAGGTAACTAATTATAAAAATATGGAAAAATGAATCACTTATAAACCTCCTAAGTATTATTTATTACAAATGTTTTTATATGCCTATTTAACTAATGCTAAGGAAGTTTGGCTTTGTGCTTATTTTATTAAAAACCAAGAATATAGTAAACCAGTGCAACCAATTGATGGAAAAAGAATTAAGGTTTGAAAACGCAAAATAAACCAAGAACTTAAAACTTTTTTTGATAAAAAACTAGAAGTAGTGCAAACTTTTATTGACCAGCATTTAAAAACGAGAATTTCTCCAAAGTTTGATATTTCTAAACCTTGTGATCGAGAATTATTAGATTATTTAAAAATTGAATATTAAAGGAGGATACAAATGATTTATGATTTTAAAAAAATAGAAACTAAATGACAAAAAAAATGATTAGAAGAAAAAACTTTTAAAACCACTGAAGATAAAAATAAACCATTTTTTTATGTTTTAGATATGTTTCCCTATCCTTCAGGGGCAGGACTTCATGTGGGCCATCCTGTTGGCTATTTAGCAACTGATATTATTGCTAGGATTAAAAAAATGCAAGGTTATAATGTTTTACACCCTATGGGTTTTGATGCCTTTGGTTTACCAGCAGAACAATATGCCATTAAAACTGGAAATCACCCGGAATCATTTACCCTTAAAAATATTGATTATTTCCGTCAACAACTGCAAAAATTAGGTTTTTCTTATGATTGGGATAAAGAAATCAATACCTCTGATCCAAACTATTATAAAATTACCCAATGAATCTTTTTAAAACTTTATCAAAAGAATTTAGCAAAATTTAAGGAAGTTGAAGTTAATTGGTGTGAAAAATTACAAACTGTTTTAGCTAATTCAGAAATAGAAACCAACCATGAAGGAAAGCAAGTTTCAGAACGTGGTGGCCATTTAGTAGTTAAAAAACCAATGAAACAATGAGTTTTAAAAATTAGTGATTATGCCAAGAGACTATATGATGGATTAGATGGTTTAGATTGAATTGAATCAACTAAAAATATGCAAAGGAATTGAATATTTGATAGTGAAAGCAAAAAACTATTATTACAAGATTGAATTTTTTCTCGTCAGCGCTACTGGGGAGAACCAATTCCAGTACAACACCAAAATGGAAAGATTATTTTAGTTGATGAAAACAAATTACCTTTAACTTTACCTAAACTTGATGATTTTAAAAGTAAAAATGGTATTCCTGCTCTTGCTAATTCCAAAGAATGATTAAAGTTTGGTTATGATTTAAACACGATGCCTGGTTCAGCTGGGTCATCTTGATATTACATTGCCTATATTTTAAAAAATGAAAATGGTTATCTTCCTCTTGATTCAAAAGAGGCCAAAGAAAAACTAAAAATGTGATTACCTTGTGATTTTTATGTTGGGGGAACAGAACATGCTGTTGGTCATTTACTTTATGTCAGGTTTTGACATATGTTTTTAAAAGATTTAGGGATTGTTGATTGTGATGAACCCTTTAAAAAACTAGTTCACCAAGGTTTAGTTTTAGGACCAGATGGTAAAAAAATGTCAAAATCAAAAGGGAATGTGATTAATCCTGATGAAATAATCAAAAATTATGGTGCTGATGCCTTAAGACTTTTTATTGTTTTTATGGGACCTTTTGAAGAAAAAAAAGTTTGAAATGAAACCAAGTTAATTAGTAATAAAAAATGATTAGATAAAGTTTTTACCTCACTAATGAGTAAGGTTAGTTTTGTTAATCAGGATGATCAAGAACTATATGTTGCCTTGCACCAGTTCTTAAAAAAGGCAATTAATTATTATAATCATTTAAAATTTAATAATGTTGTTGCTGAATTAATGGTCATGTTTAAACACTTTAAAAAAGTAGAATTTAAAATTAGTAAAAAAACCTTACAAATATTTTTACAAATTTTAAACCCAATTTGCCCCCATTTAAGTGAAGAAATTTGACAAGCCTATCAATTGGAAAAAGAAATTAGTTTTAGTAAGTGACCCCAAGTTGACCAAAAAGTTTTTAGTGAAAAAAAAGCAATTAAATTAGCAATGCAAATTAATGGTAAATTAAAAACAATTATTAATATCAAAAATAATGCTAGTGAAAAAGAAGTGAAACAAATCATTGAAAAAAACCTTGAATACAGTAAATATTTACAAAACTTAAAAATTAAAAAAGTTATTTTTGTTCCTAACAAGATTATTAATTTTGTGAGTGATAAAAATGCCTAAGATTTTTTGTTTTGATCTTGATGGCACCCTATTAAATAGTGAACGGAAAATTCATCCTCAAAACCTAAAAGTGTTAAAAGAAGTTATAAAAAAAGGTCATCAAGTCGTTTTGGCATCAGGGCGAAATATTAAAAATATGGTTGATTTTGCAACAGAAATTGGGGAAGTTAGATTTTTAATAACCCATAATGGTGGTCATATTTATGATTTAAAAACTCAAGAAATTATTTATGAAGATTTAATTGATGATGCTATAGCTAAAAGAGTTTTAGATTTTGCTAAAGAAAAAAAAATAAATGGAATTTTTTACACCAAAACAGATCACTTTTTATTTCAGTTTAATCAGGATTTTAAAAAAGCCTTACAACATTTTAAAGTGACTTTAAAAGCAAAATTTAGTGATAAAAGCATAAAAGATGTGATTAAAATTGTTCTTTTAAAAAAAGATGGTTTTATTAAGGGAAAAGGAGTTTTACACCAATTAGAAAACACTTTTAATAATGATTTAACCATTTGCCTTTCTTCAACAAAAGTTATTGATATAACAGCACGTAATGTTAATAAAGCAATGGGGATAGAAAAAATTTTACCCTTATTAAAAAGTAGTTGAAAAGATGTTGTGGTTTTTGGTAATGGGGGTAATGATATTTTGATGTTAAAAAAGGCTAAAAAAAGTTATGCTATGAAAAATTCTTTGCCTCATGTTTTAAAAGAAGCCAAAACCATTATTGGGGACAATAATAGTTTAACAATTCAAGAAACTATTAGAAAAAATTTTTTAAATAAGTAAGAAAGTTTTTTTAATAAAGTTAACATAATTTTATAAGTAGTGATAAAATATATAAATAAATATATATTAATCTGGAATCATATGAGGAAAAAATGTTAGACATTATTTATTTAGTAGCGGGAATATTGTTTATTATTGTTTTACTTTTTGCTATTTTAGTTTTAATCAAATTAAACCAAAGGATTAATTTTGTTAAAGAGCAAGAAAAATTACTAACCCAATTTATTGAAAATAATACTAAATTTATTAAACTTGTGGAAAAACTAAATACCTTTTTTGCCTCAAACCCGACAAAAACAAGTAAAGGTAATGATCAAGATAAAACATCGAGTAATGATGGCATTATTGATGTTATTGCCCAAATTGATAAACATCAGGGAAATATTAAAAAAATCATTGATAAGGGAAAATCATTATTTGGGAAAAAGGATAAGTAAAAATGCTAAAAAATAAGACTAAATTATCACTAATTGCCACAGCGATTTTAATTTCTTTTGTTTTTAGTGAACGCAAAAAGCGTTTAAGAATTAAAAAGAGTTTTGATAATCTTGCTGATTCGGTTAAAAAACAAACTAATAAAGACATTAAGAATTGACGATCAATGCTTTTTAATTCTAACAACTTTGATTTTAAAATGTTTTTTAACAATATTTCTAAAACCTTTACTGAATCAAAAGTTATTTCTCGCAAAAAAATTAAAGAAGCTTCAATTAAATTAACTGATTTTTTTAATTATACAGAAGAAATTCTTTTAGATTCTTTACGTGATGTTGAAAAAATTAAGATTTTTAAGGATAAAAAAATTAATTTTGAACAAAAATTAAAAGATTGAATTAGTGATATAAAAACTTTTAAAAATGATTTTTTAAAAGAAGTGAGGAAAAAGGCTAAAATTTCTAATAACCCGAGTATTTATGAAGTGATTGAATCATTTTTTGCTATGGAAATTTTAGATATTTTGCAACAAAAACCAGAAATTAAACCTAAGCGCTCAAAAGTGCAAAAAAGATTAAAAAGCAAGATGATTACAAGTAAAAGGAAAGGAAATAAAGATGCGCAAAAAGACCTCAAATAAAGTTACCATTATTGATATTGCAAAAAAAGCTAATGTTTCTATTTCCACTGTTTCAAGAGTTTTAAACCAACCCCAAAAAGTTAAGAAAGAAAAAAGAGAAATTGTTAAAAGAATTATTAAACAAGAGGGTTTTATTGTTTCTAATTTAGCAAGAATGTTTTCGGCAAAACATAGTGGTAATGCAATTTTATTTTTAGGTCAAGAAAGTAGTAATTCTAATTACAGTGATTTTTTACATTTTATTACGATGATTTTAAATACATATAAATTTAACTTAATTTTGCATAATTTCACTAATAATGAATTTTTAAATAAGGAAACAAGCAAAATTATTAATGCCCAAAACCCTTGTGTTTTATTTGCTTTTAGTCACAAGATTTTAGATTTTATCACAAAAACCTCAAATAGTGATTTTGATGTGGTGTTTTTTAAAGAAGATGACTTAGCTAATCTAGATGATATGACTCCTAAAATTAGAAAAGTCATTAAAAAACATAGTGGGATCAAGGAGTAAGAGATCGTGAAAATTAGGGATTTAATCTTTGCCACAACAAGTGATGATTTTTATAAGGAATTAGAACAAAAATCATATAGCTTTTATTTAGGTTTTGACCCCACTAGTGATGCCTTGCATATTGGTCATTTATCAGCCTTAGTTTTTGCAAAACGCCTCATTGCTAAAGGTCATAAATTTTATATTGTTTTAGGGGGATTAACAGCAATGATTGGTGATCCTTCTGGGAAAAATAAAGAAAGAGTGCTTTTAGATTTAAAAACCCTAAAACAAAATGTTGCCACTTTAAAATCATGAATCAAAGACTTTTTTCAAGAGGAAGTCATAATTTTAAATAATCTTGATTGGTTGCAAATGGATTTAGTAACTTTTTTGCGAGATTATGGAAAATTATTCAACCTTAATACGATGATTAGTAAAGACCAAATTGCCAATCGTTTAGACACAGGAATTTCTTTTACAGAAACTTCATACCAAATTTTACAAGCGATTGATTTTTATCATCTTAAAAAAACTTATGATATTTCGTTTCAAATCGGGGGACAAGACCAGTGAGGTAATCTTGTTGCAGGATTAGAATTAATTCGCAAAAAATTAGGAACAAAAACTAAAACTTTTGGTTTAACCATTCCTTTAATTACTAAAGCTGATGGTAGTAAATTTGGTAAAAGTGAAAAGGGGACTATCTGATTAGATAAAACCAAGACTACCCCTTATGAGTTGTACCAATTTTTGTTTAACACTCCTGATGGAGAAGTGTTAAAGTTAATTAAATATTTAACCCTTATTGATGAAGAAGAGTACACAAAGTTAAGGACTTCATTAAAAAAAGATTCAACGCTAAGAGAGTGTCAAAAATATTTATCTAGTCAAGTTGTTACGCTTTTATATGGAGAAAAAGGATTACAAGATGCAATGCTAGTTTCTGAGGCTTTGTTTAATAATGATTTTTCAAAACTTAAAAAAAGTCATTTTCAAACTTTTGTAAAATCATTGCCTTGCACAAAAGTTGAAACAAAACCAATTAATGTTGTTGATTTTTTAATTGCTAGTAAAGTTTTTGATTCAAAAAAGAAAGCACGCACCTTCATTAGTAATAATTCTATTTCTCTTAATGGAAATTTAGTTGATAATGAAAATATGATCATTAATCCAAAGGATGCTTTATATGATGATTTCTTCATCATCAAAAGAGGGAAGAGAAATTATTTTTTAACTATTTTTAAGTAATCTCTTAAACTAAGACTATCAATAAATGTTATAATTGTAATAAGTAAAGATTTTTCAAAAGTAGGTGATATTATGAAAAAAACAACATTTTTTCTAGGTTTTTCTTTAATAACAACAAGTTGTTTTCAAAAAGCGCCCTCACAAGTTGGTGGTGTTGCCCAATGTAATAATCAAGATGACACATATAAAAAATATCAAAAGTGTGATTTAACAAATTTAAAAGATTATTATACAACTTTAGTTGGTGATGAAACCAAGAATGATAAAATCATTTTATGACTAACTGGTGGCCCGAGTATTGCTTCACCAGTAAAGCAGCTTTGAAATGATCAAGTTTTAAAAAGATATTTTCCAGAAATTATTGAGCAAAATAAGATTTATAAAGAAGAAAAGATTGCTTATCTATTTATTAATCAAGCTCAATGAATGAAACAAAAGCAAATTAATTATTCTAAACTTTATCGCGATTTTGAAGAAGAATTTGCTGATAAAGAAAATGAAGAAACTATTGATATTGCTCACAAATTAGTTTTAGACTTTATTAAAAAGGGTAAAAAAGTTATTCTGGGTGGTAGTTCTTTTGGTGGCTATTTAATTAATCTTTATCTAGCTAAATATGGTGATGCTGCTCCTACTCACATTATTTCTCAAGCAGGAAGATTAAATTTAGGTAATAAAAATAATATCTTTGATTTCCAGGGTTATGTTAATTTAGGTTATGATGATCAAATTATTAATAAAACCCCAATTGATTTATCTAATTTTCCAAAAGATTGAAGTGAAAAAAAAGCAGACGAATTTCGCTCAAGTTATAAATTCACAAGAAGTTTTATGGATAGTGTTAAAAAACATGATTATACCCAAATGATTAAAGATGAAGATTTAAGTAAAGTTACCTTTTTAAGTGCTCAACCAGATCACCATGTGGGGTGGTTAAGTCAAAAAGAGCGAGATTGAGCAAGAAATAGAGGGGCTAATGTTGCTTATTATACAACTGCTCAAGCATTAAAATATTTTAATAATTATAAAAATGTTTTTGGTCAAGTTTTTAATCATATTCAAGGTAAAACAATCAGGACTTTTGCCCACATTGTGGGAAGTTGAGACCTTGATCAATTTCGTAAATACTATATTGCACCATTTAATAAATAAAAATTTATATTGGGGTTTTTAGTTTTCATAATAGCATTTTCCCCATTAACAAAAAAAGTTTCCTTATTGTATAGGATTTGATTTGGTAACTTGCTTACCAATTTATAAATTAAAATTAGAAGTATTAATTCACTTCTATTTTATATAAAAAAACCTAACTTTTAAAGTTAGGTTTTTCTTATGCAAACATAAAAATCAATTACATTAATTTGTTATATCATTCAACAATTAGATTTTCATTAATTTCTTGATTTAATTCTTTTCGATCAGGCAATCTTTTTAAAGAACCTTCTTTTTTCTTGTCATCATATTGGACAAAATCCTTGCGTGGTTCTTCACTTTCAATAGCTTCTTTAATAATTTTTAAATCAGTAGAAGTTGATCTTAAACCAATTTTGTCACCAACTTTAACAACAATAGAAGGGATGTTAACCTTTTTATGATTTAGGGTTATATGCCCATGAGAAACTAGTTGTCTTGCTGCTTTTCTCGTTTTTGCTCATTTAAGACGATAAACTAAATTATCTAATCTTGATTCTAAAAGGTTTAAAAAGTTTTCTCCAGTTACTCCTGACATTTTTGTCGCTTTTTTATAAATACGACGAAATTGTTTTTCATCAACACCATACATAAAACGCAGTTTTTGTTTTTCTTTTAGCTGAATAGCATAGTTAGAAAACTTCTTTCTTCCTTGACCATGTTCTCCTGGTCCATAAGTTCTTTTTTTACCTTTAGAAAACTCTTTTCCGGTTTCTAAAATTGAAAACCCAAGTCGCCTTGACATTTTAAAAGTATTTTTACGATACATTTATTCTCCTTAATTATTTTCAAATATTAATGTTTTAACTAATTCATTGCTTACAAATGTTTTCGTATAACAGATTTCTACTAACAAAGTCTACCTTTAAACACTAAGTTAATCAAACATTAATAACTCTGTAATTTTCCTAGTAATTATATATTTATTGAGGCAAAAAAACAATCTTTTTTTGATAATATAATTACTAAATTATGTTATAATTACATAAATTTAGGAAATAGAGATGACATTATTTTTATTAGCAATAATATTTATTGGAATATTTTTATTATTTATTGTGGTTTTGTTAAAAAGAACAAGTAAAATCAATAACAAAAATAGTTTTACTAAATTAAAAAATAATTTTAATTCCTTATTACAATTACCAATCAAAAGTTGGCTAGGAAGAATTCAAAACATTACTTATAATAATCAACAATTCCAGGATGTTTTTTTAGTTTACAAAAATGAATACAATAATATCATTAAAAAATATCAAGAAATCATTAAGGTTAAAATTGATAAACTTGAAGAGCAAAGGTTTAATTTAGAAAGTGAAATTTTTCAAGAAGAAATAACTAAACTAGCTTATCAAATTAATCTTTTTGAAGATAAGATTTATTATTTTTGAAATAAACTTAAACAATTTTTAAAATTAGAAGATATTTTTTATAGTGAAATTTCTCAATATAAAACCATTTTCCATAATATTAAAAAAGAATTTACTTTAAAAGAAAAAATTCTAACAAATCAGGGTAAAACTATTAAAAAAAGTATTGATGAAATTGAAAAATTATTTATTAGTTTTGAAACTGAAATTAAAAAAGCCCAATATATGAAAGTTAAAAAAATCATTAAAGAAATCCAACAAGAATTAGAAACATTAATTTTTAATTTATCAATTGATATTAATCAAAAATTATTTTTAGAAGACCGCATTCCTAAAATCATTTCGCATATTGAAAAAACTTTTAATGAAAAAAAACTTAAAAATCCAAATCTACAAATTGATAAAATATTTAAAAAAGTTCCCTTATTACAAAAACAAATTATTGAAATCAAAAAACAACTTAAGGAAAGTAAGTTTTTAAAAAACAAAGTTTTAATTGAAAAGATTCTTAATGACTTACACAAGGTTTATAGTGAAATTGAAAAAGAAGATCAAGCTTTTGAATTTGTTGAAAAAAGATTTAAGGAGTTAATGAAACTTTACTATCAAACTTTTGACAACATTAATTTTGTTGCTAGTATTTTTAAAGATTTAATGGAAAATGTTGATTTATCAAATCAAGAAGTTTTATTGTTTGCAAAAATTAAAAAGGAAAAAGAATTATTTCATCTTAAATACAATAGTGTCTTATTACTTTTTAAAAAAAGTGATGATAAAAGAGAAATTTATAAACATTTAAAGCTTTTGCATAAACAAGCAATTGAGGTTGGTTTAATTGTTGCTGAAGCTTTTAGTGTGGTGATGAAACGAGATGATTTTATTACTAATTGTTTCCAAGAATTTAAAAAACAAAAACTAATTATCACTAATCTAAACCACCAAATTAAAAATATTGCTAATAATGATTTAAAAGCTTATCAAAAAAACCTTAAAAATACAGCAATCATTCTTGATGAGGTGGAAGAGCTTTTAAAAGCCAAAAATCCTTATTTTAAATTGATTAATGATAAGTTAAAACAGTCACAAACAATCATTAATTCTGTTCAAGATCTTTTTGATTTATCATCAACTAAGGTTGAAACCCAAAAAAAAGCGATTATGTTTTTAAATCGTTTTCGTTTTAAATCCAAAAAAATTGATGATAATTTAAAAAAGATTGAAGCTTTATTTAAAAACAAGGAATATAACAAGAGTAGTGAACTAATTAAGGAATGTTTAGAACTTGACATTATCCAAAAGTGAAAGGAATAAAAGAAGATGAACGTTAATAAAAAAGCCTTATTTACAAAAATATATGAAAAAATTAAAGCCTATGATTTAATCTTACTTTTTCGTCATGAATTACCAGACCCCGATGCCTTAGGATCAGTGTTTGGATTAAGGGAAATTATTAAACATCATTTTCCCCATAAAAAAGTTTTGGTTTTAGGAAATGATAAGATTATTAATGAAAAGTTATTTCCCCAAAATGACAACCTAATACATATTCCTAAACAAAAGTTTTTAGCCATTATTTGTGATACTGCAAATGAAGAAAGAATTGATGGCAAATTTTGAAGAAGTGCCGATTATATTATCAAAATTGATCACCACCCAATTTTGGATAAAAGTTATGCTCATCTTGATTTAGTTTTTGCTGAATATAGCTCCACTTGTGAATTAATTTGTGAATTTGCTAGAGCAATGAAATTAGATATACCAAAGCAAGGGGCTGAGTATTTATATACAGGAATAGTCACTGATACAGGAAGGTTTTTATACCCCGGAGTTGATGATAAAACTTTTAGTATTGCTAGTTATTTATTAAAAACTAAAATTGATATTAATGCCATTTATGAAAAACTTTACATGAAAAATATTAAGTCTTTAAAATTTATGGGAGGATTAATTAATAATATTCAATTCCACCACCAAACAATGAGTGTTTTTATTGACAAAGAAATGTTAAAAAAATATGATTCAACACCTGAGGAAGCTAAGTTTTTAATTAATATTATGTCAGGTTATAAAAAGTTTCCTATTTGGGTAATGGCGATTGAAAAAGATGACCATATCAAGATTTCTCTTCGTTCTCAAAAAGACTTTCATATCAATAAAATTGCTACACTTTTTAAAGGTGGCGGACACAATAATGCAGCCGCTTGCAAGATTTATAAAATTGAAGATTTAACAAGAATTATTAATCATTGTGATCAGGTAAAAATCAAAAAAGAGGTTTAAATAATGGAAGGGATTGGATTTGTTAAAACTCATTATTCTTTTTTAGAATCAAATATTGAGATTAACAACGCTTTTTTAACAGCACAAAAATATGGATACAAATATTTAGCAATTGCTGATAGTAGCAATTTTTTTGCTTTCCCCCAAATTATTAAAGCTGCAAAAAAATATGATGTTAAACCAATAATTGGTCTTGAAATAAACCTTACTTATCAAGAACTTGAAGGAAAGGTTTTACTTTTTGCAAAAAGCCAAAAGGGAGTATATAACCTTTTTAAAATTTCTTCCTTTATTGCTAATGAAAAGCAAATTATAACTCTTGAATCACTAGCAAAATTTAGTGAAGGAATTAGTTTTGTTTTGCCCCATTTTTCACTATTAATTGAACCTTTATTAAGACAACAAAAACAAGATGAAATCATTTTGTTTTTTAATAGCATTAAAAAAACTTTTGTCACTTTTTATTGCTCCCTTTGAATTAACCAAATTAAAAAAAATAAACTTTTTTTGCTTAAACTTTGTCACCAAGAAAAAATTACAAACATCTTATTAAATTCAATTTTGTTTATTAAAAAAAGCAATTACATTATTCCAGAAATTTTAAAAGCAATTAAGATGCAACAAAAAGCTGATTTAAAAAGTGTTAAATATTTAGATAACTATTTATTTGAAAAAAAACCTCTTGGTGATGAGTGAAAAGATCTAGAAACAAGCACCAATATTTTTTACCAAGATCATAGTTTTGATTTTTCCTTTAAAAAAACTTCGATTTTAAAATATCAAACTCCCCAAAACATTGATGGTAATACTTATTTAAAAAGTCTTTGTTTAAAAGGCTTAAATAAAAGATTAAATCAACAAATTACTCAAAAATATTTAGATCGATTAAACCATGAATTAAAAATTATTTTTGAAATGGACTTTGCTAATTATTTTTTAATTGTTTGGGATTTTATTAAATTTGCCTATCAAAATGATATTTTATTTGGACCAGGACGGGGTTCAGCTGGAGGATCACTAGTTGCTTATTGTTTAGGAATAACCAACATTGATCCTTTAAAATATAATTTATATTTTGAAAGGTTTTTAAACCCAAAACGAATTAGTTTACCTGATATTGACATTGATTTTCAAGATGATCGTAGGGAAGAAATTATTAATTATGTTTTAGAAAAATATGGATATGATAAGGTTGCATATATTTCCACTTTTCAAACCATTAAAGCTAAAATGGCAATTAGGGATGTTGGGAGAGCGATGAATATTCCTTTAACTATTGTTGATGAAACTGCAAAAGCCATTCCTTTTACTTTAAACATTACTTTAAAACAAACTTATGAGAAGTCATTAAGTTTTAAAAGTAAAATCAATAAATCACCACAAATGAATCAACTATTTAAAATTGCCTTGGCAATTGAAAATTGTCCTCGCCAACTAGGAACTCATGCAGCCGGGGTAGTAATGGCAAATGATGATTTAAATGAAATCGTTCCTTTAGTGAGGTCAGTAACAAATGTCACTCAAACCCAATTTTCTATGTATTACCTTGAAGACTTAGGGATTTTAAAAATTGATTTTTTAGGTTTAAGAAATTTAACCACAATTCAAAATGTCATTAAATCAATTTTTAAAACGACAAAAACAAAAATTGATATTAGAAAAATTCCTTTAAATGATCAAAAAACTTTTAAGCTTTTAAAAAGGGTGGAAACAGAAGGTATTTTTCAACTTGAATCAAGGGGAATGAAAAATGTTTTAAAGTTAATGCAATGTGAATCCTTAGAAGAACTTGCTATTACCATTGCTTTATTTCGTCCTGGTCCAATGAATAATATTAATCAATATGTAAGAAGAAAAAATCTTCAAGAAGAAATCAATTATATCCACCCCTTGTTAGAACCAATCTTAAAATCAACCCAAGGCATTATTGTTTATCAAGAACAAATTATTGAAATAGCAATTAAGATTGGAAACTTTTCAAGTAGCAAGGCTGATATTTTAAGAAGAGCAATGTCAAAAAAAGATGTTAAGTTGATGGAAGAAATGAGAAAAGATTTTATTGATGGTTCAATTAAAAATAATCTAAAGCCAGAAATTGCTCTTAAAATCTTTAACTTAATTTTTGAATTTGCTAATTATGGTTTTAATAAATCTCATGCTACTGCTTATGCTTTGATCGCTTATCAATTGGCCTATTTAAAGACTCATTATCCGATTTATTTTATGTGTGCTTTATTAACTGGAGTAATTGGTGATGAAAATAAAATCAATCACTATATTAATGAATGCAAAAAATATAAAATTAGGGTTTTGCCGCCATCAATAAATGCTTCTTATAAAGTTTTTGTTATTGAAAAAAACTACATTCGTTTTTCTTTGTTATCAATTAAAAATGTGGGCCTTAGTGCTTATCGCTTGATTAAAGAAGAAAGAAACAAAAATGGGTTTTTCAAGGATATTTTTGATTTTGTAACAAGGCTCCCTGATATTAAAAAATCAACCCTTGAAGCTTTAATTTGGGCAGGAGCATTTGATGAATTTAATTTATCAAGGACTACTTTATTTGAAAACCTAGATAGCATTATTAAGTATTGTGATTTAGCTAAGAAAAATAATTTACTTCAATTAGATAACCAAATTATTCCCAAGCCTTATTTTAAAAACAAAAAAGATCACCAAAAGCTTATTTTAGAAAAGGAAAAACAATATCTAGGGCTTTATATCTCTTCTCACCCAATTAAAAAAATAAAGGCAATAATTACTAAGGTCAAAGGGAGTGTCATTAATATTTGTGATGTGGGTAACTTTTCTGCAAAGCGCCGTATTATGATTTTGGGAGAAGTTAACCTTATTCGAGTGATTACCACTAAAAAGCATCAGAAAATGGCTTTTTATCAGGTTTTTGATGAAACTGGAAGTTTAAAAATTGTTGTGTTTCCTGATTTATATTTTAATGTTAATGAAGCTGTTAAAAAAAATCAAATATATTGCTTTATGGGTCATATTGACCCTAAAGATTCACAAGTTTTTATTGCTGAAAAAATTAAGGATGTTAAATCATTAATCAAGACTATTAAAAGATAAATGATATAATTTAAAAAGTAGGAAATTATGGAAAAATTAGTAATTATTGATGCCAATTCATTAATTTTTAAAGCTTATTATGCCACTGCTTATCAAGGTAGTATTATGAAAGCACCTGATGGGAGGGCAACAAATGCTTTATATGGGGTTATTCATATGACCATTAATTTGATTAAAAAAAGGAAACCCACCCATATTGTTTTTGCATTTGACAAGGGTGAAAAGACTTTTCGCCATGATCAATATGGTGAATATAAAGCAGGAAGAAGTAAAGCCCCTGATGAATTAAAAGAGCAATTTCCTTTGGTTAAACAATTTTTAGATATTTACCACATTAAATGATTTGAAGCTAGAGGTTATGAGGCTGATGATATTATTGCCACATTTACCAAAAATGATGATTTTAAAGATTTTGCCATTGAAATCTTTTCTTCTGATCGGGATTTATTACAACTAGTTAATGAAAAAAATAGTGTGTTTTTCACCAATAAGGGAGTTTCAAGTTTAAAGGAAATAAATGCTGATAATTTTGTCACTAATTACCAAATCACTCCACAGCAAATCCCTGACTTAAAAGGATTAATGGGGGATAGTTCTGATAACTTAAAGGGGGTTCCTGGAATTGGTCCTAAAACGGCAACTAAATATTTATTAAAATACCAAAGTTTAGAAAATCTTTTTAGACATCTTGAAGAAATTAAAGGTAAAAATCAAGAATCATTAAAAACCTTTGAAAAGCAAGCCTTAATGTGCAAGGAAATTGCTACTCTTTATTACCATGTTCCTCTTGTTGTAAAACCAAGTGATTTACTTTTAAATCCTTCCCAAATCAACCAAGAGGTTTTACAAGATTTTTTACAAGATCTCGCTTTAAATAAAATTATGAAACTATTAAACATTAATCATCAAAAAGAAAATGAAATTGATTTTAAAATAGTTGCTGATTTACCAGATGATTTTAAACCCAAAAAAGTTGCTCTTCATTGTGAAATTGAAGAGGCAAATTATAATTTTGGAAGAATTTTAGGAGTAGGAATTTCTAGTAAAAATAAGCACTTTTTTATTGCAAAAGAAAAAGTTTTAAAAGCCAAGAACTTATTAAAATTATTGCACCAAAAAAAGGTGGAAAAAATAGCTTTTGATTCAAAAGCACTGATTAATAGCTTGTTTTTCTTTAATCAAGAAATAGTTATTAATAATCTTGTTTTTGACATTAAAATAGCTGCCCATTTACTAAACCATCAAATCAATTCTTCTATTCAAAAAGTATCTCAATATTTTACTAAAAGTTATGATATTTTAGAAGAAAATGAAGTTTATGGAACTGGGGCAAGTAAAACTATTCCAAAACCGGAAATCCTAGCACGCCATGTGGTTTCAAAAAGCTTTTGAATCTATGAAAATTTTTCTTTGTTTGAAAAAAAGATAACCAAAGAAGACTTAACAAAAATTTATTATAATATTGAATTCCCTTTAATTAATGTTTTAGCTAAAATGGAGCAAAATGGGGTTTTAATTGATAAGGAAAAACTTCAAGAAATCAAAAAACGCACTGAAGAAAAAATTACTTATTTAAAAAAAGAAATTCAACGTCTTGCTGATCAAAAATTTAATGTTGATAGTCCAATGCAATTGGGAAAAGTTTTATTTGAAGATTTAAAAATTCCTGGTGGAAAAAAAACTAAGACCAAAGCTTATTCAACTTCTTTTCAAGTGCTATCTTCATTAATTAATGCTCATGAAATCATTAAATATATTTTACTATATCGTAAATATGCCAAGTTGCTTTCAACCTACATTTGTGGGATCGAAGAATATATCCAAGAAGATGGGAAAATTCACTCTCTTTTTAATCAAGGACTAACCCAAACAGGAAGGTTATCATCAAGATTTCCTAATTTGCAAAATATTTCTATTAATGATGAAATTCAAAAAAAAGTGCGCCAAATTTTTATTGCTTCTCCTCATCATAGTTTTTTAGCTTTTGATTATTCCCAAATAGAACTAAGAGTTTTAGCTCATTTCACTAATTCAAAACCTTTAATTGAGGCCTTTAATAATCAAAGTGATATCCACAAGGAAACTGCAAGTAAAATTTTTAATAAGGAAATAAAATATATTAGTTTAAGTGAACGCAAAAAAGCTAAATCTGTTAATTTTGGAATCATTTATGGTATTTCTGATTTTGGTTTAGCAAGAGATTTAAAAATTCCTTTATGAGAGGCAAAAAACATTATTAGTAACTATAAAAAAACTTTTCCAGAAATTGAAAAGTTTGCCACCCAAACAATGCGATTTTTGGTTAATAATGGTTATGTTAAGACCTTTTTAAAGAGAAAAAGATATATTCCAGAAATTTATAGTAAAATCCATTTTCAAAAAGAGGCAGCAAAAAGAATGGCCATTAATACCCCAATTCAAGGAACAGCTGCTGAGATCTTAAAAATAGCAATGGTTAATATTGCCAAGCATTTTAAAAAAGAAAAAATTGATGCCTTAATGATTTTACAAATCCATGATGAACTAGTTTTTGAAGTTAAAGATCAAGAGTGTGATAAAATTAAAAAGATTGTGGTTGATGAGATGGAAAAGGCAATTAAATTAAAAGTTAAACTAGAAGTAAATACTAGTGTTGGAAAAAATCTTTATCAGCTAAAATAGGAGTAAAAAATATGCCAGAATTACCTGAAGTGGAAACTGTTGTTAATACTTTAAAACCATTAATTATTAATAAAAAAATTAAAAAAATAAATCTTTATATTAATAAATTAATTAAAACACATAGTGTTAAAGAGTTTTGTGATATTTTACACTTCCAAACAATTCATAATTTAACCAGAAAAGGTAAACATATTATTTTTCATCTTGATGATAATATTTTAATTTCTCATTTACGAATGGAAGGGAAATATTATTTTTTTAATAATCTTAAAGAAATTAAAACTATTAATGACAATCATATTTTATGTCAGTTTGTTTTTGATGATTCAAGTAGCCTCCTTTATCATGACACAAGACGTTTTGGTACAATGCATTTATTGCCCAAAGAAAACTACTTAAATCTTTATCCTCTTAAAAACTTGGGCCCAGAACCCTGAGAAAAAAAATGTACTCCCAGGTATTTATTTGCTAAATTAAGCAAAAAAAGAATTGCTATTAAAAGTGCATTACTTGACCAAAACATTATGGCAGGTTTAGGGAATATTTATGTTAATGAAGTGTTATTTCTTTGTAAAATTAATCCTTTAAAATCTTCACTTCTAGTCACTTTAGAAGAGTGTGAAGATATTATAAATTATTCAAGCAAAGTGATGAAAAGAGCAATTAAATTAGGAGGTTCAACTATTGCCAGTTATACTTCTTCACTAGGAGTTGATGGTAAATTTCAAAATGAATTAAAGGTTCACACTAGACAAAATTTAAAATGCTTTAATTGCTTTAGTTTAATTAAAAAGATTAAAGTTAATGGGAGGGGGACATATTATTGTGAAAAATGTCAAGAATAATCATCAATTAATTGCTATTTCAGGTCCAATTGGATCAGGAAAATCAACAATCACTAAAATTTTAAAAAAGTGAAAATATCAAGTTTTTTCTTTTGATGCTTTTTTAAAAAAACTTTATCAACCAGAGGGAAAAGCTTTTAAATTTGTTGCTAAAAATTATCCTCATTTTATTGTTGATAAGCAATTTCAATCACATTTAGTGAGAGAAAAAATTTTAAAAGATGCTAATTTTTTAACAAAATACCAAAGCCAAATCTGAAAAATTTTATGAAAAGAATTTAATGAAGTTAAAAAAACTTTTGTTGATTTGGTTTTTGTGGAAATTCCTTTTTTTCCTAGCCAAGAATGAAGTAAATTATTTTTAAAGATTATTTTTGTTAAAACTAAAACTGCTAATCGGATTTTAAGAATTAGCAAAAGAGAAAATGTATCTTTAGCGATGGCTAAAGTTTTTGATAAGGCATTTGCAAAATCTTTTGTTAAAATAAAATATAGTGTTATTGAAAATAATCAAACAATTAATGATTTAGAAACAAAAATTAAAAAGGAGCTAGAAGAATGAAAAAAATTATAAATAAGCAAGAAGTAATTACCCAAGAATATTTAAAGTCACTTTTTTTAAATTATCCCCAACTAATTGGTTATGGATCAATTTATTTATATGTGTCTTTATACTTTTATCAAAACCAAGATTTCAATCAACTTTTAGCAAAACAAAACATTAATATTTTTGAAGGAGAAATGTTTTTAGATAAACTTTCTGCTGCTAAATTAGTTTCTATAACCAAAAAAGATAATTTAGAAAGCATTATTGTTCATCTACCCATTTTGGGGAATTTTACTTTAGAAGAATTTCAGCAAAAAGTTTACCAACACCAAATTGATTTAAAGCAAGAAAATGTTTCTAAAACTTATGGTGATGTGTGAAAAGAAAATCCTTTTAATAGTAATTATGAAATGGAGTTAATGGCATTTTATAAGCAAACTTTTAACGTGATAATTAAACCAAATATTTTACTTAAAATTAGTGAATTTATGACTAAAAACCCCACTTTAAAAAATCCTTTAATTAATATTGCCTTGGAAAAGACCAAACAACAATGCCAGGAGTTTAATGCTAAATATTTTTTTAAAATTTGCACAACTTTTTTAAAACTAAATATTGATAGTATTGATAAAGCTAAACTATATTTAGGGCAAAACAACTTTTTTAAAGAAGTTAATCAAGAACAAAATTTAAATCTTTTGGATGAAGAAATAAAAAAGTTGTAACAGATGAAAAAAAATAAGTTTATTAAAATAACTTTTTCTAAGCAAAAAAACTTTGCAAATAAGGTTAAAAAAATCAAGCAAGAAAAAAATCAAATTATAATCAAAACAAATTCTTTTTTTGCTGACTTATTTACCCTTTTAAACTTCCAAGAAATAATTGATAATAATTTTAATTTTCTTTTAACTAGTTATGATGGTTTTTTAATTTCACAAAAACCCCACAATTATGAAAATTGCCTCCAAACTAACCAGGGAATGTATTATGACTTTATGATTAAAGATAATCAATTTATTAGCAAAATTAGTAACTGTTCTTGTTTTGTTAATAAGTATGGTGATAAAAAAAGTCTTGATGTCATGAAACATTTTTTTGGCAAGCAATGGAATAAGGTCACCATTGAACAAATCAAAAATTGTGATGAAACAAGATCTAAATTAATTGCTTATTTTAAAAAGTATATTAGTAATTATCCTAAAAAAGTAAAAACCCTTTATTTAATCGGAAATAAAGGCGTTGGTAAAAGCTTTTTACTTGCTGCTTTTGCTAATTCATTATTAGTCAAAGAAAAAAGCATTATTGTAATTGACACCTTAAAATTTTTTGTCGAATTTTTAGCCAATAAAAGTGAAGTTTTTATTAAAAGTCAAAAACAAATTCTTAAAGAGTGTAAAATTTTATTTATTGAAAATTTAGGTAATGAACCGATTAATTCTTTTACCAGAGATTTTATTTTAGGAGATATTATTAATTATCGTTTTAAAAACAAAAAACCCATCTTTTTTAGTTCTAAGTTTAATTTTTTGCAACTAGAAAAAAGATATAGTAAAAATAATTCTTCAATAAATGCTAAACAAATTATCAATCAAATAAGGTCATTTTCCATTCCCATAATCATTGAAAAATGTTTTTAAATATTAAAATTTTGATATAATATTTAAAGTATTATTTTAAGAAAAAGGAGAAAGTTTTATATGAAAAAAAGAGTAGCAATTAATGGTTTTGGAAGAATTGGAAGGCTAGTTTTTCGCCAATTATTTGATGCTAAAAATGTTGAAGTTGTGGCAGTTAATGATCCAGGAGACATTAAGCAAACAGCTCACCTTTTAGAATTTGATTCTAGCCAAGGAATTTGAAAAAAAGACAAAATCAAAGTTGTTGATAATAAATTAGTTGTTGATAATAAAGAATTTGTTGTTGTTGCGCAAAGGGATCCTTTAAAGTTGCCTTGAAAAAATTTAAATATTGACATTGTTATTGAGGGAACTGGAGTTTTTAGGGAAAAAGAAAAAGCAATGATGCATGTTGAAGCTGGAGCTAAAAAAGTGATTATTTCAGCACCAGGAAGTGGAGAAATGAAAACGATTGTTTTTGGAGTTAATGATAATGATTTAACTGGAGAAGAAGTAGTTTTATCAGGGGCTTCTTGTACAACAAATTGTTTAGCACCAATTGTTCATGCTCTAGATCAAGAATTTAAACTTGTTAAAGGATTTATGACAACTGTGCACTCATACACTAATGATCAAAAGATTTTAGATGCTAGTCATAAAGACATTAGAAGAGCAAGAGCAGCTGCAGTAAATATTATTCCCACAACAACAGGAGCAGCAATTGCCGTTGGAAAAGTATTACCGCACTTAAATGGTAAATTAGATGGAATTGCAATGCGCGTTCCAACAATCACTGGTTCAGTTGTTGATTTGGTTTGTGAATTAGAAGCAAAAGTGAGCGTCAAAGAAGTTAATGATGCTTTTAAAAAACATGCCTCACCTTCATTTGAATATAGTGAAAAAGAACTTGTTTCATCAGATTACATTGGTGCCACTGCTGGTTCAATTTTGGATGCAAAAATGACTAAAGTAATGGACACTGATAGTGGTCAATTAGTTAAAGTTTTGGCTTGATATGATAATGAAATGTCATATGTTGCTCAATTAGTGCGCACAATTGAAAAATTTGCCACATTATTTTAAAGCAATAACTAATGAAAATAATAAAAGTTTTTCACCCCGATTGAAAAAATTCAGTATATACCAAAAAGTGAATTGAAGAAAATAAAAATCATTATCAGGATTTTGCTTTACAAATTCATAGTGATGGTCATTTTGATATTATAAAAGAAAAGGCAATTTTAAAACAAGCAACAAAAATAATTTTTGTTTTTCCCATGTATTGATATTATTCTCCTTGAAATGGGAAAAAGTATCAAGATTTAATTTTAGAATATAAAATGGATCTTTCTAAGCTTGAATTTGAACTTGTGGTTTTTTGTGGCCAAAATGAAGCTTATTTTCAAGAAACTACTAATGGTAGTGTATTAACAATGATGAGAAGTTTTATTAAATCACTAACTTTTTGTGATGCTAAATTTAAAAATATAAAAAGCTTTTATGATTGTAAAAGATAAAAGAAGAGGAAAAAGAAATGAAAAAAACTTTAAAAAACACTAATGTGGAAAACAAAGTAGTTTTATTAAGATGTGATTATAATGTGCCAATTAAAGATGGGGTTATTCAGGATTTAAACCGGATTAATGCTAGTCTTGAAACCATTAATTATTTATTGGACAAAAAGGCAAAAGTGATTATTTTTTCGCATTTAGGAAGAATTAAAACTAAAGAAGATTGCCAAAAAAATTCATTAGCAATTGTAGCTAAGGCTTTAAGTAAATTGCTAAAAAAAGAAGTGGTTTTTGCACCAAAAACAAGAGGCCAAGAACTAGAAGATAAAATTCATCATTTAAAGTATGGTGAAGTTTTATTAGTTGAAAACACAAGACATGAAGATGTTGATGGTAAAAAAGAATCAAAAAATGATCCAGAGCTAGGAAAATATTGAGCATCACTAGGAGAAGTTTTTGTTAATGATTCTTTTGGCATGGTGCACCGTAATCATGCTTCTAACAATGGAATTGCTGCTAATATAAAAACATCTTGTGTTGGATTTTTGGTGGAAAAAGAATTAGTTATGCTTGGTAAAGGAGTCGATAACCCGAAAAGACCTTTTGTAGCCATTGTTGGTGGAGCTAAGGTTTCTGATAAAATTGGTGTTATTGAAAATATGTTAAAAAAGGCTGATAAAATTATTATTGGTGGGGGAATGGCTTACACCTTTTTAAAAGCGAAAGGTCTTGAAGTAGGAAAATCACTTTTAGAAGAAGAACAAATTGGTTTAGCTAAAAAATATTTGGATAACAATGCTGATCAAATATTTTTACCAATTGACCATAGTTGTAGCAAGGAATTTGCTAATAATGAACCAGAAATTTTTGATCATATTCCTCATGATTATATGAGTTTAGATATTGGCCCAAAAACAATTGAAGTTTTTAAAGAAGTTTTAAAGGATGCTAAAACAGTAGTGTGAAATGGCCCAATGGGAGTTTTTGAATTAAAAAACTTTGCCAAGGGAACTAATGCTATTTGTGAAATTATTTCTAATCTAAAAGATTGCTATACCATCATTGGTGGTGGTGATTCAGCTTCTGCTGCTTTTCAGTTAGGTTATGGTGATAAATTTAGCCATATTTCAACTGGAGGAGGAGCCTCATTAACTTATATGGAAGGAAAAGAACTAATTGGTTTAAAAGCGATTCAAGATGAATAAAAAAATTTGTGATCATTGCCAAAAAGAAGTCAAAAACCTTTTTGATGGAAGTAATTTAGAAGAAAAAATTTGTCAAAAATGTTTAGAAAAGATTAAATATATAGAAGATGAAAATGATTGTCATGTATAAGGGAAAGAAAAAATGATAAAAAGAACAAAATATCTTTTAGGAAACTGGAAGATGAATAAAACAAATAAGGAAACCAAAAGTTTTTTTGAAAAAATTTTAAAAACAGATATTAGTAGTAAAAAAAATGATGTTATTGGTATTGCAATTCCTAGTATTAACATTGTAAATGCTTTAAAATACAATGATAAAATTAAAATTTTAGCCCAAAACATTCACCACAAAGAAGAAGGGGCTTTTACTGGAGAAATTTCTGCAAAAATGATTAAAGATTTAGATCTTGAATATGCTCTAGTTGGGCATTCAGAACGTAGACTTTATTTTAATGAAAATGATGATTTTGTTAACCAAAAATTAAAACAACTTTTAAAATTAAACATTACCCCAATTTTGTGTATTGGGGAAAATGAAGATGAATACAAACTAAATGAAACCAATTTTGTTATTAGTGACCAAATTAGTCATGCTTTTGCTGATATTTCCAAAAAAGATGCTTTAAAAATTGTAATTGCTTATGAACCAATTTGGGCAATTGGCACTGGAAAAGTTGCTACTCCCAAAATTGCTAATGACATTGCTTTTTTAATTAGAGAAAAATTACAAAAAATTTATGATGAAGATGTTGCAAGTAATATTTCAATATTATATGGTGGTTCAGTTAAACCAGATAATATTGAAGAAATTTGCAAGCAGGAGCAAGTTGATGGTGTTTTGGTTGGTGGAGCATCACTTGATAGTGATTCATTTTTAAAATTGTATGAAAACAAATAAGGAAGAAAAGATGAAAAAACCAATTGTACTTTGTATTTTAGATGGATTTGGTATTTTCAAGGATTATCAAGGTAATGCCATCAATAATGCCAAAACTCCATTTTTTGATTATTTATATCAAACTTATCCTTGAACAAAAATTAATGCTGCTGAAAACTCAGTTGGATTACCCAAAGGGCAAATGGGAAATTCCGAGGTTGGGCACTTAAATATTGGAGCAGGAAGAATAATTGATCAACCCTTAGTGCAAATTTCAAAAGCAATCGAAAACAATACCCTAAAAGACAAGGAAGTTATTCAAAAAGCAATCGCTTTTGCTAAAAAAAACCAAAGCAAAGTTCATGTTTTTGGACTTTTATCAGATGGAGGAGTTCATTCTCACATCAACCACTATAAGGCAATTTTAGAAATATTTACCAAAGCTAATTTAAAAACTTACGCTCATGTTTTTTTGGATGGAAGAGATACAAGTCCCAAACTTGGTGATAAATTTATTAAAGAAATTAGCAATTATCAAATCTTAACCATTTCTGGGCGTTATTTTGCAATGGATCGTGATAAAAAATTTGATCGCTTGCAAAAAACTCTAGATGTAATGCTAAAGCGTGAAGGTGATGAATTTGATGATGCATTAGCTTATGTTAAATCATCTCATCAAAAAGATATTGGTGATGAATTTATCAAACCAGCATTTAATAAAAATATTGATGTCACAATTAATGATAATGATGTTATTTTTATGGTCAATTTTCGACCTGATCGAGCAAACCAAATCACTGCTGCTTTTGTTGGTCAAAATTATGAATTTAAACCTAAGGTTCCTAAAAACATTTTTTATGCTTCGATGACAAAGCTAGCAGATTACACCAAAACTCATATTGTTTTTCCCCTTGTTGTGCCACCTAATACTTTAGGTCATTGGCTTTCTAATAATGATTATAAACAATTAAGAATTGCAGAATCAGAAAAATATGCTCATATTACTTTCTTTTTTGATGGAGGAGAAGATATTGAAATAAAAAATTCCACAAGAATTGTTTTGCCTTCACCAAAAGTTGCTACTTATGATTTAAAACCAGAAATGTCACTTTTTGAGGTTACAAATGCCTTATGTCAAGAACTAAAAAAAGAATTATATGATGTCATAATTTTAAATTATGCTAATGCTGATATGGTTGGTCATACCGGAAATTATCAGGCAACACTAAAAGCAATTGAAGCTATTGATCAAGGATTAAAACAAATTTATCAAACTTGTCAAGAAATCAATGGGGTAATGTTTATTACAGCAGATCATGGTAATGCTGAAGAAATGCTGGATGAAAACAACCAACCTAAAACAGCCCACACTAAAAACCAAATTCCTTTTATTGTTACTGATCAAAATGTGGAATTAATTGCTGATGGTAAAGGTTCACTTTCAGGAGTGGCAGGAAGCATTATTACTTATTTAGGTAAAAAAATCCCCACTGAAATGAATGGGTTAAATTTAATTGCCAAAATTAGGCAATAACTTCTAAGAAAAGACCTTCTTTAGTTAAAGAGAATCGATCAAGACTTGCTTTATTAGAACCAATGTCTTTCATTTCTCCAACTTTTAAATCAAAAGCAGAATCAACTTTTTTATCATTAATTAAAATTTCATATTTACCAGCTAGGATTGGTTTTTCTGAGTGATAAGGTATTGAATTGATGGCAAAATCAACAGATTTACGTGAATCAAAAGGTCTTCAATTATAATGGGTTTTTGTAAAAGATGGTTTTTCCTTTAATAAAATCTTATTTCCACCAGAAACAAGTTCTATTTTTTGACCCTTTAAAGTAGTGAAAAGATATAACTGGTTTTGTCCTGAAAAAGTTGCAGCACTAATGTCCTTATCTTTTTCATTGAATCATTCTTCTTTCATCATTTTGGCAAATTGACTTAATTTAATATCTAATTCTTTTTGCAATGGTTCACATTTTTCATCTAAAAAGTTTTCATAAAGGTTGGCCTTATAGTGGTTAAATCACCAATAATCATCAGCAATTGTTCCATAAGCAGATACTGAATCAGGATTATGAAATTCTTTTGGAACTTGATAGGTTAGAGTTTGAAAAGCTCTAGTCATTCGCTCTGCTGCTGTTCAATAATAATTGTTTTTTTGACTTGAAACATTAGCTAGTGGTCAAATATTTCTTTTATTTTTAGTTTCATCAGTTTTAGATTCACAACCATTTCTCCCTGATGAAAAAGCGGCAATATCAATACCAAAGATTTCTTCTTCAATTGAAGGTTTATTATTGCTTTTTTTAAGGTTTAAAAAACTATTTAAAAATTTTGCTCCCACATCATTCATTTTAAAATCAGCTAATTCCTTTTCACGATCAAAGATTGGGGTTTGATTTTCTGAACCATAAACCACTGTTTGGTGGTGTCCATATTCATGAGAAAGGGTGTATTGCCAATATTCTCAATCATAAGTAGTAATTTCTTCTTTACCTAAACGTTCAGCTACTCATTTTAAAACTTGAACTTCTCTCCTAGCATATGGATTGTTAGGAAAAAGTTGGATAATTTTTCTTCTTGGATCATATGACCCTAAAACATTTTGAGTTTTAGAATCACCATCAAAAACAACTTTTTCTAAGGCATAGATTTCACTACCATGAAAAGTTGTTTTAATCATTCATTCATAAACTTTTATTAATGTTTCTTTTGATTTTAAACTTTCTTGCTCAAGATCAATAACTTCAATATCAAAAGCTTCAAAATCACATATAAAACTTTTTCTTGTTTGTGAATCAGTGTTAATTTCTCGATCTTTACACTCAATTGCCTCAGGATCAATATTTCAAAGACTAGTTTGGTATTTTGGGTTATTTGCACTTAGGTTTGGATCTTTAATAAAACTACAAGAAGTAGCAATTAAAGAGAATAATAAAGTTTTATGCATAATTATTAAATCTTTCTTAATTTTTATAAATTATAACATTTTTCTTTTTAAAAATTAAAAATATTTAAAATTGGTTAAAAGAAGAATTTGATTAAGCTTATATAAGAGGACAAATTAAAGATTTTTATTAAAAAAATATTGACTTTTTGAAATAAGTCTATATTATTTCTTTGATAAAAAAACAAAATCAAAAAACAAAAACTAAAATGGTGTAACAAAATGAAAAAATTACTTCTCTTAACAAAAAAAGTCTCTGCAACCCCTTATATTGGGTCAATTAAAGTTGTTTCAACAGCAACAACTGTAGTCGGAGGAACATCTGTAGTTGTCTCTGCAGTTGCAGAAGAATCTAACAAATCTGCAAAGAATAAAGACAATGAAAGTTTAAAAACTGAAGAAACCACTGAAGGAAAAGAAGTTTTAAAACCAGAACTTGAAGTTCCTGTTGAAGGACAAGAGGAAATCACCTCACTTGAAGAGGAAGAAGGCGGTTCTTCTTCATCAGGTGGTGGAGGAGGAGGTTCTTCTTCATCTGGAGGTGGTGGAGGAAGTTCTTCATCATCAAGTTCAAGTTCTTCTCAACCAGTTATACCTAAAACAAAAGCACAACTTTTTGGAGATTGATTAAAGTCAAGTGATGCAACATCAACTTATGAAACATGAAGAACATCAAAAGCAGGAGTAGAAGCTTTAAAAACTGCTTTTAATAAGAGTGATAAATTTAATCAAGAATTAACTTCTTGATCAAAAGGACAAAAAAGAAGTGAAGAATCATTTAAAGAAGTTGCTTTAAAATCAGAACAATATAAAGAAAAATTCCAATCAGAAATCCAGGAACAAGAAAATCTTGATTCTTTAAAAGAATATTTTAAAAAATCTTTGAAATATAACGAAAGCAAAGCAGACTGGATTAGCAAAGGTCCACAAAGATTAAATAAAAAAGAATGAAGTCAAACAACTAATTTTGTAACTAAATTTAATGAATGAAAAAAAGCTAATGCTGCTAGTAACTTTTTTGAAAATAAATGAAAACTAACAAATGATTACCAAAGTTCTAAAAATGCTTATTTAAGTGCTCAAAACCAAAAACTAAATAAAAACAATTGAGTTTTATCAAAGCAAGGACAAGACTTTTTTGATAAATGAGCTAAAGGTGCTAATTATCAACAAAACATAATTAATTATTGAAAAACAACCCAAAATTATCAAAACAAATTAAATCAATGAGTAAATGTTTATTCAAGTAAAAAAACTTTTGATAATTTCAAAAATGATGAAAACATATGAGCAAATGAATTTGAAAAATTCAAAAATTCCCAAGATGGTAACAAAAAGATTGAAGACATTATTACGGCTAAGGATGAATATATTAATGCCAAAAATAGTTGATCAAGTTCAGGGAAAAACCAATGAGCTCAAAGTAATGATTTTGACACTAAATATAATGCTTGAAGAGTTAGTGATAATGGACGTAATGCTTTAAAAGCTGATTATTTAGCAAGTAATGATTATATTACTCAAAGAAATGATTGATTATTAAATGATTATGCAAACAAAAGAAGTAAAAACGATTGAGCCCAAACTAATGAAGCAAGTAATGCTTTTAATGCCTGGAAAACAAATCCTAATGTTCAAGATTCCTTAAAAGCTCATTGACAATCTTTAAATGATTACACTACTAAACAAAATGCTTGAATTAATGCTCAAGCTTCTAGTAAAAATGATTGAGCAGGTTCTCTTGATGCAAGTAATGCTTATAATAATTGAAA
This sequence comes from Mycoplasmatales bacterium, assembly GCA_965226165.1. Lineage (GTDB taxonomy): Bacteria > Bacillota_I > Bacilli_A > CBDATW01 > CBDATW01 > CBDDCI01. The sequence goes on along the minus strand of OZ245334.1, from coordinate 267,650 downwards.
ACAAAGTCAAGAAGCAATTAATAAATTAAAGACACATTATCAAACCCAAAGTGATTATGCAACTAAAAGAGATAAATGAATTAATGATACTTCAATTAAAAGTGATAAAGCAACTTGACTTGGACTAGATGCTTCAAATGCTAATTATGATGCTTGAAGAGTTAGTGATAGTGGACGTAATGCTTTGAAACCTAACTATTTAGCAACTAATGATTACACTAACCAAAGAAATGATTGATTATTAAATGATTATGCCAATAAAAGAAGTATTGACACTTGAGCATTGACTAGTGATGGGACAAGTAAATATAATACTTGAAAAGCTGTTGCCAATAATGAAACAAGTTTAAAAACATATTGACAAACTCAAAATGATTTTACTACGAAAAAAAATGCTTGATTAACTATTAACAAACCAAGTAAAGATGTTTGAAAAAATAGTTCTCTTGGAACAAGTGCATATGATCAATGAAAAAATTCATCAGGGGGAGAACAAGCATTGCAAAGTGAATGAAAAACCTTACCAGACTACACAACTAAAAGAGATAAATGAATTAATGATACTGCAATTAAAAGAGATAAAACAACTTGACTTGGGTTAGTTACTTCAACTACAAATTATGACACTTGAAGAGTTACTAGTAGTGGTCGTAATGCTTTAAAACCTAGTTATTTAGCAACTAATGATTACATTAATCAAAGAAATGATTGATTGTTAAATGATTATACAAATAAGCGAAGTATGGATGAATGAAGTCAAACTAATGAAGGAATTTCATCTTATACTAATTGAAAAACTAATGGTTACACAGATGATGGTGCCAAAACATATCATCAAACTTTAAAAAACTATGCTAAACAAAGAGATTTGTGAATTACTAACAATAAGCCAAGTAGAACTTATTGAGCTGCTTCTGATTCAGCAAAAACTTCATATAAAGCTCACATTGCCATTCCTCATAATGCAAATATGTTAGAACATGCTTGAACAGTTCAATGAAATAATACTGGTTATGTTGCTAAAAGAGATGCTTGAATTGCTGCTAATCCAATTAAAAGGACTAAAAACACTTGAATTAATTCAAGTTACTCAAATAGTTACTATAATAGTTGAAGAGTTTCAAGTAAAGGAATTGCTGCCCTAAGTCCAGTTTATTTTAAAACTAATGATTATAAAACAAAAAAAGACACTTGAATTACTAATAATTATACAAGCAAAAGAAGTCAAACTTTATGAAATGACACTGATGATGCCAAGAAAACATATAATAAATGAAAACCCACTATTGGCGCAGGTCTTGCTTTAAAAACATATTGAGAAACAAAAGATGATTATACAACTAAAAGAGATGCTTGAATTGCTGGTAATAAACCTGCAAAAGACTTTTGAAAAGACACCCAACATGCAAGTGATCAATATGATAATTATAAAATTTCTGCAAGTGGAGAAAGTGCACTAAAGGATGAATGAGAAGATCAAAATGATTATGCAACTAAAAGAGATACTTGAATTGGTGCAAATGATGCCAAAAGAGATATTGACTTTTATTTAGGTTCTTCTTTTGCTAATCAAGATTACTCTAATTGAACGAGGTCAAGTGATGCTTTGGATGCTTGAAAAAGAGATGATAATAATGATTACACAACTAAAAAAGACACTTGATTTAACACTAATTTTGCTAATTTAGATACTTTAGAAAAATATAAAGAAAATGAATATAGCAATTGAAAAACTCAACAAGGTTTAGATGTCTTGCAAGCTGAATATGAAGCAACAAGTGAATATACAACTTTGATTAATAATCAAGGTCTAGATTTAAATGATTGAATTGAAGGCAACAAAAAACCAACAATTAGAAGTTGAGTTCTTTCGGCTGGAAGAAATAGAAATGATTTTATTAATTTTAGAATTCGTCGTGCTAATAATTCTTCTTTTACTAAAAATGATCGAGTTTATAAAGTTGTGCAAAAAATCCTACAAACTTATTATTCAGATTCAAGATTAACTGATGCTAATGCTGATATGTATGCTTGAAATGGAGCTAATTGAGGGGGAAGAGATTATAAAAACCTTCTAAGTGAAAAATTAAATGCTAACACCTCACTTGCTGATAATACCTTCTTAGGAAACTATAAAAACTTATGAATGCAAAAAAATGGGATTGATGCCACAAATAGTGAATATATAAGTTGATTAAAAAATGAATATAAAACTAATAACCAAGCTGATTATGATACTAAATTTGAAATATGAGCAAAAGCAAAATGATTAAATGATCCAATTGTTGCTGCTAAAGATTTTAGTGTCGAATATGAAACTTATAAAGAAAATAAATATACAGAAAGTAATGGTAATTATCAAAGTGAATTATCAACATGACTTGCTAATAATAATACGGGAATAAACTTGTTTAAGGTAACAAGTGCTGCTATCACAGCATATAATAATTGAGTTGATCCTAATGCTGAAGTTTTATATAAAAATGATACTGATTATCAAAATGATTTTATCAATTGAAGAAATGAGGCATCTGGAACTAAAACTAATGGTTTTGAATTTTACATAACCCAAGCAGCTTCAGACACTGATTATGGTAATTGAACTAACCCTGCATCACCTAAAAGATCATATGATTATTGAAAAAATGGTAACTTTAATAGTGCCTATAACAAGTGAAGAGCTGCATCTGGTGAAAACATCCTTAAAGAAGAATATAAAAAATCACCAGCTTATCAAAAAGACTTAAAAAACTATTATAATAGTAAATTAAAAACTTGAAAACAATCTCCTGAAGCAAGAGCTGCTTATGAAATAAGTTATAAAAAAAGTAATGCTTATAGTGATGATAAAAAAGCTTGAGCAAATAGTGTTGATTCAAATGTCGCATATACTGCTTGAAAAAATTCAGCTGAGGGTCAAGAATACTTAAAAGCTGCATTTATGAAGTCACCAGCTTTTAAAGTTGCAATGGAAGATTGATTTGATATGAATGATACTGTTTTTAATGAGTTTAAACATAATTGATTTTATAATGAATATAAAAGTGGTGATCAAAATGCTTTTGAAGAATCATTAAAAGAATATTACAAAACAACAGATGATTATCAAAATACAAAAAATGCTTGATTTGAAAACAACAAACCTTCAAAAGATCAATGAAAATTACATGCTGATTTTGACACAACCTATAATAGTTTTAAAAGTTCAGCTTATGGACAAAAAAAACTTAAAGCACTATTTAATAAAACTAGTAATTATCGTAGTGGTTTAAATACATGGGCTAGAAGTAATTTTACCAAAAGAAGTAAAAGTAATTGAGTGGGAACAACTGATTTTACAATTGATTATGAAAAATGAAAAACATCAGAAGCTGGACATACAGCTTTAATGAATGATTTTAAAGCTAGTGCTTTTTATCAACAACAAAAAACTGCTTATGTAAATTCTGGAGTAAGAATAAAAAGAAGTTTTGATACATGGGTTTCAAATTCAGCATCAAATAGCGCTTATAACACTTGAAGAACTACTGATAAAGCAAAAGCATTAAGTGGCCCAACTTGAGAAACAACAGGAGATGGTCCACATTATTTTGTAAGATCTTTAAACTATTGATTTAACAATTATTCAGGTTTAAGTAGTAGCCAGGGTTGAACACTAAATGAAAAAAAAGGATTGTTTAAGTTATCTACTAATGCATCATACAATTATCAAATAGCTCTAGGAAAATGATTAGAAAATAAAAATAATGGTAAAGATATTTTCAAGTCAACTGATGATGCTCAAAACGCCTATGATAATTGGAATGATTCAAGTCCTGAACTTGCCTCAAATAGTAATTATGAAAGAAGTGATCAATTCTTAATTGACTTTGAAGCATATACAAATAATGCTGCAAACTCAAACCAAAAAATTGGTTATAACTTGTATATGGGGACTACTGATTCAACTAGTGCTTATAATAGTTGAACTGATACAGACAAGCATACCCCATTTAGGGCCTCTTCATCATATACAAACTTATTTAATACATATGTTGATAATGTTTCAAATAAAGATGTTTACTTTAATGATGGTGTTTCTGATTATGATTATAATGCATGAAAATCATCAACAGCAGATAGTGATTATATTGCTAGTAATGAATTTGCAACAGCTAATCGAAATTACCAAATTAGATTAAAGGCAGATTTAGATGCATTTATTATTTATTTTAATAATGAACAGAATTTAGTTAATAGTTGAGTGGATCACTCATGAGATGGAAAAATAAAAGAACTTTATCAAGAAGATGCTGATTTCACAAGTGATTTTAATACTTGAACAAATGATAAAAGTAATGGTTTAGAAATTTACAAGAATTCATCCCAAGCAACTAGTGATTATGAAAACCATAGTCAATACCAAAAAGATTTAGATGCTTATAAGGCAACTTCTAACATTGGGAAAAGTGATTATAGTCAATATGAAGATGAGTGAAAAGCAACTTCAAGTTATCAAAATAGTAAACAAGCATTTATAAGTAATAACTTAAAAAGAGATATTGACTTTTGATTAAATTCAGCTGATTCAGATCAAGATTACCTTGATTGAAAGAATTCAAGAAATGCCATTAAGGAAAGTTTTTCTCATTGAAAAGCAGCTAGTGATAATGATTATGCAACCAAAAGAGATGAATGATTTAAAAACAATCTTAAAGACATGAATTTGACTAGTTTAGAAAACGAATGAAAACAATCTGCCCAATACACAAATCAAGAATCTAAATATTGGGGAGATTTTGATAGCTTTGTTAAGGATAGTAGGGGGGCTATAAAAGAATTTATTACTGCTAAATTTAGAAGTACTGCTCGTCCTACAAAAACATGATTTACTTATGGTGATAATACTTCTAGATATTATTCTTCCACTTGACATTGACTCCTTTATGTACTTGTTAAAAGTTATTTCCCTTCTATTACATCTAGCAATCGTTCTAATGCTTATCACGGTCGAACTAATGCTTCAGCAAACTTATATAGATCTAAGTTTTATGATGCTATTGATAATGATTCATCTTGAGATGATTACACTTTCCTTGGAAACCTTAAAAACTTATGATTAAAGAATGCTAATATTACTAAGCAATCTAGTCAATATCAAAATTGATATTATGAAAAATTTTATAATTGATTAGTTGATAATAATAAAATTGATGATGCTTTTAAATCAAATAAATTTGATGCAAATATTAATAATTATGAAGGTTCTTTAAGAACATGGCTAGGAGATAAAAATAAATCAAAAGACTTGTTTAAGGCTTCTACATCTACTACAAAAGCATATGATGCTTGGGATGATACAACTTCAACAACAACTGCTAGTGAAAGTGATTACACTAATGGTAATTTTCAATATGAAAAAGACTTTAGCACTTGATACAATATGCATAAATTCTATTTAAATGATTCAATAAATTGAGAAAACTCTGAGGATTATAAGGCCAAAAAAACTCAATGAGAAATTGATCAAAATTATAATCACCAAACAAAAATGGAATGATTTAATTCAAGCGAAGGTCAAAATGCTTATAATGACTTTAAAAATAATAATGCTAATTTAGAAATGTTTAAAAACTATTATAAAACAACTCAGGATTACACCAATAATAAAGATGCTTGAATTGCAACTAATGGTAATGCCAAAGAAAATTGAGCTCAATCTAGTGATTTTGATACAGCCTTTAATAATTATGTTAATGATGCAAGTAATGAAGCTGATTTAAAAACTTTTTGAAAAACAACTCAAGATTATGCTGATTCTAAAAACCAATGAATTTCTAATAATTATCCAGGAATCACTAAAGAAAATTGAAGAACAACTCAAGATTTTGAAACTAAATATAGCACTTGAAAGGCTCAACAAACTAATATTGAATTTATTAGATCAAAATGAGAAGAAACTAATCATTATGATCAATCATTATTAAAATATCGTACTGATAATGGTTATCCACAATATAAAAGTAAAGATGATTTTGTTAATTCAATTGATTCTAATGTTGCATATAGAAATTGAGTGAAATCTAATAGTTCAATTAGCACTACCACAAAAAACGCTTGAAAAAGTTCTATTGGTTCTACTGAATATAACTCTAAAAAGGAAAAATGATTTAACAGAGCCTACTCTAATATGGATACATTAGAAAAATATAAAGATCGTGATGGTTATAATGAATGAAGGGCTAAATTATCTTCTAGTCAAGTACGACGTTATAGAATGACTAGACCAAGCGGGTGGACTACGACTCGCTATATGAAGTCAGAATACAAAAAAAGAGCTGCTTGTCAACAAGAATATATAGTTTTTAAAGAGCGTAAATATAATGCAAATCAAAATTATGCTAATGATTTAAGAATTTGACTTATTAGTGATAAAAATAATGGTTTAAGTGCTTTTAAATCTTCAAGCATCGCAAATAGTGCTTACAATGCTTGAAAAAGAACAGCTGCAGGAAGAGAAGATAACATTCTTTTACCAGCAAGTGATTATTATGGATCAGAAACTAATGCTGATTTAAGAGCATGATGACAAAGTGATAAAAATGAAAATATTAAAAAAGATTATTACTTTTATCAAAGTCAAGCTAATACTGATTTTGCTAATTACCAAAGTTCATTACCAATTCCAGATTATGATACATCTAGTGGTCTTGATAGTGATTTTAATGATTTTAAAACTAGTTTTCAAACCAAAGAACATTATTTAACTAAGAGCGCTTCTGATACTGAAGCAAGTTCTTGAGCTGTTACAAATGATGAAGCAAAATATAATGATAGTAATGCTTTTAATAGTGATTTAACAACTTATCAGGATGCTTCTCAAGCTAATGGGTTGAGTAATCTAGAAAACTATTTCTTTGGACTAAATAAAGCAGATGAAACTTATGAAGATTATAAAAACAAGAAACTTGATGAAGCATTTAAAGCATCTAGTGAATATCAAAATGAATTGCAAAATTGAAAAACTACTAATGAGCTTACTAGTGATGGTAATCGTAAAGCCTCTGGCGATTATAATGATGAATATCTTGCCACTAATTTATTCACAAATAATGCTAATGCTTGAATTGATAAAGTTGAAACAAATTCAAACATTAGTAATGGGGTAAAAACTTATGTTGATGGGGTTTATGATGATAACGAATATAATGCTTGAACAGATAATGGATTAGAACCTGTTTATAAAAGTAGTGCTGGATACCAAAGTGATTTTGAAGCTTGAAGAGATAAAGAAACAAATGGTAAAAGCAATGGTTTAAGTTTTTATCTAAACCAAGCTCAAGCAACAACTGATTATAATAATTGAATTGATCCAAATGGAGAGAGCGCTTATAGAGCAAGTGGTGAATTTACTAATCACATTAATGCATGATCAAGTAATAAATCTATAGGTATTAATACTTTTAAATCCGATAATCAATCAACTACTGATTATAATAGTTGAACCGACCCTTCACCAAGAGCAAATAATGAAAGAGGGTATAAAAATTCTGCTACTTATCAAAGTGATTATGCTGCTTGAAGAGATGATTTAACCATAAGTAGAAGTAGTGGACTTAAGTATTATACTGAGCAACATAGATCTGATTATGATTACCAAATTTGGGTAGATCCTGATGGTGAAAAAAATTACCTAAACTCTCCTGAATATCAAAGTGCTTTTGAAACTTGAAGAGATGGAACAACTAATGGTAAAGAAAATAAACTAACCTATTACCTAAACTCTCAAGATGGAACTAATGATTATAATAGTTGAATTGACCTTAATGGAGAAGGCGCTTATAAAAGAAGTGGTGAATTTAATAATGATATTGACACTTGATCAAGTGATAAAACTAAAGGAATTGATGTTTATAAAGCATCTAATCAATCAGATAGTGATTATCAAGGTTGAAATGATCCAAATCCAATTCTTAATAGTGAAGCTGATTACTTAAATGATGCCACATTTGCTAATGACTTTGCCACTTGAAGGGATAACCAAATTGTTAATGCAACAAATGGATTTAATTATTATCTAACTCATAACCAATCAGATAGTGATTATAATAGTTGAAATGGAGAAATGGGTGATAAAACTTATGCTAATAGTGCTGCTTTTCAAAGTGATTTTAATGCTTGAAGAGATATGGTAACAAATAACTTAAGTAATGGAGCTAGTTATTACTTGAATCAACAAGAGGCAATAGATAGTTACAATAATTGAGTTGATCTTGAAGGTGAAGATGACTATAAAACAAGCGATGAATTTACTAATGATATTGATGCTTGATCAAGTGATAAAACAAAAGGAATTGATGTTTATAAGGCATCTAATCAATCAGATAGTGATTATCAAGGTTGAAATGATCCAAACCCAACCCTTAATAGTGAAGCTGATTACTTAAATAATGCCACATTTGTTAATGACTTTGAAGCTTGAAAAGATAAAGTAGTCAATAACCAAAGTAATGGCTTTAGTTACTTCTTGACTCAAGACCAAGCAACAAGTGATTATAATAATTGAATTGCTACCCATTGGGTAAACCAATACCAAAATGATGCTACTTTTAATAGTGATTTTAATAGTTGAAAAAATGAAGCCACTAATAATCAAAGTAATGAGTTTAAATACTACTTAAGTCAAGACCAAGCAACAAATGATTATGATAATTGAATTGATCTTAATGGTGAAGATGACTATAAAGCAAGTGATGAATTTATTAATGATTTGGATACTTGATCACAAAGTGAAAATAGTAATAAAAATCACTATTTAAGTTCTAATTCAGGAGTTAATGAATGAGCAAGTCTTCTTGATGCTGAATTTGCAAAGTCAAATGAAGGTGTAACCTTAATGAATAATTTGAAGCTAAATTATAGTAAAGATATTTATAAGAATACTGCTCAATTCCAACAATATTATAATGATTGAGTAGACCCTAATATTAGAACAGCTAATAAATACCAATTAAATGATACCTTTGTTAGTGATTACCAAAATTATTATAAAAACAAAGTTAACCAACATGCTGCTTATAAAAACAATGCTCAAAGTAATACTGATTACAATATTTATTTAAATGATTTAAAAGATGAAGATGATTATCTAAATAGTAAGACTAAGGATGGTGATTTAACCAAATGAAGGGATATTGATCAAAACATTGTTGACTTCTTTAAAAACGATGCTAATACTTTAACCCTTTTCCAAAACTTTAATAACCAAAGAGTAAGAAATACTCAAAAATATTTAGCAAATGAACAATTTATTAATGACTTAAAAATCTTTATTAATGATAATCTTGAAGCTTCATTTGAAAAATACTTAAATGCTAATTTAAGTGCTTGATATCAAGAGTGAAAAGATCCAGTGGGAATTACTCCTGATGCTGATTTATACCAAAGCCATAGTGATTACTTAAAAGTCTTTAATGCTTGAGCAGCAATTATGGACAATGGAATGAGTACCTTTATGACTTCTTCAATGGCTGAAAGTGCTTTTGAAAAAACCCAAAAATAAAACTTCATTTAGGTTAAAAAAATATTTAAAATACCTAAAATTTGCTTTTAATTTTAGTTAAAAAAATGTATTATATATTTAATTAAGATTAAGCGTTTTGTAGGTGGGTTTTTAGGAATATATAAATATACTTGTAATTTTAAAAAAAAAGTATAAAATATATAGACTTTAAAATTTTAAAGTACTAGTTTTGATTAAATCAATGGAGTGATCTAATGAAAAAAAGACAAAAAAATAATAACTTCTTTGCTGTATTTTCGATATTAGCAGTAGGGGCTTATTATTCAGCCAACCCTGATCTTTTTATTTCCCCAAACAATGAATCATTGTTAAGTAAAGATGATCCAAGTTCCCTTAAATCACAAGCTAAAAAACCTCAAGATCCATTAAAAAGAATTACTAGTGCATTAAGCGGGCAAGGATCAGAGGTTACTTTTGATCAATGATTAGCTACTCCAGAATCAACTAGTGCTTATGATGCTTGGAGAAAAAGCCCAAGTGGAGTTAAAACATTAGGAGCAACTTTTAAAGAAAGTTCTGAATTTAAAAAAGGCATTTTAAATTGAGCAAGATCAACCAAAAGAAATATTAAAGAATTTAAAAGAATTGTTAAAAAAGAATCTAAATATAAAAATGACTTTTTAAATTGAAAGGTTTCAGATGAGGGGACTAGTCAATTAAAAAAACATTATATTAATGATGTTTCATTTGCAACTAAATCTCGTTTTTGAATTAATAATGGGAATTTTAGTGAAGATTCACAAAATTATTTAAAATCTTCTCAAGCAAAAAGTGATTATGATGCATGAATTAAAAAAAATAACAATATTGCTAAAATGGAAACTAGTTGAAAAAGTAGCGTCGATTACTCATTGCAAAAAGATGCTTGATTAAGAAAAGTTAATGCTAAAGATAGTAAAAGAAAATGATTAGCTTCAACCAAGGGACAAAAATATATTGATGCTTGAAAAAGTGCTAATTCATTTTCAAGCCAAATCAAAACTTATTGAAAGGCTTCCTTAGATTATCAAGATAAATTAAAGAAATGGATCATAGCTTCTCCTGATAAAACAACTTTAGAAAAATACAAAAATAATGATTTACTTTGAGAAGATAATTTTAATAAATTTAAAGCTTCCACTCAGGGAAATAAAATGATTGAAGATTATGTCAAAACAAAAAATGAATTTTTAAACAAAAAACAAGAATGAGTGCAAGCAGCAGGTCAAAGATCAATTAATCAAGACTTGTTTCAAAATTATTATGCCTCATGAATCCAGAAGGCAGAAGCAACAACAGCTTTAAAACCACAGTGATTAAAAAGCCAAGATTATGTTCAAAAGAAAAACTTATGAATCCAAAACAATTACAATGGTGATAGTTTGCAAACTTGAAAAAGTAATACTGATTTAACACCTTTATATGAAAAATGAAAAACTAGTAGTCGTGGAAGAAAAACTTTACAAGATGAGTGAAAAAAAACTGCTAACTACACCCAAGCAAAAAATACTTGAGCTAATCGCCAAGACACTATTGATGAACATAGAGAAATTTGAAAAAAATTACCAGAAACGCTAAATCCTTGAATCAATTGGGTGGCAAGACCAGAAAATGACCAATTATCAAAAAACCATTGAGTAACAACAAATTACTATACTAAAAGCAAAAACAAATGAATCTTAGCAAATCCAATTAATCGTCCAAAAGCAACTTGGTTAGCAAGTGATGATGCTAAAAACAAATATCAAGATTGAAAAAGCACACCAATTGGAACAAGAGATTTAACTAAAGCTTGAAAAAACTCTGCTGATTATACAACTAATCGGGATAATTGAGCAGCAACTAATTTTAACTTTATTGGAAGAGGCCAATGATTTAATTCCCAAGTTGCTAAAGCAGCAACTCCTCACGATTGAAATGTTTTAGATCACCAAAAAGCCTATGTTGAATATGTTGATAAAACAAATGATGATTTGGTAGCTGAATTTCAAAAAAGTGCTCATTATCAAAGTAAAAAAACAGCATGAGTTAATAATGCCTACCAAAAACAATTATGAAAAGACTATATTTTACTTGATGATGCTAAAAATGCTTATAACACTTGAAAGCAAACTAGTGAGGGTGACCTTCATTTAAAAAATGAATGAAAAAAGAGTAATGATTACCAAAGCAAAAAAAGTGCTTGAGAGCAAAATGATTATAATAAAATTTCTTTTCAAGATTGAAAAGATAGTGATGATGCCTTAGCCAGTTATGAAAAGTGAAAAGAGACTGGTGCTGGAGCAGCATTTTTAAAACAAGAATGAAAACAAAGTCCTGATTATGCAACCAAAAAACAAGAATGAGCAAATCAAGGAAGTATTAAAAGAAGTATTGATAGTTGGGCAAATGAAAATGATTCAACTAGCAGTTACACTACTTGAAGCACTAGTGATGATGCAAGAAATAAACTAGAAAAAGTTTGAAACCAAGATAGTGATGCCACAAGTCCTTATGTTGTGGCATTAAATAATTGATTTAACACTAATCACCAAAATCTAGATACTAAAGAAAAATGAGTTGATGATGCTAGTTCTGATGCGGCTTTTGAAGAGTGATATGCTAAGCAAAGTTTAACTTATATTCAACAACAAGAAATTAACCTTATTTTTGATAAGGAATATGAAAAGAAAATCAAAGCTTATACCACTCTTGATGATTGATTAGAATCAAGTGATGGTTTTTGAAAATGGGTTGAAGATGCTAAAAAACTAGATAAAAATAACCAAAACCATAAGACTAAGGAAGATGTTTATTTTTATCAAGGTGATCAAAAACACTTTATTATTGGTAAAAATATTTTATCTTATCCCCAAGTCATTATGTTAATGCTAGGAAGTCAAATGTATCCTGATTCAGCAAAGTATGGTAAGGATTTATTTGCTGATCTTTTGGCCAATCAAGGGGCAAGTGATTTTGATGAGAAAAAATGAGCGAATTTAAAACGCTTCTTTGCTGAAATGCATTTTAACTTTAGAAGTGATTTTAAAAAGACAATTATGGAACTTGTCAAAATGGATATGAATAACTACTTTACAAAATGACCTCCAGGAACAAGTGCAAGTAAAAAACAACCTTTTGGAAACCACCAATACGCTAAAGCTAATTATTGATTTTATGCTGGTCATGTTTATAAAAACCACCATCCAGATGAATACCAAATTATCTTAAAAAATTATCTTAAAAAGCAGTGAGCAAAAGATAATGTTGCATTATCAAAAGCTTATCTTGAATATAAACAAAAGGAATTTAAAAAAGCGACAAATGATTATAATCAAAGTCTTGATGCCTGAAGTGCAACTAAGGCAAATGGAATTGAAGTTTATAAAACAACAAGTGATGCTAAGAGTAATTATAATGGTTGAAATGATCCTAACCCAATTGCCACAACATTACAAAACTATGATAGCAACTATATGTTTAACCAAGATTACAATGCTTATTTAATTAAGCTTGGTGCTAATGGTAAGCAAATTGGTTTAAATCACTACTTAAATAATGCTTATGCTTTAACTGATTATAATAGTTGAGTTGATCCTAATGCATATGAAAATAGCACAGCTTTTCAAAATGATTTTGCAACTTATCGTGATGCTGCTAAATGAAAAGCTGATAATGGCTATTATCACTATTTAAAAACAAGTGATGCTAAAAAGGATTATAAAAATTGAAATGACCCTAAGGCAGAGCGTGATTATCTTAAATCATTTCAATTTTATATTGATATTAAAAAATATTATCAATTTAATGATCAAGGAATTAGTGAAGGAAAAGCCTTTTATCAATCAAGTGGAGCAGCTGATAATGATTATAACCAAAAGCTAAATGATAAGAAAAATCAAGAATTTGCTAAAACTACTAAGTATAGTCAAGATTATAATAATTGAATTAATAGTGATGCTGGTTTTAGTGCTTATAAGCGCCATTGAATCTCAAACAATCACTATAATGATTGAATTGACCCTAATCCTAATTATCCAAGTGAAAGAGATTATCAAAATGATAGTGATTTTAACTCTGATTTTGCCACTTGAGCATTTACCAAAGAATCAACTTATGGGAAAACTTTAGGATTTTTATTTTATGCCAGCCAAGCTGATGGAATTGCTGCATTTAATAACTGATTATTAACTAATAAAAACAAATATTATGATCGTGGTTCAAGTTTTCAAAAGGATTTTGATGCTTTTTTGACCAAAAGCTTTGGAATGCCAGTTTATGAATCTTCTAGTCAAATTAATAAGGATTATCAAAGTTGATATAACTTGCAAGGAGAAAGTGCTTATAAAGTTGATGCTCAATTCAACGTTGATTTAGCAAATTGAAGCAAAGTCTTAGCCAATGGTTTTGCTACGTATCAAAAAAGTAATCAATATTTAATTGATAAACCAAAAGTATTAGCAGCAGAATTTTTAAAATCATCAGCTTATTTAAATCTTTTAAACCAATTAAAAACTACTTATGGAAAAAGTGTTTATAAAAATTCACAAAACTTTGTTAATGATTATAATAATTGAATTGATCCTAAAGTTAGAGTTGGTAATAAATACGATTTATCACTAGAATTTAATAAGGACTTTAATAGTTATAAAAGTAAATCTAATAATATTTTAGCAGCTTATAATTCACTTGAACAAAGTACTAATAATTACAACAATTATGTTAATGATTTAAAAGGAGAAAATGATTATTTATCAAGTCAAGCCAAAAGTAAACATTTAACAGCATGAGGAAGTATTTTTGATAATGGAAAAAATGTTTTTAAAAATGATCTTTACTTTGTTAATTTAATAAAAAGGGATGAAAAAAAATACCAAAATAGTCAAACCTTTAAAAATGATTATATTGCTTTTATAAAAACCACAAACTATAAATATTTTAATGATTATGTGGAAAGTGCTCATGTTAAAAGATTATATAGTAAATGAGATGATCCAGTTGGGGTTGCTCCAGTTGTAGAAGATTATGAAGCAAGCAAGCATTATTTGGAAAAGAATTTAGATTGATCAAAAAATAAAAATAATGGTTTTGCTTTGTTTAAAGAAAGTGCTTTTGCTCAATTGATGTTTAATAAATGAAAACAAGAAAGAAAATAGTTATTATTTATTATAAATAATGATTTATTTATTTGAAAATAATCTCTTTTAATGTAAAATATATTTAGTGAAAAATTATTGAAGTTAAAAAGGGGTGATTTTTAATGATTAAGAAGAATAATTCAAGTTTTATTTTTGGAACAGTTTCAATGCTGGCGGCTGGAACATATTATGTTAATGATTCAGCTACCCTTGGACTAAACCAAAATGCAAACCAAAGTAATTTAACTAAACAAAATAATACTGGTGTAAAAAAACCAAAATCTTTAATTGATTCACTTTCTAGTTCTTTTTTAGGGCAAAGAAGGGAAGTAACTTTTTCGGATTGAATCAATACTCCAGAGGCAATTTCTCAATATGAAAAGTGAAGAAACTCTCAGGATGGGATCAAAAATTTAGGTGAAGATTTTGTAAAGACTCCTCAGTTTAAGGCAGGTCTTCAAAGGTGAGCAGGAAACACAAAAAGACCTTTTAAGGACTTTTATAAAATTGCCAAAAAGCAAACTAAGTATCAACAAGAATATAATAATTGAAAAGTTGGTAGTAGTGGAAAGACCTTTTTAAAGTCTCATTATATTAATAGTGCTGATTTTTCAAAAGAAGCTGATGATTGAATTAAGAATGGTCCAGGAGCAATTAATGCTAAAACTTTTTTTGATATGAAAAATAGGGAAGCACAATATCGTGATGATTACGATGCTTGAAGAGCAAAGGCAGCAAACTTAGCTGCTCTTGAAACTTCATGAAAAAAAACAAAAGATTATACAGATAAAAAACAAGCTTGATTAGATTTAAAAAACCAAAAGGGTAATAAAAATAATTGATTGAGTAGTTCTTATGTTAATAGTTATTACCAAAATTGAAAAGCTTCTTCTAATTATCAAAGCGATGTGGAAAAAAATTGAAAAACAACTGCTGATTATACCCAAAAAAGAAATGCTTGAATTAATGTTTATCCAAATAAAAAAACTATCTCCCAATATCAAAATGATGAATCATTATGAATCAATAAATTTAATGAGTACAAAGATTCAGCAGCTGGAAACTTAGAAATTGAAAATGAGATTAAAAAACTTAATACTTACACTTCTAGAAAAAACACTTGATCATCTCAAGGTAAAAGTGCTTGAATTAATTCTGAGGCTGTTAATAATTATTATAATGCTTGAAGAGTAACAACTGCTGGAAGAAATGCTTTAAAACCAATTTGGGAAGCAACTAATGATTACACTACTAAAAAAGAAGATTGAATTAAAAGTAGTTTTACTGATAAGAAAGGGAAAGATGAATGATTGCAAAGTGCTCATTCAACTCCTTTTTATAATGCTTGAAAAGTTACACCAAATGCGCAAACTTTACTTAAAAATGAATGAATGAGAAATGCTGATGGTGATTATGGAAGAAAAAAAGATGCTTGAATCGCTGCTAATTACACCAAAAGAAATAAAGCCTTTTGATCAACAACAAATGATGCCACAACAAAATACAACACTTGGTTAGCAAGTGCAGGTAATGATGCTTTATTAAAAACTAATTGGGAAACAACAACTGATTACACTAATAAAAAAGACACTTGAATTGAAAACAACAAAATTAAGCGTAGCAAAAATGTTTGATTAGGTCTTGATGCAGCTAAAGCTTCTTATAATGCTTGACGAGTAACAAGTGGGGGAAGAAATGTTTTAAAACCTCTTTATGAAGCAAGTAGTGATTATACAACCAACCGTAATACTTGATTACTAGATTCAAGCAAATTTACTACCAAAACGCCAAAAAACCAATGATTTAGCAGGGGAGCAACCCATGCTTGATCAAAATACAACAACTGAAAAGTGAGTGATGATGCAAAAACAGTACTAAGTAATGTTTTTCACCAACAACAATCTTACAAAAATGCTCTTAATACTTGATTAGGTTCTTGAGGTGGTAAAAGAGATAAACAAGGATGAGCACTTTACAATGGTGGAGACCCCAATGATCCCTACAAAGCCGATAATGCTTTTGCAACTTGGAAAAACACAAGAAGTAAAAGCACAATGGTTGTTGAAGAAGGGGTTAAATGAGAAAAAGAGGATGATGCTGGTTTTCAAGCAGCTCATGCTAAATGACCAGGGGAAAAACCTCCAGTAAAAAGTTTGCAAGTTTGGGCAAAAAGTGAAGAGGGAACCACTAGTTTTAATGAGTGGATAAGCACTAAAGCATATTTGCAAACAAATCACCTTCGACATATAGATAATTATTGATATGATAAGTATTTTGATAAAGCTAAAGAAGAATGGATAAAAAAAGGATTAAAAAAAGTTGCAATTTATAATGATGAAAATATTAATAGGTGAAAAAGCAAGGGAATAAATGTAACAGGTTCTGGCGCCCTTAAAGGGAAAGGAGATTTTAAGACATTTCCCAACCCTCAAGATATTGAAAATAAATATAAATATCAAAATGCTAATGGAGATTTGGTAAATTTAAAATATTATGGTCCAGCTTATAATTTGTGAAATTTAAATAAAAATACAGAATGAACATATAGTAATTATTCATATAAATTTGGACATTATATTCAATCATTAAAACATTGAAAAGCTAATAATCGCCAGGTTTTAAAAGACCATTGAAACAATCAAGATTGAAGCTCAAAAAGTTATCAAAATGAATTAAAAAATAATTGAGTTAATAAAAATTTTGAGATTTTAAGAAAAAGTGATTGGTTAAAAAGTGGCAAGGCTCTAGAAAAATATAATCAATGAAAAGGAAGCACACAAGGGCAAGAAGCTTTAAAAAATTATTATAAAGACACTGATAAATATCAAGAAAAACTTCAAGAGTGAATAACAGCCAACAACAAAAGAAAGACTCGTAATGAGTGGGATACCTCTAATCATGCTAAAAGTTCTTATGAAACTTGAAAAGAAAGCGATGAAGGAAAAAAACTTTTAAAAACCCATTGGGAAAATCAACCTGATTACACAATTAAAAAAAATCAATGAGCGGCAGCAGGAACCTACAAAAGAAGTTTCGAAACTTGAATTCAAAACCAAGCATCTACAAGTGCATATGACACTTGAGAACAATCTAATAAGGAAGAACTAAAAACAGCTTGAAGAGAGACTGATACTGGTGATAATAATTTTAAAGATTCAGTGAATGATTGATTCAGCGCTTCGCCACCAAGTGGTAGTTATGATACTAAGGAAAAATGAATCAATAACACTAAATCAGATAGCTATCTTTTAAATGTTTTAAAAAATGATGAAAATAAGGCTTTAATTGATCAATTTGAAACAAGCGATTTTTATAAAAAAACGAAAAGTGAAAATGATATTATGCTTTGATTAAAAAGTGATTACTCTCCAGTTGAAAAATGAGTTTTAGATTCCTTGATGTCAGATCAAAAAGGAACTGCAAGCGATTATTCTTGAAAATACACAACATATGTCAAAAGAAGAGCACCAATTAGTATTAATTTTAGTGATGGTAATGGAAAGGAACAAAGTTATTGACAAAAAATTCAAACTAATCCGGGTGTTTTTAAAGCAAGTGATACAACCACTTTAAAATCAGTTTTATATGGGTTTATTAAAAAATATGTTGAATCAAAAATTTTTACTTATGAAAAAATGAAAGGAACCTATCACCTTGATACAGGGAGAAACATTCATTATGATGCAGAAGATGGTGCGGGTAAAGATAATTTAAAACTTTTGAATAAATATAAAGACAACACAAGTAAACTAAAAGAGTTTTGAAAGAAAAAAATATTTAGAAACAATGATGATACAAATGTAGGGATGCTTCAAGAAACAAAGGCTCATTTAGCTAGAATCTTTAAAAATTACAATAATTTAAATTTTGATCAAGATAATACTTATCAACAAAGTTATGAAAACTTTTTAAATAGTAAAAATTTTTATTTGCAAAAATTTAAGCAGTGGTTAAACCAAAATCAAGATGATGCCAAAGTCACAAAAATGACTAATGACATTTATTATCAATTTAAAGAGAAGTTGTTTAATGAAAAATTAAAGAATGATGATGTTAAAGCTATAGAAAAATTTAATTTATGGCTAGCTAATAAAAATAATGGAAAAAATATTTATAAAGATAGTAATGATGCTAAAAGTAAATATGCAAATTGAGATGACGCTAGCCCAATTACAACAACAAGAAATAATTATGATAGCAATTATAAATACCATTTAGATTATGAATCTTGAATTAATAATGTTGGTTCTAATGTTGGATTAAATTTTTATTTAAGACAAGATCAGGCTACTACTGATTATAACTCTTGGGTTGATAGTGCTAATCTTTTAGAATACAACACTAACCAATTTAGCACTGATTTTGGATCATGAGAAAGTGATAAAAGCACAAAAACCATAGGAAATGGCTTTGACTTTTATTTAAAAAATGTTGCTTCAAATAGTGCTTTTAAGGTATGGGTAGATAAAAGAGGTAAAGAAGCTTATATTAATTCTCCTTCTTTTTGAAAAGACTTTCATAATCATTATTATGCTGATTCTTTTCAAATGAATAAACTTTGGCAGCAAGATGGTCGCAAACTTGAAGAACCTTCTAAAGGATGAAAATTATTGGGTTATGATCGAATTAGTAAACTTTCTTTTAATCAAAATGGAAAAGATATTTTTCTGAATAAAGAAAAAGAATATGGAAAACCCTACTACAATGGTTGAAATGATGCTGATATGGAAAGTCAATATGAAAAGGGTGGTTATGATGTGGAAGATTTAAAAAAATGATATCAAAAATCAAATGGTGACCCTAATTTAATAAATCTAAGAGAATATTGAAATAAATACACCAATAAATATGGGTCGTCTGCTTATTATTATAATCGTGATTATGTAAGTAAAAACCCAGGAACTCCTGATAAAAGTTTAATTAAATTTAGAAAAAGCGATGATTATTATGATGCTTTAAAAACTTGATTGAACAAAATAAAAGCAGACGGAAATGGAAAAAGTAATTGGTTTTGGTTTTATATTGATGATTTTAGAAAACACTATGAAAGTGCTTATAATAATTGAAAAGATCCTAATGGTGAAGTTGAATATAGAAAAACTGATGCCTATAAAAATAGTTTAAAAGCTTTTTGTGAAGCCAATATTAATGATGCTAATGATCAAAGAGTGAAAGCTTATTTAAATACTGCAAAGTCAACAACTGATTATAATACTTGGGTTGATTTATCAGGAGAAAGTAGTTATAAAGCTAGTCAAGATTACACAAACCATCTTGATGCATGAAGTGCCAATAATAATGATGCTTTTACTGAATTTAGTGGTAGTCATTCCCAAACTTATTATAATAGTTGAAATGATCCCAACCCTCTTAAATATAATGCTAATGATTATAAAACAAGAGGAACTTATCAAAATGATTTTACATCTTGAAGAAATGCTTTAGCAGCTAATCGCAAAAGCAATGGTTTCAATTATTATTTGACTCAGACTCAATCCAACACTGATTATGCAGCATGAATTGATCCTCAAGGGGAAATTGAATACAAAGGTAGTGGTGCTCAATATACAAGAGACTTTAATGCTTGAGAGACTAAAGCGAAAGGAATTGGAGTTTATGGTGCCACTGGAAAATCAAGTGTTGATTACAATGGTTGAATTGATCCAGATGGGGAATCACCATATAAAAACACCAATCAATATCTAATTGATTTAGATAGATGAAGTAGTACTAAAAGTAATGGTTTAACAACTTATGCATCTTCATCGCAAAGTGATGCCACTTGAGCAACAAAACTAGATGCAGAATTTGCTAAGACAACAATTTCACAAAACTTAATAAATAGTTTAAAACCAACCCATAATAAAAATATTTATCAAAATTCAAGACAATTTCAAAGCGATTATAATTTATGAGAAGACCCACTTTTAAGAACAGAAAATAAATATTTATTAACTCAAAACTTTAAAGATTCAGCAACTGCATATTATGACACTGAAGTTAAAAAATTTAATCTTTATAAAACAACTGATACTAGTGATAATGATTACCAAAATTGGTTAGGTGTATCTTTTGATGAAGATGATTATTTAGCAGATGTTAAAAAAACTCAAGACTTAAATCTTTGAGCTTCAGTTTTTAATAATGGTAAAGAACTTTATGCTCAGTCAAAAAAACCTCAAGATGATTTAAAAGCTTATAACCAAGAGCGCAAAAGAACTAGTGAAAAATATAAGGATTCAAAAACATTTGAAGACAATTATGTTAAATTTATTAACACCACTGGGCAAACCTATTTTGATACTTGATTTCACACTGCTGGATTTGGGAAGGTTTTATATGCTAGATGAAAAGACACAAAAGGAGTTGATCCTGATGAAACTACATATATGGGTACACAAGCATATGTTGATGACCTTTCAATATGATCAAAAAACATCATTAATGGAAGAAATGCTTTTGAAAAGTCAACTCTTGCTAAAAGTTTATTTGCTCGATATAAAACCCAGCAAGAACAATAATTAAATAATTTTTCTTTAAATATTTAAAGAAAAAAATGTAATATAAAGATAGTAATAAAAAAGGAGAAAAAATGTCAAAAATTACAAAAATTCATGCGAGGCAGGTTTTTGATTCTCGTGGTAATCCCACAATTGAAGTTGATGTATTAACAGAAAACAATCACTTAGGAAGAGCAATTGTGCCATCAGGTGCTTCAACCGGTTCAAGAGAAGCTTTAGAATTAAGGGATGGCGGTAATGCTTATTTTGGAAAAGGGGTAAGCAAAGCAATTGCTAATGTTAATGAAATATTAGCCCCATTAGTCAAAGGACAAAATGTTTTTGATCAAGAAGCAATTGATCAGTTAATGATTGATAAAGATGGAAGTGAAAACAAGGCAAATCTAGGAGCTAATGCTATTTTGGGAGTTTCAATGGCGGTTGCTCATGCTGCTGCTAAGGAAAAAGGAATTCCACTTTATAAATATTTAGGTGGAGATAAAGCAATAACTTTACCAGTGCCAATGATGAATATTATTAATGGGGGTGAACATGCTGATAATTCTTTAGATATTCAAGAATTTATGATTGTTCCCACTAAAGCTAATTCAATTAAAGAAGCTTTAAAAATGGGTTCTGAAGTTTTTCATACTCTAAAAAAAATCTTACATAGTAGTGGTCATATTACTGCTGTTGGTGATGAGGGTGGGTTTGCTCCTAACTTAAAAAACACCAAAGAAGCATTGACTCTTATTGTTAAAGCCATTAAAGAAGCTGGTTATGAAAATAAAATTACTATTGCCATGGACTCGGCTGCTTCAGAATTTTATAATAAAGATGAAAAGAAATATAATTTAAAAGGTGAAGATAAAATTTTAAGTGCTCATGAATTAGTTGATTTTTATGCTGATCTTGTAGCAGAATTTCCGATTGTTTCAATTGAAGATGGTTTAGATGAATCTGATTGGGAAGGATTTAAATATATGACTGAAAAATTAGGTTCTAAAATCCAAATAGTTGGTGATGACTTATTTGTGACTAACCCCAAAATTTTAAAAAAAGGAATTGATCAAGGCATAACTAATTCCATTCTTATTAAGGTTAATCAAATTGGAACTTTAAGTGAAACCAAAGCGGCAATCACAATGGCTCATCAAGCGGGATACACTGCTGTGACTTCACACCGCTCTGGAGAAAGTGAAGACACAACAATTGCCGATCTTGCAGTTGCTTGAAATACTGGGCAAATTAAAACTGGTTCAATGTCAAGAACAGATCGTATTGCTAAATATAATCAATTATTAAGAATTGAAGAAGATTTAGGAGATAGGGCAATTTATCCAGGAGATAAAGTTTATAAATAATTTTAAATAACAACAAAATAATAATTTGTTGTTAGTGCAGGTATAGTTCAGTGGTAGAACATAGGTCTCCAAAACCTAGTGTCGTGGGTTCGATTCCTACTACCTGCGCCATTTTGAAAAAATAATTTTTCTTAACAATTATAATCATAAAATAAGGTGAAAAACCTTATTTTTTTAATATGATATAATATTAAAAGAATTTTAGGAATTTAATTATGAATAATTGGTATTTATTTGCATTTGGAATTATCTTAATCATCTTAGGAATTTACTTTCTTGTAACTAAGAGAAAAGAAGAAGTAAAAACTTTGATTGAAAAAAAGGAAAGTTCTTCTAATCAAGAAGAGCAAA
Organism: Mycoplasmatales bacterium; assembly: GCA_965226165.1. GTDB lineage: Bacteria > Bacillota_I > Bacilli_A > CBDATW01 > CBDATW01 > CBDDCI01. The sequence continues at coordinate 244,777 of OZ245334.1, read as the reverse complement.
TTATTGATATTGATGAAGTTGCAGAAACATCACATAGTTTTGATGTTTCTTCAGCTTTTGATAAATTTAAAAAGAAAAAATAAAATGGAAGAGTTGTTAGACAAATTAAAAGCTCCACTTAATGCAATTGAAAAAAAATACCAAGATTTAAAAGACGAATTGTCAAAACCTGAAAATAGCCAAAACATTAAACTTTTAACTAGTTTAACTCAAGAGTTAAACCAAATTGAAGATATTTATCATTTACATCAAAAAGTAAAAAAGCAATTAAAAGAGTTGGGACAATTAAAAGAAGCTTTAAGTGGGGATGATCAAGAATTTATTAAAACTGTTAAAAGCGAAATTGAAATAATTGAAAAAGATATTACTAAAAATATTGATCAGTTGCAAGTTGAACTATTACCAAAAGATAAAAATGATTATAAAAATGTTATTGTTGAAATTAGAGGGGCTGCTGGTGGTGATGAGGCTAATATTTTTGCTGGAGACTTGTTTAGGATGTATCATAAGTATTTTGAAAATCTTAAGGGTTTTAAAATTGAACTAATTAGTTCACAAGTTTCAAGTGGTGGTGGCTATTCTTATATTTCTTTTGCCATAAAAGGGCCAAAAGCTTATTCAATGCTAAAATGAGAATCTGGATCACACCGGGTGCAAAGAATCCCGGTCACTGAATCAAAGGGTAGGGTTCACACTTCAACAGCAACAGTTTTAGTAATGCCAGAAGCTGATGAAGTTGACATTAAAATTAATCCTAATGATTTAAGAATTGATACTTTTCGCTCTTCTGGTGCCGGGGGACAACATGTTAATACCACTGATTCAGCAATTAGAATTACCCACATTCCAACAGGAATAGTTTCCCAATCCCAAGATGGTCGCTCACAGCACAAAAATAAAGAAATTGCTATGACTCTATTAAAAACTAAAATTTATGATTTTGAATTAAAAAAAGAACAAGAAAAAAGAGGGAAAGAAGTTAAGGAAAAAATTGGGACTGGGGATCGCTCAGAAAAAATAAGGACTTATAATTTTCCCCAAAATCGTTTAACTGATCACCGCATTAATTTGTCTTTAAATTCTCTTGATAAAGTTTTAGAGGGTGATTTAAAAACAATTATTGATGCCTTAATGGCAGAAGAAAAAAGAATTAAAATTTTACATTCAATTTAAGTAAAAACTTTGATATAATATATTGTTAGTTAAATTGAATGAGAGGGAATTTTTATAATATGAATAAGAAAAAAATACTTAGTGGGTTGGCTGCTTTTGTTGTTGGTTATGGTTATTTAGGAAATAATCAAGCAAACTTAATTCAAACCCAAAATAATGTTGAACAAAAAACAATAGATAACAAAAAAGAAAATGATAATTTAGGATATTTGCAAAAAGATGTTGCTGAAAGTTTTAGTCCTGCCTTGTCTAAAACTAAAAAATTATCTTTTGATGATTGAGTAAAATCACAACAAGGAAAAAGTTCTTATGAACAGTGAAAAAAAACAAGTGATGGTTATTTATCATTAAATAAAGGCTTTAAAGAAACAGATGCTTATAAAAAAGGTTTTAAAGATTTTAGTGAAGAGTTCTCAGCAACGGCAAGAACTGGTGCCACAAATGAGCAAAGAAATAGGTATAAGCAAAGTACTACTTATCGAAATGCTGTTTTAAATTATGGTAGCACTAAAAATAAGGTTGAATATGAATATGAAAAAACAGATGAATTTGCAACTGATGTTAAAGCATTTGTGGAAGATAACAATTTAAAAAATAAAACTTGATGATGACAACAAGGTCAAACATTTAAAAATCACTTAATGAATTCTGATTCAAGAGTGTTGCGTCAATTATATGATTTTTGAGTAAAAAAAGTTTTTGAAGATCCAAATAAATATTCACCATATTTTAAACTTCATAATGGTGACTTAAAATATAGTTATCACCAAATTGCCAAAGAAGGTTTTGAAAAATCAACCCAAGCCCAAACTTTGTTAGCAAATTTCCAAAGAGACAACTATCAAGAAATAACAAAACAAAATTTCTTGAATTTGCAATATGAAAAGCCAAGAACAGATTGGTCATGAGGAATTGCGCCTTATTATGGTTATTGACAAGACTATGGAAATGGCCAAGTAAGGACATTTACTTTAAGTCCATTTATTAGAGAATTTGAAAAAAGAAGATGAATTCCTCGAGAAAAATATTATCATGTCACTGAACATGCAAAAAATATTAATCATTATAAAAATTTTGGGCATTATGAATTCCAAAAAGAATATAACAATTATGTTGATTCTGAACCTCAAAAGCTAATTGATGAATACATTAAAACTGAAGATTACCAAAATAATTTGCAAAAGCATCGTGATTCTTTAACAATTAGTAATTGATATGATTCAGGAGAACATAAAAGTTATTATGACACTTGAAGAGCAAAAGATAGTACTCAAGAAATGTTTCATGAAAAATGAAAAAAAGGGTGACCAAGCAAATATTGATTATACTTATTTAATTGATCAGAAAAAGATCGACGTTATGAAAAATATATGAGTAAAAGATTTCCAGGAGGGCCTGGGGCATGATTTCGTAATCGACCATCTTGATTTAAAAAATATCAAAGTATTCAAGGTGCTTATTATCGTGGGTCTTGAAAAGGAAACCTTCAAAGAAAAAAACTTGAAATAATTTATGAAGCTGATTGAAAAAAAACTGATGATTACAAGAAAAAATTAATGTACTTTGAAAAAGCAAAAAGAAAAGGATATTTTACTAGTGATGCTGAAGTTATAAATCATTATAATGCGATTAAAAATAGAAGATCACAAGAAAGTTATTATCAAGCAACTGATGATTTTAAAGCACAACTTATTGATTATTATAAATCAAGTGAAAAAGCAAGAGATGCTGGAAAAGCTTTTTACTTAGATTCTGAACAAATTGCTACTGATATTGATGATAATGTTACAGAATTAGCATTAAGAGAATGAAGAAAAACTTCTGGTTATAAAACTGCTTATAAACAATGAGCAAGTAGTTTTGCAAACGGGAAAGAAGCTTGAATTAAATCTAGTTATTTTCAATGACTATATAATAGTTTGTATGCTTTTGAAAGCAGACCACATCCCGAAAATACAAAAACTAATTATTATGAAACCCATCAAACTCATTTATTTGATTTTGTTTATAAAGATAAAGAAATTTTAGGATTTAAGGGTGCCCCTAAAGGAAAAGGCGCTTTTCCAACTAATGGTCGCTGATGAAACTTTAGAAATCTTGCTGATGATGCTCATTTAAGAACAATGAAACAAGTAATTTATACTGGAACAAATGCTTATAAAACTAAATTCACAACTTTTAAAGCAGGTGTGCCTTTGCAAAGAGAATGAGAAATGTTGTATGATACTTCAGGGCAATTTCAAACTGATATTGCTGCCTTTTTGCGCCCCTCAGGAAGAAGCGGACTTAAAGATGAAGCAGTAACCAACAAAGAAAATGCTGAAAAGTATGAAAAAACTCAAGATTATGAAGCTTCATTGGATGCATGAGAAAAAGATAAAGGTTTAGAAATATTTAAAAATTCAGGCTATGCAAGGACTGAATACAAAAAATATTTAGCTAAGTAATTGTCTTAAAATTTATACCTAAAGCCAACTAAAATAGTTGGTTTTTTTTTTTTTTAATATTTAAACTATTTAAACTAATAATAAGTGTTATAATTTTTATTTAGTTGATATGGAGAGTTTTATGAAATTATTAAAAATAGGGGGCATTTTAGCTACAAGCGGGTTAGGAATTTTTGTCTTAGGCAATAACTTACTTAATCCCCATGCCCAAAGTAACCTTCAAACCAAGGTTTCTTCTTTTGAAAATGATAATAATCAAGGAAATTATAATAGTGGGCAAGGTGGTGAAGAATCAAGCTCATCATCTAGTGGAGTTGGATCGTCGAGTAGTTCAAAAACATCGGGTTCTAGTTCTAGTGATTCACCAAGTGCAAATCTTGAAGTAAAACCTGATATTGGTTTTATTTTACCAATTCAGTCTTTTTCTGATCTTGAATTAGCTATCAAGGCTTGTGGACCACAAGAAGTGGGAAGCGAAGCAGAAAAGGAAAATACATATAGGGTTTTAAAAAATGTGATTGCTCAAGAAAAAATATCTAATAAAGAGGATTGACCAAGACTTAAGTGAATGATTGAGTTCAAGTGACCTCAATATAACTTTTGTTTAAATCCCAGCAAGGAAGAAACAAATTCTTTTTTGATGTATAAGGAATTAGAAAAAAACATTGACAAATATAAGGCATCAGAATTTGCTTATTACTTTTGAATTTTGAAAAATATTAAACTTGAACGTTTTGATGCTGAAAAATTAAAAAGAAGTGGCGACCAAGTAACAAGAGAATCAATGCGCAAGGAATTGACAGAAATTTTTAAAAGTGAAAATAGTAAAAATCAAAAAGAGATTTTGTGAAAGAAATTTTTTGCAAAGAAAAAAGCAGACAATTGATTTAATGAGTCTAAATTTGATGCTAGTAGAGTTAATTTGGTAAAAACTTCATATAAAAACAATGTTTTAACAACACCTTTTTTCAAAATGAAATATCAAGATGATGGTATTGTTAACAAAAAAAGTCAGCAATGAAAAGAAAACTTTTTAAAAGAAATGTATACTGAATTTATTAATAGTGCTACATTTGGAAATGAAATTTATACTCTTGAAGAAATTGTTTTTAACCAGAGTGCTAATGATAATGTGGCAGCTGGGGGATATAGTTGAAAAGATTTTAAAATTAATATTAATTTTACAACTGATTCCTTTAATAAATATGATGTTTTTTACACCTTGATTCATGAATATTATCATCACTTAACATTTTCAAAAATGGAAAATCTTTTACATGAATACAATAATGTTAACAAGAAGGAATTAGATGCTTGATATAACAACCATTATATGAAACTATTTAATTGAAGAAAAAAACTAAATGATAATGTCTTAAACACAAGAAATAGATATCAATTCCTTAAAGAGAGAACTGGAGAAGTTCTTAAACCTAATGATTGACAACATAATGTGCAATTTTTACCTCTTGTTTATAACCATGAACTAAATCAATATTACGAAAACTACTTTAAAAACAAGAGTAATGGTCAATTTATTTTCTTTGATCGCTTAACTCCTAATAAGTTACCTCTTTTTAACAATTTAACAGGTTTGCGTTTATCAACATATTATGCTTCAGTTGAAGAACAAATGGCAAGAACAATGTCACTTGTAACAAATGCTTTTCAAAACAAAGAAAATGACCTATTTAAACTTACAGCTGGAAGTGGATTAATCGATTATTTAATGATGCTTTTCACTAAACAAAATGTTTACTACAAATATGATAGTGAACAAAGAAAGTTTCCAAAAGTAGCCTACACAAGAGATGGGACAAACTTATTTATTAAGCCAAGTGACCAACTTAAGTGAGAAGGCAGTCAAGGAAAAGGTATAATTAAGGATTTTACAGAAGAAAAAACTGAAGAGATGAATAAAAAACATCAAGAATGAAAGAAATATTTTGAAAACACATTTTATAATCAGGATCAACTTTTCTCAAGTGCTTTTCGAGACAAAGATAACAATTTATACATTGAATTAAATGCTAAAGGGCAAAAAATAACCCTAGAATATAATGATGGAAAAGGCGGGATTGTTGATTATGAAGTTCCGGTAGAAGAACTTACCCAAACTGGACAAATCACCTTTAATACTAATCCATATAATAAAGATACAAGAAAAACATCTAAATTAACTAATCATGTTTACAAAATAAAAGCTAGTGATTTACCAAAAAGAGATTACTATCTAAAAGTAAATGGAAAATATCTTTATAGTGGTTTTAACCTTTGATATAACGATAACAATAAGCAAACAAAAAGAACAATTTGAACTGTTCATAAGCCTTCATGAGAAGATAGCACAAACGGAAATGAAGAAGTTGTTGCTAAATATCGTTTTTCAATTGACCAAAACAATTTACGAGTTAAATTAGAGGTTTTGTATACTGAAGATTAAAAAGATTTATCAACCAAAAAGATACTAAATAAACAAAATTAGCAATAAAGACTTGACATTGCTAATTTGTTTTTTTATAATAGTTTTGAAATTTCAAAATAATGATGTACTAGTGCATATAAAGGAGCATAGATGAAGTCTAATGAAGATTCAAAGGTAGTTAAAAAGAAAGCTAAAAGCAAGAGTAAAACTATTGATAAAAATCAATATTTAATTAAGTTAGCACAACTTGAAAATGAACGCAAAAGATTTGATAAAGAGAAATTTGCATTTATTAATTTTGCTAACCAAAAGGTTTTACTGGAACTAATTGAGATTTTAGATTCTTTTTTCCTAGCCTTGAATGCCAAAGATGTTAGTAATGATGTAAAAAATTGATTAATGGGTTTTGAAATGATTAAAGGCCAGTTTGAAACTTTATTAAAAAATAATGGTGTTGAAGTTATTAAGTTGCAAAAAGGTGATAATTTTGATCCAAATATTCACAACAGTATTGAAGAAGTAACAAGTGATGTAGCACCTGGAAAAATTGCTTTTGTGATTAAAAACGGATATTTATACAATGGTCGTCTTTTAAGGCCAGCAATGGTTAAAACTAGTAAGAAAAAAGCAAAAAACACTTAGAGGTAATGATAATGAATAGAGATTTTTTACAAAAAAGAATTATGCATCTAAAAAAAGATATATTAAAAATTATTGGTGATGATGAAAAAAAATTAGAAAGAATTTATCAACTGTTTTTGGAAATCAACACTTTAACAAACATTCTTTTTCTCACTAAAGAAAAAGATCATAGTCCAAAAAAGAAAATTGAAAAAAACTTTAAAAAAAATTAGGAGATAAAAATGTCAAAAATTATTGGAATAGATTTAGGAACAACCAATTCATGTGTTGCAGTAATGGAAGGAAGTAGCGCTAAAGTTATTGAAAACAAAGAAGGGGGAAGAACAACGCCATCAGTTGTTGCTTTTAAAGATGATGAAAAAATTGTTGGAGATGCTGCTAAGCGTCAAGCAATTACTAACCTTAACACTATTTTATCAATTAAGTCAAAAATGGGAACAAGTGAAAAAGTCAATGTTGATGGTAAGGATTATACTCCTGAACAAGTTTCAGCAATGATTTTACAAAACCTAAAAGCAACAGCTGAAAGTTATTTAGGAGCAAAAGTTACAAAGGCAGTAATTACTGTGCCGGCTTATTTTAATGATGCCCAAAGACAAGCAACTAAAAACGCAGGAAAAATCGCAGGACTTGAAGTTGAAAGAATTATTAACGAACCAACATCAGCAGCCCTTGCTTATGGAATTGATAAAAAGCAAAAAGAAGAAACAATTTTAGTTTATGACCTTGGAGGGGGAACTTTTGATGTTTCTATCCTTGATTTAGCAGATGGAACTTTTGAAGTAGTAGCAACTTCTGGTGATAATAAACTAGGAGGAGATGATTTTGATCAAGAAGTAATGAATTGAATCATTGAAAAAGGGAAAAAAGAATTAGGGATTGATTTGCAAAATGATAAATTAGCATTGCAAAGAATTAAAGATGCTGCTGAAAAAGCTAAAAAAGATTTATCAGGGATAATGCAAACCCAAATTGCTTTGCCTTTTATTAGTGCTAATGAAAGTGGCCCACTCCACTTGAATTTAAATCTTTCTCGTGCTGAATTTAACAAATTAACTGATCATTTAGTGCAAAAAACTCTTGGCCCACTTCGCCAAGCTTTAAGTGATGCTAAGATTAAAAAAGAAGAAATTGATGAGGTTTTATTAGTTGGTGGGTCAACTAGAATTCCTGCTGTAATTGAAGCAGTAAGTAATGAATTAGGTAAAAAACCTAACAAATCAATTAACCCTGATGAGGTTGTAGCTATGGGGGCGGCCATTCAAGCTGGAGTTTTACAAGGAGATGTTAAGGATGTTTTGCTTTTGGATGTAACTCCTTTAACACTTGGAATTGAAACATTAGGGGGAGTAAGAACTGCTTTAATTGAAAGAAACACAACTATCCCGACTAAAAAATCGCAAGTTTTTTCAACAGCTGAAGATAATCAACCTGCAGTTAGTATCCATGTTTTACAAGGTGAGCGCTCAATGGCTAAAGACAATAAATCTTTAGGGGTCTTTAATTTGGAAGGAATTGGGGCAGCACCAAGAGGAGTGCCCCAAATTGAGGTAACTTTTGAAATTGATGCTAATGGAATTTTAAATGTATCAGCACTAGATAAAAAAACTAATAAAAAACAATCAATTACCATTAAAAACAATGAAGGACTTTCTGAAGAAGACATTGAAAAAATGGTTAAAGAAGCTGAAGCACATAAGGCTGAGGATGAAAAGAAATTAAAAGAAATTGAAACCCTTAATAAAGCAGAAGCATTAGTTAATCAATTAGAAAAGCAATTAGCTGATAAAAAAAATAAAGTGGATGAAAAACAAAAAAAAGAAGTTGAAAAAGAAATTAAAGAATTAAAAGATTTGATTGCTAAAAAAGATGTTGCTAAAATTGATGAAAAACTTAAACAACTTGAAGCAATGCAACAAGCATTTGCCCAAGCACAAGCCCATCAACAACAACAAGCAAGCCCGAAACAAGAAGGTAAAAAAAGTAATACTAGTAAAAAAAATGATGAAAAAGTAGTTGATGCTGATTTTAAAGAGAAGAAAAAAGCAAAGAATTAATTTTTAAAGCAGGTTTTTAACCTGTTTTTATAATTAAAAGGAGATGTTGATGAGCCAAGAAGATTATTATTCACTTTTAGGGGTTCCAAAAGATGCAACCAAAAGAGAAATCAAAAAAGCTTTTCGAGAAAAAGCTAAAAAATATCATCCTGATGTTAATAAGGATCCAGGAGCTGAGGCAGAATTTAAAAAATATGCTGCTGCTTATGAAGTCTTAAGTGATGATAGCAAAAGAGCAAAATATGATCGTTTTGGTCATGCTAATTACACTTCTTCAAACCAAGGTGGGGGTGGATTTGATTTTAGTAGCTTTGATTTTGGAGATATCTTTGGGGATATTTTTGGTTCTTTTGGTCAAAGAAGAAATTCACGCAATAAACAAAGCGAAGATGTCTTCATGAGGATGAATATTAAATTTGAATCAGCTGTTTATGGAGATACAATAGATATTGAAATCGATGTTGATCAGGATTGTCAAACTTGTGATGGAGTTGGAGCAAAAAAACCAAAAGACATTAAAGAATGTGATGCTTGTGGTGGAAGGGGAGTTGTTGTTGTTCAACAACAAACTCCTTTTGGTGTTTTTCAATCTTCAAAAAGTTGTCATAAATGTTATGGTGAAGGAAAAATGAACACAAGACCTTGTCGTGATTGCCACGGGAAGGGAGTTGCTTCTGAAAAACAAGAAATAAGTTTAACAATTCCGGTTGGAATTCAAACAGGACAAAATTTAAAAATTGCAGGAAAAGGAAAAAAAATCAAGGGACAACCAAACGGAGATTTATACATTGAAATTAATGTAATGGAACATAAATACTTCAAGCGTCATAATAATGACATTTATATCCAAATCCCCCTTTCTTTTGTTGATGCAACTCTTGGTGGATCAATTGATGTCCCCACAATTCATGGTGATGTGGAATTAAAGATTCCAAAAGGTACCCAAAACGGAACTAAGCTTCGCTTAAAAAACTATGGAATAAGATTTTCTAATAAAAATGGTGGTGATCATTTTGTGATTTTAGATCTTAAAACTCCTGAAAAGATTAACCTTAAACAGGAAAAAGCTTTAAAAGACTTTAAAAAAAATACTAAGAAAAGTGTTTTTGATATTTTCAAAAATATCTTTTCTTAATATTAATGAATTATTTTCAAAAAATAAATGTTAAAATAATGAGAAATAAACAATATTAAAGAATGGATTTGTTTTTGTGAAAAAAGAATTAAATAGAATATCAAATATTACTAATGAATTTGATAAATGATACACTGATGTGGTTAAACAATCGGGCTTAATGGATTATGGTTTGGTAAAAGGAACAATGATTATTAAACCTTATGGATGAGCAATTTGGGAAAATATAAAAAATATTTTAGATCAAAAATTTGCTTTAGAAGAAGTGCAAAATTTAGCTTTGCCATTTTTTATCCCTAAGCATTTAATTGAAAAAGAAAAAGAACACATTGAAGGTTTTTCTCCAGAAATTTTAAAAGTTACTCATTGTGGGCAAACCAAATTAGATGAAGAATTTTATATTCGTCCTACGTCTGAAGTTTTATTTATGGAACTTTTTCGCAAAGAAATCAATTCATATAAAGATTTACCTTTATTATATAACCAATGGTGTTCAGTTGTAAGATGAGAGAAGAAAACAAGGCCTTTTCTTCGTACTAGTGAATTTTTTTGGCAAGAAGGACACACAGTTCATGCTAATGGCAAAGAAGCTAAGGATTTAACATTAAAGATTTTAAATCACTATAAAGACTTTTGTCATCAATATTTGGCAATGCCGGTTTTTGTTGGAAAAAAAACCGAAGCAGAAAAATTTGCAGGAGCATTAGAAACCTTCACTATTGAAGCAATGATGAAAAACGGCAAAGCGTTGCAAGCAGCAACTTCTCATTTTTTTGGTGATAAATTTGCCAAAAGTTTTAATATTAAATTTCAAAACAAAGAAAACAAAATGGAATTTGGATATACAACATCATGGGGAATTTCTACTCGAATCATTGGGGGAATAATTATGGCTCATGGAGACCAAAAGGGGTTAGTTTTACCACCAAATATTGCTCCTATTCAAATTATTTTATTACCATTATTAAAAAAACAAGAGAATGAAAAAATTATTGCTTATACAAAAAAGATTTATCAACTTTTAAAAACCTTTAAAACTAAAATTGATTGAAGTGATAAATCACTTGGTTTTAAAGCAGCAGATGCTGAAATCAAAGGAATTCCAATAAGACTTGAAATTGGATCAAGAGATATGGAAAATCAAAAAGTTGTTGTTGCAATAAGACATAATGATGAAAAATATGAATTAGATGTTAATGAAAGTTTGCCACTAAAACTAGAAAAACAATTAGAAGAAATCCAGGTAGCAATGTTTAAAAAAGCTTCTTTGATTAAAGAAGAAAAAACTAAAGAAGTTAAAAATTATGAAGAGTTAAAAGACCAGGTTAAAAAAGGTTATGCTTTGGGTGCTTGGTGTTTTGAAGGTGATTGTGAAAAGAAAATAAAGGAAGATCTTAAGGCCACAACAAGATGTATTTTTAGTCAAGAAAAAATGGATGAAAAATGTGTTGCTTGTAAAAAACCCGCACAAGGGAAAATATATTTTGCTCTAGCATATTAATTTAAGAAAAAAATAGGAATTTATAATTTTTTTATTATCTATTTTATGGGAAGAGTAAAAGGAGTGTAAATTGGAATTTCAAAAAGTACAACAAATTAATTTGAAAGAAAAAATTAATTTTATTGATAGTGTTTGTATTGCTTATAAAAAAGCTTTATTAGATCAAAACGGAACACTATTGCAAAAAAAACCAAAAGATCAACAATTAATTGATTTTGTTAATAGGGTTTTAAATGTTATGGATTCTGAACAAAAAAAGATAATTAAAAATGATTTTATATTTAAAAATAATACTAATTGATGAATAGATTGTTATTCAAAAAGTAATTATTACTTAAAAAGAAGACAAGCAATTAATTATTTTAGTTTCTACTTATTTTCATAATGAAATTATTAAAAATTTTATGCAGTATTAATCTTTTTTTGTTTAATAATACAACTATTCAAAATGAAAATAATCAAACACAAAACAAAAATTTTGTAACCACATCACACAAGTATGATGAAGCTATTGATTCACCTTTTCGTTTTGAAAGGTTAAGTGTTTATGAAAAAAATAAAGAAATAAATGTCATTATTGATTATTACATTAATACCAAAAAACAAACCCACATCAATACCAAAGTTAATAACATTTTTAAAGAAGAAATCTTAACTAAGGTAACAAGTTCAAAAAGATATAGACAAATGAAGATTCTTTTGCCAAATAGTGTTGAAAATGAAATATTAGATATTCATTTTTTAGCAAAATGGGGTCAAGACTTTACAATGTCTTCAAGAATATATTTAAACCCAGAAACAGAGTTAAGAACAAAAATTAGCAAGCGTGGTAATTTTAAATATAAAGTTGTAAATAAAACAATTTTTAATAACAACACTAAAAAATTTTCTTATTTTTATGATGAAATTTTTTTTAATGTTTTAGCTAAAGATAGTTATTTATATTTCCAAGAAGAAAATTTATTAAAAATTAAGGATAGTGAAAGTATTACTTTTGAATCAGAATTAGTCAATTTAAAAACTGAGCAAATAATGCAAACTAATATTGCTAATAAAGATTTAGAAACAAAGTTAAAACCTGGTTTATATAAGATTAATTGAACGATAACTTACAAAAAAGGTATTAATCGCAGAAAACTATTTTTTAGCTGAGAATTTAAAGTTTTAAAAAATTATTTTGGTGATTGTATAGATTCTTATTTTTGCTTTAAGAAAGAAGACATTAATGGCGTTTTGAAAATCATTAAAAAAGAAAATTTTTTGATATAAAGAATATTTTATTTTACTATTTGTTGGCATTTTTTTAATTTTAGGAATTTTGCTTTATTTTCCTAAAAATAAACCCTCACCACCTTCCGAACAAAAGCAAATGCAAAATCAGGAAACAACAAAGACTAAAAAAACTATTCCTTGAACTGGTTTAACCAAAGCAAATTTTTTGCCAAAAATTATTTATCCTAATCCTAATCTTTTTAATAACTTAATAAAGAATAGTGAAGTTGATACTAGTGCTTTTATTAAACAATATAAAGAACATTTCAAAATTTATAATAGCTTAAAGGGAACAACATCCTTAGTTTTTTACTTTTATGAAAATAAAGAAAAGATTAATGCTGTTAAAATTGAAATTAAAATGAAACTTGCTAATGACCAAGAGTTAAATGGTGTTCATGAATTAAGTTTGCTTAAAAATGAATAGATAAAATATTGCTAATATGCTAAAATATTTTTGAAATTACGGGTATAGTTCAGTCTGGTAGAACACAGGACTTCAAATCCTGGTGTCGTGGGTTCAAATCCTGCTACCCGTGCCATTTTGAAAATTATAAAGTCAATAAAGACTTTATTTTTAATATAAATATATATAATAATAAAAGAAGAGGCTAAATGAATGTTAAAATATATTTTTAAACTTTATAAAAATTATTTTTGATGAGTAATTTTATTTTCTTTTATTACTATATTTAATGGGGCATTAACAATTTTAATTCCTTATGGACAAAAATTAATTATTGATTCATTTTTGGGTATTCCCACAATTATTTCTATTGAAATTATTTTTACCATTTTAATTTCCGTCATTTTTATTCGTTCAACTGTGTGATATTTTTATCGTCTAGTTGCTGATATTATTGGATCAAATATTGAACTAGAATTAAGATTAAAAATATTTAAACATTTACAAAAACTACCATCATCATTTTTCAAAAACAAAGAATCTGGTGATATAACTTCAACAATCATTAATGACATTTCAGGAATTAAAGATATTTCTCAAGACATTCCAGAGGAAATGCTTTGAACAATTTCTATTTTTTCAGGAGTAATGATTGTTTCATTTTTAACAAATATTAATATGTTTTATTTAATGGTGACAATTTTTATTATTAATGCATTTTTTATTTACCTAACATCAAAAGGAATGAAAAATGTTTTTAAAAAAATTAGGGATCAAAGAGCGAAAATGAATCAGCAAGCTTTAAATAATTTTCACGGAATTCATGAATCAAGAGCTTTTAATAATGAAGAATTTGATTACAAAAGATTTTACAAAGTTAGTAAAAAATATCGAAAAAGCTGATGGTCTGCTACTAAAAAAATCGGGATTCATGATATGGTGGGTTCAATATCGTTTCATGGTTCAACTCTAGTTATCTTAATTTTTGGATATTATTTAGTGACAATTGGTAATCTTAGTGTTTCTAATTTTATTTTATTTGCCATGTATACAGGTTATTTAATTGATCCTATTTTTCGGGTGAGAAACTTTGTTAAAGTATGAAAACAAGCAAGAAGTTCTTATGAAAGAATTCAAAAAATAACTAATACTTTGCCCCAGAAGAATGAAGGAAAATTAATATTAAAAACTTTTTCAAATGCCATTGAATTTAAAAATGTTTCTATTGCCTTTGGCAAAAATGTAGTACTAGAAAAAATTTCTTTTAAAATTCCTTTTTCTAAAAAAATTGCTTTTGTGGGGCAAACAGGGGGCGGAAAAACAACAATAATTAATACCATTTTACGTTTTATTGACGATTACAAAGGTAAAGTTTTTATTGATGGAGAAGATATTAAAAAATATGATATTTTTTCTTTTAGAAACCAATTAGGTTTAATTCAACAACAACCTTTTATTTTTCCTGGTTCATTATTTAATAATGTTAAATATGGAAACATTAAGGCATCAAAAGAGGAAGTAATTAAAGCAATTAAAAAAGCAGAACTTTGAGATTTTGTTAAAACTCATAAAAAAGGTATTAATACAATTGTTGGTGAAAATGGAATTAAGCTATCAGGGGGCCAAAGACAAAGAGTGGCAATTGCTAGAGTTATCTTAAAAAACCCTAACATCATTATTATGGATGAGGCAACTTCAGCACTAGACACTGCAACTGAACGGAAAATTCAAAAAGCTTTAGATAACTTAATGGAAAATCGCACTTCAATAATTATTGCCCATCGTCTAAAAACCATAGTTAGTTGTGATGAAATATTAATTGTGGGAAATAAAAAAATTCTGGCAAGAGGAACTCATGAACAGCTTTTAGAAAATAGTGAAATTTATAAAAACTTGCAAGGTGTTTAAAAGTTTTTTTAAAAGTAAATATTTAAAACCTGTTTTTTTTTTTTTTTGTAAATTAGTTTATAATATTATTAGTAAATTTATTATAGAGAGAAATTATATATGAATAAAAAACCCTTAGTTATTTTAGGCTTATTATTAAGTTCTTGTGGAACTAAAACAACAGACGAAAACAAAAGTACAAATGTCAAGGATGCCAAAATCGCTTTTATTGGAAGTTCATTAGATTCATACAATGTTAAAATGATGTTTAATGCTATTGATTCACTTGGATTAAAATCTAAATATGGACATAATATCAATTTTTATGATTCTGATGAAGAATCAATTAAAGAGATGCAAAACACTAAAGATGCTATTAAAAATAATGCTGAGGTTTTGATTTTTGAAATTGCTAATGGTTTAAATATAGATGCTTTAAAATATGCTAAAAAACAAGACAAAAAAATTATAGTTGTGGGAAATAAGGTTTATGGTCTAGATGTTGATGGGTTTGTTTTGCCAGATTATTTAGAAGCAGGTTCTAAACTAGCTACACAAGTAAAAAATGAGTTAGGTAAAAACAAGGATATTAACTTTTTAAAAGATAATAGTATTTATATGATTGGATCAGAGGAAAATCCTGATTCAAAGAAAAAATATGATGCCTTTATAAAGCAATGAAAGGAATTTTCTGATGTTGATGTCATTTCTAGTTCTTATAATAAAGTTTTAGCAACATCAAAATCAAAACAAATTATTGAAGCTAATCAATATACTAATTTATGGATAAGTGATACCCCTAATACAACTCTTGGTATAGTATCAACCAATAAAGAAAAATTTGGTAATGAAAATTTACATGCAAAGCAAAAAAAATTAATTGCTGGTTTTGGATATAATGGGGATATTGATGAAGAACTTAAAAAGGGAAACATTTATAGTGTTGTTGCTTTTAAATGAGCAGAAGCAATGGAGATTAGCATTAAATGAGCTGATTCTTTAATTAAAAATAATTTTGAAATTCATAAGGATATCAAAGAAGCTTATTTAAAAAATGATCGCATTATTAAATTTGGTTCAACATTAAAAGGAAAAAGCATTAAATAAATAAAGGGGTAGAAATGAAAAAAAAATTATTATTTTTAACAATATTAGGAACGGGCTTAAATGGTTGTAAAACTCGTCAATTAAGTGACTCTAGCAATTCAGAAGTCTTTCAAATTTCTCGACCTTCAAAACAAGGTGATTTTAAAATCGGGATGGTTGCTGATGATTTCTTGAATACAAAAAAAGGTTTTTCATTAGCTCAAGCAATAAAAACTTATACCCAAGATATTGAAAACCCAACCAGAATTGGTGATGCTTATTTTCAGTTACCAAAAAGCTTAAAACTACAAACATCACAAAAAAATTATTGAATAGATATTAATAAAAATCCTGATTATCAAAAAGCTATTATTGAATTACAAAATCAGTTATATGCTATTTCAATTGAAAATGAAAAAGCCAATATTGCAACAGCAAATAATGCTCACTTGATTTCTTTGCCCTTACTTGGGAGAAGAGAATTATATGGAACAAAAGGAAAACCAAGTGCTTTTGTTAAATTGTTGTTTCAAAATATAAAAGATAAAAGTCGGGTTAATATTAATGAACTTTTTGGATTTTATGTGGCGACAATTACTATGTATCAAAAAATGAATTTAGATGAAGGTAAATGAGTAGTAGTTTTGGGAAGCCATGACACCGGAACTGCTGGAACCACAAAAGCTAGTGATTTAGAAATTAAATTTGCATCAGCAACAAGCACAAATCAAGCTTTTGCTTTATCAGAAAAAAACTATGATGAATTAATTGCTAAATCAGTGGTTAAAAAAACTTTAATTGATCATACTTTAGAATTAAAAAACTCTTATTTGGATTCGCTTTATATTTCAACCCAAGATGGAATAGTGAATAATGAAGATTTTTATAAAGATTTTGTTACTAATAATAATTTTAGTGATACAAATATTTTTCTTATTGGAAAAAATGCTCAAAAAGAAAGTGGAAGTAGTAATCAATTTGCAAGTTCAAACATTTCCACTGCTTCATTTAGTGAATATTTAGCAGCTTATACAGCTGGTTTTCAGGTAGCAATTTCTCAAATAAATTATAATGTTGAAGAAAAAGAATATGAAAAAACTAATGTTGGATTTTTTATTGCATCAACTACTAGTAATAAAAGCAAAAAAAAGGCAAATGCTTTTAAAAAAGGGGTTATTGCAGCTAGTCAACACACTAAATATGCCCCCTTTTTAAATGTTACTTTTGTTGACAAATCTCATGATGATAGTGAAAAAACAAAGAAGTTATATTACTCAATTGATAATTGAAAAGAAGACCATAAAATTGCTAACTTTATTAATAGTGATAGTTTTACAGATGCTGATAATCAAGTAATGTATTTAGCGGGTTCAACAATTGATGATTGAAAGGGAAGTACAACTGGAGGAACTAATGATAATGCTTTTGAAGAAAATGAAAATTTTGGATTAATTGGTTCTATTTATAAATATAACAAAACTGGAACAAGCACAAGATCATATAGTTCAACTCGTAAATTTAGATTAATTCTTGATCATAATGAAACTGAAAAAGTTGGTCAAATTGGTCAATCATGAACTGAAACTAATCAAGATGATAAAGATGCCTTGCAACGTCATAATATTAAAGTTTTAGGTTTTATTGGTGGAGAAAATCAGGGAATTATGGCATATGCAATGAAAAGCATTATTGCCCAATATCTTGGTGGAGAAGATTATATGTTAGGCAAACATACTCTTTTTGGTTCAACCCTTGATTATCAAAGCTTAGACTCTAAAAACCAATTCGCTTATTTTAACCAAAAGAGATATTTTGAAGCATTACTTGATTCTTTTGATCAAGAATTATTTGAAGATGTTATTACTACTTAGATTTTAGTTTTTTAAAAATCTAGCAATCGTTATTGTTCCAACCCCAGTATGAGTGGCTACAAGGGGAGAAAATTTTCTTATTTCTAAAGGTTTATTTAAAATTTCTTTAACTTGTTTTTTTAAAATTTCAATAATTTCATCTTTAGCAAAAAAATGAGACACAACAACTTTGTCAATTTGGTCAATATCTTCAGCAAGATTTTTTAAACATTTTTGAATAGCTCTTTTTGTGCTTCTCACCTTAGCAAAATTTATAATTTCTCCATTATCAAAAGCTAAAATTGGTTTGATTTGCATCAATTTAGCAATGAAGGCTAGCGATGGTTTTAAACGCCCTGATTTGACAATTGGTTTTAAGTCATCAAGAATTAAGAATTGCTTTTTGTTGTTTTGTTTTCTTATCGTATTTAAAAGCTTTAAAACCTCTTCTTTGCTTGGTTTTTTGTTTTTTATAAGTTTATTTAACTTTGTAACCATTTCATATATAACAGTGTCTCCATTGTATGAATCAAAAACTAAAACATTATTATAATCTTTAGTTGTGTTTAAAAGATTATCATAAGTTTTAGAAAGTTTAGAACTAACTGATAAGAACACTAATAAATCATATTCCTTATATTTTTCAACTACTTTTAAAATATCTCCTTTTGAAGGTTGAGAAGTGGAAAGGTTTTTGTTTGCTTTAAACCCTTCATATAGAAGTTTTGCTAAATTTTCATCATTAGAAGCAATTTTTTTATCTTCTATAATTGAGTAAAGAGGAATATATCCTAAGTCATATTTTTTAATTTCTTCAGGGCTTAAACCACAAGCTCCATCTACAATTATTTTTATTTTCATCTTATTATCTTCCTACAAAAAATTTTAGACCAATAAATACATTTTCTTATTGATTAAAATTAATTTCTATTTATAATTAATAATATTATATGCTTAAATGAGTATAATGTAAAATAAATGCATTTAATAGAAAGTTTTTTATAGTGAGAATTTTAAAAAATAAACTTCATCAACCATTAGTTTTAGTTTCTTCTTTTTTCTTGTCTTCTTGTTCATTTTTGGATTTTGTAGGATTAGGTGCTAAGCAAAAAAATCATTACAATAATACCAATCTATTAAACTTAAAAGCAGAAGATGTTACTTGTGAAAAGACTAAAGTGCAAAGTCAGGAAAATGCTTTAATTTATGATAGTTTTATTTGTGGCTTTGATGCTTTTGATATTGAAGTTTATAACATTGAAAAAATGAGCACCAAAGAAAACTTAATGCGCATATATTCTTGATTTGTTAATAATGTTTTTTATGGCAGTGAGGTTTATACCCTAAATAAAATCATTTTTGATGGCTTCACCCAGGATGGGGATTTATTTGGTTCTTATTCTCCTTATTATAAAACCATTACCCTTTTTCCCAACAATAGAAGGGTTACCCAAAGAAGGGTTGTTAAAAGGTCAATTGCAGAAGCATTTGGCAAAGACGAAATAACTCCTTATGATCTAGAATATTGACAATACACCTTGTCCCATGAATATGGTCATCACCAAAATTTTATTTATGGTTCAACTAATAAAATTGTTTTACTTGAAAATAAAAATGCTTTATCAGATCATGAACTTTATGATTTTGAACTAAATAATGTTGGTCGTAAGTTTATGGATGATTTCTTTGATTTTAGTGATTTTAAAGAAGCAAGAAATGTTTATTCAGCAGAAGCAATTGTTGCATATTCAGCAAAAATAGGAAAATGTAAAAATAATAAGACTAAGGAAAACAATTGGCCAGAAAGAACAATTTCTAAAGCTTTTAATAGTTATCGTTGAACTGCAGCAGAATCAATGACTAGAGCTTTTCAACTTTTAACATATTATTCTCCAAAAGAACTTCATAAGGATGATTCAGTTACTGCCTTTGGAGAAATTATTAATGATTATGCTTGGTTTAATCATTATGGGATTAACCTTTATGAAAACCATTACAATAAAGAGTGTGAAATTCAACAAAATGACTTGAATAAACAATTGGATGAATTCAAGGTTTTAATGCAAGAGGAATGGTTTAATGAAAAAGATCAAGAAATTTCTGCTGCTAGTTATAATGGAAGAAAACAAATGTATCTTTTTTCAAAACATAAAAATGCAAAAATAGAACTTGAAAAAAATGGGATCAAATATCCTTTTGAAGAAAAACAAAGGTTTACTAACACTTTTTATAATTGAAGGCCTTTTGATTCAAGAAAGCAAACAAAATTCCAGGTTGAATCAATTCCTTATTTTTACCATAAAAAATTACCAAGTGGAACTTATGATGTTTTAATTAATGGGCGCAAAGTAACAAAAGCTTTTGGTTTAAAAGAAAAGCAAAGCAAAATCATCACTTCTTCATCAAATCGAAAAAATGCTTTTGATCAATTTTATATTAGTGATGGCACTTTAAAAGTGCGAGTTTCACAAAAATAATTGCAAATTTATTGATATCTTAAAAAATATTGCTTTTTTAACTTTTTTAATGATAAAATTAGTTATAGTATGGCGTTGGTGGTGAAGTGGTTAACACACCTGATTGTGGTTCAGGCATTCGCGGGTTCAATTCCCGTTCAGCGCCCCATTTTGAAAAATTAGATTAAAAGGAAATTAAAAATGTCAGCAACTTTAATAAAAATGAATGAAATCGAAGAAGTATTAAAAAAACATAATTTTGTGTTATTGGATATTTTCGCCACTTGGTGTGGGCCTTGTAAAATGTTAATGCCTATTATTGACCAAGTCGCAGATCATTTTAAAAATGATGGTAAAGTCAACATTGTTAAAATGGATGGTGACCAAAATGGTCAATATTTAGAAAATAATGATGTTAATAGTTATCCCACAGTGATTCTTTACAAAGATGGTGAAGAAGTTGAACGTTTTGTTGGTTTTAAAGATAAAGATTTTATTGTTAACTTTATTAAAAAGCATAGTTAATTTTGTTTTTAATAATCATAAAAATAAACAAAAAAGAAGCTTTTTAGTTTCTTTTTTTTATTAAAAAAATATTTTTTTAAAACCAGGATTTTATGATAAAATTATTAAGTGGGTTAATGGTACCATAGCCAAGTGGTAAGGCATGGGACTGCAACTCCCTGATCACCGGTTCAAATCCGGTTGGTACCTCCAAATGCCCGAGTGGTGGAATGGTAGACACGGCGGACTTAAAATCCTCTGAGCTTATGCTCGTGTCAGTTCAAGTCTGACCTCGGGTACCAGTTATGTTTAATAAGGTTAACTACCTTTAAAAAGCACCGATTTATATGAAAAAAAATATTAGTAAATTTTTCTTTAGACATAGTTTAATGAACCCTAATTGTGGTCATTTAGTTTATGCTTACAATAATGATTTATTGCCTAAGAAAATAGATTTTGATCAAGATATCCATGAACTAGATATTGATGAATATTTAGAAATGGAAGATATTTTTCAAGAAGTTGATGAAACCAATCCAATGGTTGAATATTTTATGATATTAAAACAAAAAGTTGTTAATAAATTTGTTGAAATTAAAAATTTAGACTTAAATGAATATTATCAAAACTTTCAAATTAGAAGCAAAGATATGTTTGCTAATTTTGATTTTTTAAAAATTAACAAAAAAACAAAAACAATTGAATTTATTAATGTTCAACCATCGATTTGAGAGCCAGATAAACTTTTTAAAAAAACTTTATCAGACCGGGGGGCAACTTCTAAAAGCTTAGAAAAAGCAATGGGTTTTGATATCACTAATTTTGAAAAATGAAATGAATTGCAAAATGCGCCTAACTATGTTTTGATTAACCCTTTGTTTAAAAAGGAAAAATTTTCAGCTACTAGAAGTATTGGAGAAATTGATTTAGAATATTATAATTTTATTGCTTTAATAAAAACAATGATTAAGGACAAAATTGATGACATAAAGTCTTCGCCAAAATCAGTGAAATTAAGAATTGATTATAACCAAATTCATTCACCTTATTTGAGTCCTTTAATTTGGAAAAAAACTAAAAGCCAAATATATTTTAATTTTATTTATAATTTTGGAGTCCTTTTAGAAAAATATCCTAATTATAAAATTGTTGGTAAAATTGCTTTTATTCAAAAAGATATGGCAACAAATAATTATGATTTTGTTTTTTACCAAAAAACAATAGATAATCAAAATTTATCCCAAATTATGAAAATTAATAAAAAAAAGATTTTACAAGATTTGTCATTTGTTCGCGAAAAAAAAGAAAAAGAAGGAGAAAGTTGGGTTCCTAATGCTCGTTATTTGCATTATGATTTACTAAATACTAATTGTAAAATTTGTCAATATGGTGATGAGTTTTTTACCCAAGATGTAGATGTAGAAAAACTAAATACTATGGTTCCCCAAATTTATGAATCTTTTCTTTGTGGTGATGTGGTAAATTTATTAAATAGTTATCCCCAAAAATTAGCAATGCTTGATTTTGAAACTATAACTGACCCGATGCCAAATCAAGATTATTATCATCCTTGAGATAAAATGATTGTTCAAATTTCTTGTCACTTATTAAAAGGGACAAATATTGTTAAACATTATGAATACATTGTTAAAGACTTATCAAAAAAAGAGATGGCAAAGGTTTATGAAATGATTTTAGATTGAATTCATAAGGGTTATACTTTGGTTTCCTATTACAAGCCTTTTGAAAATGCTGTAATTAGAACAATGGAACGAATTTTAAAAAGAAAGGAAATTAGTACACTAGTTAATGTTCATCCTGCTAATAGTCCTTTAATTAGTGAAAATCTTTTACCAGTTTTAGATTTGTTTGATTATTTTAAAAAAAGAAGCAAGGATGAAAGAAAATGAATTTCTTGGAAAAAGTTTAATGGTTCTGCATCAATAAAATATACTATCCAAATTGCCCATCCTAAAACTAATCCTTATCAAGATTTAGTTATTAATAATGGATTTTTAGCAACAAAGGTCTTGTATGAACATTTTAATAAAAAGCCTAAGGACAAAAAAACCATCCAAGATCTTTATAAATATTGTAAACAAGACACTTTGTCAATGGTTGATATTTATAAAGCTATTATTAAAGAAACAAAGAAAAGGTGTGAAGATTAAATGAAACAAATTATTATTAAGAAAGAAAATCAATCTTTAACAATTAATCAAAAAGGAGCAGAAATAACTTCTTGAAAAATTAATAATCAAGAATTTATTTACCAAAAAAATGATTTTTGAAAAAAACAAGCACCAATCTTGTTTCCATTTGTAGGAGATGATAATAAGGAAAAGTTGCTTTTAAATGAAAAGAAAATAAGTTTTTCAAAACATGGTTATTGCAGGGGTGCCTTTTTTAAGATAGAAGCAGTTAAAAAAAATGAAGCAACCTTATCATTTGATATTAACCAAATAGAAGCAAACTATTTTTTAAAATTATTTGTAACTTTCAAACTAGAAGAAAAAAATTTAAAAGTGGAATTTAAAGTCAAAAATAATGGTGAAAAAAAGAGCGCTTTTCAATTGGGGTGACATCCTGCTTTTATTATTAAAAATGACCAATATCAATTATTTGTTGATAATGACTTTAGTTTAAAACTTGATCAAGAAAATTTTTTAACAAATAAAAAAATAACAATTTTAAAAAATTTATTTCCCAATTTTAATATGCAAGAATCATTAATTATTCCAACAAAGGTTATGGAAATTAAAAGTTCTAATCACAAGATTATGATGCAAAGTAATTTTGATTATGGAATTTTATGACACCAAAAACATAGTAATTTCTTATGTTTAGAGCCTTGAACCTCACCTTGCAGTAAAAAAAATGATAATATTGATTTATTAAAAAGGGATAATATAAAAATTGCTCCTGATGAGACAAAAACTTATTTTGTAAAGGTTAAAATATGATCATAAAAGGAAAAAAAGTATTAATAAATGATCAATTCAAAGAAAATCTTTTTCTTAAAATTGAAGGCAAAAAAATTACTAACATTTTAAAAAGTTATGATGGAGAAGTTGATTATGAATTTGACATTCTTGCTCCTGGTTTTATTGATAATCACACCCATGGAGCGGGTGGCCATGACTTTATGGAAGCAAACCAAAAAGCATACAATAAAATTTTAAAAACCAAAGTTAAATCAGGAATAACAAGTTTATTTGCTACATCAATTACTCAAAGTGAAGAAAAAATTTTAAAAATGATTGACTACACAATAAGACATAAGCACCAAGAAGGAGAATCCCAGATTTTAGGTATTCATATGGAAGGTCCTTTTGTTTCTGAAATTAAAAAGGGAGCTCAACCCGGAAAATATATTATAAAACCAAATGTTGAATTACTAAAAAAGTTTTTTCAAGCTAGTCAAGGGCAGTTAAAAATAATTACTTATGCTCCTGAAGAAGATGAAGAAATGCATTTAACCAAATATTGTGCTAGCAAAAATATTAAAGCTCAAATTGGTCATACTATGGCTAATGAGGAGCAAGTTAACTTAGCAATCAAAAATGGAGCAAAGGGGATAACTCACGCCTATAATGCGATGCCAAAATCACTAGAAAATGAAACAAGTGGTTTTTGTGCAAGAAGTGATTTATATGGAGAAATTATTTGTGATGGAATTCATAATACTTTTTTACAAGTTGAAAACTTTATTAAAATGAAAAAAGTTGCAAAAACAATGCTTATAACTGACTCTTTGATGTGTGCAGGTTGCAAAGATGGTGAGTATTTATTAGGTGGAGAGAAAATATTTAAAAAAGGACTAGAAGTAAGAATTGCCAGTGGTAATATTGCTGGATCAGTTGCTGGAATGATTGATGTTGTTAAAAATCTTGTCTTACATACTAAATTTTCTTTAGAAGATGCCCTAGTGATGGCTTCAAAAAATGTTGCTGATTACCACAATTTAAAAAATAAGGGTAGAATAAAAATAGGTTATGATGCAGACTTAATAGCTTTGTCAAAAGATATAGATTTAAAGATGACAATGGTGTTAGGGAAGGTTGTATCCAAGGAGTTTAAAAATGAAAATTAGAATTTATAAAAGTCATGATGATAGTTCAAAAATAATGGCTGAAGAATTCATTAAAATTATTAAAAATAATCCTCATGCTAGAGTGGGGTTAGCAACTGGATCTTCGCCATTACTTTTTTATGAAAACCTAATAGCAGACCATCAAGAAAACCACACTTCTTATAAAGATATTGTGGCTTTTAATCTTGATGAATATGTTGGATTAAAACCAACTCATGATCAATCATATGACTATTATATGAAAGAAAAACTTTTCAATCATATTGATATAAAAAATTATTATATTCCCTTAGGGGTTGGTGATATTGAACAAAATATTATTGATTATGAAAAAATAGTTAATGAAAAAGCAATTGATTTACAGATTTTAGGAATTGGAGAAAATGGTCATATTGCTTTTAATGAACCAGGTTCAACACTTGATTCAAAAACAAGGATTGTTGATTTAACGTCATCAACAATTAAAGCTAATGCTAGGTTTTTTGAAAATGATGAAGACGTGCCTAAACAAGCTATAACAATGGGAATTGAAACAATATTAAAAGCAAAAAAGATTTACCTAATTGCAAGTGGAAAAAACAAAGCTAAAGCAATCCTTAATATGATTAAGGGTGATTGTAGTGATAAGTGTCCAGCCAGCTTTTTACAAAAGCATAATGATGTTGAAGTTTTCTTAGATGAAGAAGCTGCTTCGTTATTGTAAAAAGGTTTAACAAATGCAAAAGATTACAACAAAAGAAATTACCATAATTTCTTTAATTGCAGCACTACTTATTGTGGGGGAATTGGTTTCTAGCGTTTTACCAAAAATGCCTAATGGTGGTTCACTTGATATTAAAGTATTATTTCTTTTAATAGCAATTGTTTATTTATTACAAACTTTTAAAGAAATAAAAATATTTTGGATGATTCTTGTTGCCACAATTATTAATGTTCTTATTGGTTGAATATTAATCTATAAGCATGTGGTTTTTCCAATTGGTTTGTTTTTTGACTACTTATTGCCCCAAATTGTTTATTGCTTCTTAGTTTTTTGAATTAAAAAAAATAATGTTACTTTAGTTTTAGTCTCAGGAATTGTTATGAGTATAGCTTTTTCTTCTTATGTAATTTCTGGGATGGTAGTTTGGCAAACCCCATTTATTGGGTCAATTATTTATAATATCTCTTGATTTTGGCCAATGATTATTTTAATTCCCATTTCCTTGATTTTAGCAAAAAATAAATTGCTTTAATTTTTTTAAAAATATTTTAAATGATATAATAATTTTGGGAGGAAAAATTGAAACACCTAGAAATGGGCAGCCCTATTTCTATCATAGCTTACAAGCATAATGGTGAATTTCACCGACTATGAAGAAAGGGCACAATTCTAAGTTCCTCTTCGAATAGAATTATTATAATGAATAATAAAACCTTGGTTAGAGAGTCAAATGACAAAGAGTGGTACACAAAAGAACCAGCAATATGTGTTTTTTATACCAAAAAATGATTTAATGTTATTTGTATGCTTAAACCAAGTGGAATTCATTTTTATTGCAACTTATCTTCGCCAGTAATAATTGATGGAAAGCGACTAAAATATATTGATTATGATTTGGATATAAGATATGAGCTCGGTAAAAGGATTAATGTTTTAGATAAAAAAGAATATTTGGAAAATAAGGAAAAATATAATTATTCTAAAGAAATTGAAAAAATTGTTTTTTTTGAAATTGAAAACATTAAAAAAATGATTATTCAAAAAAAAGATCCTTTTAATGAAAATTTTGTCTTTAAATGACAAAATAAATATGAAGAGAATTTAGAAAATAGCTAAATTTATGAAAAACAAAGATGAATAGTCTTTGTTTTTTTTATTTAAAATCTGTTGAATAAAATGTTTCTAAAGCATTAGGGTTTAAAAATTTAGCTATTGAAGTTATTGCCACTATGGCATCAGCTAATCCAGTTGTAATAATGTAATTTTTTCCCTCATAATAACAAGCATTTCCAATTGCTCAAATTCCATCAATATTAGTCTTTTTAAAGGCATCAACTTTTATTTTGCCTTTTTCTCACTCTAGGTTTCAATTTTTAATGGCACCAAAAACTGATCTTAAACCATATTGAACAATAATTTTTTCATAATCAAGAATAAGTTTTTCTTTAGTTTTTAATTTTTCCAAAAAAATTTGGTTATTAGTAATTTCTTTTACTTTATATGGGTTAAAAATTTTGACATCTTCTTTGATGCTTGCAAGTGTTGATTCATTACCGCGAAAAACACTTCTTCTATGAACAAGTGAAACATTAGCTTTTTTAGCAAAGTGTTTTGCTCAATCTAGGGCTGAATTTCCTCCACCAAAAATTACAAGATTTTTGTTATGAAAAGTTTTGGGGTTTTCTACTAAATAAGTCACATCTAGATCTTGTTCATTTTCTAGTTTTAATTTAACTGGCATAACAGCTCCTGGACCAACTGCTAAACAAATGGTTTTTGCTAGTAATTTTTCTCCAGTTTTAGAAATAATTGTAAAATAATCTTTAGTTTTTTTTACATCAATAACATTAAAGTTAGTTTTTAACTTTATGCTTTTTTCAAATCTTTGATATTGCAAAAGAAGATTTTTTATAACTTCTTTACCTTTTAAAGAAAAATGTCCTGGTAAATCCAAAACTTCTTTTTCTTTAAAAGCAATCATGGCTTGTCCACCAACTTGACTGCCTGATTCAATTAAAAAACCTTCCATTCCCCTTAAACCAGCATAAAATGCTGCATAAATACCAACTGGGCCTGCCCCAATAATGGCAATATCCTTAATTTTTAAATTATTCATAATAATCTCATTTTATCACACTATTTTGATTATCTCACAAGGAAAAATGATATAATTTTGGTAATATGAAAAAAGATTTGCTAGTAAATAAATATCAGGATTGGGCAAAAGTTGCCCAAATTATTTTTGAAAAAATTCAGGGTAATGAAATTATTTTTTTGCAAGGAGATTTGGGGAGTGGTAAAACTACTTTGGTAAAATTTTTAGGAGCAAAATTAGGGGTGCGAGAAAATATTGTTTCACCAACATTTAATATTGTTAATGAATACCAAAGCAACAAGGGAATAATTTACCATCTTGATGCTTTTCGCCTAGAAAACGCATTAGACCTAGAAGCATTTGATGAATACATTTATAATAACAATATAACAATTATTGAATGGCCAAAAATGTTAAAAATTAAAGATCCAAGTTTAGTTGTTAAAATTGTGGTTTTGCAAAACCAAAGAAAGGTTAGTTTAGAATGATTTTAATTTTTGATTGTTCATTAACAAATTTAACTTTAGGTATTAGTCAAAACAATTTACTTGTTGCATCTAAAAGCATTGCTTTAAAAAGACAGTTTTCAAAATTTATGGTATGAGAGGTTGAACAATTTTTAAAAGCAAATGCTTCTTCTTTTAAAGATATTAAAATTGTTTATTTTACAAATGGACCAGGTTCTTTTACTAGTGTTAGATTAGGAATGGTTTTTGCTAAAACTTTAGCAATTTGTTATGGAGTTAAACTTTACACAATTGATTCTTTAAGTGCTCATACTAATATTAAAAATGGCTGATTTAAATTAAAGGCAACAAACAAAGAAAACTTTAAAGGTGAATTTGTTAATCATATTTTAACTAATAAAATCTTATTAACAGCAGATGAAAAAGAAAGTGATAAGATAGAAAATATTGCTTTAAATATGCTTAAAAAAATTAATTTTGCAAAGCGGTGAAATAGTTGAAGGGATGTAAAAATAGCTTATGTGAAAAAAATTTAAAAAGGAGTTGTGATGTCATTAATATTAGCCATTGAATCATCTTGTGATGAATCTTCAATCGCCATTATCAAGAATGATAAAATTATTGAAAATATAACTTTTTCTCAATATAAAAAGTTTGCTAATTTAGGAGGTGTAATTCCTGAAAAAGCAGCGAGATTACATGAACAAAATTTGCCTATTATATTAGATGAAATCAAAAACAAACTAAAGATTGACTTTAATGATTTTGATGCCTTTGCGATCACTACTTCTCCTGGTTTAATAGGTTGCTTGCAAGTGGGTTTGCAAATGGCAAAAACTTTGGCAGTTCTTTATAATAAACCACTAATTGCTGTTAATCACCTTATTGGACACATTTTTTCTATAGAAATTGATCAAAAAATAATTTACCCTTCTTTAGCACTAGTTATTTCTGGTGGAAACACCCAGTTGTTGTTGATGAAAGAAGAATTTGATTTTACCCTTCTAGGAGAAACTTTAGATGATGCCGTTGGTGAATGTTTTGACAAGGTGGCAAGAATTTTAGGTTTCCCTTATCCAGGAGGTCCAAAAATTGAAAAATTAGCTAGCAAGGGAAAACTTGATTTTAAGTTTCCTGTTTCTAAACTCAGTGATTATAATTTTTCTTATTCTGGATTAAAATCAGCAGTAATAAATAAAGTGCATAATTTAAAGCAAAAGAAGCAAAAAATTAGTAAAGAAGCAATTGCTAAATCATTTCAATATGCTGCTTTTCAACAACTAAAATGACAAGTAAAAAAAGCTTTAGATGAGTTTAAAGTTAATAATTTAGTAGTTGTTGGAGGAGTAAGTATTAACCAAAATCTGCAAAAAATGTTTCAAGATTTACCAGCAAAAGTCTTGTTTCCAAAAAGAGAATATTGTCCTGATAATGCCGCAATGATTGCCATGATTGCTAGTAAAATGTTTAAGTTAAAAAAAACTAGTGATTTAAAAATAGATGCTAGTTCAAATAAGCAAATAAAGTTTTAATTACTCTTATAATATTATATAATTTTAAAAATAGGAGAAAATATGATTTTAAAAATTAGTGAAATAAATGATAGTCATTTAAATAAAAAAATAAAATTAGAAGGTTGAATTGAATCAAATCGTGATTCTGGAAAAATTGGTTTTATTAATTTTAATGATGGATCAACTTTTGAATCTTTTCAATTAATTTATAAAAATATGCCTAAATTGTCTAATTTGCTTAGTGGAACAGCTTTAAGTGTTGAGGGAGAAATTGTTGAGTCAAGAGGAAAACAAGAATTTGAAATGGTTATTAATAGTTTTGATATTATTAATGAAGTCAAAAGTGATTATCCTTTACAAAAAAAAGAACATTCTCTTGAATTTTTAAGGGAAAATGCCCACCTAAGAGCAAGAACAAAAACTTTTAAAGCCCTTTGAAAAATTAGAAGCGAATTAAATTTTATTGTCCATAAATTTTATAACAAGCAAGGTTTTTATCATATTGCTGCCCCAATTATTACAAGCAATGATTGTGAAGGAGCGGGGGAAAGTTTTTTAGTAACTAATACTAAAAACCAAAAAATAGATTTTGCAAAAGACTTTTTTAAGGCTAAAGCTTTACTAACTGTTTCTGGGCAACTTCATGGGGAAGCAATGGCTCAGTCATTAAAGGATGTTTATGTTTTTGGGCCAACTTTTCGGGCAGAAAATTCTAATACATCTCGTCATGTTGCTGAATTTTGGATGCTTGAACCAGAAATTGCTTTTTGTGATATTTATAAAATTATGCAACATGGGGAAGATTTAATTAAATATTGTTTTAAGGAATTAGTAAAAAGATGTCACAAGGAGTTAACTTTTTTTGGTGAAAAAAATGCAATAGATTTAATCAAAAATTTAGAAACTATTGCTAATTCAAAGTTTGAAAGAATTAAATATAGTGATTTAGTTAATGATTTAAAAAAAGCAGTTGATGGTGGTCATAAGTTTGAAGAAAATAAAATTTTTGTAGGAATGGATTTTGGTTCAGAACATGAACGTTATTTGTGTGAAAAAGTTTATAAAAACCCTATCTTTGCCACTCATTACCCAAAGGAAATAAAAGCTTTTTATATGAAAACTAGTGAGGATAATAAATTTGTTGATTCTTTTGATTTATTGGTGCCAGGAATTGGTGAATTAATTGGTGGATCAGCTAGGGAGAATGATCCAGAATTATTAGTAAAAAAGGCTAAAGAAAAAAATATAAAAATTGAAGAATTAAAATGATATGTTGACTTAAGAAGGTTTGGTTCAGCCCCAAGTGCTGGGTTTGGTTTAGGTTTTGAAAGACTTTTAATGTATGTTACTGGAATTAAAAATATTCGGGATGTTTTACCCTTCCCAAGATTCCCGGGAAGCATTAGGTTTTAATTTTTAAATATGCTATAATTATTACAATTTTTATAAGGATAAATAATGTTAAATAAAGAGCAAAAACTTATTGTAAATAGTGTTGAGGGGCCCATTAGAGTTTTAGCTGGCCCAGGTTCTGGTAAAACAAGAACAATAGTTCAAAGAATAGCTTATTTAATTAAAAAAAAGGTTAATCCTAAAGATATTTTAGCAATTACTTTCACAAACAAAGCTGCTATTGAAATGAAAAATAGGATTAATAATCTTATCGATGAAAGTGAATCAAAAGTTTTTGTTTCAACTTTTCACTCTTTTTGTGCTAAATTAATCAGAAGAAATCACAAATATATTGATGATTTTAAACATGATTATATTATCTTGGATGAAACTGATAAAAAAACTTTAATTAAAAAAATTATTAGGGAATTAGAAATTGATGAATTAGAAATGGATGTTAAAGACATCATTTCTTTTATTACTTTTACCAAAACTAATGGTGATGAAAAAAGGAATGATAAAGATCTTTCTAATTTTGATAAGCATAAATTTCAAATATATGATGAATACATTGCTTACCAAAGGCAAAACAATTCTCTTGATTTTGATGATTTAGTAGTTAAGGCTATTGAAATTTTAGAAAAAAACAGGCTGGTAAAAGAATATTACAATGAAAGATTTAAATATGTTCATGTTGATGAATTTCAAGACACAAATTTTATTCAATATAAATTAATTAAATTACTTATTAATAAGAATGAAAATATTTGTGTTGTTGGAGATCCTGACCAAAACATTTATTCTTGAAGGGGTTCAAAAATTGAAATAATTTTAAATTTTGATAAAGATTACCCAAAAACAAAAACTTTTTATTTAACCCAAAATTATCGTTCAACAAAAAATATTTTAAATGTTGCTAATGATTTTATTCAAAAGGAAAATTTTAATAGTGAAAGGGTTTTATTTACCAAAAACATAGTAGGAGATTTAATTAACTATTACCAAGGTTATGTTGAAGATGATGAAGCTGCTTGAATAACTTCACAAATTTTAATTTTAGCTGAAAAAGGGGTTAAATTAAAAGAAATTACTATTCTTTATCGTTTATCATTTTTATCACGCTCTATTGAACAAGCCTTAATGAATGCTGGAATTAGATTTAAGGTTTATGGTGGGCCAAGGTTTTATGAACGAAAAGAGATCAAGATTGCTTTAGCTTATTTAAGATTTTCGATTCAAAAAGATGATATTTCTTTTGAAAAAATTATCTCATCGCCAAAAAGGGGAATCGGGGAACAAAAGAAAAATGAAATTAAAAATATTGCAAATAAATATGGGGTGTCCCAATGGATGGCAATAACTCTTTATCAAAAAGAATGTTTATTTTCAGCAAAACAATTAGTTGCAGTTAAAGAGTTTATTCAACTTTTTGAAAATTCACCATCAGATGAAGATAAAAATTTTTACAAAGGTTTTAAAGAACTTTTGATGAAATCAAAATATTGAAGTTTACTAGCAAAAAACACTTTAAATATTTCTAAAATTGAAAACTTAAAAGAACTAATGAACGCTATTGAAAACCAATGTAAAAACAACACTCATTTAACAGCTGGAAAATATTTATCAGATATTGCTCTTGATTGGGTTAATGAAAATGATGAAGATAATGCTATTTCATTAATGACAATTCATAAAGCTAAAGGAATTGAAAATAACCACATTTTTATTATGGGCCTTTCTGAAGGGATTTTGCCAACTAATCGGGCAATTACTGAGGCTGAAGTTGAAGAAGAAAGAAGGATTTTTTATGTTGCCATTACAAGGGCAATTAGTAATCTTTACTTATCTTATTCAAGACAAAAAGGGGCATCAAGGTTTTTGCAAAGCATTAATCCTAAATATTTAAGACAAGGAACATGACAATCTAAAGAATTAACTATTGAAGATAGAATTAAACATAATGTTTTTGGTGAAGGGGTTGTTATTAAAGTTGATGAAGAAACGATTGAAGTTAATTTTGGTAATGAATTTGGTGTTAAAACCCTGATGAAAAATCACAAATCTATTAAAAGGATTTAATGATGTTTTTTCTCCAAAAAACTCTGGTCATTATTCCAGTGCATAATGAAGAGGGTAAAATTGCTCAACTTATTAATGATTTAAAATTATTAAATCCAGGAATAAATTACTTAATTATTGATGACAACTCTACAGATAATACTGCTTTTATTTGCCAAAAAAGAAAATTTAACATTATTTCTTTGGCTAATAAGTGGGGAATTGATGTGGCAATTGAAACTGGTTATAAATATGCCTTAAAGCATGAGTTTGATTATGTCATAACTTTTTTGGGTGGTTATAATTATAAGATCAATAACATTAATAATTTTGTTAGGGAAATTGACAATCGCTATGATGTTGTTTTTGGGAATCAATTTTCTACTCCCTATCATTGAAAAAAAATTAGTCGTTGAGAAAAAATGATTGCTTTTGTTTTTGCTAAAAATAATCCTAATAAAATTTATAACCCTGAAAGTAGAATGAACTTGGTTTCTAAAGAAGTGATTGAAATAATTTTTAAAAACAAACAACAACGATTAACCCCTTTGGTTTTAGAAAAACTAATAAAAAACCAATTTAAAATTAAGGAAATAAACTTAATAGCAAATAATGATAATTTCAAAAAAAATAGATACTATTTTCCTCCCATCACCTTTTGCTACTGATTACTATTAATGAAGAAGAAAATTTTAAAATTATAAGGAAAAGAAAATGGATTTGATATTAATAATTATATGAGAAGTGATCATTGTTTTGTTTTTGATTTACTTGTATTTGACTGCAAAAAAAAATGCTTTAAGTTTGCAATTCCAAAATTTAGGTTTAACTAGCTTTTTAGTTAAAAATGGTAGTTTTTATTTGTTTTTACTAATTGTCCCTTTTTTAGAAAAATTTTTTATTAATATTGCTGATGCTTTAAAAATAAATGGACTTTTATTGATGCTTTTAGTAGTAGTTTTAATAATGCATTTTTTAATTTTAAAATTATCTTTAAAATCTTTAATTCTGGAAGCAAAAATTAAAGAAATTGACCAAAAAGTTGCTTTAAATACAAGAAAGGAAAAATAATTGTTATGGAAGCTATTAAAAAAGAAATAACCATTTTGGTTAAAAAACTCAATCAGTGATCATACAATTATTATGTTTTAAATCAATCACTAGTTAGTGATGAAGTTTATGATGCAAATTTGCACCAACTAATTGAACTGGAAAAAAAATATCCTCATTTAATTTTAAAAAATAGTCCTAGCAAAAGAGTAGGGGATGTAGTTTTAGATGAATTTAAAAAAGTTACTCACAAAACTAAAATGTTATCCTTAGCAAATGCTTTTACATATGAAGATTTAATTAAATTTGATAATGACAATAAAAAAGTTTTAAATAAACCAAAAATTACATATTATGTTGAACCTAAAATTGATGGTTTAGCAATATCAATTGTTTATAAAAATCAACAACTATTATATGGAGCTACTAGGGGTGATGGTGAAGTGGGAGAAGATGTAACCCATAACATTAAAACCATTCATTCTATTCCTTTAAAAATTGCTAATGATGATGATTTTATTGAATTTAGAGGGGAGGTGTTTTTACCAAAAAAAGAATTTGAGATTTTGAATAAAAAACAAGAAAAAGAAGACAAACCCTTGTTTGCTAATCCTCGTAATGTTGCCTCAGGAACAATGAGAAATCTTGATTCATCAATTGCTAAAAAAAGAAATCTTGATGCCATATTATATTGATCAACAATTCCTCAAAACGAGAATATTACAACCCTTGATCAAATTAATCAATATATTAAAAAAAATTATGGGAAAGTTAATGCTTTAAATAAAGTGTGTATGGGAATAGGAAGTGTTATTGAGTATATTAAATTCTTAATTGAAAAAAGAAATGATTTACCTTATGAAACTGATGGGGTGGTTATTAAAATTAACAATTTAGATGACCAAAAAAAATTAAAATCAACAATTAAGCACCCCAAATGAGCTATTGCTTTTAAAATGCCAACAGAAAAAGTCGAAACAATTGTTAAAAAGATTTTTCCTACCTTGGGAAGAACTGGTAAGATAACTTATAATGCCGAGGTTGAACCAGTTAAAGTTGCTGGAAGTACAGTGAGATACGCCACATTACATAATGCTAATTTTATTATTGAAAAAGATTTAAGAATTAATGATTATGTTTTAATTAATAAGGCAGGAGATATTATTCCAGAAATTTTAGAAGTTATAGTCAAAAAAAGAAAACCTGATGCTAAAAAATGAGAAGAAAGTCAAGAATGTCCTTTTTGCTCTTCAAAATTACAAAGAATTGGTGGGGAAGTTGACCAGTTTTGTCTTAATGAATTTTGTGAAGAAAAAAAATTGCAAAATATTATTCATTTCACTTCAAGACAAGCAATGAATATAGTTGGGCTAGGAGAAAAAGTTATTCGAAGATTTTATAAAGAAGGAATAGTTAAAAATATTCAAGACATTTTTTTAGTTGCCAATCATCAAGAAAAAATTGTTAATTTAGAAAATTTTGGTGAAAAATCATTTGCTAATTTAATTAAAGAAATCAAGAATTCAAAAAAAAGATCTTTGGAAAATGTTTTGTTTGCTCTGGGGATTAAACACATTGGAAAAAAAACTTCCTTATTACTTGCAAAAACATTTAATAACATTGATGCCTTGTTAAAAACAATCAAAGATAAAGAGGCGATTAAAAAGATTCATGAAATCGGTGATAAAATTGTTAACTCATTATATAAGTGGTTTAGTGATGAAAAAAATATGGATTTAATTGATTTTTTAAAAGAAAAAAATATTAACTTCATCTATTTAAATGGGGCAAAAAATAATATCTTAGAAGGGCAAAAAATTGTTTTGACTGGAACTTTATCATTTCCAAGAACCTATTTTATTGATAAAATAAATAGTAGTGGTGGAGAAATTGTTAATAGCATTTCTAAAAACACAACTTTTTTGTTAAAGGGTGAAAATCCTGGTAGCAAATTACAAAAAGCAATTGATTTAGGTATTAAGGTAGTTAGTGAAAAAGAATTTTTAAAAATAATTGGGGAGTAAAATGGAAGAATTTAAAGAAATAAATAGATGATTATTTATTAATGATGATGCCAAAGAGGAAATCATTAATAAGGACATTTTTGAAAAAGTTTTAAAAAATATTAAAAAGTTAAAAAATATTGATACCACAAATGTTGAGCCAGCTTTTTTTCCATATGAAATGAAGAAAACTTTTATGTGAGATGACAACAAAAACAAAACTATAAATCAAGAAATATTTGCCAAAAACACAATAACTAAAAATGATTATGTTGTTGTAAAAATGGAGAAAAATAATGATGAATAATAAAGTGTCATTAACAATTGCAGATTGTCAAAAAGAAGGTCTTAATCAAGTTAAAAAAAGTTTTCAAAAAGCCCAAAAATTAAATTCACAATTTAATATGTTTTCAAAAATTTACAAGCAAGAACAAGATTATAAAAATCAAGGATTGCTAAAAAATATTCCTTTCATTATTAAGGATAATTATGATCACTTTAACAAAATTACTCACTCTAGTTCTAAAACTATTAAAAACCATTTATCGGGGCAAAATTCTTGAGTTGTGGAAAAGCTTCTTGAACAAGGCGCAATTCCCATAGCAAAAAGCAATTGTGATGAATTTGGAATGGGAGGAACTGGTTTATCTTCTTTTAATGGGCCAGTTATTAACCCTATTGATGAAACTAAATTAATTCATGGATCAAGTAGTGGATCTGCTGCTGCTGTGGCTTTAGGGATTGTACCTTTTGCCCTAGGAACAGACACTGGTGATTCTTCAAGGAAACCAGCTGCTGCAGTTGGAATTTTTGGTTTTAAACCAACATGGGGATTAATTTCAAGAAGAGGAATTCATAGTTTTTCACCTGCTTTTGATACAGTTGGTTTTATGACTAATTCAATAAAAGATATTGCTTTGCTTTTAGATGTTACTACTGGTTTTGATGACAAGGATTTTACCTCTGCAGATGTTAAAAAAATTAATTATTCCCAAATTTTAAACGAAAAAATAAAGGTTAAAAAAATTGCTTACTTTAAAGAAAGTATGGAAATTTTTGAAAAAAAATATCATCCTCATTTTTTTGAAGTTAAGAAAAAACTAGAAGAAAGGGGGATTGTTGTAGAAGAAGTTGAGTTTGGTCAAGAATTGTTAAAGGTTTTGTATCCAACATATCAAGCAATAACATTTGCTGACATAACATCTGAATTAGCAAAAATTACAGGAATTCCTTTTGGGCAAAGAATTGATTTAAATGATTATAAAAATAATGTCAAAATATTAAGAACTAAAAATTTTGGTAAGATTGTCAAACAAAGAATTTTAATTGGTGGTTACATTATTTCTAAGGAAAATTATAATGATGTGTATATTAAGGCCAAAAAAGTTAGAAGGTTATTTATTAATAGAATAAATGAGATATTTGAAAAATATGATTTAGTATTTAGTTTAGGTTCAAAAATCCCTAATAATAAAATTAGTGATGGCAACACCTCATTAAAACTTGATGATTTAATGCAAATTGCTAATATGGGTGGGAATCCTTCTTTAATTATTCCTTCTCGTAAAAAAATAGAAAACAATTTTTTTGGTTTTGAAGTTATGGGCCCTATTTTTAAGGATGGTGAAGTCTTGCAATTAGGTTCTTTAATAAATGAAATTTTAAAGGAGGGTGAATAAAATGAAATACAAACCAACTATTGGAATTGAAATTCATTTGGAATTATTGACTAAAACTAAAATGTTTGATCCTGCTCCAGTTGATTTTAATGCAAAACCAAACACTATGATTTCAGAAAATTCTTTAGGTTATCCTGGGTCTTTGCCCATTGTTAATAAAAAGGGAGTAGAATTAGCAATAAGAGCTTGTCAACTTTTTAATATGGAGATTGCAAAAACTTTGTCATTT
This sequence comes from Mycoplasmatales bacterium, assembly GCA_965226165.1. Lineage (GTDB taxonomy): Bacteria > Bacillota_I > Bacilli_A > CBDATW01 > CBDATW01 > CBDDCI01. The sequence goes on along the minus strand of OZ245334.1, from coordinate 206,653 downwards.
GATCGGAAACATTATTTTTATGTCGACTTACCAAAAGGTTATCAAATTACCCAAAATTATAACCCTATTGGAACAAAAGGATTTTTGAATTTAACAAATAAAAAAATTACTTTTCAACAACTTCACATTGAAGAAGATACAGCAAAAGTGATTAGAAAAGATGGAGAAATTTTAATTGATTATAATCGGAGTGGAAACCCCTTAATTGAGGTTGTAACTAATCCTGATTTTGAAACTAAAGAAGAAGTTCTAGAGTTTTTAAAGCTATTTAAAAGTTTAATGTTTTATGGCAAAATATCTAATGCTAAATTAGAAGAGGGGTCATTTCGCTGTGATGTTAATATTTCTTTGGCAAAACATAATGATTCAAATATTGGGCAAAAAGTAGAAATTAAAAATTTAAATTCATTTAATAATATTAAAAAAGCAATTGATTATGAAATAAATAGACAATCAAAACAATTAGATAAAGGTGAAAAAATTGTTAACGAAACAAGAAGATGAGATGAAAACAAACAAATGACAATTTCAATGCGAAAAAAATTTGTTACCCATGATTATCGCTTTATAAGAGAAACAAATATTATGCCCTTATCTTTAGAAAATGATTTAATTTCAAATGTATGAAAAGAAGAAGGGTTAAATTATTTTGATTTATTATCATCCTTGCAAAAAAATAATTTTTCAAAAAGCCAAATTACCAGTATTTTAGAAAGTTATGAATATGATTTTATTAAATATTTTTATAAAAATAATTTAAATGATTTTAATTATTTTCATTTGCTTTTAAACTATTGCAAAGAAGCTATTAATAAAAATGATTTAAAAGAAAACACAATTTTACCAAAAACATTGCATGAATTAACAATTGCTCAAAAAAAAGTAAACCTTGATGCAAAAATTATTAAAAAAATTATCTTTAACTTATTAACAACTAATGAAAGTGTAGATTCACTAGTTGCTAAATTTAACATTAAAAAAATTGATGATGAGGCAGAATTATTAAAAATTATTAATCCTTTAATAAATGATAAAATTAAAGAAGATTACAAGAAAAAACCTGACCATATTCAAAAATATTTAATTGGTCAAGTCTTAAAAAGCACACAAGGGAAAGCAGAAATTAGGGTAGTAATAAAAATAATTAATACTTTATTTAAAAAGTAATTCTAAAGTTGTTTTGAAAAACTAGATTCAATTTTATCCATATCACTAATTTTAGAAGCAACCCAAATAATGTCACCAACTTCTAAAATCGCTTCTCCAACAGGGAGGATAGATTTATCACCACGTAATATTGAAGTGATTAAAATATCATTAATTTTAAGAGTTTCAGCAACTTTTTCTAATTTAATTCCTTGAAATTCAGCATTTTTTAACACTAATTGAAAAACAACATTTTTATCTGTTAAATAAATTGCTTTTTTAATGTTGTTTCCCACAATTCTTAATGAGGTGTTTTTTCCCACTTCATATTCTGGAGTAACAACATCATCAAAACCTAAATTCTTTAAAACATTAGCATGGCGCACATTGGAAGCTTTAACGGTTACTTGTGTTGTTTCATTTGGTAAACCTAATTGTTTTAAAGCTGCACAAGTCATAATTGAATCTTTAACATTTTCACCAATAGCCACAATAATGTGATCAAGGTCATTTATTCCAATATTTTTCAATGATTCAGGGTTTGTTGCATCTAAAGTTGAAGCAAAAGAAACCTCTCCTGATATGTTATTAATTTTTGCTCTATCATTATCAATAACCATAACAGAATTGCCATCAGCAACTAATTTATTAGCGATAGTTTTTCCAAATCTTCCAATTCCAATAATACAAAAATCCTTTTTTTTCATATTTGAGTTCCTTTCATTGCTTTTAGTATTATACTTTTTAATTTGGAAAAAACAACAAAATAAAGCATTTTTAGAAAAAATAATGTATAATTCACTAGAAAAAAGGAGCAACATGTGCAAAACCTAAAAAATAGTAATTGATACATTTCAGTTTTCTTTTCAAAAATTTATAAAGGTTTAAAAGCTTTATTTGTTGGAAAAAATGTTTCTTCTTCAACATTACTATTACGTTATTATTTGTTGACAATTCTTATCGGTTCACTTTTACTATATTCACCAGGGGCACTAAGGTATTATGGCTATTTAAAACAACCTAACGGGGAAACATACACATATCTTGATTCCTTATTTACGGCTGTTTCAGCTTTTTCTGATACCGGACTAACTATTGTTGAAACCTGAGATCATTACACCTGGTTTGGCCATTTAGTAATCATTACTCTAATAACATTAGGGGGAATTGGTGTCCTTTCTATTGGGGCGTTAATTATTAACTGAGCTTCATCAAAAATGAATTTAAAAACAAGATTAAACCTAAAAAATGAACGGGGTTCAACAAAACTTGGTGGTTCAATGGAACTTATTAAAGTTGCCATTTTTGTTATTTTATTAGGAATTTTTTTAGGAACCTTATTTTTGACTCCTTACTTTTATTACAATGGCCCAAGCACAGATACTTTTTGAATTGAATTAAAAGGGAACTGAGGAAATTCTTTTTGGGTATCACTTTTTCATGCTGCTTCAGCTATTAATAATGCTGGTTTTGATATTATGGGTGGTTCATCGCTTTTACCTTTTGTTTCTGATGTTTATGTCCAAATGATTTTTATTTTTCTAATCATCATTGGGGGAATTGGGTTTCCAGTTATTTATGATATTTGAAAATGACTAAAATTTAAATTTCAAAAAAATAAAGAGATTTTTCATTGATCACTATTTACAAAAATTACAGTTAGTGCCTATTTCCTTATTTTCTTTATTGGTTTAATTATTGTCTTTGTTTTAGAGTTTGCAAGTTCTGATCCTAATTCATTAATTAACCTTGCTCAATCTAATTCAAAAACTTCAATTGGTCGTACTTTTACAATGTGGGAAGTAATTAATTCGATAATATTTTCAACTTTTTCAACTAGAAATGCTGGTTTTTCAACAATACCAATTCATTTATATCAAGAATCAACCAGAATTGTTTGAAGTGTTTTAATGTGGATTGGTTCATCTCCTGCATCAACAGCCGGAGGGATCCGAACAACAACATTTGCCTTAATTGTAATAGCATCATTTTATTCTTTGCGCGGTTCAAAAAGAGTTTTTGCTTTCAAGAGAAGAATTCCTGATGTAACAATTACTAAATCATTTGTTATTGGAATGAGTTCTTTGATGTTAATTGTTTTAAGTTCAACTGTTTTATTAATTGATATTTATTCCATACCAGAACAAATAATTAAACAGGGATCAGTTTTTGGGACAATCTTTTTTGAGGTTTCTTCTGCCTTTGGGACAACTGGCCTCTCCACAGGTATAACCCCTTATCTTGGAGACATTTCTAAAATTATGGTCATTTTATTAATGATTATTGGACAATTAGGAGTGTCCACAACTCTGGTTATTTTATCATCAATGAAAGAAAAGAAAATTGATGAAGAAGTTATCCATGGTGAAGAAGAAGTTTTAATAGGATAATTTTAATTAAAAAATGATATAATTTATATTTGAAGGAAACAAAATGAAAGTAAGAAAAGTTGTAATTCCAGCAGCAGGCTTGGGAACAAGATTATTACCTATATCAAAATGTGGAGCAAAGGAAATGGTTCCAGTTTTTGATATACCAGCTTTACAATTAGTGATAGAAGAAGCAGTAGATGCAGGGATAAGTGAAGTTATTATTGTCACTAGTCCTGAAAAGAAAAAAATGTTTAAAAGGTATTTTGATTTTGATAAAAAACTTGATCAAAAACTAAAAGGCAATAAATCTAAAAAAGAATTTTATGATGCGCTAACTAGAATTAATAAGTTACCTAAAATTAAATACATAATTCAAAGGAAACCTAATGGTTTAGCAATTGCCATATTAAAAGCAGCAAAATATATAAAAAAAGAACCCTTTATTGTTGCTTTAGCTGATGAAGCTTATGTTTATAACAAAAGTGATAATGTAATTGCTAGTTTAATAAAAAACTTTGAAAAAACTAATAGTTCAACCCTACTTTCAAAAGAAGTTTTAAAAAAAGATGTTTCAAAATATGGAATCATTATTCCCCAAAAAGCTAAGACAACAAATTTGAAACAAGGAATTGTAAAAGCCATTATTGAAAAACCAAAATATGAGGATGTGAAATCGCAATTTGCATCACTAGGAAGGTATTTATTTACTCATAAAATTTTTTCAAAAATAAAAGCCATCAATGTTGGTAAGAGTGGAGAATATGAATTACCAAGTGCAATTAGTTTATTGCAAATGGAGGAAAAAGTAAATTTTGTAATCACTAAAAATCAACATTTTGATTTAGGAAATAAGTTGGGTTATGCTAAAGCCTTTTATTTCTTCTCTTTAAAAAGCAAAGAAGGAAAAGAACTAATTGGTTTTTTAAAAGATATCAATAAAAAATAGGTTTTAAAATGAAAAGTAGTGCTGAAAAGAAAAAATTAACACCTAAAAAACTAATCCTTATGACCTTGTTGGTTTTTGTGATTGTGGGAATAGCTTTTCTTTTGTTTTCACTAAGAAACCTGTTGATGAGTTTTCGTATTTTGTTTAATTCTCTTGCTAAAAATCCAGGTGGAATATTGCCTATTTTGCTAGTTTTTGTCTTATTTATGCTTGGAGGATCATTTTCTTTTTATGTTTTAACTAAATTTTTTAAAAAAGATTATAAATTTGGTGAGTCTTTTGTTGTTTTTTCAAGTGGAGCTTTTATTTCAAACATTACCCCTTTTGCTTCTGGGGGGCAAATTTTACAACTTTTTATGCTTAATAGTCAGGGTTTAAAAAAGCGGGAATCATTTACTATTCTTTTAATTCAATTCATGATTTATCAATTGACATTAACATTAATTACTAGCTCATTTTTTGTTTTTAATTTTCAATCGATAAGTAATTTAAATCTACCATGAGTTTCTTCTGTTGGAATTATTGGACTTCTTATTAACTTGCTTGTAACTTTGTTTTTATTTATTGCCACATATTCTAAATCAATTTATGACATTATTATTAAATTTATTCTTAAGATTTTAAGAATATTTAAAAGAGAGAAAATGGCAAAAAAATTGGATAAAAAAATGTTTAAAATAAAGCAAATGTTTATTGAAAATACATCTTTGATTAATCATAATTTAAAGGTTTTGTTTTTGTCTTTTGTGGGTTGTTTTATATGAATTTTTAGTTGGGTTTATTTATCACATTTATCATTGCAAATTTTATCTTTTAAAGATCAGACCATCAATTTGCCATTATATAATAGTTTGTCTATATCTAGTTTAGTTTTATCAACAAATGCTTTTATCCCAATTCCAGGAGCAGCCGGGACAACAGAAATTCTTTATATTATTAGCTTTGCCCAAAAAATTAGCAAAACATTTGCTTTTGATTACCAAATTGCTAAATCAATTGCTACATCAGCTTCAATCATTTGAAGATTTTGAGTTTTTTATATGCCAATATTTATTGGAATTTTATGTTTAGTTTATTCAAAAAATGGAATTAGAAAATACTTAAAAAAATAGTGGGAACAAGATGAGAATAGGGTTATTTACAGATACATATTTTCCAGACATTAATGGTGTAGCAACATCTATTCAAACCCTAAAAAATGCTTTTGAAAAAATGGGACATGATGTCTATATTATCACTATTAAAAAAACATTTTTTAAAACTACTTATGATGCAGAAAATAAAATCTTGCGCATTCCAGGAATTAAGTTTAAAAAGCTTTATAATTTAACTTTAGCCCGCCCATTTTCAATTTCTGGTTTTATGAAGATTAGAAAAATGAAGTTAGATATAATCCACATTCACACTGAATTATCAGTGGCTTTTTTAGGGAGGATGGTTGGTTTATTATTGCGTAAACCAATTGTATACACATATCATACCGAATGGGGAAGTTATACTCATTATTTAAAAACTTTTGCTAAAATTCCTCATTTTTTAATTCCACGCTATATTAAAATTCTATCTAACACTTCAACAATTATGACATGTCCCTCAAAAAAGACCCAAAAAATTCTTTATGATCACTATGATATTCATAAGAAAATAGAAGTTATTCCTACAGGTTTGGATTTAGATAAATTCGCTACTTTAAACCAACAAGAAAAAGAGCAAATAAAAAAACTTCAAACAAAATATAATTTAAAAGATAAAAAAGTTTTACTTTTCTTGGGGAGGATGGGTCAAGAAAAATCAATTGTGACCTTGATCAAAAACTTTAAATTTCTTTTAGAAAATAATCAAGAAGAAAATGACTATGTTTTAATGCTTTGTGGTTTTGGTTCAGAATTGCCCTTATATAAAAAATATGTGGCTGATTTTAAAATTGAAAAAAAAGTTATTTTTACAGGCAAAATCGCCTATGAGGATATTAAAATATATTACAATTTAGCTCATCTTTTTGTTACAGCATCACTTTCAGAAACTCAGGGATTAACAATTATAGAAGCATTAGCTTGTCAAATACCTGTTTTAATTTCAGATTATGAAAATATGCAAGAAACTGTTTTTGAAAAACACAATGGTTTTTATTTTAAAAACAAAAAGCAATTTGTTAAAAAAATTAAAACTTTTTTCACGATGTCACCAAAGCAAGTCAATATAATAAAAACAAATTGTTTTGAGAGTGTAAGAAAATATTCCCAAAAACAATTTGCTATAAATGTTATAAAAACTTATAAAAAAGCTTTAGTTATTAAAAATAAATATTAATTTTTTTTCTTTTTAGTTGTTGATTTTTTTGGTTTTGAAGGCTGAGATTTTTTTTCTTCATTTGTTGCTAATTTTTCTGCAACTTCTTCAAGATTAATTTTTTTATCAATTGGTAAAGCCAATTTATCATTTTCATATCTTGGAATGACATGTCAATGTAAATGCGGAATATCTTGACCATAAAAGTTATTTGTCATTACAGTTATTCCATCTACATCTAATTTTGCTTTCAAAAAGTCTGAAATATCCTTAACAAATTGTTGTAATCCTTTGTTATCTTTTTCTTTTGAAAACAAATAATTTAATGTATGTTCCTTAGAAATTATTAATGTATGTCCTTTAGAAATTGGGTTAATATCTAAAACTGCTACATAATTGTCATTTTCATGAATTAAGTAACTTGGTAATTTCTTGCTAGCAACATCACAAAATAAGCATTTTTCCTTTTTATCAGTCATTTTTTTTATTCTCCTTGGGTTGTTGTTTCTTTGTTATCTAAAATCTCGCCTGATATTTGAAGCCATAATTCTTCATCAAAAACCTCTAGTGCATATTTTTCAAATAAATATGTTTGAGCTTTAGATATTATTGAGTCTTTGCGACCAAGCGATCTTAGTGTTTGTGAATAATCATTTAACAAAGATTTAGCTTGTTCTTTGGTTTCAACTCAATTTAATTCCTCATGAGCATCACCAAACTTTTCTCGAATAACTTTTACTCGAATAACTCAAATGGAATCAGATTTTTCGACATAATATTTTTTTCCATTATCATATGTTAACATTTGCCACTCATTAATTCCACCTTTTTCTTCAAAATAACCCTTAGATTTTTCTTCGGGGTCACCATCATATCCAATGTATTTATCAAACAAAACTTTTTTGATTTCTTCTGGAAAGTATTCAGAATCATTTAATTCATAACCTTTTAAACCAACTAGTTCAGCATCAAAAATTGAAGGGTCTGGTTTTAAAAATGTTGATTTAGTAATTCCTGATAGTCCTAATTGCTTGTCAGTTTGATTTGGATATTTATCAAGACCAAGTCTTAAGTAGTCAGCATATTTATATTTTGCTTCTTTAGCCCATGCATCATTAATACTTTTTTCAGGTTTATCTTTAACTTCAACTTTAGCAGCTGTTTCAAAACGTTTAATTGCTGCTTCTGCAAAACTTGCTTTGCTAAATTTTGCTACTCATACTTTTCTTGGTTGAAACTCATCAAATAATTTAGCAACATTATCTTTAATGTAAATTTCATTAAATAATTCTTCATAAGCAATGGTTTTTAAATATTTGGTCTTATATTCTAAAAGATTTTCATAACCTAAATTAGTGTAATGTTGGTGAATGTTTCTAGGAAAAAGAATTGAATTTTCTAAGTCTTTTAAAATAACTTCAACTCGATCCTTGATTCCTGATGCTTCTTTTAGGGTTACTTCTCTTATCTTGGAACTGTTATCATAAACTCCTCTTGAATCTTGGGAAGTAAATTTTTGATTACTTTCTCCTAAAACCAATTTAACAATAGTGATTTTAAATCAAGCTTGAACAACGCTTTTACCGCTTTTTTGTTTTAAGAAATTATAAACATCAGTGTTAGTTAATTTTTCTCCACCAATTGAAGCAATATTGCTTGTTTTGGGTAAAAATGTGTTTTGGTGCTCATTAAAGTTTTGATTAGTTCCTCCACCAAAACATGAAGTTAAAAGGTTTAATGCTAAGGGAAGTAATAATATTTTTTTTAACTTATTCATTATTTTGCACCCCTTGGTTTTCAAGTCGTAGATAATTCATAATCATCGTTATTATCTGCAACACCATCAAAACCTTTCATTCAATTTTCTTTCCTTAAAGTTTCAAGTCATTTGTAATATTCATCAATTAGAGCATTAGTAAAAACTCATTTCTTTTTTTCTTTTTCAATTAGAAATCATTTACTAATGCTTTCCTTGATGTTGATATTTTCTGTATTATCAAAATCAAATTTAATATCACTTTTATTTAAAATGAATTTTTTTCAATAAAAATCTGAAAAATATTCCTTAAAATGCTTATTAATAATATCCAAAGAATTAAATTCATAATTTTCAGCCTTAACATCTTTTTCAAATTGCAAATTAGCAATTCTTACCATTTCTGTAGCTGATAACCCTGATGGTTTAATGATGTGGATTCCATGACTTGATCTCACAACTAAAGCTTTTTTGTCCTTTTCTGATCCATCACCAGAATATTTAATTCATTTAGCACTTCTTGATGAACCAAAAAGATATCTAAACATATCATTTCTTTGGGCAGTAGTCATTGTTTTTCCTTTATCGGAATTAAAATCTTGAACAGAAGGATTTTTTGTCGCTCATTGATTAAAAGTTTTAGAATTTGCTGAATCATAATCTGCAAAAGGTTCAAAACTCTCATTTGTATCAGCAGTATTAATTTCATTTTGTGGAATTGTTATTTCACTTCTTTTTTGCAATCAAGCATAAACATTTAGTTTAAATTCAGGAACGAATTTAGTTTCAGAAACCATAATCCCTAAAGAACCATCCTTTTTAGCTGAAGCTTCATCTTCTGAATAAATTCTTGCTGTTGTTTCAAAATCACGTTCATTTAATGATTCAAAAACATCAGCTAATTTTCTTGCTTGTGGACCACTTACTTCTGGTTTTTCAAGAGTTCCACTAGTTTTTACTAAAATATGCTTAACTAATATAGGACTAAAAACTTTAGTATAATCTTGCAAAATTACCTCTTGTTCTTTGGTTAATTTCTTATAATATTCACCATTGACATCTTTTACTTCATCAAGTTTTAAAGCATATTTTTTATCAAGGTCTTCTTTAATTGTGTTATTGATTAAAAAATATTCAACATATTCATCAAGATTTTTTGCTCCTTTTGATCACACAAAAGTATTTAGCTCTTTTTCTCATTCAATTTGGTGTTTTTCTTTATACTCTTTAATCATTTCATCTTTTTTCTTTTCAAAAGATTCCATTGCTATATCATAAGCTTGTTGACCAAATTCCTTATCATTTATATATATTGCTTTAATTAAAAATTTATTTAACATTGTATAAATCAATTGGCTAGAACCAGGTAAATCTAAAGATCTAGATAATAGATCACTAGCAAATAATGTATCTTCTTGATTACCTTCTTTACTTTTAATAGAGGCAACAAGAGATTTTTCATCTTGAGTTTTTAAACCTGGAAATTTGGTTTGGGCGCCAGTACAAGATGTCAACAAAGACATTCCTAAAAACATTGTTAATTTTTTGCTAAATTTTCCCATAAATAACATTACTCCCTAAAAATTTAAGATTGTGCTTATCCCTTATTTTTAATAAAAATTATTTTTTTTTATGTATCAAAATAATTTTATAATTTCAAAATAGATTATACACTATTTTTTAATAAAATGTTTAGTTATTTTTAAATAAAATATTCCATAAAAAGTCAACTATTTTGATATAATTTTATTATCTTATAATTGAAAAATAAAAGTGGGTTTTAAAAAATGTTAAAAATAACAGATTTAGTTGTTAAAGTGGGAGAAGAAATTGTTTTAAATAAGCTTAGTATTGAGTTTGAAAACAATAAAACTTATGCCATTTTAGGGCCTAATGGGAACGGAAAATCTACGCTTTTTAATGTTATTATGGGGCATCCTGATTACACAATTGCTTCTGGGCAAATAACTTATAATGGTGAATCAATTTTAGAATTAAGTACTGACCAAAGGGCTAATTTAGGGATTTTTTTAGGTGTCCAACACCCTGTAGAGGTGCCAGGAATTTTAGCAATTGATTTTTTACAAGCAATTAGTCGTAATAACAATATGGCAATCGGAGCTTTTTATCGAAAATTAGAGCAAGAAATTAATGGTTTAAAAATTAATTTTGATGTTAAAAAAAGGTTTTTAAATGAAGGGTTTTCAGGGGGAGAAAAAAAGAAGCATGAACTATTGCAAATGAATATTTTACAACCCCAAATTGCTTTACTTGATGAAATCGATTCAGGTTTAGATCGCGATGCTTTAATGATTTTAATTAATGAAATTAAAAAAAGGCAAAAAGATAATAAGGCAACAGTGATTATTTCTCATTATGATAGTATTTTTTCAGAAATAGTTGTTGATAAAGCCTTTATTATTGTTCAGGGACAAGTTGTTAAAGAAGGGGATAATGATCTTGTTGGCTTTATTAGTAAATATGGTTATGAGTGAATTGAAGAGCAATTAGGAATTAAAATTAATAAGGACAAAGAATCATTTGATGAGGAAATGGTTATGGGTTGTGCTGGGTGTTCAGGAAATCATGAGAGTGGATGTAGTTGCTAAAAAATCATCTTTAATTATTATAAAAGATAATGTTGTGCTTCAAAAACCTGAGGCAATTGAAGTTATTGAAAAAGATTTTATATTAATCAAGATCAAAAATTTATCAAAACTAGTGATTAGATATCATAATATTTCAATACCAATTAAAATAATCATTGATTCAAATCAAGTTCTTGATTTAACAAAAATATATGAAGGAGAAAATAATTTTAATAGTAAAATAGTTATTGGTGAAAATTGCCAAATTAATTATTTAGTTTTTAATCAAGCAAAAATTTTAAATAAAAACACAACTTTTAAAATTTTGAAAAAAAGTGATTTAAAGGTTTATTTTTGCAATTTAGAAAATGGTTTAACCAAGCAAAAATTACATTTTGATCTTGATGGGTGGAATGCAAGAGTTAAGGGAATTTTTGGCACAATTACTAGCAATGATGATGAAATGGATTATGAAATTTATTGTAATCATAATTTTAAAGATACATTTAGTAAAATTGAAAATTTTGGAATTGCTAAAGACCAATCTTCTTTTCGTTTCAATATCTGGGGTATAATTAAAGAAAAGATGGACGAAGTGGAAACCCACCAAAAGCAAAAAATATTAGTTTTTAATCCTGAAGTTAAATTAGAGGCTAATCCCTATTTGATCATTAAACATAACAATGTTAAAGCAACACATGGGGTAGCAATTGGCAAAATTAATGAGCAACATCTTTTTTATTTAAAGACTAGAGGAATTAGCGCAAAGGAAGCTAAAAAACTAATTGTGTGGGGTTATTTTCTACCTTTAATCTTAAAAATAGAAAATAAGCAGATTCAAAATATTGTCAAAGAAAAAATTAATGAAAGGATCAAATTTAATGTTTAAAAACAAGCAATTTCGAAGTTATTTTAAAGTATTAAAAAACCAGGTTAATGGTTATCCATTAATTTATTTTGATAATGGAGCAACAACTTTAAAACCTGACATTGTAATTGAGGCAATTAATGATTATTATTATAATTTTCCTGCTAATGTTCACCGTAGTGATTTTGTTTATGGTTATAAAGCAACAAAGTTTTTTGAAGCATCAAGAGCAAAAATAGCAAGCTTTTTTAATTGTGAGTTAGATGAGGTTATCTTCACAAGCGGAAGCACCCAAAGTAGTAATGTGGTTAGTTCTTCATTTGCAACCATTTTAAAAAAAGGTGATGAAATTATTGTTAATGAAGCTGAACATGCTTCAAATATTTTAGGATGATTTGAAGTTGCTAAAAAAACCCAAGCAAAAATTATTTTTGCTCCTCTTGAAAAAAATAAAACCTTAAATTTTGCATCAATTAAAAGCAAGATTAATAAAAGAACTAAAATCATTGTTTTTTCTTTAACAACAAATGTCATTGGTGACACAAGAGATTTTAAGCAAATTTGTCAATTGTCCCAAGAAAATCAAATTATTACAGTTGTTGATGCAGCCCAATGCTTGTATTTGCATGACTTTAATTTTAAAAAAATAGCAGCTGATTTCTTATTTTTTAGTGGGCATAAAATTTTTGGACCAACCGGAATAGGGGTTTTACTTGCCAAAAAATCAAGTCAAAAATATTTAAAAGTAAGTAACTGGGGCGGAGGAATGAATGATAAATTTAATAGTGAAGGGAGGGTTAAAATAAAGAGTTCTCCTTATTGTTATGAAGCAGGAACACCAAACATTGCAGGGGCAATAGGTTTACAAGCTGCTTTTAGTTTTATTACCAAATGATCTTTTTTAGAAATGAAGAATTATCTTTATGACTTAAAAAATTATGCTGTTAAAAAATTAAGTGAAAATGATCAAATCATTATTCATAATGAGGAAATTGTAGGATCAATAATTATTTTTGAATACAAAGGGGTTTTTAGTCAGGATGTTGCTAGTTATTTATCTTCAAAAGGTATAGCTGTGAGATGTGGGGATCATTGTAGTAAATTATTAAATTTAAACACAATTAGAATTTCTCTTGCTCCTTATAATAATAAAAGTGAAATTGATTTTTTAGTTAAAGTTTTAGAAAATAAAACTTTAGAAGATTTTATTGATATTTTTGCAGCAAAAAAGGAGGATGAATAATGGACTATAATAATCCTGTTATTATCCGCCAAATGTTATTAGATAATTTTAAAAATCCTAGCTTTAAAGTTAACAAAATTAATAGTAATAACTTTAAGATTCATCGCATTGATTCTCCTTATTGTATTGATGATATTACTATGGGCTTAAAAATTGAAAATGATGTTTTAAAAAAAGCAGTTTTTTCTGGAAAAGGTTGTACTATTTCAATTGCTGCTGCCAATTTAATATGTGAACATATTGAAAATTTAAAGGTTGAAGAAATTAAAGATTTTATTCAAGCTTTTAGCACAATGTTAACCTCAGGAAAAGTTAATGATGAAAAGATTCTTCAAAAAACAATTATTTTTCAAAATGTTTTAAAACAACCAAGCCGCATCAAGTGTGCCGAAATTGCTCTTAATGCTATTAGTGTGCCGAAATTGCTCTTAATGCTATTAAGGTTATTATTTATAAAGGAGGAGAAAATGGAAAATAAATATCGTTATGGATGAAAAGATGATGTTAAGTCTGTTTTTGAAACTAAAAAAGGTTTAAGTGAAAAGATTATTACTACAATATCAAAAGCCAAAAAAGAACCAAAGTGAATGCTAGATTTTCGCTTAAAATCATATCAAGCTTTTTTAAAGTTAAAAATTCCCAGTGAAGAAAAATGACCTTGTGTTCCTGATTTGAGTTTTATTGATTTTGATTCATACACTTATTTTAAAAGAGTAAGTAATGAATTAAAGAATCAATGAACAGAAGTTGATTCAACAATTAAAAACACTTTTGACAAAATTGGGATTATTGAAGCTGAAAAAGAATTTTTAGGAGGAGTTCATACCCAATTTGAATCAGAAGCTGTTTATGAATCATTGCAAAGTGAAATAAGTGAACAAGGAGTTATTTTTACTGATACTGATAATGCTTTAAAAAAATATCCTAAGTTATTTAAAAAGTATTTTAATAAAGTTGTGCGCTATGATGATAATAAATTTAGTGCGCTAAATGGAGCGGTTTGATCAGGTGGTTCATTTATTTATGTTCCTAAAAATGTCAAATTAAAAAAACCTTTACAATCATATTTTCGAATCAATTCAGCTAAAACAGGGCAATTTGAAAGAACTTTAATTATTGTTGATGAAAATGCTGAAGTTAATTATATTGAGGGTTGTACTGCCCCAACTAGAATTAAAGACTCTTTACATAGTGCGGTTGTAGAAATTATTGTTGAAAAAGGTGGAAAATGTCGTTATACAACAATTCAAAATTGATCAAATAATATTTTAAATTTAGTAACAAAAAGAGCATTGTGTAAAAAAAATGCCAGAATGGAATGAATTGATGGGAATGTTGGTTCACTAATTACTATGAAGTATCCTTCAATAATTTTGGCTGGGGAAGGAGCTAGTGGTTTAACAATTTCTGCTGCTTTTGGGGGGAAGCAAATGTTTCAAGATGCAGGAGCAAAAATGATTCATATTGCTCCAAATACTTCTTCAAAAATTGTTGCTAAATCAATTGCCCAAGATGGGGGAAGAGTTAATTATCGAGGGTTAATAGTGCAAGAAAAACAAGCAATTAATTCTAAAACTCAGGTGGATTGTGACACTTTGCTTTTGGATGAAAAATCAAAATCAGATACCATCCCGATTAATATTGTTAAAAATAATGAGTCTTCACTTGAACATGAAGCAACAATATCATCGATTTCTACTAAGCAACTTTTTTATCTAATGAGTCGGGGAATAAGTGAAGAAAAAGCTAGAGAAATGATTATTTTAGGATTTTTTGAGCCCTTCTCAAGAGAACTACCATTAGAGTATGCCTTAGAACTAAACACAATGCTTAATGAAGAGATGGAAGGGAGTATTGGTTAAAAAAAAAGTTTTAAGGTATAATAAGATAATTATTTTTTTAAAATGGGGGATAAACAATGGAAAAATTTTCTTGTGTAATTAAGGATCCTGCAGGAATTCATGCAAGACCTGCTTCAGTTATTGTGTCAGTAGCTTCAAAATTTGAAAGTGATATTAAGTTAAAATTTAATGATCTAGAAGCAAACTTAAAATCAATCATGAATGTAATGGCTTTAGGGGTTAAACAAAATAGTGAAGTAACAATTGAAGCAATTGGTGATGATGAAGTTGAAGCACTTAAAGAAATTAAAAAGGCATTAAAAGAAAACGACTTAATTTAAAATGCTTCATGTTGTTTTATATGAACCAGAAATTGTTTTAAATACTGGAAGTATTGTTAGAACTTGTTTGGCAACTAATGTTAAACTCCATTTAATTAAGCCGCTAGGTTTTGATATTTCAAATAATTCATTAAAAAGATATTCTGCAAATAATTTTATTAAATTAAACCCTTCAATTTATGAAAATTGAGATGATTTTATTAATAAAAATTCTCAAGGCAAAAAATTTTTTTTAACTAGTAAATGAGGTAAGGTTCCATCAGGTTGTAATTTAAATTATCAAAATGAAAAAATTTATTTAGTTTTTGGCAAGGAATCAAAAGGCTTGCCAGAAGATTTAATTAAATTAAATCAAAAAAGTTGCATTAGATTGCCAATGAGTGATAAGGTGAAATGTTTAAACCTTTCTAACACTGTTGCTGTGATTGTTTATGAAGCTAAAAGGCAAAATAATTATTTTGGTTTAAAATAATTATTTTCACTTTTTAATCAAATCATCAAAGTCTTTTCTGATATTAGCAATTCCTTTGCTTTGTGAGGTTTTATCATCTAAATGGCGAAAATATCTTGATTTGTATTTTTCTCCACCACCAAATTCTTCAATAATGTCAATCATTTGATTTTTTTCAATAACTAGTAAAGAAGGAGTATATTTAAAAGTAAAATTTTTAATTTTAGGAGAATTGTAAATTTCTTTTTTTGCAACATTTGATTTTTTGCCAATAATGCTATTTCAAAGGTTTAATTTTTCACTACTAGCATAATCACTTTGATCAATTGTAAAAATTTTTAATGTAGGTGTTTTTTTTAAAGCATTATTTATAACTTCATTTTTAAAAACAACACTATCAGGGCAAGAGAAATGATCAATAAGTAAAAGTCATCTATGATTTTGATTCAACTTTTTTTCAATTTCTAAAGGTGTTAAAGAAATTGTTTTAGGTTGCTCTTTTTGGGCAAATAAATCATTTTTAAAAGGTGTGTTAATTTGGGCTTGGGGGGCAAGATGTTTTGATGTTTGTCAAATTACATCAGTAATTGTTATTAGTGAAAATGAAAAAAACAAAAGAAAAAGGGCATTTTTAATTTGATTTTGACTATTTTTTCTCATACTCTTCTTTAACATATTGAATTAGTTGCAATTGACTTTGTGGAGCTCCAACTAAAATTTGGCGCAATTTATTATTAACAATGAAAAATACTGTTGGTGTTTGCAAAGATTTAATTAATTTTTCTTCTCGTGAAGGGAATGAGCGATATTTTTTTTCAAGAATAAATTTATCACCAAATTTATAGGCTTTTTCTTTTTCTTTATCAATATCAACAGCATAATTTGGCACATAACCATTTTTAAAGCCTTGCTCTAGTTTTTTGTTATAACTTTCTAAATAACCATAAAAAGTCTTGCATGCACCACAAGAATTAGAACCAAAAATCAACATAAAAGTATCTTCACCTTTAGGGCTTTTTCCTTTTTCTAATGAATCTTCAAATTCATCAAATTTTAGATAATTTAATCCATGGGGATTTTCATTTTTAAATAAATTGTCTTTTTCTCTCACAAAAAACAAAAGGGTAACCACAACAATTAATAAAATTGTAGGAATAAACCATGGTTTTTGAACTAATTTTTTTTGTTTTTGTTTTTTTGGACCACTAAATTGTGAATTTATGCTTGTTTCCATTTTAAAACCTTTCAATTTAAATATTATTAAATTTTAAAAATAATTTCTAATATATATAAAATATAGTAGAATTATATCATATCTAAAATAGGAGTTCAAAAACATATGTCCGAGTCATTATTTAATTTAATTTTGTTTTTTGTCTTGGTTTCTTTATCTGCATATTTTTCTGCATCAGAAGTGGCGCTAACTTCAGTTAAAAAACCCAGACTTTTAAATATGATTGTGAAAAAAACGAAAAAAAATAAGCATTTTTCAAATAAATTAATTGGTAATTACTCATCAACATTAACAACTATTTTAATAGCTAATAACTTTTTAAACATTGTTGCTGCATCAATTGCTTTATTAATTTTTCAACAGTGATTTGAAGGTTATAATTATATTTTGCTTTCAACTTTATTTACAACTTCAATTATTTTAATCTTTGGGGAAATTTTACCAAAAGTTTTTGCTGCAAAATACCCCGAGAAATTTATTATTAATTTTGCTTTTGGACTATATATTTTATGTATTATTTTTTCACCATTAACCTGGTTATTTGGATTTTTAATCCCCGATAAAGAAACTTTTACCTCAACTGAAAAAGAACTACTTTCAACTCTTGCCATTATTGAAAAAGAGGGAGTTATTGAAAAAAAAGAACAAACCCTAATTTCTTCAGCAATTAAATTTGATGATCAAACCATTAGAAATAATTACATTTTATGAGAGGATGTAACTTCAATTGAACATGAAAAAACCATTGGTCAAGCTTTAGAAAAATTTGCTAAAAGTGGTTTTTCAAGACTACCAGTTATTAAAAACCAAAAACCAATTGGGGTGCTTTTTTTAAAAGAAATTTTAATGACAAGCAAAAAGGAAAAAGTTGAAAACTATGCTAGAAAAGTAACCATTTTTTCTCAAAATGAAAAGCTTAGTGAGGTTTTAAACACCTTGCAACATTCAATTATTCATATGGGTTTTGTTAAAAATAAAAAAACAACCAAAAAGATTATTGGAATTGTGACAATGGAAAATATTTTAGAAAAGCTAGTAGGAAATATTTATGATGAAAATGACCAAATTCCAAAAATTACTGCTCTTGGGGTAAATTCATTTCGTGTCATTGGTTCAGCTTTAACAAAAGATGTTTTTAGTTTTATTAATGGGCCTCAACCATTAGTTAATGATGTAACTTTTGCTAAATGGGTTAAATTACAAACTGATGTTAAGGATTTTAAAAAATTAAAACCTTTTGTTTATTCAAAATTTTTAATTAAATTTTTAGAAACTAAGAATCGGGAAAACGTTTTTGTTATTGAAGAACAATAATTAAAAAAGCCCTGGTCTTTTATGATATAATTTTGGTAGTTAAATTAAAGAAAAAGGACTTATTAAAATGCTAGAAATTGTAATTGGGATTGTTGGTTTTGCCATTATTATTATTTTGATAATTTATAAAGATTATTATAAGAAGGATAGCAATAAAAGTGAAACAAAAGATCATAAAGATTTAAAAGACTCATTAATAATAATAAAAAGTATTGTTGAAAAAATAAATGATTCCAGACCAGAAGATAGAGAAAAATTATTTGACAAATTAAATGATTATAATTCAAAGCTTAATGATTTATTTGAAGGACAAAAAGAGAAAATTAACACTAATTTTCAAAAACAAGGAATTCATATTAATGAAAGATTAGATGAAATTAACAAAAATGCAACAAAAATTCTTACCACAAAAGATAGTGTTGAAGACCTTAATTTAGAAATAAGAAATTTAAGAGACATTTTTACTGCTAAAAGCAAAAGAGGATCTTTTGGAGAATTTCAATTATATAATTTATTAGAACTAGCTTTTTCAACTGATGAAAGAATTTGAAAAAAGCAATACTGATATCAAGTTAAAGGCAAAGACAAACAAGTTGATGCAATGATTTTTATTGAAGGTGGGAAAAACATCCCTATTGATTCTAAATTTCCATGAGAAAATTTTAAAAAATTACATGATGAGGATGTTCAAGAATTTGAAAAAGAAGGAATTGAAAAACAATTTTTAAGTGATCTTAAAAAGAAAATTGATGAGGTTTCTGAATATATTGATGAAAAAGTAACAACAAACTATAGCATTATGTTTGTGCCAATAGAGTCTATTTATTATTTCATTATTGAAAAAAAATATAATGAAATATATGAATATGCCCAAAAAAAGAGTGTGGTGATTGTTTCACCATTAACTTTTTACCCAATTTTACAAAATATCAAAGCAACCCAACAAATGATTCGCCAAAACAAAAATGCAGAAAAAATTAGAAAAGACATTGGTTTGCTAAGAGATGATTTTGGAAGACTTTTTAAGCGATGAGATAAATTGAATAAAAAAATTAATGAATTAGAAGCACCACAAGATAGAGTGGATAAAACTATTACAAAACTTGATAATAAATTTAATAAAATTGCTCATGCAAGTGGTTATGAAATTGAAGAAGAAAGTGAACAAGAAGAATAAAAAAATCTCATTATCTTAACCATATATTTAAAAATTATTTTAAAAAAATAAAAAAAGGGTTGAATAATGCATTAAATATTGATAAATATTTATAAAAGAACAATCAAAAAGATAATAAGACAAATAAAATGATTATTAATGACCGGAAAAAAGAAATACTATATATATTATTAGCAACAATAATTGCTGCTATTGGATATAAATACTTTATTATTCCTTTGAATTTAATTCCAGGTGGAGTTATTGGTATAGCGACAATTTTTTCACAATTTTTAGACAAAAATGGTTTAACAAATCCTTTGACTTTTGGTTTAATTTTATGATTAATCAATATTCCTTTATATCTTTGAAGTTGAAAGAAAAATAATTTATCCTTCACTATTAAATCTTTTATTTTTGTAACATTGCTACCTTTTTTTATTAACATCTTGCCTCATGAAGCAATTATTAATATTGAAGAAAACAAAATTTTTGTTTCTTTGCTTGGTGCACTTTGCATTTCCTATGCTTTAGTTTTATTATATTTATCTGGTGGTTCAGGAGCTGGACTTGATTTAATTTTAATGTATTTTGCTAAAAGAGACACACGTTTTAAGATTGGTCAAATTGGGGCAATCTTATCATGATTTATTGTTATTTTTGGAACATTTCTTTTGTCTTTAAGATTTCAAATTAAATGATTAAATGAACGACTTTTGTATTCTTTACTAACCCTTTGATTAGTGGGTAATTTGATTAATTTCTTTTTTCCAAGACATACAATTTTTAAAATTAGTATTGTCACTTTAGAAATTGACAAATCAGTGAAGATTATTAAAAAATATTTACCCCATAAACCTTATTCAATTTATGATCTTGAATCATCAAGACATTACCCTTATAAAAAAATTGAAGTTCTTTTATCATATTATGAATCAGAACAATTACTAAAACAAATGAAATTGCATAATATTTCAAACTTTTCTTATAAGGAAAGAGTGGTGGGAATTCAGGGAAGTTTTTCTTCAAAAATTTAATCTTCTTGAATAATTTTTAACATTTCCTTCCCAACAGCATTTTCTTTGTTGGTTAATTTTAAAACTTTAGTAGAAATATTTTTTAATTCATCAACAGCATTAGCAACTGCATAGCTATTAACTCCTGGTAAGGCAAACATTGGAATATCATTAAAGGAATCACCAAAAATATGAATATTTTTGCTTTCAATGTGATATTTTAATTGCAACATTGAAACAGCTCTTCCTTTTGTTCCTTTTTTAGAAAAAATTTCTAATATCAAAACATCATTTGATCAATTATCAATGACATAAATTGACACTTCATCAAGCATTGTAATAAAACTATAAATTTCTTTTTGTACCTTACGATTAACAAAAATCATTGCTGTTAAGACTTCTTCATTTTCAACAATGGGGTCTTTTAAATTAATTTGTTTAACTGGTGTGACTTTGTATCATACTTTAATTTTTTCTTCAAGATTAGGTGTTGCTTTTAAAAATTTTGGATTTTCAATAATTAAACCTTGAATATGGTCTTTAAAATTTTTGTTATCAACAATTTGTTTTACCACATTTGAAGAAAAGGTGTGAATCACTAAAGGTGATTTTTTATCTAGGGGGTTATTAATAAAATTCCCATTACAGTTTGTTAGATAAGTTTGTAATTTTAACTCATTATAAAATTTAATTGAGGAATTAAAAGATCGGCCTGTGGCAATTGCTACAACATGGCCTGCTTTTTTAACTTCTTGCACATCCTTAATTAGTTGGGGATGAATTTCGTTTTGACTAATTAAAGTCGTTCCATCCAAATCAATAATAAACATTTTTTTATTTTTCATAATTTAATCCTACCTTTGCTTTAATTTCATTTAAGTTCTTTTCTGCTATATCTCTTAAATGATTTAAACTTCTTTCTAATTTTTTATTTCTTTTTTGATAATCAATATTGTAATAACTTTTTTGGATTGGTTCAAAAACCTCCTTGATTGCTAAAAAGACTTCTTGTTTAAATTCTTTATAATTTAGATCTTTAAGAATTGTTTCTGCTTGCTTGATTGTAATTTTTTTTAACGCAGCATAAATTTCAATTAAGTTAGCAACACCAGGTTTTTTTTCCTTATTATAATAAACTTTATTTTCACTATCAGTAACTGCTGAATTAATCTTTTTTTCAATATCTTTCATTTCATCAAGAAGAAAAATTGTTGCTTTTTTTGAAGGGTTAGATTTTGACATTTTATCCATTGGATTAGTTAAAGACATAATCCTTGAACCACTTTTTTTAATTAAAGGTTCTGGAACAACAATGTTTGTTTGATATTTGTTGTTTAATCTTTGGGCTAAATTTCTTGATAACTCTAAATGTTGCTTTTGATCATCGCCAACTGGAACAATTTGGGGATTATAAAGTAAAATATCGGCCGCTTGTAAAATCGGGTAGGTTAATAAACCTGTGGGAATATAAGAAGTGTTGTTTTTTTGCTTAATTCCTTTAGCGACTTTATCTTTAAATTGAGTCATTTTTTTTAATTCATCAACAGTTGAATGACACAAAAGAATGTATTGCAAATATAAGTGTTCTTCAATGTCTGATTGCACAACAATATGGGTATTTTCTTGATTTAAACCACAGGCTCAAAATAAATCAATTAAGGTTTTAGTATTTTTTTCTAATTCCTTAATATCATATTCTAAAGTCATCGAATGTAAATTAACTACTAAAATAAAAATTTCATAATTTTGTTTTTGCAATTCTAATAATTGAGAAATGGTTCCAATATAATTTCCCAATTGTAAAACCCCTGTGGGTTGCAAACCTGTTAAAATTCTTTTCATTTGTTTTAATCCTTTTATAGTTAATCTTTTAAGGTATTTAAAAAGCGAGCATATTTAGACATTTTCGTGTTTAGGGTTGAGATTTTATATTTTTGGCAAAACAAAAGAAGTTGTTCCTCAGTTTCTTTGCTTTCCACATTTTTAGTGGCTAAACTTTTACATTCAATTTCATAATCTTCATTAGAATTATAAACTGAATGATCAATTAAAATTCTATTAGTTTTAAATTTGATTTCATAACGATGGGTAACAACTTTGCCTAAATAAATAATTTTTTTATAATCAATATCATATTTTTCAAACATTTTTTGAAATTTAGATATAGCAAATTTGCTTGATTTTCAATCATTTAAAATTTCATCATCAACTGGACAAGAAAATTCATCAAATTTTGTTTTATCAATACCTTTTTTAAATTTAGCAATAAATTCATTGCTTCTTTCTTGAATCCTTAAAACCCCAGCTTTTTTAAAAATGCTATGGTCAACTGTATCATAATAATGGTTGGTGATAATTTTATTATCCCAAGCTTTTATCTTTAAGGCAGTAAGTAAATTAATAAAATTTTCTTTATCAATTAAAACCTTGTTATCATATTCTCTCTTTTTTTTCATAATAAAATTATATATTAATCTAATTTTTTTTCTATTATTTTCTCATATAAATGTGTTAAAATAAGTTAAATTAAGGACAGGAAACATTATAATGAATGTTGCTTTTGAAGTGAATGATTATCCCCAATCAAAAAAAATAATGCAAGAAATTATTAAAAAATTAGGGTCAAATATCAAAATAGATGAAAAAAATCCCCAATACATAATTTGTGTTGGTGGTGATGGAACTTTGTTAAGAAGTATTCGTAAATTTTGGGCAAAGAGAAAAACCATTAATTTTTTAGCCATTCACACTGGAACTCTTGGTTTTTATTCAGATTACACAGCTAATGAACTTGATGATTTTGTTAAGTCATGATTAAAAAAAGATTATGCAATTAAAAAAATTAATGTTTTAGAGATTGCTTTAAATAAGAAAAAGTATTTTGCAATTAATGATTTTAGAATTGAATCAATTGGTTACACAGCCATTTTAGATGTTGGTGTTAATGATGTTTTCTTAGAAGAAGTAAGAAGTAATGGGATTAACTTTTCAACCCAAAGGGGATCAACTGCTTATAATAAATCATTAGGTGGAGCAATTCTTTGAAATAGTGTTGATGCTTTTCAAATGAAATATGTTGCTCCAATTGCCAATAATGCTTTTCACTCTATTCTTACATCAATTGTTTTTTCAAAAGAGGAAAAAATCAAATGTCAGGGAGTTATTAAACAAGGATATTTTTCAGTTGATAATTATCATGAAAAAATTGAAGGTAGTGTAAATTTAGAAGTTAAATTAAGCAAAGAAAAAATTAATTTAGTTCAATTTAATCATTATGATTTTACAAAAAGAATCAGAAAGGCTTTTGCTAAGTAAAATGGGGTTTTTTAAATATTTAAAAAATAAGTTTAGTAAAAATGAAGATTCCTTAGTCAAAAAAGTTAAAAGTGAAAAAATTGTTAAAATTGACCCATCAAAACAAAAAGAAGATGTTGTTTTTGGGAAAAAGGAAGTTGATAAATATTCTTCAAAATTACAAAAGCCAAAAAATTCATTTGTTAATAAATTAGAAAATGTTTTTTTAAACTCCAAAGTGGTTGATGAAAATCTTTTAGAAAATATTAAAATGATTTTACTATCTAGTGATGTTGGCTATTATATGAGTGAAAAAATAATTGAACAAATGCGCCAAGAAATTAAAAGAATGCAATTAACAAATCCTAAATATATTAAAGAACTTTTGGCAGATAAAATGTTTTTAACATATTCAAGTGATTCTTTTTTGGATAGTAGTTTAAATTTAATCAAAGATGAAGCAAATGTGATTTTAATATCAGGAGTTAATGGTTCGGGAAAAACAACAACTATTGCTAAACTTGCTTCTTTAATTAAAAAGCAAGGTTTTCAAATCACCCTAGTTGCTGCTGATACTTTTCGCTCAGGAGCAGTTGAACAATTAGAAAAATGAAGCAAAAAATTAAATGCTAATTTTTATGGCCCAAAAAAAGAAGGGCAAGACCCAGCATCAGTAGTTTTTGAAGCACTAGATCAAAAACAAGACTTAGCCAATCATGTTTTTTTAATTGATACAGCAGGAAGATTGCAAAATAAGATTAACTTAATGAATGAATTGGCAAAAATTAAAAGAATTATTAGTGAAAAATTGGCATTTAAAAACATTATAAATATTTTGGTTTTGGATGCTTTAATTGGTCAAAACTCTTTACTGCAAGCAAAAGAATTTAATGAAATTTTAAATATTGATGGCATTGTTTTAACCAAAATGGATAGCACTAGTAAGGGTGGGATCATTTTTAATATTAAAGAGCAATTAAATATTCCAATTAAATATCTAGGAACTGGAGAAAAAATTGATGATCTTGAAGAATTTGATTTAGAAATTTTTATTTATAATTTATTTGAAAGGTTTATCCATGAATAATCGTTATTATTATATTGATTTATTTGAGCTTTATAAAAACCTTTTAACTCCTAGGCAAATTGAAATTTTTAAGCTTTATTTTTTTGATGATTTAACTCTGAGGGAAATTAGTGATAATTTAAAAATTAGTCGAAGCGGTATTAATAAAACCATTAAAAATATCCAAGTTAAATTAGAAGGCTATGAAGAAAAGTTAAAGCTAAAGGAGAAAAACAATGTTTAGTAATTTATCAAATAATTTAGGAAAAATTTTTCAAAATATTAATAAGAAAACTTTTATTGACCAAAAGGACTTAGAAGATGGAATTAAAGCTATTGAAATTGCCTTAATTGAATCTGATGTTAATTATGAAGTTATTAAGAAATTAATTTCTAATATTAAACAAGAAATAAGTGCTGATGACTTTAATAAAAAAGTGGGAGCTGGCGAAATATTTGTTAATCTTGTTTCAAAAAAAATGATTGCTATTTTAGGAGAAAGTAATCAAGAATTAGCCATTTCTAAAAACCATCTTTATAAAGCGATGATTGTGGGTAACCAAGGAAGTGGTAAAACCACAACAATAGCCAAATTAGCCAATCATTTAAAAACTAAAAAATTAAGGAAAAAACCTTTAATTATTGCTGCTGATATTTATCGTTTTGCTGCTGTTGAACAAATTCAAAATTTAGGAAAAAAACATAATATTGATGTTTTTTTCAAAGAAAAAGCATCAATTAAAGAAATTGTTGAATCCGGAATGCAATATGCTAAAGAAAATAATCATGATGCCATTTTAATTGATACAGCTGGACGTCTTCATATTGATGAAAAATTAATGGGAGAGTTAAAAACTATTGAAACCATTTTAAAACCACAAGATATTATTTTTGTTGCTGATGCAATGGTGGGACAAGAAATTGTTAATGTTGCTAGTGGTTTTTTACAAGCTTTAAAATTAAGCGGAGTAATTTTAACTAAAGTTGATGGTGATAGTAGGGGTGGGGGTGCCTTATCAATTGTTGCTAAAACAAAAGTTCCCATTATGTTTATTGGAACTGGAGAAAAGATTAACAAAATTGAAAAGTTTTATCCAAAAAGAATAGTTGATCGCATTTTGGGATTAGGAGATATTGTTTCTTTGGTTGAACAAGCTAGTGAAGTCATTGATGAAAATACAGCCCAAAAAATTCAAAAAAAGATGATGAGTGGCAAATTAAATTTTAATGACTTTTTAACCCAATTAAAAGTTGTTAAAAAAATGGGAACTTCAACAATTTTTAAATTAATTCCTGGTCTAAGTAATGTTACCCAACAGCAAAAAGAACAAATGGAAAAAGAAATCATAATCACTGAAACATTAATTAATTCAATGACCAAATATGAACGAAAAAATCCTAAACTTTTAAAACAAAATTCAAGGAAAAGTCGCATTATTAATGGAAGTGGTCTTTCTAGTGTTGAATTTAACAAATTAATGCGTAAGTTTGAACAAATGCAAAATATGAGCAAACTTTTAAAACAAAATCCCTTTAATCTTAAAAGACGCTTTTAAAGTGTAAACCTAAAAAGGTTGACACCATTAAAATAAAACTCTATAATTTTAATTATCGAAAAGTTACAAGATGAAGTGGAGAAAATAGATGGTTAAAATTAGATTGATGAGATTAGGTTCAAAAAGGAAACCTTTTTATCGTATTGTTGTTGCTGACTCAAAAAGACAAAGAGATGGAAAATATATTGAATTAGTAGGAACATATAACCCAAAATTGGGAGAAGTAAAAGTTAAAAAAGAAATTGCTTTAAAATGGCTTGGTCTTGGTGCTCAACCAACTCCAACTGTAAAAAACATTTTTTCCCATGAAGGAATTATTGCAGAATTTCATAACTTGAAAAATAAAGCAAAATTAAATGTTGTTTCTAAATCAGGGCAAAGATTTGGAAAAGAAGTTGATCAAAAGAAAAACTATACAGCACCTGGAACAAAAGCAAAAACAAGTGAAAAAGAAGAACAAGCTGCGGTTGTTGAGGAAGTAAAAGAAGAAGCTAAAACTGAAGAAGTAAAAGAGGAATCTAAAACTGAAGAAGTAAAAGAAGAACCTAAAGTTGAGGGAACAAAAACTGAAGAAGTAAAAGAAGAAGCCAAAACTGAAGAAGTCAAAGAAGAATCTAAAATTGAAGAAGTAAAAGAAGAACCTAAAGTTGAGGAAACAAAAACTGAAGAAGTAAAAGAAGAAACCAAAACTGAAGAAGTCAAAGAAGAATCTAAAACTGAAGAGGCAAAATAAAAACTAAAAATAAATTAACATCAAAGCTTTTTAAATTAAAAAAGGTTTAAAACTTGATAAAGTTTAAATTATAAATAAATTTAAAAATTAGGAGAAAAAAATGGAACTAAATGATGAAGAAAAAAAACTTTGAGAAAAAATACAAAAAATAAAATTCCAAAAAGGAGAAGATGGAAAAGATGTTTTAACTGAACTTAAAGGCAAGTTTGATAAAAAAATAAGAAAAGAAGCTCTAGAATGAATGTTTGATCAAATGGTTGAAAAAGTAAAAAAAGATGTTTTTTGTGAATGCCCTCATGATAATGAAGGAGAAGACGAAAACAACAATTATAACTTTAATAACTAGCATTATTGCATTTGTTTTATTAAAGAAAAATAAAAATAATTTAATTGTAAATAAGATATGAAAATTAAAAATAAAAAAGTTAGCAAAATAGGAATGATTGTTAATACTCATGGTATTAAAGGAGAATTAAAGATTAAATCTGGTTTCCATTTTTCCAATAATGATTTTGTTTTAACTAAACATATTTATGTTGAAAATAAAACTTATGAAATCATTAATTATCGTTTTCACAATGGTTTTCATATGATTAAGCTTAAAAATTTTTTTAACATTAATGATGTTTTATTTTTAAAAGGTAAGGATGTATATATTGATGAAAAATTTTTAAAAACTACTAACTTTGATCAAATAATTGGAAAACAAGTTTTGCTAAATGATGGTACAAAGATTGGAGTTGTTAAAAGTATTATGGAAAATAAAAAATACAAAATTTTAGAATTATCAAATGACCAGATGATTCCTTTTATAAAACATTTTATTGTTAAAGAAACAAAAAATGAGATTTGGATAAAAAATTATGATCAAATTTAATATTTTTACAATATTTCCTAAAATGATTGAAAATTATTTTAAATATTCAATTTTAAAAAAAGCTCAAGAAAAAAACTTAATTGCTATTAACTTTGTTGATTTTAGAAACTATGCTCCTGGTAAACACAAAAAAGTTGACGATGAACCTTATGGTGGGGGAGCTGGAATGCTTTTAAAAATTGAACCTTTGGTTTATGCCTTGCAAGATTACAAAGAAAAATCTTTAACAATCTTATTATCACCAAAGGGAGAAAAATTTAATTATAAGACAATTAAAAATTTAAATGAAACAATTCAAGCCCAAAATATAAAGAATTTAAACCTAATTTGTGGAAGATATGAAGGAATTGATGAGCGCATTAAAAATTATATTGATTTAGAAATTAGTGTTGGTGACTTTGTTTTAACTGGCGGGGAACTTCCAGCAGCAATTCTAATTGATGCTTTATCGAGGCATTTGCCCGATGTTATTAATGAGGAAAGTTTAAAAAGTGAAAGTTTTGTTAATGACCTTTTAGAGTATCCTCAATATACAAGACCACCAATTTTTCAAGGTCACAAAGTTCCAGATGTATTACTTAGTGGTGATCATGAAAAAATTAAAAAATGGAGAATAAAAAAAGCCCAAGAATTATCAATGCTTAAAAAGCGTGATAAAGAGAAAAAGTAAAACTTTAAATAAAATAATATTTATGATAAAATAACATTTGATATTTAATGTTTGAAAATAAAGGAGTGTTATTAAAAATGGCTAATTTAAACCAAAATCTAATTAATGAAGTTGTTAAGTCACAAATCAAAGAAGATGTTCCAAATTTTTCTTCTGGAGATACAATAAAAGTTTTTATTAAAATTAAAGAAGGAAATAAAGAAAGAATCCAATTATTTGAAGGGGTTGTTATTAAAAGACAAAATAGTGGTATTGGGGAAACTTTCACTATTCGCAAGATAACTTCTGGAATTGGTGTGGAAAAAACATTCTTGGTAAATAGTCCCAACATTTCTTCAATTCAAATTGTTAAAAAAGGGAAAGTTCGTCAATCAAAGATTTTTTACTTTAGAAAACTGCAAGGAAAAGCAACAAGAATTAAAGAAGCTACTAAAAAATAGATTCTTAAAAGTTATTTTAAATTTTTAAGTGAGGAAATAATAATGGTTTTTAATTGATTTCCAGGTCATATGGAAAAAACAAGGCAACAAATTTTGCAAAATTTAAAATGAACTGATCTAATTATTGAGATTGTTGATTCTAGAGCTCCTTTCTCATCATTAAATCCTTTAATTGAACAACTAATGAAAGCCAAAAAAAGGTTGGTCATTTTATCTAAAATTGATTTGTGTGATCCTTTAAAATTAAAATTATGGGAAACTTATTTTAATGAAAAAAGAATAAATTTTATTAAACTTAATTTATTAGAGCAAAATGCTTATTCTAAAGTTATTAGTAAAATTAAAGAATTAACAAAATTTAAAAGACAAAGAGAAATAAATAGAGGCATTAAACCTCAACCCATAAATGTAATGGTGGTTGGTGTTCCCAATGTTGGAAAATCAACATTTATTAATCATATTTTAAAAAGAAAAATCCAAAAGGTTGGGAACCAGCCAGGAGTTACAAAAATTGGTTTATGAATTCAAATTAGTAACCAAATCTTTTTATATGACTCTCCTGGGATTTTGTGACCTAATATTAAAAACCCCATTGTGGGAAGAAATTTAGCAATTATTAATAGTATGAAAATTAAACCCCATATTTTGCAAAAAGCGTTTTTTGAAATGATGGATTTTTTTCGCCACAATTACCAAAACACTCATGATATTATTAAAATAATTAACAAAACTAAAGATGAAAAAATTTTGGATGCTTTATGGTCTTTTTATTTTAAAAACAAAGCTAAAAATAACAACTTTGAAGAAATAATCATCAATAAATTCTTTTTAGATTTAAGGGATGGAAAATTAGGAAACTACACTTTTGAAATTCCAGATGACTTTAAATAATAATATTTTTTAGGAAAATGGTTGTTTTCTTTCAATATTAATATTGGAGGAGCAAATGAGAAAAGTATTATTATATTTTGCCATTAAATATAAGGGTAATTGAAAAAAAATATATAAAGCCTTAGAAAATAAGGAAAAAATAAGTGAGGAAGATTTAAAAAAAGTTGATAAATATAAAGATTTTATGACAATTATTGATAGTGATTATCCCAAAAATCTTAAAAAGATATATCAACCACCTTTTGTCCTTTTTTATAAGGGCGATAAAAAGATCTTGGAACAAAGAAATGCTTTAGCAGTTATTGGTTCAAGAAAAAACACAAAGCAAGGAGAGATTAACACTAAGCACATTATTGATCATTTAGATAATTTTGTAATTATTTCAGGAATGGCAAAGGGAATTGATGCCATTGCCCATTCTTCTGCCTTAAAAAGTAAGAAAAAAACAATAGCAATTTTAGGAACAGGAATTAATCACTGTTATCCTAATGAAAATTATAATTTATATACCCAAATCATTAAAGAAGGGTTGATTATTTCTGAATATCCTGATGATTTTGAAGGAGAAAAAGAAAGTTTTAAAGCTCGTAACCGCTTGATATCTGGTTTATCAAGAGGGGTGGTGATTATTGAGTCAAAAAGAAAAAGTGGAACAATGAACACTGCAAAACATGCTTTAGAGCAAAACAAAGACATTTTTTGTATCCCTTCAGCTGATTTAGGCGATTCAGGAAACAATGTTTTAATCAAGGAAGGAGCAAAACTTATTGAAGAGTCCAAAGACATAATTAATGACTTGTTTTAATTTTTAATCTAAAGTACTATATAATATAAAAAATAGAGGCCAAATGAAAAACTTATTAATTGTTGAATCACCTAATAAAATAAAAACTATTGAAAAATACCTGAGTGCAGATTTTAAAGTAATCTCTTGTTATGGTCATTTTCGAGATTTAAAGAAAAGTTTTTTTATCAAAAAAGATGACAAAGAATATTATGGTTTTAATCGTGATACATTAGAACCAGTTTGGGTGATTGATAAAGATAAGAAATATAAAAAAATTATTGATGAGCTTAAAAAAGCCATCAATAGTGCTGATAAAATTTATATAGCAACTGACCCTGATCGAGAAGGGGAAGCAATAGCTTGACATATTAAAGATTATTTTAAAATTGATGAAAAAGATTATTTTAGAGTCATTATTAAAGCATTGCAAAAAGACCAAATTATTAATTCATTAAAAAATGTCAAAAAAATTGATGAGGCTTTATTTAATTCATATTTTACAAGAAGAATAGTTGACCGCCTTATTGGTTTTGATTTCACTAATTTTTTACGTAATAAACTATTATCAAAGCAAAACACAGGAGGAAGAGTTCAATCTGTGGCTTTGCTTTTTGTTGCAAAAAAGGAAAAAGAAATTAAAAACTTTATTCCCCAAAAATATTATGTTTTAAAAATTGTTTTAAACATTAATAATCAAGATTTTGTTTTGCAATTTCCCAAAGATAATAAAAAACTTTATAGCGAGAGTGAAATTAAGGAAATTAAAAATAATTTAAATGATGAGTTTGAAGTTGTTGACATTATCAAAAAAAAGGTTGCTGCTAAAAAAATGTTTGCCCTAACAACATCAACTCTTTTTCAAGTGGGATTTCAAAAATTAAAAATGTATCCTCGCCGAATTTCAATTTTAGCTCAAGAATTATTTGAAAAAGGTTTCATTAGTTACCATCGAACTGATTCAACAAGATTAGAAGATGTAACAAAAAACAAATTTATCAATCATATCAAAGCTTTGCTTGAAGAAAAGTATTGATCAACATATGAGCAAAAGAAATCAAAAAAGGGTAATATTCAGGATGCCCATGAGGCAATTTATCCTCTTGATTTAAAAGTTACTCCTGAACAAATCCAAAAATTAGAAGTTAGTAGTGGGGCTAAAAGGGTTTATGAACTAATATACAATATTTCACTAGCTTGTTTTATTAAACCCCCAATTAGTGAAAGCACAAAAATAGTTATAAAAAACAATGATTTTGAAACATCTTTTTCAGCTTCAAAACAAATTTTTGACGGATATAATAAAATTTTAAAAAACAAAGTTGAAGATGTGCTTTTACCTGAATATAAAAAAGGTGATAAAATTGCTATTAAAGACATTGAAATGTTAGAAAAATTAACAACTCCTCCTAAACGTTATAACCCAGCTAGTTTAGTTAAAAAACTAGAAGATGAAGGAGTGGGGAGACCTTCAACATATTCAACAATGATTGAATCAATTTTATCTCAAAAAAAAGCATATGCAATTTTAAATGAAAGCAAATCAATTGAGACTTTAGATCTTGGAATTGAGGTTTCAGATGTTTTGGAAAATAATTTTCAAAAGATAGTGGCGCCCAATTATACTTCTAGTTTAGAAGAAACTTTAGACAAAATTGCTTTAGATGAAGTTGATTATAAGACTTGATTTAAAGAATATTATCAAGAATTTAAAAAATTAGTTGATGATGCTTGATTAAAAACAAAGCAAAAAAAATTACCAGAATCTGATGAAAAGTGTCCTAATTGTGATGTTAAATTATTAATCAGGAAAAATCGTTGAGGCAAGGATTTTCTTTCTTGTCCAAATTTTCCAAAATGTAATTTTGCTAAAAACACTAAAGAAAATGTGATTAAAGAAAGTGATGTTGAATGTGAAAATTGCAAAATTAATTTGGTTATTAGAAAAGGGAAAAGAGGAGACTTTTTAGGATGTCGCAATTTTCCAAAATGTCGCATTATTAAGCAAATTGAAAAAAAAGCAAAAACAAAGGAAGAAAAATAAATGGAAGCTCTTTTAATTTTATTAATAATATCGATGCTTATTGTTTTTCATGAATTTGCTCACCTTTTAGTAGCAAAAAAATATAAATTATATGTTCCTGAATTTTCAGTTGGGTTTGGACCAAAAATTTTTTCATTAAAAACTAAAGAAACTGAATATAATTTTAAAATCTTTTTATTAGGAGGCTATGTTTCAATAGCAAATGGTGAAGATTCAACTTTTGATCATATTGATAAAAATCGTAAGATAGAATCATTAAAGGGGTATCAAAAATCAATTTTAGCTTTTTCAGGACCATTAGCTAATATTTTAATTTCTTTTGGTTTTACATACTTATTTTATTTTGCAAATAAAAATTTAAATTTAGCAGTTTTTGGTGAAACCATTAATGAAATGTGGAATTTTTTTGGGCAAATGAATAGTTTCTTTATCAAACTAGTAACATTTCAAGTTAACATAAATGAAGTTGGAGGGCCGATTGCCATTATCAATCAAGGAGTGAAGATTGCTCAAGCAAAACCAGCATATATTTTAAATTGAATTAGTTTTATTTCCTTTAATTTGGCTTATGTGAATATGTTGCCATTTCCACCTTTTGATGGTTTTAAATTTTGGGAAGGAATTTATAATCAAATATTAAGAAGACAAATATCAAAAAGATTTCAAAAAATATTTATGTATTTTGCCTTTGCCTTGATTATGTTTATTTTGCTAGTATCAATTAATGATATTAGAAGATTATTTTTTAATTAAAAAATCAATTTGTGCTATAATTAAATAGCTTTAATTTAAGATTTTATAAATATAAAAAGCACAATTAGGAATTTTTTGGCTTGGTGTTTAATTTTTATTAAATTGCTAAATTTAGAACTAATTGGAAGAACTAACTAAAAGAGGTAAAAAGAAATGGAAATTCAAAAGGAAAATTTGAATAAAAAACCATTATCTAATGAAGATAATGTTGAAGAAAAAAAAGAAGAAAAAAAAGAGGAATTTGCTTTAACAGCACAAAAGCTTTTGGTTGCTGGGGGACACTTTGGTCATAAAACTAGGAAGTGAAATCCAAAAATGTCTAAGTTCATTTATACAAAAAAAAGAAGCATTCACATCATTAATTTAAAAAAAACAATCAAAGCTTTTCAAAATGCTTATGATTTTGTTAAGGATTTAGGGGCAAATAATAAGCCCATCATTTTTGTTGGAACTAAGAAGCAAGCAAAAGAAATCATCAAAAGAGAAGCAATTAGGTGTAATGCTATGTTTGTTGCTGAAAGATGATTAGGTGGAACTTTAACTAACTTTAAAACAATTAGAAAAAGATTTCATCGTTTAAGTGAAATTGAAAGAATGGAAGAAAATAACATTTTTTCTAAACTACCAAAAAAAGAAGTTATTTTAATTAAAAAGGAATATAACAAATTACTAAACAACTTAGAAGGAATAAGAAACATGAGAGGAATGCCAAGTGCTATTTTTGTCATTGACCCTTTAATTGAAATTCATGCAGTAAAAGAAGCAATTAAATTAAATATTCCTGTAGTGTCTGTTGTTGATACTAATTGTGATCCAAGCATTATAACTTTGCCAATTCCTGGAAATGATGATGCAGTTAAGTCAATTGATTTATTTGTTACAGCAATTGCTGATGCTTATAACGCTGGTAAGGGACACAAGCCAAAAGTTGCTTACACTGAAGATGAAGAAATTGAATTTAATCCCCAAAGAAGACAAAATGAAAAAGGTTTTGGTAATAAAAATTATAAATATAAAAAACATTATAAAAGAGATGGTGAAACAAATACCTACGGAAGAGACAAAGGGCATTATAAAAGAGATGGTGAAACAAATACCTATGGAAAAGACAGGGGTCATTATAAAAGAGATGGTGAAACAAATACCTATGGAAAAGACAAAGGGCATTATAAAAAAGATTTTAATAAAAAATATAATGAAGGTTTCAAAAAAGGAAAAATAGATAGTCAAAAAGATTTTGATAAGAAGTTTGTTAAGAAAACAGAAGAGCAAAAAGATTTTAAAAAAGAAGACAAAAAAGTTGAAGATAAAAAAATTGATAATCAAAATCAAGTGGATTTGGCAAAAGATTCAAAAAAAGAAAATGAAAATAGCATAAAAAAAGAATTACCAAAACAAGATAAAGAAGTAGTTATTAAAAAAGATCTTGATTTTGCAAAAATGTCTTTAGTTGAATTGAAAAAATATGCTAAAGAAAATGGCATAAAAAATTATTCAAAATTAAAAAAAGATGAATTAATTAGTTTTTTAAAAGGAGAAAAATAATGTCAGCACAAAATATTAAAGATTTAAGAGAAAGAACTGGCGCAGGTTTTTTAGATTGTAAGAAAGCATGAGATGCTACTGGTGATGTGGAAAAAGCAATTGTTTGATTAAAGGAAAACGGAATTGCTAAAGCGGCTAAAAAAAGTGGAAGAATTGCTGCTGATGGAGTTATTAATATTGTTAAAAGCGATAAGCAAGCTTTAATTTGTGAAATAAATTCTGAAACTGATTTTGTAGCTAGAAATGAAAAATTTTTAAAATTGGTTGATGAAATTAGTGAAACTCTTTTAAAAAATGATGTTAATGATCCAAAAGAAGCAGTTAAATTAAAATTAAAAGATAGTTCTATTGAAGAATCACTTATTCAAATGACTTCAATTATTGGGGAAAAAATTAGTCTTCGAAGATTTGAAAAAATAACAAAAAATGATGGTCAACATTTTGGAGTATACATTCATCACAATAAAAAAGTGGGAACCTTAACAATAATTGAAGGTGGGAATGAAGAAGTGGCTAAAAATGTTGCCATGCATGCTAATGCCTTAAATCCCCAATATCTATCAATTGAAGAAATGGAAAAAAAAGAAATTGATCAAAAATTAAAAACTTTGCAAGATGAAGCAATAAAACAAGGAAAACCAGAAAATATTGCAATCAAGATCGCCCAAGGAAGATTAAACAAAGAATTATCAGAAATTTGTTTGGTTAAACAAGAGTATGTTAAAGGTGATGGAGAAAGTGTTGAAAAATATTTAAAAACCAATAATGCTAAATTAATTAATGCTATTAGATTTGCTGTTGGTGAAGGAATTGAAAAAAAAGTAGTTGATTTTGCTACAGAAGTAAATTCTCAAATTAAGGCATCACAAAAATAAGTGGGTGTAAAATGCGTGTTTTAATAGTTAATGTTGCTTCAATATTATTTGCAACAATTGTTGCTTTTATTCAAAATTTGCCAGTAACCTTTGCTACAAAAGATTATAAATTTGGTAATAATTATGGACTAGCGATTCAAACTGTTGATAATAAAAAAGATCAAAACTTTGATATTACCTATGATGTTGCTACAAAAAGTCCCCAATATTATCAAAAATTTAATGATGAGGCAGTTGTTTTTTGGGTTGGTGGACCTATTTTAAATCAAGAATGAAAAAAGTTATCAAAAAGGTATTTGTGAGCTTTTTCAAAAGATTGAAAATCAAAAACTCCTAAAAACAAAGAAGTTGAGGGAAACACTAGTGTTAAAATGGACCTTTATTATGGGGTGCAAAACCAATGAGAAGGAATTAATTTACACAAATATTTCAAAAAACCATTAGCAACTAGTGGGGTAAATAATTTTGGTTTTGAAACTATCTTTCGCCCACTAAATTATGGTGATGCTGAATTTAAAAAAACTTATGATTCTGCTGAATATGAAAAAAAAGTTGCTGAAATGATGAAAGTCCAAAGTCAATGAATGTTTCAACTAGGAAAAGATTTAAAAGATTTGGGTTATAAAAAAGTTCATTATCTAGGGTTTTCTTTTGGTAGTTTTTTAACAAATTATTTCATTAAAGAATATGGAGATTTGGCATTTAAAAATATTGATACAATTACATCAGTAGGGACAAGAATTAAATTTGATGAAGAGGATGTTAAAGTTAATGTTAAACAAAACAAATTTCCTTTTAAAATTTATGATGACCTAACTAGAAAATATGATAAAACCTATCTTTTTGATGTCGAACAAAACGCAGCAACATTGGGGGTTATTTTACCAATTTTTCGTTATCTAATTAAAATTAATTATATTGATTATTTTAAGGTTTTATCTTATGAAAATAAAAAGAAATTAACCTTCGTTTCAACACCTTATGATTTTCGTATAGGTTCATTGAGTGATGAAGAAAAGAGCTTTAGAAATTATGATTTAAATATTGTTGAAATTCCATCACATGAAATGCTAAATTATCAAAAAAATTATTTAGCTAAAGTTGAAAGAGATATTGATGAAAATTTTAAAAAAAGTTTCTTAGGGGGAATTAATCATCATGACCTTCTATTTAAATACTATCTTCATAATTTTATTGAATTATATAATGCTGAATTTCCCCAAGACAAATTAACAAGAAAAAAAATTAGTTATCTTTGCAACATATCTTCAGAAGTCATTGAAGATTGTGAAGAATAATTTTCATCTTTTTCTTTTTTCATTACTAAGGAAATAGAAATTGCTGCAATTAAACCAATAAAGCTTCCAAAAATTAGAAACATTAGATTAAAGGCAATAAATCTTTTTGGCATTTTATATGGATTATAATTTTTGCGATGTAAAAAGTAAGTTCACAAAACAATTAAAAATCAATACAAATAAAAACCCAATCAATATATAATCGCACTAAGAAAAGGAATAATGGTTACAATAAAATTAGCAAAATAACTATTGTATTGATTAATTCATTCACCAACTAACAAATAAAAAGAAGTAAGTGCTAATAGTTGTAAAAAAAGTGAGATATATCATACTTTTATATTGTGTTTTTTTATTTTCATACTAATTGTTATAATACAATATTTTTTAAAAAAAATAAAATAAAATATGGTATAATTTCAATAATTATGGAAAAAAAATCTTTAGATAAAAAGTTAGTTATCAAACTTTCTGGTGAAGCATTATCTTCTGAAAATATCAATTTTGATTTTGAAAAAATAAAAGAATATGCTCACCAAATTCAGGAAATAAGAAATTTAAATTACCAAGTGGGAGTAGTTGTTGGTGCTGGTAATATATGACGAAATGCCAAAAACAATACAAACAATGTTAATCGTAATAATTCTGATTATATCGGGATGATTGCAACCATTGTTAATGGTCTTTTATTGTCAGATTTTTTAATACAGTTAGGAGTTAAAACAAAAATATTTTCTAGTATTAAAATTGATAAAATTGCCCAACCATATAATAAGGATGTGGTTAATGAATCATATAAAAAGGGGCATGTTATTATTTTTGTTGGGGGAACAGGGTTTCCATTTTTTACAACAGATACAGCAACAGCATTAAGAGCTGCTGAACTAGGAGCGACTCAAATCTTAATGGGGAAAAATGGAGTAGATGGGGTTTATGAAAATGATCCAAATGAATTTCCAGATGCAAAAAGATTTGACAAACTTACTTACCAAGAGGTTCTTGATAAAGAAATTAAAGTAATGGATAAAACTGCTGTTTTAGTTTGTCAAGAAAACAATATAGAAACATTGGTGTTTTCAGCCAATGAACAAAATTGCTTTACAAAAGTTTTGAAAAACAAGATAAAATTTACTAAAATAGAAAATTAAGTGAGGAATAAAAAATGTTAAAACAAATAATTAGTGAAACAAAAACAAAAATGGAACAAGTTATTGAATTTTTGAAAAATGATTTGTCAAAAATTTCAGCAGGGATGGCATCACCAATTTTAGTAAGTGCTATTCAAATCAATTATTATGATCAAAAAACGCCTTTAAATCAATTAGCATCTATTTCAATCCCTGAAGCTAAAACAATAATTATTAAGCCTTATGATAAAGCTATTGTTGAAATAATTGCTAGTGCAATAAATAAGGAAAAATTAGGTTTTCAAGGTGTTGTTGATGGAGAAATAGTTCGCATAACAATCCCTTCTTTAACTGAAGAATCAAGAAAAGAAAAAGTTAAATTTGTCAAAAAAGAAATTGAAAAAGCAAAAATTGCTATTAGAAGTGTGCGCCATAGTAGTAATGATCAAATAAAAAAAGTTGATACAAGTGAAGATTTAGTTAAAGAATATCAAGATGAAGTTCAAAAATTAACAGATGAATTTAATAAGAAAATTTCTGAAATAGGTGATGAAAAAGAAAAGCATATTTTGGAAATATAATTTTTAGTATTATAATGTTTTTTAGAATTTAAAAACAAAGGAAAAGCAATGACGAAAAGTTTGGAATTAAAAAACAGATTTTATATCTCGTTTTTTTTGGGTTTTTTATATTTGTTATGTTTACTTTATAGGCCATTTTTTATTTTATTTCCCCTATGTATATCTGTGATTAGTTTTTTTGAATTAGTTAATGTTACTAAAATTAAAGACAAACCATTTATTATTAGTGCTTTTTTGTTTTTTGTTTTTTCTTATTATGACCAAATCTTTTTTTTCTTTAAGAACCTAACAAGTTCTGGTATTTTAGATT
Organism: Mycoplasmatales bacterium; assembly: GCA_965226165.1. Taxonomy (GTDB): domain Bacteria; phylum Bacillota_I; class Bacilli_A; order CBDATW01; family CBDATW01; genus CBDDCI01. The sequence goes on along the minus strand of OZ245334.1, from coordinate 167,248 downwards.
TTAATGTCTTTAATATTGATTTTGTGTTAATGGGTTTGTTGGCATTTATGATTATTCCTAGTTTTTTTCCAAAACTAAAATTAAAAGATGTGTCTTGTATTTTTGTAAGTATGACCATTATTAGTTTTGCTTCAAGATCATTTTTATGATTATTTTCTTATTCAAGTAAAATTAATAATGGGTGAGAATTTATTTCCTTTGTTTTATTTTCAATAGCAGCAGCTGATGTTGGGGCATATTTTTTTGGTAAGTATTTTGGAAAAAGGAAAATTAATTATGAAATTAGCGAAAACAAAACTTGGGAAGGGTTTTTTGGCGGGGTTGTTGTTGCCACTATCTTTTCTTTAAGTTTTGCTTATTTTACAAATCTTTTTCCCTATATTACATTGATGCAATGAGTCTTAGTAATCATTAATATTAACTTTTTATCATTAACTGGAGATTTATATTTTTCAAAAATTAAAAGGAGTTATAAGGTTAAAGATTTTTCAAAAATTTTACAAAAGCATGGTGGGTTTTTAGATCGATTTGATAGTCATATTGCATCATATATTGGATTTTTTATAATTTTTAACACAATTGTATTATGAAAATAAAAGTTGGAATAGTTGGAGCAAATGGTAGCATTGGAAGACAAGCTCTAGAAGTTATTAAACAAGATAAAAATTTAATTTTAGACTTTTTAGTAATTAATAAGAATTATGATTACATTGAAAAAAATTTCAATAAAATAAGCGCTAATAATTATTGTTTTTTAAGCTCTCAAGTAAGTCCTCATTTTCTAAAAAAAATCAAAGCTAAAAAGAAAAATCTTATTATTGGAAAAAAAGCAGTTTTAGCATTTATTAAAAAATGCAAAAGTGATATTGTCTTAAATGCAGTATCAGGTTTTAATGGATTAGAATGAACAATTGCCATTATTAATGCAAAAATAGATTTGGCTTTAGCAAATAAAGAATCTTTAGTTGTTGCTGGAAAACAAGTTATGAAACTTGCAAAACAAAAAAAAGTGCAAATATTTCCTGTTGATAGTGAACATTCGGCAATTTTTCAATGTTTAAATGGTGAAGATCAAAAAAGTATTAAAAATATTTATCTAACTTGTTCTGGAGGGCCATTTAGAGATTATCAAAAAAAACAATTTTATAATATTGATGTTAAAAAGGCATTAAGCCACCCCAATTGATCAATGGGAAAAAAAATCACTATTGATAGTGCCACCCTTTTTAATAAAGTTTTAGAAATCATTGAAGCAAGATGATTGTTTGACACTAAAAAAATCAAAGCAATAATTCATTATGAAAGCATCATTCATTCTTTAGTTGAATTTAATGATGGTAGCATTATGGCCCAACTTGGTGCTCCTTTGATGAAAATCCCAATTGCTTATGCCTTAAATAAAGGGAAAAGAAAATTATATAATTTTGATAATTTTAGTTTTGAAAAAATTAAAAATTTAAATTTTTCACCAATTAATGAAAAGTTTTTTCCAGCAATTAAACTAGGTTATGATGCAATTGAAATTGGGGGGAGTTTTCCAGTTGTTTTAAATGCTGCTAATGAATTTATGGTACAAAAGTTTTTGCAAAATGAATGTCATTATTTAGATATTTTTAAATATGTCAACAACATAATTCAGGCTCATAAAGTTGTTAAAAATCCATCCTTAAAACAAATTAAGCAAATTCATTTACAAACTCTTAAAAAAATTGAAAAAGAATTTAATTAAAATATTTTTTTGATAGAATTATTGTAATAATTAAAAGAGAGAAAATGGAAAAATTTTTAGAAAAAATTAATTGGGACAATAAAGATGCAATTTTAAAAGATTGTCAAATTTATAAAGTTTTATATAACAAAAAAAACAAGACAACAACAATAGTTATTGCCACACCTACCATTTTTTCTTTAAAAATATTTGAGTTACTACAATCAAAGGTAAAAAAACACAATCCCTTATGAGATATTGAAATTATGCCAAGAGAAAACAGTAATAATTTAGATATTTTTAATGAATATTTAGAATATTTTTCCAATCATAAACCAATTGGTAATGAACTAAGAAACATTTGTAATATTAAGCTGGAAAACAACCAAATTAATATTTATTTTAATTTTAAACAGCAAATGAAAAGTTATTTGGTTTGAAAAGAAAAAATTGAAAGTTATTTTAATCAATGAGGCTTTAACTTTAAGGTTGCCTATATTTTAAAGGAAAATAAGGAATTAAAAAAAGCGATTATTGATAGTCGCAATGATGAAATTAATTCAATGCGCAATAATGTTGTTAAAAAAGATATTACAGTCAATTCTGATTCTAATTTATCATCAAGTTGAAAACGCAAAATTAATTATGATAAATTTAGCAAAGAAAGTATTGCTAATATTAATCAAGAGATAGTAAAAAATAAAATTATTGAAGGAAATATTTTTTATTTGGAAAAAAGGCTGGTTAAAAATAACACTATTGTCATTTTAAAAATCGGTATTAGTGATGGAAAATATTCAATTTTTGGAAAAATGTTTTCTAAACCTAATAATAAGAGTTTTTTGGAATTAAAAGAAGGAGAAAAATACTTTTTTTATGGTCATAGTGAATATGATCAATTTGAAAGAGAAAATGTTTTTAAAGTTTTAGATTTTAAATTTATTAAAAAAAACTTTGAAATTGATGATGCTAAAAATCCTCGCGTGGAAATTTCTGCTCATACAAGAATGAGTGCTTTTGATGGAATTGAAGACACTAATGATGTTATCAAATATGCAATGAATTTAGGACACAAGGGAATTATTATTTGTGATCAAGATAATGTGCAAAGTTATCCTGATATTCAAAAAAAATTTGATGATCCTAAAAAAGGTAATTTTAAAATTGGTTGTGGAGTAATTTTAAAAACGATTGAAGATGAGTTAGCAATTATTAAAAATCCTAGTGATGAAAAAATTGATGATGCAACATATATAGTTTTTGATTTGGAAACAACTGGTTTGTCCTCATATTATGATGAAATTATTGAATTTGCGGCAACTAAGATTAAAAACAATTTAGTTATTGAACAAACAAGTTTTTTTGTTAAAACCAGTAAAGAAATTGCCCCTTTTATTCAGGAAATGACTAAAATAAATAAAAAAATGCTTGAAGAAAAGGGAATTTCTCAAGAAGAAGCAGCTAAAAAAATTAAAGACTTTATTGGCAATGACATCCTAGTTGCCCATAATGCTGGATTTGATATTGGATTTTTGGAACAACTTTTTATTAAAAATTATTTAGGAGTGGTTTCTAATCCTTGAATTGATACCCTCCATTTATCATGAGTTTTAACTAAACCTAAAAAAAGTTATCGGTTAAAAAAAATAGCTAAAGAAATGTTAGTTCAATATGATGATAATTTAGCCCACCGAGCTGATTATGATGTTAATGTTTTACAACAAGTCTTTTTAAAGTTTTTAAGTGAGATAAAAAAAAGTTATTTGGATGTTATTAAAATTAGCGATTTAGCAAAGATTTCAGATTTAAACTTTTTAACAAAACAAAGAGGTTATAATGCCAATATTATTATTAAAAACCAAAAAGGAGTCAAAGACCTTTATAAATTAGTTTCTTTAGCTCACACAAAATATTTAAATCGGGGAGTTAAAGTAACCAAAAAGTGCATTAATGAATTAAGAGAGAATTTATTGATTGGATCTGGAGCTAATGACTCAGAAATAATTGATCTTGCTTTAACAAAAAATTTATCAGATTTAGAAAAGGCAATTAAATTTTATGACTTTATTCTTCTTAACCCTTTGCAACAATACCTTTATTTGGTTGATAAAAAAATTGTTGATAATGAAAAAATCATTAAGGATGCTATTAAAAGAATTGTGGAAATTGCAACAAAGCACAACAAAATTATTGTTGCTGCTTCTGATCCTTTTTATTTGCAAGAAAATGATCAATCTTTTTGAAACATTTATATTGAAACCAAACAACTAGAAGGAAAACCCCATTGGTTAAAAAGTTGGGAAAATGAAATTTCTAATATTCCCAAAAAACATTTTTGGAAAACTCAGGATTTATTAAATGAATTTGAATGGCTAGGAAAAGATTTAGCAAATAAAATTGTGATTAAGAATTCACAATTAATTTTGGATGAAATTGAAAAATACTCACTTTTGCAAACTAAATTATTTGTTCCAGAAATTAAAGAGGCAAAACTGGGAATAAAACAAGTTTCAATCAAAAATGCTAAGGCTAAATATGGAGAAAAGTTGCCACCATATATTGAAGAACGCCTTAATTGGGAAATTGAAAAAATTATTGATCACAACTTTGAAGGAATTTATTGAATTTCACACCTTCTGGTTAAAAAATCATTAGATGATAATTATTTAGTTGGTTCAAGAGGTTCAGTTGGTTCATCCTTTTTGGCAACAATGTTAAATATTACAGAAGTTAACCCTTTGCCAGCCCATTATTATTGTTCTTGTGGTTTTTTTGAATTAAGAAAAGATGTTAAATCAGGTTTTGATTTGCCATTTATTAACTGTCCAAGTTGTTCTAAAGAAATCAAAGGTGATGGTCACAACATTCCTTTTGAAACTTTTTTGGGTTTTGAAGGTGATAAAATTCCGGATATTGATTTAAATTTTTCTGGAGAATATCAAGCAATTGCCCACAATTATGCTAAAGAAATATTTGGGGAGGAAAATGTTTTTCGTGCTGGAACAATTTCTACTGTTCAACAAAGGACAGCTTATGGTTATGTTAAGGGTTATTTAGAAGAAAAACAATTAGAAAATGTTGTTAATAATGCAGAAATTGCTAGGTTGGCAAAAAAATTAACTGGATCAAAAAGAACAACTGGACAACATCCAGGAGGAATTATTGTTGTTCCAAAAAGTTCAAATATTTATGATTTTACACCAATTAATTATCCAGCAAACAAGAAAGAAGATTGAAAAACAACTCATTTTGATTTTCATTCAATTCATGACAATCTTTTAAAATTAGATATTTTAGGTCATGTTGATCCAACAGCAATTCGTATGTTATCAGATATTACAAAAATTGACCCTTTTAAAATTCCTTTTTATGATGAAAATGTTGTTGAATTATTTTCATCATTAAAACCTTTAAAGCTAGAAAAAGAATTGCCAATTGCTGATTTAACTGGGGCTGTGGGAATTCCTGAATTTGGGACAAGTTTTGTTAGAAATATGCTAGAAGAAACTAAACCCCAAAGTTTTAATGATTTAATAATTCTTTCTGGTCTATCTCATGGAATTGGGGTTTATCGTAACAATTCAAGGGATTTAATTATTAAAAATGGTAAAAAATTAGAAGAAGTAATTGGGTGTCGGGATGATATTATGACTTATCTAATTGAAAAAAAGATGAACAAAAAAGATGCTTTTGAAATTACTGAATTTATTAGAAAGGGGAAAGTTGCTATTGATGAAACAACATGAGCAATGTATAAGCAAAAAATTAATGCCCAAAATATTCCCGAATGATGAACTAACTCAGTTAGTAAAATTAACTATTTGTTCCCTAAAGCTCATGCTACAGCATATGTGATGATGGCTTGAAGGGTGGCTTGATTTAAAGTTTATTACCCTCTTGAATACTATAGTGTTTTGTTTGCATTAAGGTGTGATTTTTTTGATATTGAAACCATTCAAATGGGTGAGGAATATGTTTTAGAAAAATACAAAACCCTAAAAACAAAATATGATGATAGTAGGGAAAAAAGAACATTATCTGTTAAGGAAATTGAACTAATTAAACTATTTGAAATGGTTTTGGAAATGTATGCAAGAGGGTTTAAGTTTGAAAATATTTCATTACTGGAATCTCAGGATTCTTTATTTAAGATTAATTATGAAAAAAAATCATTATATCCACCTTTTGTTTCAATTGATGGTTTAGGTTTGGCAGTTGCAAAATCAATAACTAGTGCTAGGGAGGAAAGTAAGTTTATTTCGATTGAAGATTTTGTTAAAAGGACAAAAACAAATAAAACTTTAATTGAAACTTTTAAGAAATTGCAAATGTTTCATAATCTTCCCCAAGACAATCAAGGCAAATTATTTTAATATTGAATATTTTAGTGGTTTAATATATAATACAAAATAGTTTAAGGAAAGAAAAAGAGGTTTTGCCTCTTTTTGTTTTTTGAAAATGGAGGAATTAAATGTTTAATGCTAAAGCTTTTATTGATGCTATAAATCAATTGGCCAAGGAAAAAAGGATATCAAAAAATATTATTAAAGAAGCAATTGAAGAATCATTAATGAAAACATATCGCAAGGAAATTGATCCTGAGGCGAATTTAAAAGTTTTATTTAATATTTCAAAAGGAGAATTAAAACTTTTTCGAGTTTGAAATGTTGTTAAAGAAATTGAGGATCAATTTAATGATATTTTACTTGAAGATGCTTTAAAAAAAGATAAAAAAATTAAAGAAGGTAAAGAGTTATTAGAAGAAATTCCTTTTACTAAAGAATTTGGGATTTTAACAACTTTACAAGTTAAGCAAATAATTAAACAAAAAATTAGAGAAAAACAAAAAGAGGTTGTTTTACAAGATTATAAGGAAAAAATAGGTACTTTGATTAAAGGAAAAATTGAAGCAGTTAAAGATAATTTTTATATTGTTGCTTTTAGTAAAGATTATGGTTTTTTAAGCAAAAATGAAGTTCCCAAAAATATCACTTATGAAGTTGGTGATAGTGTTGAAGCAGTTATTGCAAGCATTGAAGAAAGTCCCAAAGGAATTCCTATTATTTTGTCGCAAAATTCACCAAAATTTGTTGAATCTATTATGCATAATTTAATTCCAGAAATTCAAAATGGTGAAATCAAAATTAAAGCAATAGCTCGTTTTCCAGGAATTAGAACAAAAATGATTGTGGCAACTGATATTCCAGGACTTGATCCAGTTGGAACAATTATTGGTGAGCGGGGAAGCAGAATTAAAGAAGTTATTGATAAAGTTGGAAGAGAATACATTGATGTTATTCCAGAAATTATTGATGTCCAAAAACAAGTTGAAAGAGCAATGGTTCCTGCTGAGGTTAAATATGTTCACCTTGATGAAGGCAAAGTAATTGTTGTTGTTGATGAAAACAATTTTTCTTCAGCCATTGGAAGAAGTGGATCAAATGCTAAAGTTGTTGCTAAATTATTAGATTTAGAAATAGAAATTAAAAAAATTAACGAAGTTGATTTTGAAATTCCTAAAAAAATTCACACCCCAATGAAAGAACATGATTTTAATTTTTTAAATGAAAAATATAATAACATTAATAATTATGATGAATTTCAAGATGATGATGATTTATATGATCATTTAGAAGAAAATCTTGAAAGCTTCCAGGGTAAAAAGAAAAAAAAGAAGAAACAAGAATTTAAGAAAACTAAACCTGCTCCTAAAAAGGAAAAAAAAGAAAAACAGATTAAAGATTATACTAATTATGATTATGATGAAGTTGATGATGATAGTGAAATTAATTATGATAAATATGATGATTTTTATGAAGAATAAGGTGTTAAAATGAAAAGTACAAAAAGAAAATCAATTAATATTAAAAAGCGGCTTCAAGATAATGTTGCTAAATTAGAAAATAATACTTTAATATATTCAGAACCATTAACAGTTAGTCAATTTTGTGAAATTATTAATATTCCAGCTAATAAAATTATTCAAAAAGCTTTTCTTGAAGGGAAAATGCTAACAATAAATACTTTTTTATCTGATGAAGAATTGGGTGAACTTTGTATTGAGAATGGTTTTGATTTTAAAAAGAATCAAAAAATAACTTTTGATAATTTTTTGGACAATGTTGATATTAGCAATAAGGAATATCAAAAAGAAAAAAGACCTCCCATTATTACCATAATGGGGCATGTTGACCATGGAAAAACAACACTTTTAGACACAATTAGAAAAACTAATGTTGCTGAAGGAGAAAAAGGACAAATTACCCAACACATTGGTGCTTATCAAACAAAATACAAAGACCAATACATTACTTTTCTTGATACTCCAGGGCATGAGGCATTTGCCCAAATGAGAATAAGAGGAGCTTCTTTAACTGATATTGTGATTATTGTTGTTTCTGCAGTTGATGGCATAAAACCCCAAACTATAGAATCAAAAGACCATGCATTAAAGGCTAATTTGCCAATAATTGTAGCAATAAATAAATGTGATTTACCTAATGCTGATCCTGAAAAAATTAAAAAAGAATTAATGAATCATGATTTAATTGCTGAAGAATTTGGGGGAAATGTTATTTTTAAAAATATTTCTGCAAAAACAGGAGATGGAATTGATGAATTATTAGAGACCATTTTATTAGTTTCAGAAATTAATGATTATAAAGCAAGTGATGAAATATTTGCTTTTGGAAATGTTTTAGAATCACACATTGATAAAGCCCTAGGACCAGTTGCTACTCTTTTAATTACAACTGGAGTTTTAAAAGAAAAAGATGCTTTAATTGTGGGATCAACTTTTGGAAAAGTAAGGTTGATGTTAGATTATAATAACAAAAAAATTAAAGAAGCTGGACCTTCAACACCAGTTGTTGTTTCGGGATTGCAAAATGTTCCTGATGTAGGAAGTAAATTTATGGCTTTTGAAAATGAAAAAGAAGCTAAAAAATTAGCTCAACAAAGATTAGAACAAAAAACTATTAATCAAAGGTTTCACTCAAAAGGACAAACAATTCAGGATTTATCAACAAAAATGGCAGAAGCGAAATTAAAAAATTTAAATCTGATTATAAAAACCAATGTCTCTGGATCAATTCAAGCAATTGAACAATTAATTAACAAAATTGATGTGGAAAATACCAAAATAAATATTATTAAGTCTTCAATTGGTGTAATTACAGAAAGTGATGTTTTATTAGCAAAAACTTCTAATGCCATCATTTATGGTTTTAACATCAAACCATCAGCCCATATCGCTAATGAGGCAATTAAGGAAAAAGTTGAAATTAATACTTTTTGGGTAATTTATGATTTAAAAGAACATATTATTGATAAACTAAATTCTCTTATTAAACCAAAATCAAAATTAACGCTTGAAGGTGAAGGGGAAGTTATTGCTGTTTTTAATATTTCTAAACTAGGGGTGATTGCTGGAACTAGAGTTACAAATGGAGTAATTAAAAATAATCACATCATAAAAATTCTTCGAGATAATGAAGAAATCTTTGAAGGCAAAATTAAGTCTTTAAAAATTGAAAAAAATGATACTAAAGAAGCTAAAAAGGGTCTTGAAACAGGGATTTTTGTTAATGGTTTTAATGAATTTGTTAAGGGCGATATTATTCAAACCTACTTAGAGGAAAAAACGTAAAAATGAACATTAAAAAAATTTCTCACCAAATTTTAAAATCTTTAAGTTTAATTTTTTTAAATGAATTAGAAAATGAAAAACTAAAATCAATAACTATTACTGAAGTTGTTGCAACAAAGGATTTAGATATTGCAAGAATTTATTTTAATGCCATTAATTCTCAAATCGAAACTAAAGAACTTCTTAAAGAACTAGAAAGTGTTTCTGGTATTTTGCGTAAAAAAATTAGTCAAAAATTAAATTTAAGGAAAACTCCTAAATTAAAATTTTATTATGATGATACCCAGGAACGAGTTGACCGGATTGAACAAATTATTAATAAATTATAATAATTAAATGGGGAAAACATTTTGAATAAATTTATTTTAATTAACAAAAGTAAAAATATGACTTCTTATGATGTTATAAGAGAACTTAAAAAGCAATTTAACATAAAAAAAATTGGTCATTGTGGAACATTAGACCCCCTAGCAACAGGTTTACTTATTGTTGCAGTGGGCAAAGAAGCGTTAAAAGCAATTCGTTTTGTCAATAGTGAAGAAAAGGAATATATTGCCACATTAAAATTAGGATCAAAAACTCTTACAGGCGATGTTAGTGGGGAAATAATTCAAACAAAAAAAGTGATTTTTCCTAGTGTTGAAGCAATTAATTTGGTGCTTAACTCTCTTAAGGGCGATAGTAAACAAATTCCCCCTTTTTATTCAGCAAAAAAAATAAATGGTCAAAAGCTTTACAAACATGCTTATAAAAGCACTTTTTTAAAACCAAAACCACAAAATATTACAATAAAAAAGATCACTTTTTTAGATTATAATCAAAAGCAAAAAATTATTAAATTTAAATGCCTTGTTTCCAAAGGGACATATATTAGGACTTTGTGTGAAGACATTGCTGAAAAATTAAACAACATTGGAACAATGCAAAATTTGCAAAGAATTAGTATTGGCAAGTTTACTTTAAAAAAAGCTTCATCATTAGAAGAAATTAAAAATTTTTCTTTAATTGAAATAAAAGATATGATAAACTTACCTATTATAGAAATAAAAAAAGAGGAATATAATAAAGTATTTTGTGGAAAGATAATTCCAAGAAATGAAGAAGGAATGTTTAAGATATTAAAAAATAATAAAATCTTTTCTGTGGTCAAGGTCAAAAATCAAAAACTTTTTGTCATAAGGAATTTTAATTATGAAAATATTTAAAATTAATAAAAATAAAATTCCTGTGGTTAAGGATTGTTCAATAGCGATTGGTTTTTTTGATGGGGTGCACATTGGGCACCAAAAAGTTATTAAAAAAACTGTTGATTATGCCTTAAAAAATAATTTAAAATCAGCGGTTTTAACATTTGCCAAAGCTCCAAGAGACATTATTAAGAAAAATAGTTTTAATAGTAATTTTGCAGTAAGAAAAGAAAATTATGATTTCATAAAGGCGATGGGGGTTAATTATTTATTTATTTTTGATCCTGAGGAAAATGAATTAAACAAGACAACAAGCAAAAACTTTATTAACCAAATTATTAAGAAATTAAAAACTAAGCATATTTCTTGTGGGGAAGATTTTAGATTTGGTAAAGATAGAGAAGCTTCTGGAGAACAAATTCCTGATTTAGCAAGTTATGAAATTAAAGTTGATGTAGTTAAGGAAGCAAAAAATAAGGAAGAAAAAATTTCTTCTTTAATGATCAAAAATGCTTTAAAAAACAATGACCTAGTAACTGTTAAAAGATTACTAGGAAGGCCTTTTGCAATCATTGGCAAAATTTCTCAAGGAGACAAAATTGGGCGAAAAATTGGTTTTAGAACTGCAAACATTAATATTTTTGATGAAATTGACTTTCTTTTAAGAGGGGTTTTTTATGCTGAAATCATCATCAATAATAATAGTTGACATGGGATTGCTAATATTGGTTTTCGACCTTCAGTTAATAATTTTAAAAAACTTAAATTAGAAATTCATATTTTTAATTTTAACAAGGATATTTATGGTCAAGAAATTAAAGTTATTTTTAAAAAATTCATTCGTCCTGAGCAAAGTTTTACATCATTACAAGATTTAAAAGCCCAAATTCTTAATGATGTGACTAAAGTTAAAAAACTTTTTATTGAAAAATAATTTTTTTTTCTTTATAATTAGTCTAGTTTAAGTTAAGACAATGGTCAATTTTAAAGAAGAGGTAAAAGTTTTTAATGGCAATATCTAAAGCAGAAAAAAAAGAATTTATTATTAAGTTTGGAGGAAGTGAAAAAAACACTGGTTCAATCCAAGCACAAGTGGCAATATTGACCCAAGATATTAAAAATTTAACATCTCACATTAATGATAATAAAAAAGACAAACATTCAAAAAGAGGTTTAATTGCAAAGGTTAATAAGCGAAAAAATCTTTTAAAATATTTATATGAAACAGATATTAATAAATATCGTGAAACAATTAAAACATTAGGACTTAGAAAATAGTCTTTTATCATTCTTTTTTACCTAGATAAAAAAATAAATTATGGTATAATTCCATATAGTTTTATTTTTATTAGGAAATAAAATTTTTTTAAAGGAGATATATGAAAAATATTAGATTCTTAGCCTTGGGTGGAATCAATGAGCAAGGAAAAAATCTTTATTTTTTAGAAATAGATAAAGATATCTTTATTATTAATGCTGGAAGCAAAATGCCAAACCTTAATGGTTTTGGTGTGGATTTAATTATTCCTGATTTAAAATATTTGGAAAAGAAAAAAGATCATATCAAAGCTATTATTATTACTAATGGAGAGTTAGATAACATTGGTGCTTTACCTTATATTGCATCAAAATTTCCAAAAATTCCTATTTATGCCAATCAATATGCTCAAATTATTATTCGAGAATTATTTTATAAACATAAGGTTAAATCATATAATTTAAAACCATTAAAAAAGAAAAATGTTTTTAACAACATCGTTATTAAAGCTTTTCCAGTTTACTTTTCATTTCCTTTAACTGTTGGATTGTCATTTATTAGTAAAAAAGAGCAAGTGATTTATTTGGGTGATTATTTTTGTGTTAAAAATAATTTTTTACTATCAAAAAATGATGAAGAAATTTTTCAAAACAAAACCAGATTATTGATTTTAGGAAACACCAATATTAAAGAACCAGGATTTATTAAAAACTATAATAATGAATACTTAAAATTTTTTAAAACCTTAATTAATAAAAAGGGGCGAAAGATTGTTGCTATTTCAAGTAAAAGAATTAATGAAATTATTGTGATGATAAAAAACTTGGTTCAAAAAAAACACTACTTTGCTTGTGATAATCTTTATGTTTTAAAAATTATTAAAACTCTCCAGGAAAGTAATCAAATTAAGATTCCACCTAATTTATTAAAAAAGTATAGTGAAATTAATAAGTACAAAGATATTGTGGTTTTTATTAGTGAAGTGGGATATCGACTTTATCATAAGATGAATAATATTTCTTTGCAAAAAAATGACCATATTCAAATCAAACAAGATGACCACGTCTTAGTTGCTATTGGACCAATTGCTAGTGCTGAAGTTTTTTATTATAAAATTCTTGATCAATTTTATCGTCAAAAAATTATTCCGATGATTGTTCCAAAAAGCACTTATAAATCATATCATGGAGCCAGGTCAGATATTGAAACAGCAATAAAGTTACTTAATCCCCAAACAATTGTTCCAATAAAAAGTTATTTTCAAGATTATACAAGTTTAATTGAACTAGCTGAAGAAATGAAGATTGATATTGGAAAAATTGTTTTTGTTGATAATGGTGAGAATCTAAAAATTTTAAATAACAAAAAACCAGAAATAAAACCTGAAAAGGGAACGTTAAATGAAATGTTAATTGATGGTTATGGGATTGGAGATATTAGTAACTCCATTATTAATGAACGCCAAAAGATGGGTAATAGTGGTGTTATTTTTATTAGTTTTTTGTATAACAAATTTAGGAAAAAATTAACTTCTAAAATCAATTATAATTTTATTGGTATTGTTGATGATTTAGTAGAACAAAACAAGGTTAAAGAAAAAATTAACAAATTTATTGCTGAAAAAATTTTACCTATTCTTGATTTTAATAAATTAAATAAACAAAAAATTATTATTAAAAAAAAGGTTAATAATGTTATTAAAAAAGTCATTAACAAAGAACCAGAAGTGGTTGTTGTTATAATAGAAGATAATTAAAAAGAGGGAAAAATGAAAAAATACATTGATAATAAAAATCGTAAAGAATTTAAAGGATATGAAACCCACATTATAGCAGCAACTATTTTATTTATTTCCATAATTATTGTTTTTGGAAATTTAGGAATAGCTTTTTTTGACTATGTGACCAACCCAGTAAATAAATACTTAGGACTTTTGGCAAAACCAATTTTTGTTGTCATTGGTTATTTTGCCTCTATGCATTTAATTTTAATGAAAATCAATTCTAATGTTATTCAAAAACTTTTGCCAATTGGAGTTATTGCTTTTAGTTTCACAATAATGTTTGGTGAAATGGGTAATATTTCAGGAGAATTAGGAACTTATTTAAGCACTTTTTTTAAAAACATTATTGGCTTTTATTTCATATGGCAAGTTTTAGCCTTTATTTTATTTTTGGGTGGAGTATCACTTTTTATTTTTCAAGATTTTTTAATTATTTATAAATGAATCATTCATACAATAAGAAATTGAAGAGATCCCCAACCATTTAATCTTAGTTTTCATTTAAAACAAACTTACAAAAAAAGGCCAGGTAATTTGCCTGTTAAAAAACTTAGTTTAAGTAACAAAAAACTTCTTAAAAAGGAAGTTAAATTTAAAAGTAATGACGGTCTAGATTTAGTTGAAAAATCCTCTTCATCATTAAGCTCAATGGGCACTTTTAGTAATCAAAGATATATTCTTCCAAAAATTGATGAAATATTAAATCATGTTAGTGATGATGAAAATCATAAGCTTAATGTTGAATATGCTAAAGAAAGAGGGGAAAAACTTTTAACAACTTTAAAAACCCATAATGTTAATGTAACATTGGAGGACACTAAAATTGGGCCATCAGTTATTAGTTTTGAATTATCACTTAGCACAGGAACAAAGGTTGGAAAAATCACTTCTTTAAAAAATGATATTAAATTAGCATTAGCAACTAAATCAGTAAGAATTCAAGCACCTATCCCTGGTAAAGCCGCTATTGGAATTGAGATTCCTACTAAATTTCTTTCAATTGTTGATTTTAAAAATGTGATTGAACCGCTGCATAAAAAGTTTTATGATGAGCCTTTGCTTGTTGGTTTGGGAAGATCAGTTAATGGCGAAGTTAAAGCTAGTTTCTTAGATAAAAATCCTCACCTTTTAATTGCTGGAGCAACTGGTTCAGGGAAGTCAATATGTGTAAGGACAATTATTTGTTCATTGCTTTTAAGAAACAGTCCTGATGAGGTAAAAATGCTTTTAATTGATCCTAAAATGGTTGAATTTTCAATTTTTAAAGAAATTCCTCATTTAGTTGCTCCCATTATTACAAACGCCAAAAAAGCAACTGCTTGCTTAAAACAAGTTGTTCTTGAAATGGAAAAAAGATTTACTCTTTTAGCTAGCAAAAGGGTTAAAAATATTGCTGAATATAATAAGGTTGTTTCTAAAAAAGAAAAAATGCCTTACTTTATAGTTGTTATTGATGAACTAGCTGATTTAATGATTTCAACTGCAAGAGAAGTTGAAGAATCAATTATGCGCATAACCCAAAAGGCAAGAGCTTCTGGAATTCATATGATTATTGCCACACAAAGGCCATCAACTGATGTTTTAACTGGAGTTATTAAAAGTAATATTCCAACAAGAATTGCTTTTGCAGTTTCATCTTCAATTGATTCAAGGACAATTTTGGATTCTATTGGGGCAGAAGCTTTATTAGGGAAGGGAGATATGTTGTATTCTTCTGTATCATCAAATCATCTTGAACGAATTCAGGGAATTTTGGTTGGTGATGATGAAGTTTATAAATTGGTTGAATTTGCAAAAAAACAAAGAAAACCACAATATTATGATGAATACTTAAATATTGAAAAAGCAAAACTTCACCAATTGAATAGTAACAATTCAAAACAAGATGATTTATATGAGGTTGTAAAAGACTTTGTAATCTTAAACCAAAAAGCATCATCATCACTTTTTCAAAGAAAATTTTCAATTGGATATGGTCGTGCTGCTAAACTTTTAGATATGTTAGAAGAAGAGGGGGTAATAGGTCCTTCAAAAGGAACAAAACCTAGAGAGGTTTATGTTAGTCGCAAATAATCTTAAGTCAGTTTTAGCAAAAATTCCTCATGAAATTGGGGTTTATTTATTTTACAACAAGGATGACCAAATTATTTATGTGGGAAAAGCTAAAAACTTATTTAAAAGGGTTAATCAATATTTTTTAGATGGTTCTCATAAGGGTGCTTTTTTTCATAAACTAATTGCTAAAATAGATTACATTTTAGTAAAAAATGAAAAAGAAGCTTTTTTACTAGAAATTAATTTAATTAAAAAACATTTTCCAAGATTTAATATTATTTTTAAAGATAATAAAACTTATCCTTATATTTGTGTTATAGAAAAAAATAATATTGTTAAATTGGAAATTAAAAGAAACCAAAAAAAACCTAGCCCTAATTGCTTTGGACCATATCCTTATGGAACTAAAATTTTAAAAATAATTCATTTATTAAACAATATTTTTAAAGTTAAAAAATGTAAAAATAAAATTGAAGAAGAGTGTCTTTACAGTCAGATGAATCAATGTTTGCATTTAAATAAAAAAGATTCAATTGAATATTATAAAAAAATTAAAATTTTATTAACTAATTTTTTAAAAGGTAATGATAAAAATACTATTAAAAAAATTGAAGAAAAAATGTTTTTAGCATCTACTAATGAAGACTATGAATTAGCTAATGATTATAAAGATATTATTGCTAAAATAAAGTCACTAAAAGAAGAGCAACAAATAGTGTCAAACAACCAAGAAAATAGCGATTATATTAGTTGGCATTCAGAAGATATTTACATTTTGTTTTATATTATCAAGGTGCGCAATGGGAAAATTGTTTTAACTGATTACAAGAGTTATGAGTTTATTCAAGAACCAAAAGATGCAATGCAGGATTTTATTGATGGTTATTATAAGAAAATGGATCTTCCAAATACTATTTTTTGTGAATTTTTAAATATAAAATGTTTTGATTCGTTAGTTAAAGTTCCACTTATTGGCAAAAGAAAAAAACTTTTAAATTTAGCAAAACAAAATGCTATTTTGCAATTTGAAAAAGAAAAAAATCAATTTTATAAATTTGCTGCAAAAGAAAAAATATGAAAAGAATTAACAATTGTTTCAAAGTTAAAAAAAATTGCTTTTTGAGAAATTTATGATGCTTCTCACACAATGGGTGATGAATATGTAGGATATAAAATTGAGTTTAATAAAGGTGGGATAAATAAAAGTCGTAACCGAAAATATAATCTTAATCAGATTAAGGTTGCTAATGATGCTTTGGCTTTTGAAAAAATGATTGAAAAAAGATTTTCTCATGATTTAAATATTCCTGATTTAATAATAGTAGATGGGGGCATAATTCAAATAAATGCTGTTAAAAGACAATTAGCAAAGCAAAAAATTATTACAAAAGTTATGGGATTAATAAAAGATGATAAACACAAAACATCACACTTAATTGATGGAGGGGGCAAGAAAGTAAAAACATCTAAAAAGCTATTTTTCTATTTGGCAAATTGTCAAAATCAAATTCATGATTTAGCTATTTCTTATCATACAACAAAAAGAAGAAAAAAAATTGCTTCTTCTTTTCTTGATAATATTAAAGGGGTTGGCGAGAAAAGAAAAATGCTTTTATTAAACTATTTTAAAAGTTATGAAGGCATTAGAAAAGCCAAAAAAGAACAGCTAGTTAAAATTGTTGGAATAAAAATAGCAAATGAAATTAAAAAAGTGGTATAATCTTTTTAGTTTTTAAGGGTCTAGTAGCTCAGTTGGATAGAGCATGCGCCTTCTAAGCGTAGGGTCGGGGGTTCAAGTCCCTCCTAGACCGCCATTTTGCTTTTTAAACCTAAAATTAATTTTAGGTTTTTTAAATGGTCTAATAGCTCAACAGGATAGAGCACACGCCTCCTAAGCGTAAGATATGGGTTCAAGTCCCGTTTAGACCGCCATTTTGAAAAACAATCTTTTTAAACAAAAAGAAAGCATAAAGATGAATTATAAAAATAAAGTTTTAAAATTATTTAAAGAAAAAAAATATCAAGAATTATTAGTCTTAATTGAAAAGGTAATTGAAAAAGATTATTACTGATTTTTAATAATTAAAATTAAAACTTTATTTGTAATTCAAAAATACAATCTAGCATTAAAGCTAGTAAAAAAAGAACTAGAAATGCCCTACATCCCCAAACCTTATGATCAAGAATTAAAAAAATGAGAATTAAAAGTTAAAATAAAGTTAGAGGAAAATAAGGAAACAAAAGTTCTTAGTCCTGATGAAATTATAAAAAGAATTAATACTTTAGATAATGAAAAAGATTTAATTGCGCTACTACCTTTGTTAAAAAATATTAATTTAAGAATTTTAATAAAAGAAATTAAAACATTATTTTTGAAAAAGGGGTTAGAAGATTTTAAGATTTTATTATTTATTTTGTTAAAAGAGCAAAACATTAATGAAACATTTTTAGTAATTTTTCATAAGAAGAAAAAAAAGATAAATGTTAAAGATTTGAAATTACCAGATCACCACCCTTTTTATAAAGAAGTAGAAAAGTTAATTGAGCCTGCTTTTTTTAAAAAAACTAGCCAAAAAAAAGTTTTAAAACAATTAATAGATAAATACTTTTGAAAAGAAGTTTTTTTGCAAGAAACATATGATGATGTTAAAAAAATAATATTTAATCTTCACATTAAGGTTCATGAGTTATTTGGAGAAAATTATAATCTTGATGACATTAAGGCATTATATAAATAAAAAAATATTTGCATTTTAAAAAAAACTATATAGAATTATAAATGTTGTACGATGAAAAAATGCAACAAAAAAACAAACCAAGGAAAAAGTGTAATTGTAAAATGAAGTTTAGTTCATTAATCCTTTTTGGAACACTTTTGAGTGCTTCGACAGTTAAAGAAAACAAGGTAAATCAACAAAAGAACAAAATTGAAAACCAAAGTATCTTGACTGAAGAGCAAGAAGTTTATACATTCTCGTAAAAAATGATTTTAGAAATTCTTGATTTCATTATAACTTACTGAGAATTCTTCTTAACTTTTAAATAGAACTCAAAAGCCATCCAATAAACACCTGTAAAAATAGGTGTTTTTTTTTATATTAAAAAAGGGAAAATAGGGAAAAATGTAAAAATTGTTGCTTTTTTATAAATAAAAGTATAATATTATTTGGTGCTATTAATAATAGCATAAAATACAAAAGGAAATAACAAATTACTTTGTATAAAATAATGTGATAATTTTATAATGTTGAAACATAGCTTAGAAAACAATAATCTCTCTTATCTATATTAATTTCTAATATTAATTTATAAATTCTTATTAACACATTCATAACATCCCTTTCTTAATTTATTATTAACCCTTATCTTACTTATTTAATAAATGAATTTAAACTAAGAATGTTTTGGCATATTATCTAATTATTTAAAATTCGAGTTTTTTAACCGAAAGAATAGAAAAGTACTTTTTTAAGGTACTTTTTTTTATAATATTAAGCTTAATTAATTTAAGCTTTTTTTCATTGCTATAAGTTTAAAGTTGCTTTATAATATTATAAGAATAAAAAGGAAATGATTTTAAAAGAATGAAAATATCAAAGGAAAATATTCAAGATTTTCAAACAAAGTATACAGTCACAATTGATGGTGAAGACTGAAAGAATTGCCAGGAAAAAGGATTGGCTAAAATTACTAAAAATATCCAATTACCTGGTTTTAGAAAAGGAAAAGTTCCAATCAATATGATCAAGGGGAAGGTTTCTGATGAAGAAATAATTAAAGAATCTGCTTCTTTTGCAACAGATATTGCTTACAAATATATGTTGGAAAAAGAAAAACCAGAAATCTTTATTCAACCTATTTTGGAAATTGAAGATGTTGATGAAAAAAGTGCTACATTAAATTTTGTTGTGCAAAACATGCCAGAATTTGACCTTAAACAATATAATAAATTTACAAAAATTAAAGAAGAACCAATCAAAACAGATAAAAAAATGGTTGATGAGCAGGTTCAAAAAATCTTAGAATCTAAAGTTGAATTCAAAGAAGTTAATCGTGCATCTAAAAATGGTGATGTTTTAGATATCAATTTTGAAGGTTTTATTGATGGAAAACCTTTCCCGGGTGGAAAAGGGCAAGGAACTCATTTAGAATTAGGAAGTAAAAAGTTTATTAAAGGTTTTGAAGAACAACTAGTTAAAATGAAAAAAGATGAAGAAAAAGAAATTGTTTTAGATTTCCCTCAAGATTATCATGTTAAAGATTTAAGTGGAAAAAAAGCAACATTTAAATGTAAGATTAATGCCGTTAAAGAAAAAGTTATCCCTAAACTTGATGATGATTTTGTTAAAAAACAAAAATATCCTAATATTAAAAATGTCAAGGAATTAAAAGAAGGGGTTGAAAAAAGTCTTAAGGATAATGCTAAATTAAGATCAACTCGCATATATGAACAAAAATTAGTTGATGAGCTTTTAAAAGTGAACAAAGTTCCTGTACCTGCAAGAATTTTAGATTTAGAAACTAACCAATTACTTAAAAATTTTGAAGAAGAGTTGAAAAAACAAAAAACAACAATTGAAAATT
This sequence comes from Mycoplasmatales bacterium, assembly GCA_965226165.1. Taxonomy (GTDB): domain Bacteria; phylum Bacillota_I; class Bacilli_A; order CBDATW01; family CBDATW01; genus CBDDCI01. Next base: position 147,025 of record OZ245334.1, on the reverse strand, counting down.
TTAAAAAAGAAACTGGAAAAACTGATGAAGAAATTGCCAAGGAATTTTCACAAAACGCTTTAAAAAGAGTAACAGTTACATTAATTTTTGAAAAAATTGCTAAACTTGAAAAGATTGATTTAGCAAAAAAAGAAGTTGAAGATGAACTAGCTAAATTAGCTAAATTGTCAAAAAAACCTCTAGAGGAGATTAAAAAATCCTTCAATATGGGACAGTTGGCATATAATTTAAGAATGAAAAAAATCTTTGATGTTGTTAAAAAATAAAACTTAGGAAAATGATGAAAAAAGATACATTAAAATACCCAATTTTAGTAACAAGAGGACTAGTTGTTTTTCCTTCACAATTCCATCAAATTGATGTTGGAAGAAGCAAATCACTAGCAGCAATTGAAGAAGCAAAAAATAGCTTTGGTAATTTTATAGTGATATTGCCACAAAAAAATCCTCATGTTGAAAACCCGCGCAAAAGTCAATTACATAATTATGGTACTCTTTGTAAAATTAACGAAATTACAAATCAAGGGAAAAATAATGTCATTCTTAAGGTAAAGGGGTTAGAGCGAGTTGTAATTACTGAATTTGATAGTGATGAAAATAAGTTTGTTTTTGGAGAAATTCAAAAAATTGATGATCAATTTGGCGATAGAGTAACAGAAACCGCTTATATGCGTGCAATTATTAAAACCCTAGAAGAAATAACTTCTAAAAATAAAACAACTTTTTTTCCAAGCAGGGAATTTATTGAAATGCTTTCTGCAAAAATTGGTCCTATTGAACTAATTAATTCTTTGGGAAATATTTTAAGTATGCCGATTGAAAAAAAGGTCAAATTATTAGGTGAACCTAAGGTTAATAAAAGATTAGAAGAAATTATTAGAATTATTGATTTTGAAAAAGAAATTCACTTTATTGAAGAAAAAATATCAAAAGATGTTAAGGGGAAAATGTCCTTAAATCAAAGAGAATATTATTTAAGAGAGCGAATTAGAGCCATTCAAGCAGAGCTTGGAGAACTAGAAAATGGGGTTAATGAAATTGATTTATATAAAGATAAAGTCAAAAATTTAAAAGCGCCTAAAAATATTATTAAAAAAATCAATGAAGAAATTAGTAAATTAGAAAAAATCCCTTCATCTTCTGCTGAATATTCAGTTGTAAGATCATATTTAGAAGTCGTTTTTAAATTACCATGAAAAAAAGAAACTAAAGATAATGAAGATTTAAAAAAAATTACTAAAACTTTAAATACCAATCATTTTGGTTTAGAAAAAGTTAAAGAAAGAATTATTGAATATATTGCTGTTAAACAAAAAACTAAATCACTAAAAGCTCCAATTCTTTGTTTGGTAGGGCCACCAGGAGTGGGGAAAACTTCTTTAGCTTATTCAATTGCTGATGGATTAAAACGTAATTTTGTCAAAATGTCTTTAGGAGGAGTTAAAGATGAATCTGAAATAAGGGGGCATCGCCGAACTTATTTGGGTTCAATGCCAGGGAGAATCATTAAAGGAATGGAAAAAGCAAAAGTTGTTAACCCGGTTTTTCTTTTGGATGAAATTGATAAAATGGCAAGTGATTATAAAGGTGATCCTGCTTCAGCAATGCTTGAAGTTCTAGATCCTGAACAAAACAAAGAATTTAGTGATCATTATCTTGAAGAAAGTTATGATTTGTCAAAAGTTATGTTTATTGCGACTGCTAATTATCTTTGAAATATTCCCTCAGCGCTAAGAGATCGTTTGGAAGTTATTTTTCTTTCTTCTTACACTGAAAATGAAAAATTAAAAATATCTAAAGAATTTTTGATTCCTAAATCAATTAAAAACCATGGTTTAAAAGCAAAAGAATTTTTAATAGATGCTGAATTAATTCTTTATATAATTCGTCATTATACAAAAGAAGCAGGAGTTCGTTCAATGGAACGAATCCTTGATAAAATTAGTCGTAAAAAAGTTGTTGAAATTGCAAAAAATAAATTTAAAGCTGGTAAATTAACTAAAAAGGATATTCAAAAATACTTAGGTCCAATTCAATTTGATTATTCATTAAAAGAAGCAAGACCTCAAGTTGGGGTGGTAACTGGGTTGGCTTATACTCAATTTGGTGGAGATATTTTACCAATTGAAGTTAATTATTTTCCTGGAAAAGGGAATATGGTCATAACTGGAATGATTGGAGAAGTAATGAAGGAATCTTCAAAGATTGCCTTAAGTTATGTTCGTTCTAATGCAAAAAAATACAAAATTAAAAATGAGATGTTTACTAAAAACGATATTCACATTCACATTCCTGAAGGAGCAATTCCAAAGGATGGGCCTTCAGCTGGAATCACAATAACAACAGCAATAATTTCAGCTTTAACAAATACTCCTGTTAAAAAAGATGTAGCAATGACTGGGGAAATTAATTTACGTGGTCATGTTTTGCCAATTGGTGGTTTAAAAGAAAAAGCAATTTCTGCAAATAGATCAGGAATAAAAACAATTATTATTCCGAAAAAAAATAAAAAAGATTTAATTAATATCCCCAAAGAAACAAAGAAAGAATTAGAAATTATTTTAGTTTCTAAATTAGATGAAGTCTTAAAAAAGGCTTTTTAAATGAAATTAAAATGGTCAAAAGCAACCTTTGTTACCTCGATTGCTAAGATATCTGAAATTAAAAAATTTGATTTACCTGAATTATTAATTTGGGGGAAGTCTAATGTTGGAAAATCAACATTAATTAACACCCTTTTAAATCAAAAAAAATTAGTTAAAACCTCACAAAAACCCGGAAAAACAAGATTACTTAATTATTTTTTGGTTGATCAAAGATTACATATCGTTGATGCGCCTGGATATGGTTATGCTCGTGTTAGTAAAACTATTAAAGCTAATTTTGTTTCATTAGTTGAAAAATACCTTATTAATACTCACAATAATAAAATGGTTTTATTTTTGCTTGATTCTCGTCATAAACCAACAAGTAATGATAAAACTTTTTTAAATATGTTATTAAAAGCCAATTGTAATGTTTTAGTTTTAGCAACTAAGTATGATAAATTAAACCAAAAAGAGAAACACCAATTAATCATAAATTTAAAAAAAGAACTTAAACTAGAAAAAGATACATTTCTTCCAGTTTCAAGTTCTTCTTTATTTAATATTGATAAACTTAAAAAGATAATTTTAGAAATTATTTTTTAGGTCCAATTCTTCCTTCAAGTTTAGCATATGCTTTTCAGTTTTGGTTTTTCATAAAATCTATTAAAATTTCATCTAATTGATCATATTCACCAACTTGCTTAAGTCCTTTAAGCATTGTGTAATCATCACCACCAGCTAATAGGAAGTCATTTGTTGCTAATGTATATGTTTTGTTTTCTTCAATTTTTCTTCCATATTGATCTAATGCCGATATGACTTTATTGTTTGAATCAAAAACTATTTTCATTCCTGCCACATTTGGAAAAGCCCCTTTTGGTTCAGGGTAATCTGAAATCCCATGCTCAATAGCTTCGATTAATTTTTTTCCAGTAATTTCTACTTTCATTACAATGTTGTTAAATGGCAAAACTTCAATAATGTCTTTTTTAGTAATGTCACCTTTTTTAATTGTTTCTCTAATTCCTCCTCCATTTTGCAAGGCGAAATCAGCACCAGTTTTTTTAAGAATTGATGTTGCTATTAAGTTTCCTAATATGTTTTCTCTTGTTCTTACTATTTCACGTTCACCGCTTAATTCAATATCAGTTTTTGCTACAACATCACTAGTTAAATCATCATTAATTTTGTTGTATTTATTAATAATAGTAACTATTTTAGGATCAGGTTTAATATCTTTATATTCTGCAAATTTCAAAAGCTTTTCTTCAATATTAACTTTTTTTGTTTTTTCATCAAAAAATAATTCAACTCTTCCCAAATTGTTTGTGTGTTCTCCAATTTGAACAAGTAAAGTGTCACCATGTTTTTCATTAAGAGTTTGGTGGCTATGCCCATCAACAAATAAATGTAAACCATTAACTTCTTTGGCAATTTGACTTGATTTTATTTTAGTTGTTTCATCAGAACCAATGTGTCCAACTCCAATAATCACATCGACATCTTTTCCTTGTAATTCTTTAACTTGTTCTTTTGCTGTTTTTAATGGGTCTAAAAATTTCAAACCTTCAACATTTTTAGGGTGTGTCTTATAAAGTGTTTCTGGAGTAGCTAATCCAAATACTCCAAATCTTACACCATCTTTTTCAAAAATTTTATTAGCTGCAAAAAGCCTTTGATTTCTTTGATCATAAACATTAGCTGCTAATGCTGTGAAATTTTTTGCTTTAGTAAGTTCTAATAAATGTTTGTATCCATAATTAAAATCATGGTTTCCTGGAGCAATGGCATCAAGTTTCATTGCATTAAAAATTTCAGCTGTACTTTTACCTTTATTTAAGTTGGCAAAAAGTTTTCCATGAAAAGTGTCACCAGCATCAAAAAATAATGTACGATTTTCATTTTCTTTTCTTTCTTTTTCAATAATTGCTGAAATTCTTGCAAAACCTAACTCATCACTTCCTTCTGTTACCCGGCTATGAGTGTCATTTGTATGAAAAATTACAAACTTTTTACCAGGATATTTTGGACCAAAACATGAGGTTGTAAAACCAGATGCTGAAACCACAAAAAAACCAAGCAAAGTTTTGTTTAAAATTTTGTTCATTGTGTTAAAATCTCCTTTAATATAAATTTCTATATCACATAAATAATTATATATTATTTCTTTATTAAATAAAAACAATGTTTTTAATTTCTTTTGACAATAATGTATAATTATTTAAAATTACTAAAAGGAATATTGGTGTGATTAAATTAAGTAAAAAATATAATCATTTAGAAGTTGAGAAGAACAAATATCAGGAATGAATTGATAAAAAGCTTTTTATAGCAAAAACAAACTCAAATAAAACTAATTTCTCAATTATATTACCCCCACCAAATATTACCGGTAAACTTCACTTGGGCCATGCTTGAGATGGGACTTTACAAGATATTATTGCTCGCTATAAAAAGTTAAAAGGTTTTAATGTGTTGTGGGTTCCTGGAAAAGATCATGCGGGAATTTCAATGCAAAGAAAAGTTTTATTATGATTAAAAAAGCAAAACATTGATATTAGCAATATTTCAAAAAAAGAATTTTTAAAAGCAGCTTTAAAATGAAAAAAAGAACATAATGATATTTTAAATAAGCAATGGGCAAGCCTAGGTTTGTCATTAGACTATTCAAGAGAAAAATTTACAATGGATGAAGATGTTTCTTTTGCTGTGACTAAAGCTTTTGTTTTAATGTATCAACAAAAATTAATTTACCAAGGAAAAAAAGTAGTTAATTGAGACCCTGTGCAAAAAACAGCAATTTCTAATATGGAAGTAATTCACAAAGAAATAGAAGGATTTATGTATTATTTTAAATATAAAATTGTTGATTCTGATGATTATTTACCAATTGCCACAACAAGACCAGAAACAATGTTTGCAGATTCTTTTGTTGTAGTTAATCCAAAAGATGCAAGATATACAAAATTTATTGGAAAAAAAGTTATTAATCCAGTTAATAATCAACAATTAGATATTGTTGGTGATGAATATGTAAAAATTGATGAAGGAACAGGGGCGATGAAATGTACCCCAGCTCATGACTTTAATGATTTTGATTTAGGAATAAAACATAATTATCCAATGCCAATTTGCTTTAATCAAGATGGAACAATGAATGAATTAGGACTTGAATTTAAAGGTCTAGATCGTTTTGAATGTCGAGAAAAAGTGGTTGAAAAAGCAATTAAAGAAAATACTTTTATCAAAAAAGAAAAGCACCTGCATAGTGTTGGACATTCTGAGCGATCTAATGCAATTATTGAACCATTACTTTCAAGTCAATGATTTGTTAAAATGAGTAAAATTAAAGAAATCATTAAAGATGATTTTAAAAAAGATCCTGTTAATTTTATTCCTAAAAGATTTAATCAAACCTATTTAAAATGAATGGATGAAGTTTATGATTGATGTATTTCAAGAGATATTATGTGAGGCCACCAAATACCGGTTTGATACAACAAAAAAACTAAAGAAATTTATGTTAATGAAAGACCACCAAAAGACTTAGAAAATTATGTTCAAGAAGAAAAAGTTTTAGACACATGATTTTCATCAGGTCTATGAGCTTTTTCTGTTTTGGGATGACCAAAAGAAACAAAAGATTTACAAAATTATTTTCCAAGTAATGTTTTAGTAACTGGTTATGATATTATCTTTTTTTGAGTATTAAGAATGATTTTTATGTCACAAATCTTACTTAAATCAAAACCATTTGATAAAGTTTTAATTCATGGCTTAATTAGAGCAAAAGATGGACAAAAAATGTCTAAATCTTTGGGTAACGGTGTTGACCCAAGTGATGTTGTTGAAAAATATGGAGCCGATGCCTTGCGTTATTTTTTAGCTACCAACTCTGCTCCTGGTTTAGATCTTAGATATGATGAACAAAAAGTTGAATCATCTTGAAACTTTATTAATAAAATTTGAAACATTGCTCATTATGTTCATTTATCAATTTTGGAATGTACAAATGATTTGCCCAAAAATCCTTCATCACTAGACCAATGGATTATTAATAAATTGTCATCAAGATTAATAAACATTGAAAAAGCAATGGACAATTATGAATTCGGAATTGCCAATAAGGAAATTTATAATTTTGTTTATAATGAATTTGCCTCAGTTTATATTGAACTTTCAAAAGTGGATATAAAAAATTCTAAAGCAAGTCAAAAAACTTTGTTGTTTGTATTTATTGCACTTTTAAAGATACTTCATCCTTATATTCCTTTTGTTAGTGAACATATATATCAAAGTTTTTTTCCAACAAAATCAATCCTTGATCAAAATTATCCTGATCTTAGTAATTTTAAAAAAAGTAGTGTTGAAGAAATTGATATTTTAAATGAACTGATTTTAAAAATTAGACAAATTAGAGCTGAGAAAAATATTGCTAAATCTAAAGAAATAAAAATAGCCACTAATTTAGGCGAAAAATATGAAAATTTGTTTGCAAACTATTGCCAAAAATTAGTTAATTGTCACTTTGTTAAAAGAGAAGAAAATTGAGATGCTATTCCTTTTGCAAAAGGGGAGATTTATATTAATTTTAAAGATTATATAAATGAAAAAGAAGCAAAAAACTTTTTAAATTCTCAATTAGAAAAAATTGACACTCAAATCACTCACTTAGAAAAAAAATTAAGTAATAAAAGCTATGTAGCAAAAGCGCCTCAAAACATTGTTGAGTATGATAAAAATAAATTAAATGAACTGAAACAAAGCAAAATTAAACTTGAAAAAGAAATTAAAAAATAGGAATATTCAATAACTAATCCATATTTATATATGTGAATCAAGTTGTTTATTTTTTTCTATTATTAATTACTGGTTTAAATTTAAAAAATCACTATTCATTAAATTGGTTAATTTTATTTTTAATTATACTTTTTTTTAGTTTTAAAAAGTATAAGAAACTTTTTTTTAAATATTTTTTAATTTTAGGCATTTTAATTTTTACATTAAATCCAAAAATGAAAAAATGACCCTTGAAAAATGAAATTCAAGGAGAAGTAATAGAAGTTAGAGATAATTATTTTATTATTAATGATGCTGAGTATAAAGTTTTAATTTATAGTTATTTAAAACCAAGATTAAATCAAAAAATAAAAGTCAAAGGTGAGGCACATTATTTTATTAAGCAAAATTTTTATCAATTTGATTTCAATAAATATTATGGATCAAGAAATGTTGCTTATTTTTTAAGAAGTGCCAAAATTATAACAACATATCAAAAACAAAAAACTATCCAAAGCAATTATATTCAAGGGTGATTTGATTTAGCTTTTATGAACAAAAAGACCCAAAGTAATCGCCATTACTATGAAACATTCACAAAACTTGGCCTAGCTCATATTATTATTATTTCTTCTTATCACTTTCAGTTATTTTTTAAATGATTAGTTTATGTTATTAGTTTTTTTATTAATTATTTTTGATCAAAAATAATTACCTTAATAGGCCTTTTTCTCTTAACTTTTGCTTTAGGTTTTAAAACCTCAATGACCAAAGCATTACTATTCATTTTTTTACATGTTTTTTTAGGGCATAAAAAATCAAGACTTTGGTGTCTTAGTGTTGCTGGTCTAATTTTAGTTTTAATTAATCCTAAAATTGTTAGTGATAGTGCTTTTTTGATGACTTTTGGTTTTAGTTTTCTATTAATGTTTTTCAATAGCAAAGAAAAAATTAAAAAAATTTTTGCTTTAAAAATAATGGGTTCTTTTATTGAGTGAATTTTTACAGGTAGGATTGCTTTATTAAATTTTATTTACATCTTTTTAAGTTTTATCATTTTACCAATTTATTTAGCTATTTTTTTAAAACAAGAAATAATCTTAAAAATTATTTATAGATTTTTAAATTATTTAAGTAGTGTAAATTATTACATTGTTGTTGGGTTTTTAAATATTGGTATCCTTATTTTGTTTCTTTTCATTATCAATTTCATTTATAGTTTATTTATGAATTCCAAAGCAAGATGAATTAATGGATTGTTAATTATTGCTAGTCTTTTGGGAATTAAAAAATATAAAGAAGGGGAATCATATATAACTTTTATTAATGTGGGACAAGGTGATAGTGCTTTAGTCAAAATTAAAGAACACAACTATTTAATTGATGTTGGCAAGAAAGGAAGTTATACCTATAATTTAAAACCTTATTTTTTAAAAGAGGGAATTAAAGACATTGATTATCTAAAAATATCTCACCCCCATAGTGATCATAATGGCGGTTTGCAAGATTGAGACCAAGATATTAAAATCAATAATCACAATTATTTAAAAGATTATTTTAAGGAGATGAACTTTAAAGATTGAAATAATGTTAATGATAATAGCAGTGTTTTGCTTTTCACTTATCAAAACACTAAGGTGATGTTTACTGGAGATATTGGCTTTAGAGTTGAAGATTATTTAATTAAAAATTATCCTCATTTAAAAATTGATATTTTAAAAGTTGCTCATCATGGTTCTAAATATTCAACATCTTTGCGTTTTTTAAAACATTTTCAACCTAAATATGCCATTATTAGTGCTGGTTTTAATAAATATAGTCATCCTCATAATGAGGTGGTAAAAAGACTTAAAAATTTTTGCCAAAAAGTTTTTATCACCAAAGAAAATGGAGCAATTAAATATAATTTTGCAAATAAAACTTTTTTAACTAGTCACTTTTAGATATAATTTTTCAAAAGAGGAAATATGATTAAACTTATTTATGGTCAAGAAGAATATCTAAATCACTTGCATATTAACCAAATTATTAAAAAAAATAATTTGCAAAAAGAAAATATTTTTTCTTTTAGCATCAAGAATCATTCATTATTTGAAATTCTTGATAAAACTAAAAATGATAATTTATTTAGTGAAAAGCAATTATTTTTAATTAAAGATATTGATATTGCTTTTAATAAAAAAGGTTATGAAAAAGATTTGATGTATTTAAAAAGACATCTTTTTTTTGATAAAAATAATGTGGTAATTATTACTACAAATAATGAGGAATTAAAAGATCAATTTGAAATTATTAAATCCTTAGAAAAAGAAAAAAATGTTATTAAAAATAAAAAATTAAGCAAAAGAGAACTAATTGCTTTGATGAAAAAAGCTTTTAAAAACCGCCAGTTGCAGTTTAATTCTGATGAGTTTTTGAATAATATTTTAGAAAAAACTGATGGTAACTTAAGAAGTATTATTAATGAGATTGATAAATTAGCTTTAATTAAAAATAACTTTGAAGAAGGAAATCTTGATCATTTTGTTTTTGAATCGGCAAAAGTTAATGTTTTTAAATTAACAAATGCCATTATTGAACAAAAATATGACAATATTATGAAAAGTTATCAAAAAATAGTAAAAAAGGGGATTAACCCTCTTGCTATTTTAGCTTTGCTAAGTTTAAATTTTGGAATTATCTATAGTGTTTTTTTGGGTAAAAAAAATAATTTAAGCAGCAAGGAAATAGCAGCAAAACTTAAAAAACCTTTTTTTGTTGTTGGGCGATATTCTAAAATCCTTAATCATTTTCAAATAAGTGAAATTGAAAAAATCATTAATAAACTAGCCCATTTAGAACTTAAATTTAAAAAAGGGTTAATAAATAACCCTGATTTTATTGAATTTTTTTTAATTTCTTTAATTAAATAAAAAAAAATAAAAAGACATGTGATTGATCTTTTTATTTTTGATTAAATGTTTTTGCTAAAAAAGCTTTTTTTCTATTTCCAGTGTTTTTGTGTCACACATTTTTGGCAACACCACTATCAATAAGTTTTTGAGCATTAGAAAAATAAATTTTTGCATCATCTTTTTTTTCTAGCAATGCCTTTTGCATTTTTTTAAATTCAGTTTTAAATTTTGATTTATGCATCTTATTTCTTAATTCTCTTTTTTTATTAGTTAAAGTCCTTTTAGCATTTGACTTAATATTTGCCATTATTTAGAGCATGCCATACTAAGGTTCCTCCTTGTTGTTTTAAATTTATATTATAATTTTACACTTTTTTAAGGTCAATGTAAAATTATAATTTAATAATTTATTGATAAAATGATATAATTTATGAAATTAAGTTTTATTTAACATTTAAGATTCAAAAGATAATGAGCAAAGGAGTATTTTAATTTGTCTAGAGATTTAATTAAAAACAAGGAAAATATTAAAAACTTTTCAATTATTGCTCATATTGATCATGGAAAATCAACTTTAGCAGATTGCATTTTATCAGCAGCAGGAGTGGTTGCTGAAAGGGATATGAAAAAGCAAATTCTTGATTCAATGGATATTGAACAAGAAAGAGGAATCACCATTAAATTAAATGCTGTGCAAATCCCTTATGAGTTTGAAAATAAAAAATATGTTTTTCACTTAATTGATACTCCAGGACATATTGATTTTACATATGAAGTTTCAAGATCACTTGCAGCTTGTGAGGGGGCATTATTGATTGTTGATGCAACCCAAGGAATACAAGCGCAAACTTTAGCTAATGCATATTTGGCAATTGAAAATAATTTAAAAATTATTCCTATTATTAATAAAATTGATTTACCATCAGCTGATGTTGAAGGGGTTAAAAAGGAAATTGAAGAAACTTTTGGTCTTGATGTGGAAAATATTCCTTGTATTTCTGCAAAAAACAAAATTAATATTAATCAAGTTTTTAAAGCAATTATTAATGAAATTCCTTCACCAAATGATGCTGATGAAACAAAACCTTTATCAGCTTTAGTTTTTGATTCTTTTTATGACAAGCACAGGGGAATTATTGTTTACATCAGAATTAAGCATGGAACAATAAAAAAGGGTGATAAAATTAAATTCATTGCTAGTAAAGCTAGTTATGAGGTTATAGATGTTGGAATTAACAATCCAAAGGAAATAAAAAAAGACATTCTAAGAGCAGGGGAAGTAGGTTGATTTAGTGCTTCAATTAAATCAATTAAAGATGTTTTAGTTGGAGATACAGTAACACTTTTACAAAACCCAACAAAAGAACCTTACTTAGGTTATAAGAAAATGGTACCAATGGTTTTTTGTGGTTTATATCCAACAGATTCATCAAAGTACAATGAATTAAGGGAAGCACTAGAAAAGTTACAACTATCAGATTCATCAATAACTTTTGAACCAGAAACTTCACAAGCTTTAGGTTTTGGTTATCGTTGTGGTTTTTTAGGGTTATTACATATGGAAGTAATCCAGGAACGACTTGAAAGAGAACATAATATTAATTTAATTATGACAGCACCATCAGTAGAAATTATTGTTATTTATGAAAATGGAGAAAAAAGTAAAATTGATTCACCAGCTAAAATAAAAGATGTTAATAAAGTAGACAAATTTTTGGAACCTTTTGTTGAATTAAAAATTACAACTCCAATTGATTATATGGGAGTGATAATGGATTTTTGTCAGGCCAAAAGGGGAATTTATATTGATGTTTTTAATAATGATGAAAAAAGAATTACTTTAACCTACCACATTCCTTTAGGGGAAATTGTTTTTGGATTTTTTGATAATTTGAAATCTATTTCTAAAGGTTATGCCACAATGGATTATAAATTTATTAATTATCAAGAATCAAAATTAGTTAAAGTGGATATTTTACTAAACAAAGAAAAAGTGGATGCTTTTTCTTTAATCATTCACAAAAATTTTGCCTATTCAAGAGGAAGGGGAATTTGTGAACAATTAAAGGAAATTATTCCGCGACAAAATTTTGAAATCCCCATTCAAGCTGTGGTTGGGCAAAAGGTTTTGGCAAGAGAAACAATTAAGGCTTTGAGAAAAAATGTTATTGCCAAATGTTATGGTGGAGATATTACAAGAAAAAAGAAATTATTGAAAAAACAAAAAGAAGGTAAAAAAAGGATGAAAACAATTGGAAGAGTTGATGTTCCTCAAGAAGCATTTTTATCAGTTTTAAAAATTAAGGACTAAAAATGGAGATATTTACAAATTTATTTTTAATTGCTTTTAGCTTGTTTTTACTTTTTTTTATTACTAAAAAATTTGATTTAAAAGAACAGGGTTGAAATATTATTATTTTTACAACTCTATATTCAGTGGTTGTTAAATTGATTAGATCATTTCGTAGTGTCTATGCTAAAGAAATTTTAGGTAATCAAGATTTAGTAATAATTGGTATTAACCTGGGAATTGCTAGTGTTGCCATTGCTGGGGTTTATGGGTTGGTGTCAATTTTTGTTCGTTTTCCTTTTGGGATCATATATGGCAAGATGAAAAAAAAGTTTACCTTATTTAGAATTGTTGTTTTCATGCTATTAGTAACTTCTTTTTTGGTTGGATTTGTTAATCCCCAAAGTGATAATTATGGACTTTGAATGTGGTTATCAGCATTATCAGTGGGACTTGGAGCATCAATTTGGGGATTTTTAAATGTCGCCTTAAATAGCCAGATGAAAAAAAGTGCTTTTGTGGCTGTTTCTATTCTTTCAATAAGTCCACTTCTTGCTGAATATATTGCTGCTCCTTTTCAATATCTTGCTAAAGCTCATTTTGGTTTAGTTTTCTTGTGACAAATGTCTTTTGTTTTTGCCATTATTGCTTTTGTTTATTCTTTTTTTATTAAAGAAAATAAGGTTGATTATAAGATTTCTAAAAAAGTATTTTTTACTCTTATTAAAGATTTAAAATTTTGAATGATTTCAAGTCTAGGAATTTTAGTGCTTTTATTTAAGTTTGCAACTGCTGGAAATGTGGCAACATTTTATTTATCTTCATTAACTGATAATGCCTTTTTAATTAGTTATGTTGATGTTGTTTTTTCTTTATGCCAATTAATTGCTGGAGTATATTTAGGAGTTAAATTAGTTGATAAACTTGATAAATGATGGATTCTAGCTCTAGGTTTAAGTATGTTTTTTGCCTTTACCTTTATTAATAGTTTAGTTGTTAATCCTTGAGTATTCTTTTTCACTTATACCTTACATGGAGCAGGATATGGGATTTGTTATAACCTCCTTATGGCGTTAGTTTTACAAGAATATGATATCAAAACTCACCCCACTTTAATGGGGCTATACCAATCTCTTTTAGCTATTGGAATTTACTTTGGTTCTACTTTTGGAATTTCTAGAATTATTCAAAATGACTTTAGTAACTTTTTAAAAATAATTAGTTTTTTAATTGCAATTATAGTTATAATCATTGTATTATTAAATACACACTATAATAAAAGGAAAAAAAATGAAGTTTAGTGAGTTTATAGAACTTATTCGGCAATGAATTGGCTTTGTTAATGCTGGAATCATTTTATTTTTATTTTTAGTTATTATTGTTTTAAGTTTTAAGTTAAAAAAACTTAAAAAACAAACTTTAAAAATGTTTCATAAAGTTAATGAACAGCAAAGAATGATTAATAATAACATTGATATTTTAGATCAAATAAATAAGAGTAAGACTAAAAAGTCTTTATTTTTAGATCCTTTAAATGTAAAAAATGTTAAAAGCGATAAAAAAATTAAGGGAAAGAAAGAAGAAGAAATGATAGAATTAGAAAAAAAAGGAAAAATTTTTCAAGAAAAAGTTAAAAAAGTAGTAGCAAAGGGGAAGGCAAAAGAAAATGGAAAATAAAAGAAACAATTATCAAACAATTGAAGCTGTTGTTATGCCAAAGTTTGCTGATGAAACAAGAGAATTCAATATCAGAGAAAGAGAAAACCACCAAACTACAAGGATGGACACTTTTTATGAAAAGACCTCTTCATTTGGTAAAATTGCAGTTAAACTACCTTTGTTTTTAGTTAAAGAGTTTTCATTAGCTAGAATCAATTCTTTTTTAAATATTTTTGTTTTTGGATTTGTCGGACTATGGTCACTATTAGTTTTACAAGACCCTAAAGTTTCGACATTTTCAAAATTTTTCCCAGTCTTTATTTTTATCTTAGCTTTTTATAAAATTCTTAGTGGGGTTTTACAATTGATGATGGTTTTAAATGATACTAAAAAAATTCAAGATGATGCTGTTAAAGGTTTAAAAAATGTTCCTCACTTTATCATTAAAGTTTATCGCACCTTAACAATTAAAACAGTTGATATCAATTGATTAGCTTGGATTATTTATATATTTGGTGGGTTGTTTATTTTACTAACTACTTTTTATGCCAATTACATCATCCCTTTAATTAAAGTACCAATTAAATTAGAAGGAATGGATGATCCTTTTAGTATTTATTCAATAGTTCGTTATACCCTGGTTATAACCTTTGCTTTTCATCTTTTTTACTTATTTTGGGTCAGGGCAAGAATTAATGCAATTAATCGTTTTTATGGATATGAAATTGTTAATAATTTAGAAGTTATGGAAATTAAAAAAAATCGTCATTCTGCTTGAAGAAGAGGAGTTCTTCTTACCTTAATTGTTGTTGGGTTTATTTTTATATTGTTTAAAAAATTAATTTCAAGACATAGAAGCAATGGATAGTAGAACTTATTTTGATAATGAACAAATTGCTCTTCACTCTATTTGTGCAAGTATAATAGTAGCTATTTCCATAATTAATTCTTTTTTCCAAATCCAATATATTGCTGACCCTTTTTTAATCCCTTTTGTTTTAGTTTTTTTCAAACTTAAAAAACCCCATTTTTCAATGTTAATAGCAATCATGATCACAAGTGTTATCATTATTTTTTATAAACCAAGACTAATGCTTTTTTTATTTGCCTATATGTTTATTGGAAATTCATTATATAAATTAAATAAGTTTTTTAGTTTGAAAAACATTATTTGACTATCCCTAGTTTATGCCTTTTGATTTTATTTATCTTATCTAATTACCTTTTTATATATTTATGGTTATAAAATGGAGGATTTCATTCATATTTTCACAGGCTTTAGTGGCAAGTTTTTTTGGTTAGGAATTTTGTTAATTATTTATGAGCCCATCTTGTATAGTCTTTTATTAATTTTAAGCAAAGGATATATAATTAAACATTATGTCTAGATTAATTAAACACATTTATGTTCATGTCCCTTTTTGTTTTGAAATTTGTTCATATTGTGATTTTAAAAGGGTTTATTATCAAAAAAAAGATGTTGAAAAGTATTTGATTAGTCTTGATTTAGAAATTTATAATTTTAAAAAACAATTATTTAAACCAGAAACAATATATATTGGCGGGGGAACTCCTTCAAGTTTAGATGAAAATGAAACTATTGATTTATTAAGAACATTGCAACCTTTAATTGAAAATCAAAACATCAAAGAATTCACTATTGAAGCTAATCCCCGAGATATCAATGAAAAAAAACTTTTAATTTGAAAAAAATTTAATATTGATCGTATTTCTTTAGGAGTGCAAACTTTTGATAATAAGATTTTAAAGGCAATGGAGCGGGATCATTTGGTTGATGATGTCATTAACGCTTGTTTATTAATCAAAAAGCATAATTTTGAATTATCAATTGATTTAATTTATAACCTCCCTAACCAAAAACTAACCCATATTAAAAAAGATTTAAATTATGTGAAACAAATTGCTCCTGATCATATTTCTTGATATTCCCTAATAATCAAAGAAGGTTCTAAATTAAAAAACCATAAAATTAATTTGGAAATTGAAGAAAAATATATGTTAGAAGTTTTAAAGGGATTAAAAAAATTAAATTATTTTCATTATGAAATTGCTAATTTTACTAAGGGAAAAGAAAGTTTGCATAATCAGGGTTATTGATTAAGTAATGATTGAATTGGTTTTGGATATGGGGCTGTAAGTTTTATTGATGGCTATTTGATTGAAAACAAAGGTAATCAAAGAAAATGATATCCTCAAAAAGAAAAATTATCACAAGAAGATTTATATGAGCAAGTTTTGATGATGGGTTTAAGACATCATAAGGGTTTGAATCTTAAAAATAAATTGCATTTTGAGGCCTATCAATTTTACAAAGATAAAATAGATAAAGAAATTGCTAAGAAAAATTTAGAAATTAAAAATAATCGTTTATACTTAGAAAAAGAGTTATTAATGCTTTTAGATTCAATATTACTTAATATTATAATTTAAATAAATTATTAAATAATGTATAATTTAGTGATATCATTATTATAACTTAAAAACAAAGGAGAAAAATTTAATGAATAATATAATATTAATCACAGGAATAGCTTTTATATCACTAGTCTTTTTAGTAGGGCTTGTAATGTTTTTTAAAAGTCCTGATTCAATAAGGAATGGGGGAGAGTATGTTCTTGAATACCATCGTGTAGCAAACACCAGTATTACTGAAATTTCTCCTCGAATATTTTTTGCATTCCAATTTTGACCATCAAGTGGAAACAGGCAAATAATCCCTTATATGTATGCCTCTTTTAGGCGTTTTTACTTTTTGATTGTTGCCACATTTTGAGCAGAACTAGCAAGGTGTAAAGATGAAAAAAGATATTTAACATTAATTGTTTTAGCATTTAGTGGGTTCTTTTCAACTCTATTTATTTTTGCTGGAATTTTAATGTTTGCATATGGCTTTTTAGCTAATTCAACTTTTTGAATGGTTTGAGCAGTTTTTGTAGTAATTGGAGGAATGGCAATAAACCTTTTGCCTTCTTTTACGCTACTAAGCTCTTCAGTACCAATTATTGAAAAAATGAATATTTCTGAAGCTGATAAAAAATATTTAATTAAATTAATTAAAATTTGATTCATCATTGCATTAATAGCAACACTTTGACAAATTATAAAAATAATTTTAAGAAGTATGGAAAAAAATAACGAATAATTTAATTATTTAGGAATATAATCTTTAACTCTCAATTATTTAAATTGGGAGTTTTTTTATGTTATTTGCGATTAAAAATGAAATAAATGAATGTTTCATTGGAGTTTTTCAGTTTTTTTATTATTTAAAATTTAAAAAATATATGCCAAGTATTGTTATTAAAGAAATTTTTTTCTTTACAAGAAATGGCATAAATTTTAAAACAATAAAGGAAAAAATTAAACCTTATGGGAAGTGTGAATTTTATTGAACAACTTATAATGAAATTCCATTGAAGAAATGATTTATAATTGCTCAAAAGAAAAAGCAAGTGTGACATTTTATGGTTTTAAAAAAATTGATTAATAAAAATATTGTTTTTGATCCCCAAAAGGGAATAACAAAAAATGTGAATTTAGATAAAGAAATTGTTCTTTTAGATTTAAAACTAAATGATGAAATTGTTTTTTCTAAGCAAATAAAATTTTTTATTCCTTTTGATAAAATGATTATTTTTAATTGTTTGATTGCCACTTTTTTGACAATATTTTTATCCTTTTATTTCAAAATGGCCATAGAGGCAATCGCTATAAGACAAATAGATTATTTAATAACAATTGTTATTGTTTTTACTAGTTTTGGCTTTGTGGCAATTTTGTGAAGAAGTTGATCATCTTTTTATTTACAAAATTTTTTATGAAAAAAAGTTAAAACTCTTTATTTAAGAGTTTACAAAAAATTTTATAATAAAAATAACAAGTTAAAAACATTTTTTACTTTTGGTCAAATTCAGGAATCAATAAATTTTGGAATTGAATATTATGTTTATTTGGTTGAGTCTCATCAACAATTATTTATAAATTTATTAATTGTTTTTTCAACCATAGTTATTATTTTTTATTATTATTCTTATTTGCTTTTTCCTTTTTTGTTTTTTGTATTCTTGTCCTTGTTTTGAATTAAAAGAAAGCAAAAAAGTTATTATCTATTAAAGAAAAAAATAACAACTAATAATATTTCAATAAATAATCATAATTTTATGACATGACAAAATCTTGAACTTGCTCAAGGTGCTTTTAAAGAACAATATTATCAAAATATAAAAACACTAAAACAACAATACTTTAATGTTAATAGTGGTTTTAGCAAGCAAAATGTGCAAATTTCTACTGGCTTTGATTTTTTATTATTTCTTTTAAATTTTTGTAATTTTTTAATAATTTTTTATTTAATTTATCAAAAGGAAATGTCAATTATTTTAGCTATTTTTTTAATTGGGATTTGCAATATGTTTTATAGCAATTTTATGCAAATTTTAATGTTTATAAACAACCACAAAAATCATTTAAATAAGTTTTATAAATTTATGGATGTTTTTACAAATTTTTCAATAAAGCAAAAGGGTTTTAGTTACAATGGTCAAAAATATTTCAATCATAATTTACCTTATGATAAGGGTTTTTATCAAATAAGTGGGGGAAATGGAGCAGGGAAAACAACACTCTTAAAAAATTATTGTCACCTCTTTTCAAAACCACAAATAAAAAAAATTTACTTATCAAAAAATCATATTATTGATTCTAAGCTTGATTTTAAAATTTTAAATAAATATTTCTTTGCTAAAAATCTTGATAAACCATTTTATTCTTCAGGAGAGCAGCAACTAATCAATTTAATAAACTGTTTAGAAAAATCATTTCAAGTTTTAATTCTTGATGAAGCTTTACTTTCAATCACCAAGGAAAAAAGACTAAAAATTTACTATTGACTTCAAAAAAATTATAAAAATAAGATTATTTTTGTTGTTGATCACCAATTACAACTTAAAGATATTACTAAAAATATTGTGATATAATTTTTGAAGGAATTGAGATGCTTGTTTTTTCTAATAAATATTTTTTAAATAAAATTCCAAAATTTTTAAAAGATCATTTTTCTTTAGTTTATGATGTTACATTTAAAAATCTTGGTTTAAAACAAAATAGAGAAATTTCTATTGTTTTTATTGATAATAAAATATCTCATAATATTAATAAAAAATATCGCCATAAAGATTATCCAACTGATGTTATATCCTTTGCCTTTGATGAAGGGGAAGAAGAAATTAAAATAAAAAATCAGATTCATATTTTAGGTGAAATATTTATTAATATTGAAAAAGCAAAACAACAAGCAAGTTCTTATGGACATAGTGAAAAAAGGGAGTTTTGTTTTTTATTTTTGCATGGTCTCTTGCACATTTTGGGTTATAATCATAAATTAGAAAATGAAAGGAAAATAATGTTTGGGCTGCAAAAAAAGATTTTGCAAGAATGTAACATTAATCGAACAAATGAATAAATATATTGATTTAGTTATACAAACTTCAAAAAAAGCATATACACCATATTCTAAATTTAATGTTGGATGTGTTATTGTTTTAAAAAATGAAAAAACAATTGAAGGATATAATATTGAAAATTGTGCTTTTCCTGCAACCTGTTGTGCAGAAAGGGTGGCGCTTTTTAAGATGCATACAATGGGTTATAAAAAAAGTGATGTTAAAGAACTTTATGTTTACAATAAAAGTGAAGCTTTTACTTCGCCTTGTGGAGTTTGTCGTCAAGTTATGTCAGAGTTACTATACTTAGAAACAAAAATTATTTTAGTTAATGGCTCAAAAAAAATTAAAACATTTAGTGTCGATGAATTATTACCATTATCATTTAGGGGTGAATCATTAAAATAAATTTTAAATCTGGGTTTTTTTCAATAATTGGTCATCCTAATGTCGGTAAATCTTCATTAATTAATGCTTTGGTGGGTAAAAAAATATCAATTGTTTCCCAAAAAAAACAAACAACTAGAAATAATATTAAAGGAATTTTGACAACAAAAAATACCCAAATAGTTTTTATTGATACTCCTGGTTTTCACAAACCATTTAGTGAATTAGGAAAAAAAATGAACCAAAGTGTTTGAAAATCACTAATTGATATAGAAGGAGTGTTTTTACTTTTACAAGCCAATAAAGCGATAAGTGAAAAAGAATGAGAAATTATTAAAAACCTAAACCAGAAACAAAAAAACTTTTTTATAGGTATATCTAAAATTGATTTAGTTAATCATGAAGTTGTTTTAAAAAAAATTTTAAAACTTAATGATTTCAAAAATATTAGAGGAATTATTCCTTTTTCTATAAAGAAAAACAAAAACGTTAATATTATTTTGCAAGAAATTAATAAATGCCTTGTTGAAGGAGAAAAATATTTTCCTGATGATATGATCATAGATCAAAAATTAGAATTTCAACTATCAGAAATCATAAGGGAAAAAATTCTTAAACTAGTTCATAAAGAAATTCCTCATCATTTAACAACGATAATTGAAAAAATTAATTATAGAAAAGATGCTAATAAATATAAAATTAATGGTGTAATTTTAATTGAAAAAAAGGGTTATAAAAAAATTATTATTGGTAAAAATGGAACAATGATTAAAAAGATTCTTGCTAATGCTACTTATGAAATGGAACAACTTTTACAAAAAAAGGTTGTTTTAGAACTATTTATTAAACATCAAAAAAATTGATCAACAAGTCAAGAATTTTTAAAAAATTATGGATATGAATAAGAATGGAAAAGATTGACAAGGGAATTGTTTTATCAAAACAAGAATACAAAGAATTTGATCAACTAATAAGTGTTTTATTTGCAAAAAGTGGTCTTAAAACCCTTATTGCATTAGGAACATTAAAGGCAAAATCAAAAAATGCTATAAATATAGAAGTTGGTAATCATAGTGAATTTGCATTTTTTCATGCTAGGTTAGATAATGTTTCAAAATTAAAAAAAGCACTTTGTATTGATTCTTTTTTGGCTAATAAAACTGATGTTAATAAATTTTCAGTGATGACATATGTTTTAGAAGTTAGCAAAAATATTTTGCAAGAAAATTGAGAAATAAATACAACTAAGTGATATTTGTTTTTATTAGAAATATTAAACTTAATTCAAAAAGATAATCTTTTATCTTTGATTAAGTTTTGTCAATTTGCATTAGAAGAAATGGGGATCAAAACCATTAATGATGCTTGTGGTAAATGTGGTAATAAAAAATATATTGCTTATATTAACCACACTCATCATGGCTTGGTTTGCTATTTGTGTGATAACAAGGCTTATTCTAAGGATTTAGTTTTAGATTTTATTAAGGTTACTAATTGGGATTTAAAAGAAAAATTAAATATTGCCGATCATAACAAAATTATTATTGCCAATTTTTATATTGAATGAATTGATTCGTTTGTTTTGGTTTCAAAAAAAATTCTTAAATCATTAAAATTAATTAAAAGTTAAAAGAGAAATTGACTTTAAATTAGAAAAATAATAAAATTAATTAAAGATTTAAGGCAATTATGGAAAAATTTGAGAAGTTAATTATTTTTTTAAAAGAAAATGGATATGTATTTAAAAGTTCAGAAATTTATGGAGGAATGGCTAACTTTTGAGATTTTGGTCCAGTTGGGGTTGCTTTAAAAAATAAAATTAAAAACTATTGGTGAAAATTTTTTATTGAAAATGAAACTAATGTTGTTGGTTTAGATAGTGCAATTATTTTAAAACCAGATGTATGAATAGTTTCTGGACATCTTGATAATTTTAGTGATCCAATGATGGATTGTAAAAATTGTAAAAATCGTTTTCGCATTGACCACCTTATTACTCATTTCTTTCCAGGAATTGATGTAGAAGGTTGAGATGTTGAAAAATTAAATAATTTTGTTAGTGAAAATAAATTACAATGTTTGAAATGTCAAAAGTCTGATTTTACAAAAGTTCGTAATTTTAATTTAATGTATTCTCTTAATACCTCAATAACTAATGAAGAAAAAGTGGCTTTTTTGCGCCCTGAAACAGCTCAAGGTATTTTTCTTAATTTTAATAATGTGGTTAAAGCAAATAATTTAAAACTACCATTTGGTGTTGGACAAATTGGAAAATCATTTCGAAATGAAATAACTGCTAAAAACTTCATTTTTAGATCAAGAGAGTTTGAACAAATGGAAATTGAATTTTTTTATAACCCTAAAGATAGTAATGATTTTTTTAATATTTATTTAAAAAAAATGGAAGCATTTTTAAAAAGTGTGGGCATTGATCCTGAAAAGCTATTTAAAAAAGAGCACTCAAAAGAACAACTTTCTCATTACTCATCAAAAACTATTGATTTTGAATTTGGCTTTCCTTTTGGAAAAAAAGAACTTTGTGGATTAGCAGATCGAGGAAACTTCGATTTAAAAAACCACAATAAATTTGCTCATTCTAAGCAAGTCTTTTTTGATAGTCAAACTAATGAAAAAATTGTTCCTTTTGTTGTTGAGCCTTCATTTGGGTTAGAACGTTTAATGCTTGCGATTATTGATAGTTGCTTTGTTGAAGAAGAGGATCGCACATACTTAAAATTCCCAAGCATTATTGCTCCTTATCAAATCGGAATTACACCTTTAATTAAAAAAATACATAATGAAAAAGCGATGAAAATTTTTGATGAATTAAAGGAATTATTTTCATGCATTTTTATTAAAGATGGAAATATTGGAAAGCGCTACAAAAAGTTTGATAATTGGGGTGTTCCATATGTTATTACTATTGATGATAAGTGTCTAGAAAAAAATATTTTAACAATTAGAAACAGAAATAGCAAAGAGCAAATTGAAATTAATTATAGTGATTTGATAACGAAAATGAAAGAGTTGTTAAGTGGCAATGGTTAATAATGAATTTACTAACATTATCAATAATTGCAATATTGTTGATGTCATATCAGAATATATTGATGTCATCAAAAAGGGAAGAAACTTTTGGGCAGTTTGTCCTTTCCATAGTGATAATGAACCATCTTTATCAATTTCTGTAGAAAAACAAATTTTTAAATGTTTTTCTTGTGGAGTTGGTGGTAATGCTATCACTTTTGTTAGAGATATTACTAATTCTTCCTTCTTGGAGGCAGCTAAAAAAGTTTGTGAAATTGTTAATTTTGATTCACCAATTTTAAAAAAAAGCATTAAAACTCAAACTTTTTATAGTGAAAAAGAAAATAAATTTTTTGAAATAAATAGCAAAACAATAGATTTTTTGAGTTTATTACTTGAAAGCAAAAAGGGTCTTCTTGCAATTGAATATCTTAATTCTAGAAAAATAACTCATGATGTTATAAAAAAGTTTAACATTGGACTAGTTTTAGATAGTGTTGATCTTATTAAGTTTTTAAGTCAAAATAATTATTCAAAAATAGAATTAATAGAATCAGGACTAGTTAATGAAAAAAATAATCAATTATCACCTTTTTTTACTAATCGAATAATTTTTCCCATCACCAATGAAAATAATAAAATTGTCGGGTTTTCTGGACGTAAATTCTTAAAAGATGACCAAAGAGCAAAATATCAAAACTCAAGAGAAAACAACATCTTTAAAAAGAGTCAAATACTATACAACTATTACAACTGTATTAATGATTTAGCAAGTTCAAAAAAAATTATCCTTGTTGAAGGTTTTATGGATGTTATAGCTTTAAATAACTTAAAAATTAATAATGTAGTAGCAACAATGGGAACAAATTTAAGTGAGTATCAAATTAATTTACTTAAAAAAAGAACAAAAAACATTGTTATCTTTTTTGATGGTGATAAAGCTGGAAGAAATGCTGCTTTAAAAATTGCTTTACAACTAAGGGAATATAATTTGAATGCCTTTTTGGTTAAAGGTGAGAAGAATCTTGATGTTGCTGAAATTTTGGAAAAATCAGGAGAAGAAAAATTAAAAAATCTTTTAATAAATGCTAAAGATATTTTACAATTTTTACTTGATGAAATATTACCAAAAATTAATGTGAGCAAAATTGATGAAGTTATGAATTTTTCTAATTATGCCCAAAAAATTTTAAATTGTGAGCGCAATGATAATCGCAAGAATGTTTTTATTGGTGCAATTAAAAAGGAATTAAATGTTAATTTGCAAAAAAAGACAATTAATAAAAAAGAAAAAATTACCATACCTTTAAAAATTGAAAAAGAAAATGAAAGATATTTAGCAAATAAGTTCACTCCTGTTCAAAGGGCAGAATATGAAATTTTAAAAAGATTAATGTTTTCTAAGGATGCAGTAACTGTTTATTTAAAAAATTTGGGATTTTTACCTGATAAGAACCGTAATGTTTTAGCTAATTTTATTATTAATTATCACAATAAAAACAAGCACTTTCAGCATAATGATTTTATTAACACTATTGCCGAAAATCATGAGCTAGAAAAAGAGTATAATGTTATTTCTGATATGAAGGATGTTCCTTTTGATACTGAAGAGTTTATTAGCTATATTAAAAAAATTAAAAACGATCAATTCAATCACAAAATTCAAACATTAATTGAAAAAAGGGAAAATGAGCCAAATGAAATTAAAAAAGCTAAATTCACTAAAGAAATTATTGATTTAAAGAAGAAAATTAATTTAAAAAAGGATTAAAATATGCTTAAAATTGGAATTATTAGTGCAATGAAAAATGAATTTGACGAAGTCTTAAAGATAATCAATAAAGGTCATCGAGTTAAAAAGAATTTGTATCAAGGGAATTTGTTAAAAAAGCAAGTTTTTATAGGATTTAGTGGTATTGGCAAGGTGAATGCGGCAATTATGGCAACAGAATTAATTGTTAAAAATAAAGTAGATTTTTTAATAATTGCCGGAGTTGGTGGGGCAATTAATAAAAAAATTAATTTATTTGATGTTGTTATAAGTCAAAAAACAAGTCATTTTGATTTTGATTTAGAAATTTTTGGTCATAAGCCCGGTCAAGTCCCCAATGAACCAGAAAAATATTTAGCTTATGATTTGAAAAACTTTGAATCAAGTAATGATATTAAATTTGGAGAAATTATTTCTGCTGATCATTTTATAACCAACAAAGATATTGAAAAAATTGAAAAAAAATTTCCTCATGCTTTAAGTGTTGATATGGAAACATCAAGTGTGGGGCAGGTTGCACACAGGTATTTGATTCCATTTTTAGGAATTAGAGTTATTTGTGATTTAATTTTTCAAGAAAATAATGCTAAAAGCTATGAAAAAAACGCTACGCAAGCTATTGAAAAATTAAGAAATGTTGTTGT
The DNA here is from genome assembly GCA_965226165.1 of Mycoplasmatales bacterium. Taxonomy (GTDB): domain Bacteria; phylum Bacillota_I; class Bacilli_A; order CBDATW01; family CBDATW01; genus CBDDCI01. The sequence continues at coordinate 121,525 of OZ245334.1, read as the reverse complement.
TGATGTTTTAAAAACCTTATCTTAAAACAATGGGGAAATTTAAAAAAATAAAGACAAATATTGAAAAATATTGTATAATATTTGGGATTTTAAAAAGAGGAGTTTTTTAGTTTTTGTTCATTTAAGATAAAAAAAGCACCTTATATAATTGCCACTCCATAATATTAAAATTGACAATTTTTATTTAATTTAAATAAATACTTATACACCAAGAAACACAAATACCAAGGAAAAATAATATATATGAATAATGATAAAGCTGCGAATATCGCAATTGTTGCTAATACAGCTCCTATTACTTTAACTTTTGAAGATCTTAACAAAAAAAACAAAGAAGAATTGCAAAACCTTGCCAGAAATTATGGGGTTAAAAAACTTAATGTTAATAAACCTGATTTAATAAATGGGATTTTACAAAATATTGAAAAACAAAAAAGTGTTCAAAAAAAACAAGGTTTAACCATAAGTGTTAAAAAGGATAAAACTAAAAGGACTATTGATGGGCATGAACTTTGAGAAAATGATAAAAAAGATATTGCTTCTAAAAAAGAAGTTAAAGAAAACTTAATTAAATATGCTGAAAAAGAAGGAGATATTTTATATCTTGATGATATTTTGGCAGCAACAAAAAAACTTGATCTTTTAGAAAAAGAAGAAAAAAAGTTTATTGATGACTTAAAAAAAACTAACATCAAAATCGAAAAGCAATATTTAAATGCTCCTGAAGAAGAAGAAACAACATTAAGTAATTACAACAAAGCAAATACTGATGAAACCTATTATGACAATAATAAAGATCTTTCTGAAAAAGTTAAAATTGATGATCCTGTTAAAAGGTATTTAAAAGAAATAGCTAAACCTAAAATGCTTAAGAGTATTAAAAATGAGCAAAAATGAGGAAAAATTCTTGAAGAAGGAAAAAAGAAAATGGCTGATGCTGAAAAAATTTTTAAAACTGCAAGAAAAGGTACAAAAAAATATAAAAATGCTCTTGAAATGCATGCAAGAGGAAATGAACAATACTTAAAGGCAAAACATATTTTTGCCAGTAGAAATTTACGTTTAGTTGTTTCTAATGCTAAAAAATTTACTAACAAAGGTTTAGACTTTTTAGATTTAATCCAAGAGGGAAACATTGGTTTAATTAAGGCAATTGATAAATACGATTGGAAAAAACAATTTAAATTTGCAACCTATGCAACTTGATGAATTAGACAAGCCATAACTAGAGCTATTGCTGATCAAGCTAAAACAATCCGAATTCCTGTCCATATGGTGGAAAAAATTAATAAAATGAATAAAACTCAACGCTTATTGTTGCAAACATTAGGTCGTGAGCCAACATCAAGAGAAATTGTTGAAAAAATGTTTGAAAAAGATTTAGATGAATTAAAAACTCAATCCGCTAAAGAAAAAAAGATTAATTCTGAAATTGTCAAATTAAACCATATTAAAAAAATTGATTTACCAATTATGTCACTTGAAAAACCTGTGGGACAAGAAAAAGATTCAATTTCTGGAGACTTTATTGAAGATAAAACATTAAAAACTCCTATTGAGATTGCTGAACAAACTTCTTTGAAAAAAGAAATTGAAAAGTTATTAATTAATTTAGACAAAAGGGAAGCAATTGTTTTGTGTTTAAGATATGGAATTAAAATTCCTCAAGAATTAGAAAAATTTGCTTTTGAAAATGGAATGAATAAAGAAGATATTAAAGTCCCTCGAACTCACACCCTTGAAGAAGTTGGAGAAAAACTGCAAGTAACAAGGGAACGAATTAGACAAATTGAGGCTAAGGCAATAAGAAGATTAAAAGCTCCAGCAACAAAGAAAAAAATTAATGTTTTTGCAAGTGTTGGGGAGATGGAATAAATAATTTTATAAATATTAAAAAATGATTAATTATAGAATAAAAAAAATTGTTGAATTAATTCCTAAAAATTGTAAAAAGATAGTTGATGTGGGTTGTGACCACTGCTATTTAACTTTGGCAATTAGAAAAAAAGGCATCAATACCCAAATTGTTGCTAGTGATATTAGAAAAAAACCTCTTGAAAGCTGTCAAAAAACTTGTTTGAAATATAATCTTAAAAACGTTTCAATGATTTTAAGTGATGGTTTAAAAGAAATTGATGATGATTATGATGTTTTGGTTATTGCTGGAATGGGTGGAAAAACCATTTTAGAAATTCTTGAAAAAAGTGACCATAATTTTGCCAACAAAACCTTGATTCTTCAATCCAATAATGCTGAAGAAAAAATTAGAGAGTTTGTTTACAAAAATGATTTATCAATCACAAAAGAAGATATCATTAAAGAAAAAGATAATTATTATTATTTGGTTGTCATATCAAGAAAAGGAGAAAAAATACTTAATAAGGAAGAAGTCTTAATGGGCTTGTTTTTTAAACAAAAAGAAGTTTCCTTAGTGGTCAAAGATTATTTTTTGCAAAAAGTTTCACACTTACAAAAAGTTTTAACTCTTGTTGAAAAAAAAGACAATAATAAAAAATTAGCAATTGAAAAAAAAATATTATTAATTAAAAAATATTTAAAAATAATAAATTTTGAAAAAACAATTTAGCTATTTGAAGCTTTTCAAGTTGTTAATCAATCATTTAAAAATGCTTTTATGTTTTCGTGTTGAGTTTGTAAAAAGATAAAATGTTCATCCAAAATTTCTTCCTCTCACTTTTTAATTGGGTCATCAAAAGAAATTCAGTAATTAGTCAAGTGTCAATCAAATAGATCACTAATGCTTTTGACTCCAAGGGGGTCTTTTAGATTTATAAAATTGTTGTATAGTCTATGAAATTTTTTATCTAGTATGATTTTCTTTTGCAAATTTTCACTACCAAAAAGGGTTAGAGTAAGTTCTTTTCCGTTATTGTTTCTATATCAATTTAAGTTTCAATCATTTTTTACTGTAATTATTGATAAATCTATGTATTCTCCAAGTGGTGATTTTAAAAGTCCATCAATACTAGAAACATTTTGAAAAAACATTTCCTCAAAGATATCGTCAGGAATATTTTCTTTTCTATAACCTTTTTTTAAAGCTAAAATGTTTTCTGCTTTTAAAGAAATGTTGTTTCTTATTTCTTCATAAAAATTATGAGTTGGAGAGTTTTTTTCAATTTGATCATTTTTAAACTTATGAATCAAATTTTTATATTTTTTTTCATCAACATAATAAACTTTTTTCTTAGTTTTAATTAAGTTTAAAATATTGTTTTTATAATTATTAAAAAAGGCTTTTCCTAAATCAGTTTTTAAAATATTGTTTCTTAAATAAATAGCAAATGCTTTTTCAAATTTTTTGTAATTAAATAAATTTTCTTTATTAATTGCTTTTCTAATCAAACTATCTTTATCATTTCACATATTAAAAAAAGCATTTTTCATTAAGTCATGATATGTGGTGGGATTAAAGGTTGTTTGTGAATCTTTTAAAACCTTACCAGGGTTGTCAATAATTTCTTGAAAATAATCCTTGAAATGGCTAAGTTTTTGCAAATCATCTTCTATTGTTTTTTCAAACTTTTTTTCATTAGTTTTTGCATCAATATAAACTTTTTTAACCTTTTCTAGCCACTGAGCTAGATGTTGGTTAATTTCCTTTTGGGTTAAAGCATTTTTTTCAAAAGCTTCTTTTAATTTGTCTTCGTTAATGTCCCTAAATAAATAAGGCGCTAATCCTTCTCCTTGTTTTTTCATTTGAAGCATTTCCTCTTTTGCTAAGCTAGGCCTTGGATTATAAGCAGTTAAAAAAGGATTGTTGTTATGAGGATTGAATAATAACTTAAAATTATAACTTGAAGAAGAGTTTTTATTAATAATCAATTTTAAAGCTTTTTTATAATCATCAAAATATTTTTGCTTATTGGCAATGAAAAAATCATCTAAAGGTTTTTGTCTTCTTTTTAATTCTTCTTCAGAAATTTTAAAAATATCACTATCAAATAAAGAATTTTGAATAGAAAATGTGAAAGGGTTATCAATATCTTCTGACTCTAAAACTAAATCCTTATAAGTTTTAATGTTTTGGTCATAGTCCAGTAATGATTCATTTTCTTTAATGATTGGTTTTTTTTCAATAGTAACTTCTTCACGACCATTAATAAGATATAAGTTAATTTTGTGAGCTAATATTTTGCCCGGTTCAATATAGTCATAAAAATATTCTAATAGATCCTTAGTTTTTACTAAGTTTAATTTAAAAGCTTCTTTCCACAAATTATCAGGAATTTCCTTAACATTTTTTTTTCAAATCATTGTGTTTTTGTGATTAGCACCAATTTTAAAACTATCACCTTTTCCAACATAATAACTTTCTTTTCCATCTACTTTCCAATAATCAACAATTTGAGTTCCTGCCTTGCCTATAAAATTTAAAACTTTTGCTTTGTAATCTTTAACATATTCATCAATAAATGTTTCTTGAAAAAAAGCAGGAATAATTTTTGTTTTAATATATTCATAATTTTTTTCCTTTTCAGCATCACTTAATGTAACAGTTCTAGATTGTCTAGAGTTTTCTCCTGTTGTTTCTAAAGCATTTAAGTTTTTAAAAAACTTCTCAATTTCTAATTTTTTATTATCCTCATTTTTTTTAAGATTAATTTTAATTAAAGGACTTTCCTTTTTTAAAAAAGGGTAGATTGAAAAAATTCCCCCTAATAATAAAATTTTATATTTCATTTTAACTCCCACTTTTTAAAGAATATAACTAAAATAATTATATAATAAATTTATAAAATGTTTATAATAAAAATATGAATATTGGAAATATTTGAAAAAAAATAACTAAAAAATATCCTTTAAAAAATGCTGAAAAATGAGATTTTGTTGGTCATCAGGTAGGTCATTGAAAACAAAAAGTTACAAAAATGATGTTTGTTTTGGATGTCACAAATGATGCAATAGATTTTGCTATTAAAAATAAATGTCAGCTAATAATTTCTTATCATTCATTTTTCTTTGGCAAAAGAAAAGAGATTTTAGAAACTGATCAAATAAAATCTCACTTATATCAAAAATTAAAAAAATTTAGAATTGGTGTTTATTCAATTCATACAGCAATTGATAATAGTTCCACTTCACTAGCTTCTTATATGCTTAAACTTTTAGGTTTTGAAAAGATTGAAAATCTAACCTCATCTTTTGCAAAAGCAGGGAAACATCAAAAAGGTTTTTTGGCTCAAGAAATAATTAATAAATGTTGTAAATTATTTTTAACAAAGCAAGTTATTGTAATAAACTCGCTTCCTCAAAAAATTAAAAAAGTCATTTTAGCAAATGGAGCTCATGATAAAGAAATAATTGATTTAACCAAAGAGGCAAAAGGTGATCTTTTGATTTGTGGCGAAATGAGTTATCATACAAAATTATATGCAAAGGAATCAAAAACACCAACCTTAATTGTTGGTCATTTTATGGAATGATTGTTTCAAAAAAAAATGAAACAAGAATTTAATAGTATAATAGGAATAGAAATAGTAGAATATAAGGAAGAAAATTTTATCAAATTCAAAGGTGAAAACAATGGATAATAAAATAGATATTATTAATCAAATAGAAAAAGTAGAAACTGAGCAAAGAGAATCATGAGTAATATTTGTTAATGGTTTTTTTGGTTCTGGAAAAACAACATTTTTAAAAGAACAAAGGAAAGTTCTTAAAAAACATCATCATCGAGTATCACAAATAATTAGTGCTCCAGGTCTAGTTGAATTAAATTTTAAGGACACTAAAAAAAATCTTTTACAAATTATTTTTCCTGGATATTATTGATTTTTTAACTTTTTAAAAGTTTCTCGTTTTATTCTCTCAGTTGCTGTTGCTTTTATTTCTCTTGAATGAGCAATTAGTAATTTTCAAAAAGCTCCTTCTTTGTATCAATTTGGCATAATTTTGGCTGCTTCAATATTAGGTTTCATCTTTTTTATATTTAATGAAGGTTTTTTTACTAATTTTCGCTTTATAAGAAAAAGAAAGAGAAAAAAAATTATTATTTTGCTTGATGATTTTGACCGATTATCACTCCCTGAACTAAGTGTTTGTTTGAAGCTGATTGATTGATTAAAGACAAGCAATAAAATGAATTTCATTTTAACAGGAAGTGAAGAATTATTTGCTAACCAATATAGTAAACTTATTACAGGGTTGCCAAAAATTGAGTCAAAAAAAATATTTTTAGGAAAAAATCTTACTGATAAGATTTGTAAACATAAGGTGGATATATAAAATTTTATGAAACAAAAAAAAGTTGTTGTCTTTGGTTCAATAAATGTTGATATATTTTATTTAAAAAAGTATAAAAAAAATAAGAATATTATTTTTTGTCCTAACTCAAAAGAAATTAATACTTTTATTTTACCAGGAGGAAAAGGAGCAAATCAAGCTGCCGTTTTAGCTTGATTGGGCGCTAAAACTCATATGGTAGGTATTGTTGGTGATGATGAAATGGGGGATTGGCTTTTAGATATTTTAAAAAGTCAAAAAATCAATGTTTCAAGAATTAAAAAAAGTCAAAAAAACCCCACACCAATAGTTTCTATTTTGGATGATGATAAATATTCTTTTTGGGTTTCATCAGGAAGTAACGTTGAATTTAACAAAAAAATTATTGATGATAATGTTGATTTAATAAAAAGTGCTGATATGGTTTTGGTGCAATTAGAAATTCCTATTAACATAGTTTCTTATTTGGCTGATTTATGTAAAAAATTTAATACCAAAATTATGTTAAACCCTGATCCAAAAATTAAATTTAACAAAGAATTTTTTGCTAAATTTGATTACATAACCCCTAATGAAGATGAAATGAAGGAAAAAGATATTCAATGAATGGTTGATAATACAAAAAGCATCATTATTCAAACCAAAGGCAAACATGGGGCAATATGGCACCAAAAAGATAATCAAAAAAAACATTACAAAGCTAAAAAATATAAGGTTGTTTCCACAATTGGAGCAGGCGATACCTTCAGTGCTACATTATCATATTATTTAATAAAAGATTATACAATTAATGATGCAATTAAAAAAGCAATTGAAAATTCATCTTGATCAATTCGCCAATTAGGAGCACAAAAATTACCAAAAAGATAATTTTTTTTCTTAAAATTATATTGATATAATTATTAAATAAGATTTGGAGGTTAAAAATATGAGCAAATTTAGTAAATTAAATTTAAGTGAAAGTATGATTAATGCATTAGACAAATTAAATTTTAAGGAAATGACTCTAGTGCAGGAAAAAACTATTCCTTTACTTTTGAAAAATAAAAATGTTGTGTGTCAAGCAAAAACAGGAACAGGAAAGACTCATTCATTTTTGGTGCCATTATTTGAAAAATTAAAAAACAAGGGAAAAATTCAAACAATAATATTATCACCAACTTTTGAATTAGCTCAACAAATTTTTGAAAATGCTTTAAAGATTAAAGAACTTGTTAAAAGTGATTTAGAAATTCAATTTTTGGTTCAAGGAGTTGATGGTTTAAAGGCAAAAGCTAAAATGAACAATAACATCCCTGATATTGTTATTGGTACACCAGGAAAAATATGTGATCTTTTGATTGATTCTAAAGAATTTTCATTAAAAAATGTTTCAAGATTAATCATTGATGAAGTGGATATGATTTTTGAATTAGGCTTTACAAAAGAACTTGATTTAATCCTAAATAAAGTGGAAGATTTTGCTAATTATTGATTTTTTTCAGCTACTATTCCCAAAAATATTAGTGATTACATTAAAAAATTTGATACTGAAATTAAAATTATGAAAATTTCTGAAGAAGACAAAAACAATTATTTAAAAGGAACAATTAATCATTATTTAATTAATTCTAAGCACCAAAATAAAGTTTTAATGCTAAAGGAAATTTTAGGAAATATAAATTTCTTTTTGGCACTTGTTTTTGTTAATAAAAAAGAAGAAATTAAAGAAGTATTTAAAAATTTAGATAGTTTAGATTACAAAACTGTTGCTTTGCATTCTGATCTTGATTCTCGGGAAAGAAAAAAGATTATTAAAAACATTAAGGATTTAAAATATCATATTATCATTGCCACAGATGTTATGGCAAGAGGGATTGATATTGAAGGAATTAGTCATGTTTTTTCATTAGAAATTCCTTATGATGAAAAATATTATGTTCATCGTAGTGGGCGCACTGGGAGAAATGGCACTAGTGGAGATTCATATTTGTTTTATAATAATGACCAACTTAATGATGTTAATAAACTTAGTAAAAAATTAAAAATTAGTTTTAATTTTTTAAATTGAACTAATAATGAACTTGTATTACAAAAAAAAGTAGCAAAGGCAAAAAGAAAAGAATTTGATATTAAAGTTTTGGGTAAAATAAAATTAAAAAAAGCTTTATCCAAGAAAAAGGGAATTAAGCCAAATTATAAAAAGAAGTTAAGAAAAGATTTAAAAGCAATTCTAAAAAATGAAGTAAAACAAGCTCAAAAGCAAAAACAAAAGAAATTTAAAAAACAATTATCACAACAAAGAAAATTAAAAATGGAAAAACTTGATAAATAGGGAAGTTAAAAAATATCTTTTTTTCAAAATGCATATAAGCCAAAAAAAATGGATAAAGCAAATAGAGAAGAATAAAAAATGAATAAATTTCTTTGGTTGAATCATTCTTCATAACCAACTACAACAAATTCATTTTTAAAAACTTGTTTATTTAATTTATCTTTTTGCAAAACTTTTAATTCTTTTAATATGGGTTCCTTATTCAAAATAAAAAACTCTGAATTCCTAAACTTAACACTTGGATTGGTGATTCCATACTTTGAATAGGAACCAAGCAAGTTTTGATAATATAAATATAATCATTGGGCTTCAGCATTAAAATATTTATAAAGGGTTTTATATTCATTTGCTCCTTTTTTTAGTCCTTCAACTTCATTTCGAGGAACAATTTTTCCTCCATAATTTTGATAAGGTTGATTTTTTAATATTGAATTTTTTGAAAAACCATCAAAAAAAGAAAAAACAAAGGAAAGAAGAAAAGCTGAGGCAATATTAAAAGAAGGTTTTCTGTAAAGGGAAATAACAAAATACACCCCTGTAAAGATTAAGGTTAAAAGAAAATTAAATGAAAAAATAGGTAAAACTATTTCATTAACAAAAGATATTGATTCAATATGGGGTCTTGTCATATAAAACATAATAACTAAAGTGCTAGTCATCGCCCCTGATCATAAAAGCACCAAAACAAAATAGGCCAATAATTTTTCTAAAACAAATCTAATTTTAGAAACAGGTTTGGCAATGACTAATAAAAGCGTTTCATTTTCTCTTTCTTCAGCAATAACGTTGTTAATTTTTGTCGCACAAAAAATGGGCAAAACAAATCAAGAAAGAGTTTTAAAATAGTTATTAATAAATGATATTGACAATACTCCAATTTGGCTATTAACATCAAAAGTATATTCTTGTTCAAAGGGAGTGAAAAAGACAAATAAAGTATAAAAACCTAAACATATTAAGGTGATGATTAGTGTTGATTTAGAATATATCATCCGTTTAAATGAGTATCTAAAAACTGCTAGCATTTTATTTTTGTTCCTTTTTTGTTAATAAAAAAATATCTTATTTCTTTAATGTTATAACAAAATTTAAATTAAATTGCATATTTTATTTAAAGTTAAAAAATATCTTTTTTCAAGAAAATATAAGCTCCTGAGGTTAATGACATAACAAACATTAGTGAATAAAAAATATACAAATCTCTTTGTTTAAATCATTCCTTATAGCCAACAACAATGAATTCATTTTTAAAAGTCCGACGATTTAACTTATCTTTTTGTAAAATTCTTGTTTCTTTAAGAAGAACTTCATTATTAAAAAGAAAAAATCTTTGTCCTTGATATTCAACACTAGGATTATCAATGTTATATTTTTTATAAACACTAGATAAATGATTATAATAAATATATCTTCATTGCCCTTCAACATTTAAAAAACGATAAAATGCTCTATATTCATTAGCTCCTCGAACTAAGTTGCTTACTTCATTTCTAGGAACAACTTTTCCCCCATAATCTTGATAGGGTGAATTTTTTAATATCGATATTAAAGCAAGGGCATGAAAAAAAGAAAAAGAAAGTGATGTTAAAAGAGCAAAGCTTATATTAAATGCCGGTTTTTTGTATAAAGAAACAACAAAATAAAATGATGTAAAAACAAATGTTAAAACAAAACTAATGGTTAACATTTTAGGGAATGCAAAAACAATAAGGGGGATTGATTCAATATTTGATAATGTCAAATAAATCATAATAATCAAAGTACTTGTCATTGCAAATAATCATAAGAAAATCACAACAAAATATGCTAAAAATTTTTCTAAAATAAATCTTACTCTTGAAATTGGTTTGGCAATAATCAATAAAAGTGTTTCATTTTCTCTTTCTTCAGCAATTATATTGTTAATCTTTGTAACACAAAATACTGGCAATAAGAGTCAACAAATTGTTTCAAAGTAATTATTAAAAATAGTAATTATTAATCCCTTCATTTCACCTTTGACATCAAAAATATCCTTAATGAAAAAAGGAGCAACAAAAATTGTAAGAGAAAAAAGACCAATTGCTAAAATGGTTAAAATTAGTGTTGATTTTGAATATATCATTCTTTTAAATGAGTATCTAAAGACTGCTAACAACAAATCCCCCCTAATGACCTTATAATTCTACCATATCCTTTAAAACTTTTATATTAAATGAGTAAAAAACACTGCTATGAGCTAAAAATTCAGAAACTAGTTGAGGATGAAATTTTTTTTGAAATGCAAGGATTTGGTTTCAAGTATTATAAATAATTTGACCATTTTTGTTTTTAATAAAATTTTGTTCCTCTTGATCTAAAACTCCAAATCTAGCATCGCCTTCACAAGTCACAAATAAAACATTTTGCAAGTCCATATTTTTTAAAAGCTTTTGATATCTTGGCAATGTTAGTGAAGAAAACAAATTAGAGTATCCCATTTTTTGTAATTTTTCAGTTTTTTTAATTGTTCCTAACTGATTTAAATATGTTATTTTTTGATGCTTTAAAAGATTATCAACAATAAATTGGGGTGTATTTAAACGACAATTAGCAATGATTGATTTAAAAAGCAATTTATCTTTATACTTATGAAAATATTTTAATGCTAACATCCCACCAAGAGAATGACCAAAAAGAATTATTTTAAAACCTTTTTTATAATAATGTTTAATAACTTTGTGTAAATTATCAATGTTAATTTCATTTTCCTTATCAGCATCAATTAAAGATAAATTTTTGCTTGAAATTAATTTTTCATTAAAATTAATAGTTTGGCAAAATTGAACATAATTATATTCTTTAAAATTAATATTAAAAAAGGTTTTAACATCCTTAACAAAATCAATTAATCAATGGGGAATGGTTTTAATATCCAAGTTAGGGTCAAGGGCTTTAATCGGGGAAGGACCACCTTGAATAAATAAAAAAATTGTTTTCTTTTTATTTTTAAAATTTTCAATAACTAAGTTTTGTGATATTTCCATACTATTTTTGATTATACTATAAATAAAATCTTAATTTTTTTTAATGATATAATAAATTAAATTATTAAAAGGAATGTGTTTTAAAATGGACAATTATAATTTAATTATTGGTTCTCATGTGGGGATGAGTGCTCCAAAATATTTTAAAGGAGCGGTTGAACAAGCACTTGAGTATCAGGCTAATGCTTTGATGATTTATACAGGTGCTCCCCAAAATACAAAAAGAAAGCCAGTATCAGAAATGAAAATAGATGAGGGAATTTTGCTATTAGAAAAAAACAATATGAAAAAAGCTAACATTATTGTTCATGCTCCTTATATCATTAACTTAGCCAATGCTGATAAAACAAAGCGTCAGTTTGCTATTGAATTTTTAAAAAAAGAATACTTAAGAGTTGCCCAAATTGGGGGCAAAATTATGGTTTTACATCCGGGAAACCATCTTAAAGAAACAAGAAAGCAAGCAATGGATTGAATTATTGAGGGTTTAAATCAAATTATTGACCCCAAAATAGGTGTTATTATTGCTCTTGAAACTATGGCAGGAAAGGGAACAGAAGTGGGAATGACTTTTCAAGAACTAAAATATATGATTGATGGGGTTAAGGAAAAAAAATATATTGGTGTTTGCTTTGACACTTGTCATGTTTTTGATGCCGGTTATGACCTGATTAATGATTTGGAAAGCATTATAAAAGAATTTGATGAGATTATAGGACTTGAAAAAAATGTGGTAATGCATATCAATGATTCTAAAAATCATTGTGGGAGTCGTAAAGATAGGCACGAGAATATAGGTAAAGGTCATATTGGAAAAAAAACGCTTTTAAAAATTATCTGACATCCTAAATTTAATAATGTTCCCAAAATTTTAGAAACTCCTTGAATAGAAGGAAAGCCTCCCTATAAAGAAGAAATTGCTTTAATTAAAAAAGGTGAATAAAATGGAAATTGAAAAAATTATTAATGGCTATATGGAAAACAATACTTATCTTTTGATTAAGGGTAATGATTGTTTGTTAATTGATCCAAGTTTTGAAAAAGAAAAAATTGAAAAAAAGCTAAAAGATAAAAACTTAAAAGCTATTGCCATCACTCATGGTCATTTTGATCATATTTTTAGTGTTGAATATTTTGCCAAAAAATATCATGTCCCTGTTTATTTGAATATGCATGATGATTTCTTGTTAAGTGATCCATATGGTGGAGTTAACAATGAATTTAACAAAGAAGATGTTGTCACTAAATTTGATTATGTTGACTTAGCAAAAATAAATGAAATTAAAGATTTTAACATCATAGTAATTCATACTCCTGGTCACACACCTGGTTCAACTTGCTTTTATAACAAAGAAAAAAATGTTGTTTTTACTGGTGACACTTTATTTTACAAAACAATTGGAGCAACAAGATTTCCAAGAAGCAATGAAGAAGAATTACTTTCTTCTATAAAAGAAAAATTGTTATCATTACCTAATCAAACAATTGTTTTGCCAGGGCATGGACAAGATAGCACAATTGAAAATGAAAAATTAAATAACCCCTTTCTTAAATAAAAATGCTTTTTTAATTATTTTTTGTTAAAATAGTAAAAATGAAAACAATAAGATGTGAAAACAATTTGCTAAATTTTGACGAAATTGGGGCAAAAATTATTTTATGAAATAATAATAATGTTAATATTATTCAAAATTTCAACAATGAAGAAGAAGATAAATTTAGTTTTTTAATGTTTCCTTTTATTGGCACTAATAAACATAAATTTATGCTTCACAAAGATAACAAAGTCGAAACTCAAAAAAGTTTTTTTTTGGCAACTAAAAAATTTAAAACTTTTATTTATCAAAAAGATAAAATAGGTTTTGAATGAAATTATCAAGAAGTTAATGAATCTTTGCCTATTTTGTTGCAAGTCATTTATCAAATCTTTAAAGATAAATTAGTTGTCACTATTAAAATTAAAAATTGTTCTGAAAAAGACTTTTATTATAAATTAGGTTGAAACTGCTCACTAAAAGTATTTAGCCAAATTAAAGAATATGAATTTAAAAGAAAATCAAATGAAAAATATATTTTTGGCACTAATGACTTATTAATTAGTACACCAAAAAATATTGAGAACAATTTTATTGATAATTTTGATAAGAAAAACAAATTTATTACCAAAGGAGATGAATTTGAGTTCATTTCACCAAATACAGAAATGAAAATAAACTTTAAGAATTTAAATTTTTTAAAAATTAAATGGATTAAAGAAACTCACACCCTAGGAATTAGTCCTTTATCTTCACTTCCTAGCTTTCAGGATGACAATAATGAATTTGGGAAAAGTTTTGCTAAGCTTTTACCTAAAGAGAACAGGGAATTTAAAGTAGAAATTAAAATAACAAAAAAATAAGAAACCAATATTAGTTCCTTATTTTTATATTAAATATATCGTTATTAGTTTACAGCTACTCTTCGTCGTCCATAAAAATCCTCCTAATAATAACTATTATCATTTTATCATATTTTCCTACCTTAAAAAAAATTTTTTTAAAATTATTTTAATTTTTTATTACTCTTTTAAAAGAAAATAGTTTATACTAAACCTATTAATGACAGGTTTAAATTTATATTTATAACAAGGAGTTTGATTGTGTGATATATATATGGATTTTGATGATTTATTAACTTTGAAAATATAAAAACACCAACCAATTGGGAATTTTGAACAATACTTATTTCTGTTAATGTGGGAATTTTGCTAATAGCTTTAATTTTTGTTTGAAAGCTATTTAATTTATCAACACTTTTTACAAAATTTATTTATACAACCTTTTTGTATCATTTAATGGTTTTAATTCCACTTTCATATCTTGTTTTAACATATCAATAAAATTTATCACTTCAAAATTTCTTCTTTTAAGCGAGGAATTAGTTCATCTTGTGATAATTTAGCAACTATTTTACCTTTAATTGACAAAACACCACCTGCTTTTCCACCTGAAATAGCAATATCAGCATGTTTTGCCTCACCAGGACCATTAACAATACAGCCCATAATTGCAATTGTGACTTTTTTATTTATTGATTCTAAAAATTCTTCTATTTCTTTAGCCACTGGAATAAGATCATATTCAATGCGGCCACAAGTAGGGCAAGAAATTAAGGTTGGTTTATCATAAAGACCAAAAGTGTTTAATAATTCCTTGGCTACTCTAATTTCTTCTTCAGGTTCATCAGTTAAAGAAATTCTAATAGTATCACCAATTCCTTTACTAATTATTGTTCCTAATGCCCCTGATGATTTAATTGTGCCAATAAATTTTGTTCCTGCTTCAGTAATTCCTAAATGGAGAGGGTATTTAATTTCTTTTGCCGCTAGAGTATAAGTTTCAATAGCCAGTAAAGGATTGGTTGTTTTTAAAGAAATAATAATATTGAAAAAATCTAATTCTTCTAATAATCCCACATTATAATGGGCCGCATCAACTAGTGAACGAGCTGTTAAAGACACATCTTTTGGTAATGACCCTGAATTTATGCCAATCCTAATTGGGATGTTTTTTTCCTTAGCAGCATTAACCACTTTTTTAAGATTTTCTTTTGACCCAATATTTCCGGGATTAAATCTTATTTTATCTGCACCATATTCAATTGCCAAAAGAGCATATCAATACTGAAAATGAATATCAGCAACTAAAGGAATGGAGATTTGTTTTTTAATTTCCTTGATTGCCATTGCATCTTTTTCATTTAAAATTGCCACTCTTACTATTTGGCAACCAATTTTTTCTAGCCTTTTAATTTGGGCTATTGTTGCTTTTACATCACTAGTTTTAAATGTAGTCATTGATTGAATAACAATTTTATTTTGTCCTCCAATTTGGACACTACCAACAAAAACTTTTTTTGTTTTTTCCCTAATATTCATAATTTTCCTTAATTGTAATTTTATCATAATATTTGCTATATTCAGGCATATTTTAAGTTTATTTTAATTTGGAATTTTGTTATAATTTATTATGCTTTGAAAGGAGATATTTAAATAGTGAGAGTTAAAATTCAATTTCGTTGTACAAAATGTAAGGAAGAAAATTACATTGGTAAAAAAAACAAAGTAGAACATCCAGAAAAAATGGAAATAAATAAGTTTTGTTGAAAATGTAATGCTAAAACTTTACATAAAGAAAAGAAAGGGAAGTAGATGATTTCTTCAAATGATATAAGACCTGGTTTAACATTTCAATATGGAAATGAAATTTATATTTGCTTGTCATATCAACACAATAAAACAGCAAGAGCTGCAGCAAATATAAAGATTAAAATGAAAAATTTACGAACAGGATCAATTACTTCTAAAACTTTTGGATCTAATGAAAAATTTGCTAAAGCAGAAATTAATAAAGTTGATATGCAGTTTTTATATTTCCAGGATAATGTTGTTGTTTTTATGAACAATGAAACATATGAACAAATCGAAATTCCCAAAGAACAAATTACTTGAGAATTAAATTTTATTAAAGAATCAAGCATTGTTAAAGTTAGAATGTTTGAAAAAGAAGTCTTAGGGGTAGAATTACCCCCAAAAATAATTTTAAAAGTTATTGAAGTAGAGGAGGGAATAAAAGGTAACACAGCAACAAATATATCAGTTAAAGCAAAATTAGAAACTGGTTTTATGATTGATGTTCCTCCCTTTATTAAAGAAAATGAAAATATTGAAGTAAATACATTAAATGGCACATATTCAAGTCGGGGATAGCATTGATTTTCCCAAACTAACCAAACATCGAAGGAGCAATAGAGTTGTTGCTTTTACTTTTTGTTTTCAATTAGTTTTTTCAAAAGCAAAAAGGGAAGTATTTTTAAAAAATGTCTTTGAACATAACAAATATAATTTTGAAAACACTTTTGCCTATGAACTAATTGAAGGTGTTGCTAAAAATTTAACATTTTTAAAAGCTATTATTCAAAAACACTTAAAAAAAGATTGATTGTTTGAAAGATTACAATACCAAGATCAAGCCATCTTGTTATTAGCATGTTATGAAATTTTATTTAAGGATACCCCATTTTCAGTAGTTATTAATGAATCATTGGAAATTATTAAAATGTATTCCCAAAAAGATGCTTCAAAATGAATTAATGCAGTTTTAGACAAAATCAAAATCAAGGAGAAAAAAAAGTAAATGAAAAGTATTTTTAATAATGAAAAAAATCAAAAAACTTTCAAGGAAATCCTATTTTTTAGAGAGGCACTTTTTTTAGTTCCTATTATCTCTATATTCAAATTTGATTCATGAGAATATATTTGGTTTTTATTGCTTTTTGTTTTTTTGCACTATTTACCCTTAATCGCTTTAATAATTTGGCGCAACAAGTCCCAAAGTGTTTTATCTCTTTTTGCCCCAGCAATGCTTTTTATCCTCTTTGAAGTCTCAGAAGTTTTTAACATTTATGTTCAAAACAATTTTGTTATTAGTAATGTTAATTTAATTACTAATGAACAAATAAAATTAATTAGTCTTATTTGTATTTATGCCTCATATTTTTGCAGCTTTTTAATGGGGGGGTTCTTAGCTAAAAAAAGCGAGTTTTGAAAGAAAAAATAAAAAATTTTTTAGGAAAAAACTAATTTAAGTTTATTAATTAAATTGAGATGAAAAGTGTTTCTTTAATTAATAAATTTTTTTTTATAACATCATTAATCATTAATATTGGAATTCCTAAAAAACCACCGGATTTGAATATTTATAATTTTTTAGTTTCTAAAAATGTTAATTTAAAAGAATCAAAACATATTGACTTAAATAATTTATTAATTAAAAGCCCATCTAATCCTAATTACCAAATATATTATATGATTAACAATCACCCTTTAAAAAAATATAATAATGAGCTTAAAATTAATGCCTTAGAAAATGATTACATAACTTTTTTCTTGCATAAAATTAATTATAGAATCTTTTATGAAAACATGATAAATCATAAATCCTTTGTCTGCCAATACAAAGCAAACAATTCTTTTTTTGATGAAGATGAAAAAATATTACTTGTTTTTAAAATTGTTAAAGATTATCAAACTACTTTTGATTATAAAATTATTAGCTTATCGGCTAATTTTTGTCATGGGGGCAGAGAAAATAAGAAAATTTATTTTCAATTTGAGTCTAGTCTTTTCTTTAAAAATATTAAAATCTTTCCTCATTGAATAATTTTTAAAAAGATAGTAATTCCTTTTCATCATATGCTTTTTTTAGACGCCGAACATAATTTAAAAAACCAAACAATTTTAACATATGTTAAAGGTCTTTTTTTGAAAAAACATTTTAGTTTTGACACTCCTGATTTTGCCTCAAGCATTAACCCTCTTAATGTCAAAACAAGTACAACTATTTCTATATCTAAAACGTATAAAATTGTTACCTTTAAACCATTAAAAAGTTTTTCTAAAAATTTAACAATTTTAAATAATTTATCTCTTGATGAAATAAAATTATTTTTGCTTAAAAAATATAACTTTTTTGGATTTAAATTATACCCAAAAGAAAACTTTAAATGAAACTTTTTAAGAACTAAAAATTGATTAAATCTTAAGCTAAATATTAAAGATCATAATCATCAAAAATATTTATATAGTTTTACAATTTTTATGCCTAATCATGAAGAAAAAAACAATAAAAATAAAGATAAACAAATTGTCAAAAAGCCAGATAACAAAGAAAAAATAGACCCTAATAACAAGAGGGAAGAGAAGGTATATTTATGATTTATTTTTATACCAATTTTATTGATATTTTTGTTAATATTTTTTTATTATTTTAAAAGAAAAAAATAAAAAATGTTGTTTTTTATATTAAAAATAGTATTATATTATTATAAATAATAATTTAATACATATTTTAATATAGAGGGTATTATGGTTAGAAAAATTACTATTGAAAAATTGGTGCTTAAAAGTGGTGGTAATTTTACTGCAAAAAACCTTGTAAAAAAATACCCATTGATTTTTAGTGATTACAAATTTGAAACAGCAACTAGATACGTCACAGTTGTTTTACATGATCTTTGAAAAAAGCACAAAATAAAAAAAATAAAAAGAGGGTTATTTACAAATGATCAAACAATTCAAGAGATTGATTGAAAAGACTGAAATTCAGTTATAAAATTTTACACAAAAGATGATAATGGTTTTATAGCTAAAGATTTTCTTTATTATAAGAATAACCTTGTGGCTAATTTTCCTAAAAAATTAGTCATTTATAGTAACCTTGTTTTTAATAAAAAACAGAAAAATAATATCGAAATTAGACCTACAAAAATTGTTATAAATAGTCAAAATAAAGTGATTTTTGAGCTTTATGAAATCATTAAGATTTTGGACTATAATGAGGGGAAAGATGTTAAAAAATTAAAGGAAATAATTGATCGTAATAATATTTCCATTAGCCAAATAAAAAAATACAGTTCTTTGTTTAAAATGAGATTCAAAAAATTTAAAAAATTTCTAGGTTTTTTTAATATTTAAATATATAATAAAAATGGAAGAAATTAAAAGGGTATTTTAAATTGGATTTATAATTTAATTTAGAGTGGTTTCTTCCACAAATGAATAAGAGAGTTATTTTTGTTTTTTTAAAAAAGGGATTTTTAGTTGTTTGATTTTCTCGTATTAAAAGGTATTTTAAAAAGTTAAATTTGTCATTTTTTGTGTTTTATATTAAAAAATATAAATTAACATTAAAAGTTCAAAAAACAATAATGTTAAAAACAAAAAATTATTAAAATAAAGAATGTAGTTTTGAAAAAAGCTACATTTTTTTATATTTTAGTAAATCTATTTTGAAAACCAAATTCTTTATTATCTGCTCATTTTTTCAAAGTAGAAATAACCTCTTTTTTGTAGTTTGTGTTAATTGCTTCAACAATTAGGGTTAAATTCTGAGAATCATCATTTTTAATATCAAAAATTGATAACTGGCTATTAACATCATATTTACTAACAATATTTTTAAAATAACACCCAATAAGTTTGACCCTTCTTTTTTCAAATACATCCTCAAGCTTGTCCTTATAAGCTGTGGTGATTTGATGATGATCTATTGTAAAATTTTTAAAAGAAAAAGAATATGTTTTTGATTTAACCTCATGACTATAAGTTATTTTTAAAACAAAGGTTTTGGCTAAAACATTTATTTTTTTTGCTCTTAAAATATTGTTTTCTACAAGATTTAATAGCTTTTCTTTAATCTCAAAAAGGGAAGAGGAATGCTTGATTAAAGTGGTTTCTCGCCCTAAAGTTTGAACATAATTGTGGTTATATTCTAATTCCCCACTCCTCTCCCCTTTTATGTTGTTGTATAAAAGCAGATAATTCTTATTTTTTAACAAAGTATTCTTATACTTATTGAAGTTTAAAACATAATCTAGTCCTGTTTTTATGCCTAAATCATTTAAAATTTTGGCCATTGCTACACCAACCATATAAAATTCAGTAATTGGTCTTTTTCAATGCTTTTTTTGATAATCTTGGGGTGAAATAATATAAAAATCTTCATTTTTTGCTAAATTATTAGCTAATTTTGCATAAAATTTTGAAAACGAAACTCCAATTGAGCATGGTAATTGTAATTTTTGTTTCATATCATTAATAATTTTTAATGCCAAATTGGAAATACTTCCATATTTTTTTCAAAGTTCAGTAACATCAATATAACACTCATCAATTGAATTAATTTCAATTTTGGTTGTAAAGTTATGATAAATAAAATTAAAAATCTTAATCGAATATTTACTATAAGAAAAATAATTAGGATCAATAAACAATGTATTTTGTGGACAAAGGGGTTTAATTTTATAAATCGGCTTCCCTACTCTTACTCCTCGTTTTCTTAAATCATATGTACAAGTAATAACAACTGCCCTTTTGTTTTCTCTTGCAATAACAATGGGTCTATTTTTGTACTTTGGATTTTTTAATCTTTCAACATTAGCAAAAAATGCATTCATATCAATGTGAAAGAAAACTTTATTTCTCATAATGATTTAAAATAAAATATTATTTTTCAATAGTTAAAATCATTCCATATAGATTTTCAGGCGAAGGAAAATAGTTTCTTTCCAAAACTTCAAATTCATCTCAAATGGTTTCAACTTTTGCTTCATCTTCAACTCACTCAACTGAAACATTAAACTCTTCTCCATCTTTAATCAGAATTGTTTTGTTGTTGTTGTTTTTAATAACATCAACCTTATTAGAATCAGCATCACAAAGTAGGACATATTTTCCATCCTTTTCAATATAATTCATTAAAGCTTCATTATCTTCATACCTTAAATTAATATACATTTAAAAGTCTCCTTAAACCTAATATTTTAATAAATTATATTATATTTAGTATTTAAAGTAAATATTAATTTTTTGGTTTTTTTTGATTATTTTGGGCTTAATTTTAAAAACTTTGGCAATTTTTGCTTCAGTAATAATTTTTAAAACAGATCCAAAATCTTCAATTTGCCCATTTTTTACAACAACAATGTCATCACTATAATTTGCAGCTAAATTAATATCATGCAAAACTAGAATAATTGTTTTTTGATATTTTTGATTAATTTTTTGAATTAAATCTAAAAAATAATATCGATAATTTATATCAAGATTATTAATTGGTTCATCAATAACTAAAACATCAGGATCTTGAATTAGCCCTAATGCTAAATGCACTTTTTGTAATTCTCCCCCAGATAAAACACCAAGTTTTTTACTCAATAATTTCTTTAAATCACAAACTTTTATAATTTCATCAATTTTTAAAAGATCTCTTGGTAATAATTGGCTAAGAATATTTTTTTTGTAAGGTTCCCTTCCAAATTTTAAATATTGTCACACTTCCATATTGGAAGGAAAATAATTTTGCTGATGAACAAAACCAATTTTTTGAGCTAACTTTTTTTGATCTTTGTAATCAACAAGATTTTTATTATCTAAATAAATATTGCCACTAAATTTAATTAATTTAGCTAGGCTTTTTACAATCGAACTCTTCCCTGCTCCATTTGGTCCAATCAATGTTGTAATTTTCCCTTTTTTAATTGTTAAATTAACATTTTTTAAGATTTTTTGCTTCTTGGTGGCAAAAGAAAGATTTTTAATTGCAATGATATCAACCATTTTAATTAACCTGCTTTCTTAATATATAAATAAAAAGAATTGATCCTAGAAAAGCAATTAAAATTCCTACCGGTATTTCAAATGGACGAAAAAGAATTGTCCCAAAAACATCTGATGCCAAGACTAAAATTGATCCCCATATAATTGATAAAGGAATGATTTTTTTATGATCTGAATTAACAAAAATTTTAACAAAATGAGGGACAATTAAACCAACAAAACCAATAATCCCACAAATATAAATTGATGTTGAAACTAATGCCACTGCCATAATTATTACTTTCATTCTAAGGTTAGCAATTCTTATCCCTAAAGAATTTAAGACCTTATCATCAAGTAATAAAACATCACAACTCTTAGCAAAAAAGAAAGAAAACAAAAGCAAAGGAATCCCTAAAACAATGATTTTGGTTGCATCTTCTCATGTCCCATTGATTGTTCCATTTAAAAAGTTAAAAACATTACCTAATTTATCAATGTTAAAAGTGTAAATTAAGCCAATTAAAGCTGCAAAAAAAGAATTAATAGCCAAACCTACCAAAATAATTCTAAAGGGCTTTAATCCTCCTTTAAAGGAAAATAAAAGAATTAAACTAAAGGTAATAAGTCCAAAAAGCATTGCTCCTAAATATGTTAAAAAGAAAAAATTAGGAAAAGCAATATTAGTTAAAACAGCACCAAAAGCCGCACCAATTGATATTCCTAAAATTCCTGGAGAAGTGAGTGGGTTTTTTAATGAAGATTGTACAAAAACCCCAGAAACAGCCAAAGTGCTTCCTGCTAGTGAGGCAATAATAATTCTGGGTATTCTTAAA
The DNA here is from genome assembly GCA_965226165.1 of Mycoplasmatales bacterium. Classification (GTDB taxonomy): domain Bacteria; phylum Bacillota_I; class Bacilli_A; order CBDATW01; family CBDATW01; genus CBDDCI01. Next base: position 98,989 of record OZ245334.1, on the reverse strand, counting down.
TTAAAGACAATAAAATTATTAGTTTCTGTTGAGTTTTGAAACAAAGCTTTAATAACTTCAAAAAAAGGAATTTGGGCAGCTCCAACAAAACTTGCAAAAACTACTAATAAACCAAAAATTAGCAAACTTATAAAAAACAAGAATCAAAAATTATCTTGATTTTTTACTAGATGATTTTTCAAATTAAAAATCCTTTATAAAATTATTAGAATTTTCTTTTTTTTCTTTTTGCCGCTTTTTTACGTGCTAGTTTAGCTTTTAATCTTTTTCTAACGCCTGGTTTTAAATAAGCTTTTTTATCTTTTATTCGTCGCTTTTTTGAAGCAGAAATTCTTTGAAACTTTTTTAAAGCTTGTTCTAAAGATTCGCCTTCTTTTAAAATGACTTCTGTCATTAAAATATCAACTCCTTCTATTCTTTATAATTTTAACATATTAATTATTTATTTAAATCTTTAAATTGATTTGGAAAGTTTCCTCCACCCATATTTGGTGGAAAACCTCCTGGGGGCATCATTCCTGAAGCATTTCCCATTACTTTTTTCAATCCTTTAAATATTAATCAAACTAAAAATATTATTGAAATAACTGAAGAAAGTGATGTTATTAAAAACACTTGAAAACCATCGCCTACTTTCAAAAGTAAATTTAATAAGAAGGCAATTCCTCCTGTGACTAATCCAAAAACTAAAATTAGTAAAAATATTGCTTGTAACATTTTTTTAGAACCGGGTTGATTCATCATTTATAACTCCTTTTCATAAATTAGTGAATTTAAAACAAATAATGGTGCTGTTTCATAACGTAAAATTCTTTTTCCTAATGAAACTATTTGAAAATTCTTTTTAATTAAAAAATTAATTTCTTCTTGAGTAATTCCTCCTTCTGGACCAGACACCAAATTAATTTTTTGATCAGGTAAAACTTTTTTTAAAGCTTTTTTAAGAGAAATAGACTCAATATTTTTCAAGTTTTCATAAGCAACCAAATTGCATTCAAAAGCACTTGTTTTTATTTCATCCACAATAATTATTTCATTTATTTTAGGAATTATCAATCTTTTCGATTGTCTTGCTGCGCTAGTTATAATGTTTTTTCATCTTGCTAGTTTTTTTGCTTTGATTTTTTGATCAATCTTTACATTGCTTCTTTTCATAACAAGTGGGGTTATTTCACTAACTCCTAATTCAACAAATTTTTCTAAAATTCATTTCAAACGATTTTCTTTCCCAATCCCAATTAGAAAGTGAATATAAAAATTTGGTTCTGGATTTGTTTTTAATGCTTTTACAAAAGAAAAATTTACTGATTTTTTAGAAATATTAATAATTTTTGCTTCATATAATTGTTTTTCAAAAACAAGTTCAATAATCGCATTTTCTTTCATTCTCATAACTTTTAAAATATGAAAAGTTTTTTCTTCATTTAAAATTTTATCTTCAAACTCTTTTTTACTTAAAAAATAACGTTGCATAGTATTTTTATTTTATCATAATATTGTGTATAATTTTTTTGATATGAATGAAATTACTAAGTGTTTTGATAAAGAAATTGAAATTAAAAAAATTGATGTCGGTTTAACAAACCAGAATTTTAAAATTACAACTAAAGACAAAGAAATCTATATTGCTAAAAAATATTCTAAAATTGTTAAAAATAATGAATTTTTAGTAAAAGATTTGGTAAAGGAATTTGATGCAGATGTTTATTTTATTAGTGCTGAATTAAAAATTACTAAATTCATTAATTTTAATCCAATCAATAGTGAAAACCTAAATCATAAAAACATTAAAAAAATGGCTAAATTATTAAGAAACTTTCATGATCAAAAAAAGCAAGCTAAAATCTCTTTTGATGCTTTTGAAACATTAAAAAATTATTTAAATATTAAAAAGCCTTTTATTGAATATAAGAATTTTGATTTCTTAATAAAAGAAGCCCAAAAAATTTCCCAAAATAGAAAACATATTTTATGTCATAACGATTTAGTTTTTGCTAACTTTTTAGACACACCTCAAAAAATGTATTTAATTGATTGAGAATATGCTGGAAATAATGATCCCTTGTTTGATGTAGGTAGTTTTTTAACTGAAAATAATATATATGACACAAAATGAAAAGATGTGTTTTTAAAAGCATATTTTGAAGATGAGAAAATTCCTTATCAAGAAATTGAAATTTGAAATAATTATCAAAATTTAATGTTTTTAGGGTGATCTAATTTATTTTATGAAAAAACTAAAAAGCAAGTTTATTTAGATATTGCCCAAATGTTTATAACAAACCTAGAAAAAAAGTTTAAAAAACATTTAGTTTTTAAGCATTTTTAGTTTTTTGTAAATGTTGCTTTTGCCTCTCTTTCATTAAATCTTTTGAAATATTATTTTCTTTGTCTATTTCAAAACCTTGACCTGGACCAATGATCATTAATCCTTTAATAATTTTTAATTTAACAACATTAAAGTTCATTTTTAAAAATTGTAAAACTGCCAAACCTAATTTCTTTTGCAATAATTCAATAGTTTTTGCTGATGGATTTTTAATAATTTCCCCTTTTAAATCATAATGAATCCTTTTTCGAAATCATGGCATTTTACTCTTGCTTTCATCAGCAATAAGCATTCCTGAAAGATTAGGATTAAGTTTGATATTTTTAGTATGACGAGAAATATTTGCTACTAAAATGTAAAAAGATTTCTCCTTTTCATCAAAAGCAAAGCAAGCATAACTACTATGAGCTTGATCTTGATGAGAAGTAGCTAAAATTAAACAATTATTATTAGTAATTAGATTTTTAATATTTTCTTGTGCCTTATCCATTAGTTTTTCCATAGATTTGCTTAGCTAGCGAATAAACAACATCATAAGTTTTATGCGTGATTAAAGAGTAATCTCCCAAAACATAAATAGCATCATTTTGATAAGCCTTGATTTGTTTTACTCAGTCTAGATTTTTGATTTCATTTTTAGCTTTTTGTGCTAATTCTGGTGAATAACCATGAACCGAAACCACTAAAACTTCAGGATTCATTTTAATAATTTTTTCTTTTGAAAAATTATAAAAACTTTGCTTATTTTCTTTGCCCAAAAATTCTAAGTTTAATTGTTTAGAAATTGAATATGCTGAAGATGCTTTTCCATAAGTATAAAATGTTGTTCCTGCTTGCATTAAAAATAATGTTTTTAAAGCTTTTTGGTTAGCATTTTTTACTAGGGTATTAATTTTATTTTGATAATCATAAAATTGTTTTCAAAGCTTATCAACTTTTTCTTTTAAACCTAACTTTTTTCCAACTGTTTCTAAAATCACAAAAACATCTTCAAAAGATTGAGAAGGCAAGAAAACTGTAGGAATTGATGAATTATAAAAAGTGCTTTTAGTATGATCAATTGCTGCTAAAATTGAAGTGTTTGAAAAAATAACATTAGCCTTTGAAACCTTTAAAATTTCTAATGAAGGTTTTAGGGGGTTACCAAGATTATAAAAAGCATTTTTATCTTCTAATGAACTTGTTTTTTTCAAAGTAGGTTTAATATTAGGTAAAAAAGTTATTTTGTGATTATTGTTAGGTTCATATTTATAACAACCTGTTTCCTGATAAGTATAATTATTAATTTTATCTCCTTTTTCACGATAAATTAAATAATCATCATCTTTACTTTTACATTCAAAATCTTCTTTACTAAAGCTCATTCTTTTTTCTTTAATTTCATTATTTAAAGCTTGAGAATTTGAAACTGCTCTTAATTTTACCCCCATTTGATATAAAAAGTTGCTTATCCCAGTTGAAACCGAGGCAATTTTAAAATTTTCATAACCGTTTTTTTTGGATTTTAATTCCTCTAAATAATTATTAACATAATCAACTTTTTGCTGAAATGAACTATTACCTGACTTATTAACCTTAAAGTTATTTCCCTCTTTTAAAATGTTGATTTTGCTATCATCATAAATCCCAACTTTTTTGACATCAAAAGTTTGACTGGCATTACAAGAAACCAAAAACAAACTTACACTTAAAATTTTTTTTAACACAAAATTTTCTCCTAACTATTTTTTAAATATTTTATCATTTTTTCAAGAACTTCTTAAATCTAGGTGAATTTTTTTTCAAAGTTTAGTCTTAACTGCAAAATAAATGATAATAACTCCTAAGATATCAGAAATAGGAAAAGCCAAAAGAAGAATCCAAGGATCATTAAAAAGTCGCAAGATTAAAATTGTGGGAATAAAGATGAAAACATTTCTTAAAGCATTTATATAAAGTGATTCTTTTACATTCCCAATTGATTGAAACAAAAAACCATAAGACATTGTAAATGGTAAAACCCAAAGTCCCATTGTCAAAATTCGTGGTAACCATTCTGAATAAGAATATTCACTAGCATTAAAGATTCCTAAAAAGAATTGAGGAAAAAGTTGTAATAGAACAATAAAGAATAGAAAATAAAAAATTGAAATCTTTATCTTGTAGATTCAAATCTTTTTTATCCTTTGATAATTCTTGGAGCCATAATTAAATCCCATCATTGGTATTGTGGCATTTGATAAACCAAAAAACGGAATAAAAAAGGTGTTTAAAACAGCCATTGTTGCTGAATAAACAATAATTAATGAAGGTTGGTTAAATGAAGAAAGAAGAATTGTTACTAAAATGAATTTAACAGCAATAATAATTTGTCCCACCGATGAAGGAAAACCTAACTTAAAAATCTTTTTTGTTGTTTTAGAAAAAAACTTATATTTGAATGGATTAATTAAAAATTCTTTTTTAACAAAAATAATATAAGCCATATAACAAAAAAAGTTAACATACATTGAAATTGCTGTAGCAAATGCTGCTCCACTTATGCCCCATTTAAAAATGCCCATTAAAATATAATCAAATGATAAGTTTAAAAGTTGAGAAATAATTGTAAAAACTAAAATAATCTTGGTGTAACCTTTTGCTGTAAAAATGCTTTCAGAATAATTAACAAATGATTGAGGAATAATGGCAAAAGTAAAAAAGAAAAAGTATACACTACTCATTGCTGCAATTTCTGCTTCTGCACCTAGTCACAAAGGAATAAAAGGCCCTAATGCAAACATTAAAATACTAACAATTATGGAAAAAACTAAAGTGATAAGAAAACCTGATGCAAGAGTTTCTTTAGCTTTTTCATGACTTCTTTTACCAAATAAAATCGAAACCAAAGTTTTAGTTCCCACACTAATTGCTAATAACACTGCAATTAAGACTGTTAGTGCGGGTCAGAAATATTGAATTGCTGCTAAACCTTTTCCGCCAACAAAATGAGAAATCATTAAGCGATCAATTGTGACATAAAGAGATATAACCAAAAATGAGGTAATTGATGGTATAGCCAGAGTTCAAATTGCTTTTTTATAGCTTAGCTCACCCATAATAAAGTTGGTTCTTTGATTAGGATCTACTTTTTGTTGATTCATTTATTTCTCATTTCAATATGAAACTTATTAATACCAAATTTATTTTCAACTTCATTAATGCTTTCTTTTAAAATTTTCCTAAAACATAAACTTAAATTATTGTCACACTCTTTTTGAATATCTTTTAACTTAATATATTTACGGTCATCAGATATTTTATCAGCTATAAAAATAAGTTTTTCAAAATCACTCATTTCTAGAGTTGCTGTTGTGTGTTTTTTGATTGCTGAAATAATCATTTCATTTTCACTAATTTTATTAAATTTAACAAAATTGGATCCAGCAATTTGGTGTCATGTGTTTTGGTGTTGTTTTGTTCAAAATTCATCTTTTCTTGTGATATATTCTTTGATTTCTTCATCACTTTTATTTTTAAAAATGTCATGTAATAACCCAGCAATAAAAGCTTTATTTTGTAATTTGGGTAAATGAATCTTAGCAAGTTCTTTTGCTTTTTTAGCTACAAATAATGAATGATTATATCTTTTTTGATTTGTGTTATTTTTGACAACTAGTTTTAAATATTCAAAATTATTTTGCATTGTTTTTAAAGTGCTATCTGTTACCCCATGTAAAAAGCCTTTTCTAATTTTAGAAGAACTATAATCACTAATTTCACAATCATGAATCATTACATTGAATGGGTTTTTATGGTTTTTGGGAATTTTATAATCCTTTCTAGTTCCAGCAATAAAAGTGACATTTTGGCAAAGCTTTTCAATATCATCTCATTCAGGTAATTCAAAAAATTGATCACTTCCAATTAAAAAATAAAAAGTGTTTTGAGGAAAATTTTTAACTAAATTTTCAATAGTTGTTATTGTTTTTACTGGTTTTTTTTGATTTAGTTCGGATTTAATTATTTTTAAGTTATGAAATTCTTTTAAATCATTTTTAATTAACTTTAGGCGCTCTTCATCCAAAAGAAATATTTCTTCTTCTTCTAAAGAATTAGGAATAATCCAAATTTCATTAAAAAAATAAAAGCGATTAATTTCTTTTAATAATTCCTTATGACCCCTATGAATAGGGTTAAAACTTCCTCCATAAATTAAAACCTTCATAATTACTACTTAATTCTCTTCTCTTTATAAGTTTTTGATTTTTTAAGTTTTGTAAGTAACTTGTTTTCAATTGAGGCAATAAAAAAGTTTTTACTTTTTGACTCTTTTGAATAAATTAAAACTGATGAAATATGATTTCTATTGGCAAATCAAATATCAGTTAAAAATTGATCACCAATCATCAATGCATTCTCATTTTCAAATTCATATTTCTTTTTAATTTTTTTTCATACAAGATTAAAAGGTTTTAAAGAAGACCAAAAAAAATCAACATTAAGATTTTTGCAATATGTACTCACACGATCATAATTATTGTTAGATAAAACCACAAATTTAATATTTTTATCAACAATTTTTTTAATTCAATCTTTAGTTTTTTGGGTTGGTAAAACCTTTGAAGAGCTTGCTAATGTGTTGTCTAAATCACAAAAAACAATCTTGTATTTATTCTTTTTTAATCACTCAACAGATATATCGTAAATAGAGTTTGTACAATATGTTGGAACAAAATTTTTGGTTTTTAATAACATTGAAACTTCCTTAAATTTCATTAATTATATCAAAAAGAGAATTTTTAATCAAAGCATCATCATCATCTTTTTTTTCACTGTCTTTATTTTTAGTTTTATTTTTTAATTTTAATGATGCTAAATTAGAAAATTTTAACCTAATAAAGGCATCAACAATATTAAATTTTTTAGCAATAAAAGCATTATTTCCATCATTTACATTAAGAATAGGAATGTTTTTAACTTCAACTTCTTCAATGTTTTCATAAGAAACAAGATGTAAAATTGTTGATGATGAAACAATTGTAAAATAAGTTATTGTTTGGGGATTAGATTTAATAATTTTATTAATTCTTGTTCCTTGGGTTGTGCGATTTTTGATTGGAATTTTATGAATTCAAATTCTTTTAGCTGTATTTTTATTAGTAATAAAAAGGGCATGATCTTCTTGTTTAGCCACAATCATATTTACTGCATAAGTGCTACCGGCTAAATTTATCCCTTTAATTCCTTTTGATTTTAAACCACTAGTTGTTATATCACTACTAAAAAACTTGTTAACTAAACCAAGATTATTGATAAATAAAATAAATTCTTTATGTTCATTTTCAACATTAATCACTTTATCTTGAGGATTTAGTGAGATAAAAGTATAAGGTCTTTTTCAATTACTAATTTGGAGTCCCTTACCATTAATTTTTTTAACTAATCCATCCTTTGTTCCAATGACAAAATTATAATTTTCAAAATCTTTAATAATAAAAGCATTAATTATTTTTGAAGATATTGGTTTGTTTAAAAATGATGAAAAATGAGCCCCTTTATTAGTTCATTTTTCTTCTCTGATATCAAAAATAGGAATAGTAACAAATTCACCATTTTCTAAAAATATGACAAGATAATTTAAAAGCATTGTTTTTGCTTCTAAAATAATTAAATCTTTTTCTAAAACTTTAATTGTCTTTATTTTAGCTTGATTATAAGCTTTGATTGAAGAGCGTTTTAAATATCCATCTTTAGAAAGAGTTAAAATAATTTCTTCATTAGCAATAAGATCTTTTTCATTAATATTTTTAATAATTTTTTCATTTTGCGAAATCATTGTTCTTCTTTTGTCACCAAACTTATCAATAATTTGTTGAAAATTATTTTTAAGTTCTTTGATGATCAATTGAGGAGAAGACAAGATTTCTCAAATTGATGTTAACTTTTCTTGATTTTGATTAAGTTCACTTCTAATTGCTAATAAATCAGTTGAAGTTAATTGATAAAGGCGGAGCAAAACTATTGCTTCTGATTGCCTTTCATTAATTTCAAAAAATGCTTCTAATTTGACCTTTGCATCAGCTTTAGATTTTGCTTTTCGAATAAGGGCAATTGCCTCATCAAGAGAATTTAAAATTTTTAAAAAACCTTGCAAAATTTCATTTCTCTTTTCCAATTTATTTTCCATAAACTTGCATTTTTTAATTAATATTTGTTTTTGATAATCAATGTAATAGTCTAGTAATTTATCAATTCCTAATAAAATTGGCTTTTTATCAATGATTGTTACCATATTGTAATTGTAATAAACTTGCATTAAACTTTTTTGAAACAGGTAATCAAGAATTTTTTGGCAATCACTTTCTTTGGTTAATTCAATAACAATTTTTAATTCATTACGATCACTTTCATCCCTAATCTCAATAAAATTACTTGCTAAATTTTTGCGCATAATTTGTTCAATATTAATTACTAAATTAGATTTGTAAACCCCATAAGGGATTTCTGATATCACAATATGGTTGCAATTGTTTTTTTCAATAATTTGGGTTTTGCTCCTAATAATTACACTACCTCTTCCCTTTTCAAAAATTTTTTCAAAACCTTTAGGAAAAATAATTATTCCTCCCGTGGGAAAATCTGGCCCTTTAATAATTTTTTTTAGTTCATTAAAACTAGCTTGAGGATTTTCTAATTTGTAAATTAAAGCATTCATTAATTCACTTAAATTATGGGGAGGAATTTCTGTGGCATAACCAGAGGCAATACCAGAAGCACCATTTGCTAATAAATTAAAAAATTTTGCAGGTAAAACACTTGGTTCATTTAAGGTGTCATCAAAATTTAAAACCCAATTAATTGTTTCCTTATCAATATCTTCAAGCAGCATTTCACTTATTGCTGTCATTTTTGATTCTGTATAACGCATTGCTGCTGCTGAATCATTATCAATTGAACCATTATTTCCATGCATATCAATTAAAGGATATCTTAACTTTCAAGGTTGAGACATTCTAATCATTGCTTCATAAATTGATGAATCACCATGGGGGTGATAATTCCCAATAACATTACCTACTGTTTTGGCTGATTTTCGATATTCTTTACTTGATAAATTATTACTTTTATACATTGAATACAAAATTCTTCTTTGTCCAGGTTTTAAACCATCTCTTGCATCAGGGATAGCTCGGTCTTGAATGATGTATTTGGAATATCTGCCAAAAGCATCAGAAATAACTTCATTAAATGCTACATCAATATTTTTACTCATTTAATGCTCCTTGAACTTGCTCTTCTAAAGTAAATTTAATATTATCAATAATTCATTTTTTTCTTTTCTCAATATCATTCCCCATTAAAGTTATTACTTGTTCTTCCGCCAAAAAACGATCTTCAAAATTAACTAAAAAAAGTTTTCTTTTAGCAGGATCCATTGTTGTTTCTCAAAGTTGATCTGGATTCATTTCTCCTAACCCTTTATATCTTTGAATTTTATAATTAGGAAAGTCCTTTTTAATCTTATCTAATTCCTCTTCATTTCAAGCATAAGCAATTTTTTTACTATTATAAATTTTATACAAAGGGGGGTGGGCAATAAAGATTTTTTTATCCTGAATTAAATCAACCATATAACGATAGAAGAAAGTTAACAACAAACTTTGGATATGGGCACCATCAGTATCAGCATCAGTCATAATAATAATTTTGTTATATTTAACTTTCTTAGCATCAAAACTTGTTCCTAGCCCAGCACCAACAACATTAATAATTGTAATAATCTCATCATTTTGCACCACTTTTGATAAAGGCATTTTTTCAACATTTAAAATTTTCCCTTTTAAGGGTAAAATAGCTTGAATTTTGCGATCTCTTGCTTGTTTTGCAGAACCTCCAGCTGAATCTCCTTCAACTAAAAACAATTCAATTTTGTTTTTATCCTTTGATTGAGCAGGAGTTAATTTTCCAGTTAAAGAAATTTCTAGACCTAACTTTTTTTTAGTTTCTTTAAGGTTTTTTCTTGCTTTTCTTGCAGCTTCTTTTCCTTTGTAAACATCAATAATGTGATTAATAATTTTTAAAGATTGATCACGATTCTCTTCAAGAAATGATTGCAACTTTTTATTAATGAAATCCTCCATTATTGAACGAACCTGGGTTGAACCTAGTTTTGATTTGGTTTGCCCTTCAAATTCTAAAATCTTTTCAGGAACTTTAATTGAAATTATTGCTGTTAGTCCTTCTCTAATATCATCACCCAAGAATCTTTTTTTAAATAAACTATGTTTTTGGGTAAATTCATTAATAACTTTAGTAAAAGCGTTTTTCATTCCTAATTCATGGGTTCCCCCATCTGAAGTTTTAATATTATTAACAAATGAATGAATCACTTCATAGCCATTATTGGTATATTGAAAAGCAAAATTAATACTAATTTCTCCTCCCTCTTTAAAAGAAATTGGTTTAGAAATTTGCACATTCCCCTTATTGATTTCATTTAAATAATCAATTAACCCATTTTCATAAAAATATATTTCTTTTTTATTGATTCTTTCATCAATTAGGGTTAATTCTAAATTATTTATTAAAAAAGCTTTTTCTTTAAGCTTTAGAGAAACTTTTTCAAAACTAAACTCAGTTGTTGAAAAAATACTTTCATCAGGTCAAAAACGAATAAAAGTTCCTTGTTTTCTCGTTGCCTTTTTAGCAATTAATGGCTGTTTTAGTTCACCACCATTAACAAAACTTATTTCATACTCTTTTTTATTTTTATAAATGTTTACTAAAAGTTTTGATGATAAGGCATTAACAACTGAGGCACCAACACCATGCAAACCACCAGCATATTGATAATTTTGGTTATTAAATTTTCCTCCAGAATGAAGTTCGGTAAAAATAATTTCTGGAGCAAAACGACCACTTTTATGTTTTTCAATGGGAATTCCCCTGCCATTATCTTCAATTGAAATTGATCCATCTTTATAAATTATAACTTCAATTTTATTACAAAAATTGTTTAAAACTTCATCAATTGAATTATCAATAATTTCTCAAGCAAGGTGATGTAATCCCTTGGCTCCAGTAGACCCAATATACATTCCTGGTCTTTTTCTTACTGCTTGAAGACCTTTTAAAACTTCGATTGCTGATGCATTATAACTATTCATTTTTGCCTCTAACTAATATGTATTTTACTATAAATTAAGATAAAAGTTTAAAAATTTTATATAATAACTAATGTAAAAAAAGGAAAACTAATATAATGACTTTTGACATATTTTGATCAATCTTACTTGGCTATTTTTTTGGAACAGTTTCTTTTTCAGCAATTTGAGCTAAATTTTATAAAATAAATTTAAGAGAAATTGGTTCTAAAAATATTGGAGCCACTAATCTTTCAAGAGCAATTGGGTGAAATAAAACTTTAACTCCAGCAATTTTAGATGGTGGAAAATGTTTTTTAGCATTTTTAATTTTAAAATTCTTATTTAAATTTGAGAATGAACCTTTGCTAATTGGAATGATTTTTACTGCCGTTGGACATATTTGACCATTTTGAAATAAATTTTATGGTGGTAAAGGGGTTGCTGTTTCTTTTGGGTTTATGTTTGCAACCCTAAATCTTTGATATGCCTTAACAATTGTAGTTTTATTTATTTTACTTTATAAAAAAACTCGAGTAATGTTGTATTCATCAATGTTTTTGGTCATATTTAGTTTTATTGGATCTTTTTTCCTATCTGGTAATTATTTTACAAGTTGAACCATAATGATTTGACCATATACCTTAACATTAACAACAATAGTTATTGTTAAGCATCGCACAAATTTTATGAGAATGTGAAAAAAGAACGAATTGAAAAGTTAACTTGCAAGTTCTTTATTTAATAATTGTAAAAGTTCTTCAATTTTGTAAGACTTTTGCTCTTCACTACCTAATTTTCGCAGGTTAATAGTTTTATTTTTTATTTCTTCATCACCAACAATAATTTGGTAAGGAATTTTTTTCATTTGGGCTTCTCTTAATTTATAAGATAAGCGTTCTTCTCGATCATCAATTGTCACTCGTAATTTATTTTTAACCAAAAGTTTTTTAACTTCTTTTGCATATTCTAAGTGAGTTTTTTCAAAAACAGGAAGAATTGCAATTTGGGTTGGTGCTAATCATAAAGGAAATGCTCCTTTATATTGTTCCATTAAAATAGAAATTAAACGTTCATATGTTCCAACTAGTCCCCGGTGAATAATCACTGGTTTTTGTTTTTGGTTATTTTCATCAATATAAGATAAATCAAATCGCTCTGGAAGCAAGAAATCAAGTTGCAATGTTGATAAAGTTATTGTTGTGTTCATAACTGTTTTAACTTGGAAGTCAATTTTTGGTCCATAAAAAGCAGCTTCTCCTTCAACAGCAGTATATTCAACTTTTAATTCATCCAATACTTCTTTCATAATTTTTTCTGATTTTTCTCATAACTTATCATCTTTGTGGTACTTCCCTTCCTCGCCTCTTAGAGCTAATTCCACATAAGATATTTTTAAATTTAATTTATCAATAACTTCATTGATTAATTTTCATAAGTGCTTTAATTCATCTTTAATTTGATTAAGCGCCACAAAAATATGGGTGTCTGTTAAACACATTGCCCTTACTCTTTCTAACCCCTTTAAAGCACCAGATGCTTCATAGCGATGTAAAATAGCATTTTCAGCAATCCTTAAAGGTAACTCACGATATGAACGACGTTTTGATTTATAAATAAGCATATGATGGGGGCAAGTCATTGGTCGCAAAACCATTTCTTCACCATCCATTTCCATTAAAGGAAACATATTTTCTTGATAATTTTCAAAATGCCCTGATGTAATATAAAGTTGTTTACTTCCCAAAACTGGGGTTAAAACATGTTGGTGGTCATACTCTAATTCCTTTTGATAAAAGTAGTCTTGTAAAACTTTTCTTATTTTAAACCCATTTGGTAATCATGTTGGAGAACCTTGTGAAGCTAAAACATGATTCATATAAAGTTCTAATTTTTTATTGATTTTACGATGGTCTGAATTTTTTCTTTCTTCTAAAATTTTTAAATGTTCTTCTAAATCATTTTGAGTAAAAAAAGCAGTTCCATAAACCCTTTGCAAGACTGGGTTATTAACATTACCTTTTCAATATGACCCAGTAATTCTTAATAATTTAAAGGCTTTAACTTGGCCAGTGTTTTGCAAGTGAGGGCCTTGACAAAGATCAAAAAACTCATCACCAATATAATATAAAGAAATTTCTTGATCATCAAAATCATTGATTAATTCTAATTTATATTTATCATTTTTAAACATTGTTAAAGCTGTTTTTTTTGGAATAATTTTTTTGGTTATTTTTAATCCAGCATTAACTAATTTTTGCATTTCTTTTTCAATTAAAGGCAAATCCTCTTCTTTTAAATTAGGTTCACATTCAACATCATAATAAAACCCTTCAGAAATTGAAGGTCCAACTCCAAAGGTGGCATTTGGTCTAACCTTTTTAATTGCAATTGCCATAATGTGTGACATTGAATGGCGTAAAACTTCTAAGATTTGCTTGTTTTCCTTAGTTAAAATTACTAATTTGCAATCTTTTTGTAATTGATATCTAAAATCATAAACTTGGTTATTTATTAATCCACCTAAGCAGGATTTTCCAAGTGAAGAAGAGATTGATTTGGCAACTTCTAATATCGAAATTCCCTTTTCAAACTCTTTAACATCACCATTTGGAAAAGTTATTTTAATCATCTTATTCCCTTTTCTACTAATTTAACTATTAACTAAATTATATAAAATAATCATTTAAAAGTAAAAAATGAAACTTATATTTTTGTTATAATATAGAAAAAATTACAATTAGGAAGAAGAGTTAAAATGAAGTATAAAAAAATATTTGATGCTAAAGATCATAGTGCAGGAAAAATCACTTATGCCATTGTTTTTGAAAAAGGTGATGATGTTTTAGATGAATTTGCAAACTTTATTCAATTAGAAAATATTGGTTTTGCTGAGTATAGTGGAATTGGTGCTTTTGAAGATAGTGAAATTGGTCTTTATGAAAATGGAGAATATAAGAAATTTAAATATCCACAATTATTAGAAGTTGTTAATTTCACAGGAAACATTACTTTAAAAGAAGGTCCACCGAAAATTCACACTCACACTACTTTATCTTATGAAAAAGATGGTGATATTAAAACAGTTTCTGGGCACTTTTTTGGAGCTAAAGTAGCTGTGACATTAGAAATAATTTTAAATGCCTATTTTGAAGATGGAAAACCATTAAAAATTGGCAGAAAATATAATTCAGCTAGTAAAATCGATACTTGAAATCTTTAAAATTAAAAGAATTTTTCTTTATCTTGATATTTAATTTGTCCTTTTTTATTAAAATATCAATACATGATAAAGGTGACAATTGAATCAAATAAAATCCCAAAACCAAACATTAAAGCAATTGATAATAATGTGGGGTTATAAATTTTTGCAAGATAAAGAATAAAAGCTATTCCATAAATAGTTGAATTAATTAAAACTGATTGAAAAAGCATATATTTAACTTTTCCAATGCCATAAAAAATACTATCAATGATGTTGTTAAAAGCAAAAGCAATATAAAAAATTATTGAAATTAAAATTAAATTAAATACTTCCATAAAGTTTTTTACATTCATTACATTTTCTAAAAACCAAGGTCAAAATGGAATGGTGATTATTCAAAAAAGCACAATTAAAGTTGTCATATTGATATACCCTTTAAAATTGCTTTTTCCCCTTTTAAGATCTTCACTATAATCTGATTTGATTAATTCACCTAATTGAATAATTGGGATTAGTAATCATCCCCAAATAAAATTATTAGCTATTCAAAATTCACCTTGCTTTGCCACAACATTAATCATTTTAATAATCATAAACATAAAGGCAATATTTCTAATTAATGTTTCCATACCTGAAACTATTGATTGGCGAAATCATTGTTTAATTCAAGAAAAATCAATCTTTTTTTTAGAAAAAACATTGATGTTATTTTTTTTAAGCAAAACTAGTGAAACCATTAGTAATAATGCATTGACTAAAATATTAGTAATCGCAATACCATTAACTCCTAATTTTAATGAAAATGACAATTGTGATAGTAAAAATGTATCTAATATAATTGTTAAAATCATTTGAGTTAACAAGACATAATAAATTAATTTACTTTTTTTAATCAATGTTAAAACAACTAAAATAAATTTAACCATTGTTGAAAAAATAAAAGCTATTGTTTCTAGTCTAATATAACTTGTTGTGGCATCAACTAATTTTTGATTTTGTGCCATCATTAAAACTAAAGGTCTAGCAAATATAAAAATAATTATAGACATTGTTGCATAAAAAACAAAAGTTATAATTAAACCAGCTTTAACTTTTTCATTAAACTCTTTACGTTTATGAACAATTGATCCCAGCATAAAAAATAAAGGCAAAATCAATGCTTCTTGTAAAATTTCATAAATCAAATTTACATATGTAATTTGGGAGGCAATATTAACCCCTCAATCACTTGGAATATCACCTAAAAAATATATTCTAAAAGTTGTATAAATTGTGGGTATTAACCCCATTAAAAGTAATGCAAAAAATAATCTTAAATTTATTTTCTTTATTTGTTGAAAAAAGTTTTTCATTATTTATTTTTTTTCTTTTCATCATTTTCATAATTATTCATTACAATTTTATTTAATATATTTAATCCTCCATCAGCATCAGCTCATTTAATTGCACAAATAATTCACATAATGAAAGAAAAAATAACAAAAAAAAGCAAAATTCCAATAGTTCCTTGAATATTTTTAAGATCATTTACATATTTAAGGGAATTTAAGTCATCAAGTTTAATGGCAATAGCAATGTTTACAACAAGTCAAGTTAAAAAATAAATTCAAAAATTAAATTGATTTTTGGATTTTTTTTTCAATAATTCATTTTTTAATATTTCGCAATATTTAGCTTCAATTTCTCAATGACTATTATCAACTTTTTTATCTTCGGTTTCTTGTTGCTCTTTTAACATTTTTTTAATTCCTTTTAGTTCATTTAATTCATTTTTTTCATTTTTTTAATTCTCTTAAATTTTTATAATTATTTTTTATATTTTTATTGTTATTACTTTATATATCTTCTTCATCCATCATTTTTACTTCTTCATGAAGCCCTTGAAGTTCTTGAAGTATATAGTCCTTTTTTTCGTTTTTTAATTTTTTTGCTAAAATTAAAATTTCTTTTTCTTTTATAATATATTGGTTTCTTTGATAATTAAAAAAAACTATTCAAGGAATACAAAAAAGGACAAGATAAACTTGTTGTGCAATTATAAGAAGAAAAAGCACAAGAGAAAGAATACCTATTATTTGTAAATTTTTTGTTTTTTTTAAAGCGAGTTTATCTTTTTCTGCTTGCAATTGTTTAATTTTCTGGTTGATGGGTAATTTGGATTGATAGTTCATTATTTCTACCTTTTTTTATAAAAATTTAATATGTTTATTAAAACATTCATCAAATTCAAAATTAATATATCAAAAAAAAAAAAAAACAATCAAGTTGTTTTATAATGAAGGAAATTAAAAGATAGTAGATTAATAAAGATTGCTAATAATTGGAAACTTTTGGAAACTTTTGGAAAAATATGTAAAAGTTTTCATATTTTAATAGTATAATAGTTTTGAGGATATTATATGAGAAGTAAAAGACTTAAGATTTATTTAGATTATTTTAATATACATAATAGTGTTAATTGAAATACTCTATCAAATCTAGCTAACACTTCAGAATCAACTGTGCGAAGAGACTTAAAACAACTAGAAAAAAATGGTTTAGTTAAAATTGAACATGGTGGTGCCACATATATTGGCAACCACTTAGAATTAACTATGCCTTTAAGGTATAAAAAAAATATAGAAGAAAAAGATGAAATAGGTAAAAAGGCAGCTTCATTAATTAGAGATAATGATTGTATTTTTATTGATGCTGGTTCAACTACTGAAAAAATTGTTCACTATATTAAAGCTAAAAATATTTTAGTTGTAACCAACGGGATTAACATCGCTCATAGTTTAATTAAAAAACAAATTAAAACTATTGTTTTAGGTGGTGAGATTAGACCAAAATCATTTGCAACAGTTGGTCAGTGAGCGGTTAAAAAGCTACAAGACTTGTTCTTCCATATATCTTTCCTAGGAACTAATGCCATATCTAAAGATTTTGGTTATTCAACACCCGATCTAAGAGAATCAAATATTAAACAAACTGTAATTTCTCGATCAAAAAAATCTTACATATTGGCTGATAGTTCAAAATTTAATTTAGAAACATTGCATAGATTTGCAAATATAAAAAATTTAAAAATTATTTCATCAAATTCCTATCCAAAGGAATATGAAAAATTTATCTTAAAATTAAAGAAAGAAGAAAAAGATGAAAAAACAATTTTATAAACACCTAATGTCAGGTGTTTCAGCAATGATTCCTTTTGTTGTTGCAGGAGGAATATTGATTGCTTTAGCTTTCCTACTAGATATTGGAAATGCTAGCACAGCTGGTTCTAGCTTTGGGTGGTCTTCTCCATTATCAGCTTGATTTGGTGATATGGGGAAAATTGCTTTTGGCTTTATGCTTCCAATTATGGGTGGTTTTATTGCTTATTCAATTTCAGATCGTCCAGGTTTTGTTCCTGGTTTTGTGGCTGGTCATTTGGCTGGTAATGGATATGCAGGTTTAAAAATTGGTCCTTCAGGATTTTTAGGAGCAATTTTGGGAGGATTTTTAGCAGGTTATTTAATCATTTGATTAAAGGAACTTTTTAAAGGTTTGCCAAAATCAATGGCTGGACTAAAACCAGTTTTTCTTTTCCCACTATTATCATCACTAGCAATAGCAGCTATTATGCTTGGTATTAACTTTGTGGTTTCGCCACTTAACACAATGCTTAGTGATTGATTAAAAGGAATGGATCAAGCATCAACAACTTCAAAAATTGTTGTTGGATTAGTAGCTGGGTCAATGATGGCAGTTGATATGGGAGGACCAATTAATAAAGCAGCTTATGTTGCTGGTGTGGCTTCCCTTGAAGGTGGACAATCATCAATTTTAATGGCATCAGTTATGGTGGCTGGAATGACTCCTCCACTTGCTACAGCGCTTGCAACAGTTATTTTTCCAAAGAAATTTGATCAAAGATTAAAAGATGCTGGAAAAACCAATTGAGTAATGGGGGCATCCTTTATTACAGAGGGAGCAATTCCTTTTGCTGCAGCAAATCCTAAAATTATTATTCCTTCAATTATTGTTGGGTCAGGTCTAGCAGGAGCAACAAGTGCAATTTTGTCAGCTTCTTCACTTGCTCCACATGGGGGAATATTGGTGGTACCAGTTATTGGAAATCCATTTGGGTTTATTGCAGCACTAATTATTGGAACTATTGCTTCAGCATTTATGATTGGAACACTTTTGCCCAACCAAGAAGAAATAGCTTCAAAATAATTTTTACTAAAAAATTAAAGAAGAAAGAAAATGATTTATACGATAACATTCAACCCTGCCCTTGATTATAAAATTTGAATTAACAAGCTTAAGGTTAATAATCTTAATCGATTTTCTAATTTTGATTTAATAGGTGCAGGAAAAGGTGTTCATCAATCAATACTCTTAAATAATTTAGGGGTGAAATCAAAAGTTTTAGGTTTTATTGCTGGCTTTGTTGGGGAAGAAATTAGTCTTCAAATGAAGAAATATAAATTTATTACAAATGATTTCACAACTACAAAAGGTAACAATAGAATTAATATAAAAATCAATGATGAAACTACTGAAACAGAATTTAGTGGCGTTGGTGTTAAAATTGATTCAAAAGATTTGAAAAAACTTCATAAAAAAATATCTAACACGAAAAAAGATGATGTAGTAATTCTGGCAGGTTCTACTCCTCAAGGTTTAAAAAACATTTATGCAAAAACAGCAAAAATTGTTTCTTTAAACAAGTCATACTTGGTTGTGGACACCAATAATAGTTTACTACTTGAGTCTTTACCATATAAACCATTTATTATTAAGCCAAATCTTTTAGAATTAGAATCAATTTTTAAAAAGAAATTAAACTCTGATCCAACCAGGTTTAAGTATATGGAAAAATTGAAAAAACAAGGAGCACAAAATGTGCTTTTATCACTAGGAGAAGAAGGGGCATTATTTTTATCTAAAGATGAAAAAAAATATAAACTAATTCCTCCAAAAGGTAAATTCATTAACTCATCAGGGGCTGGCGATTCTATGCTGGCAGGATTTATGTATAAATATTTAGAAACAAAAGATTGTAAAGAAGCACTTAAATTTGCTATTGCTTGCGGTACTGCTACATGCTATTCAAAAAGTATTGCATCTAAAAAGTTGATTTACAATTTATATGAAAAAGTATCAATAATAGAAGTAGAATAAAGTTTTTCTAGTTTTAAATTTATAAAAGCTTATTAAAACTATCTATATTGAAAAATAATTCTGTACCCTTAAACAAAAAGGTGCAGAATTTTTCTTTAATAATTATTAGACTTTTATAAATTATGACATATTTAAAAAAATTAATATATTAATAAATATTGCTAATAATTGGAAACTTTTAAAAAAAATATAAAGGTATGTAATAGCATGCCTTTTTTATTATAAAAATGATAAATAAAATCAAATATTAAATAACATTTAATTCTTGCCTCTAATTATTTGTGATCCTAATGTGTGATGAAAAAAAACATTGATTCTAAATCATTAATGCAAAATTTATATGCTAAAATATTAATAATAAATTTAATAAAAAGGATTGATAAAACTTTAAAATATGGAAATTATAAATGCTGTAGATATTATCAAGGATGCTCATAAAAACAAATATGCTATTCCGATGATTAATATCAATAATTTAGAGCAAATTAAGGCATGTTTTGAAGCTGCTCAAGAAAATAGGTCACCAATTATTCTTGGAACAACCAAAGGTGCTATCGATTACTTTGGAGGATTTAATGTTCCTATTGTTTTGGTTAAGAGTATGATTAGTGATTTAAAAATTAGTGTTCCTGTTGTTTTACATATGGATCATGGAGACTATGATTCATGTCTAAAAGCAATTATGGCAGGATACACCTCAATTATGTTTGATGGGTCAAATCTTTCTTTTGAAGAAAATTATACAAAAGCTAAAGAATTAAGAAAGTTGTCTAAAGAAAAAAATATTTCTCTTGAGGCAGAAGTAGGAATTATTGGTGGAAAAGAAGATAATGTTGATGGTGGTGGCGGTGAATTAGCAGATCCTAAACAATGTTTAAAAATGCAAGAAATTGGTGTTGATTTTTTAGCAGCAGGGATTGGGAATATTCATGGTACATATCCCCCATCTTGAAAAGGACTTAATTTTGATGTATTACAAGAAATAAGAAAGGCTACTAATTTTGATTTACCACTTGTTTTACATGGTGGAACTGGGATTCCAATTGATCAAGTTAAAAAAAGTATAAAAATGGGCGTTTGTAAAGTTAATGTGGGAACTGCAATGCATTTAGCTAATGCAAAAGCATTAGAAGAATACATCAATAATGATAAACACAAGACTAAAAAAGGTTTAGATATAAGAAAGATGAATCAATCTGGTCTTGAAGCAATGAAACAAGTTGTGATTGATAAAATTTTGTTGTGTGATTCAAAAAATAGAGTTTAAGTAAATTTTGTTTATAATAAAAAATTCTACTCCTTATCACTTGTAGGTGTAGAATTTTTTTATCTTTAAAATATTGTTTTATTTAATTTTCATTTGTTTTAAAATTCTTTGAATTTGTGCCTCAGATGGTTTTCTTCCCATTGATAAATACATTGCTCGAATCTGTTTTTCAGAAATTGGTGGGTTTTCTTTTAAATACTTTTCTGTTTGTTTTTTAGCAAATCTTGCTCCAAAAAAGAATCCTGCTATTCCTGTTGCAAGGGCAATAATTACTCAAATAATAATTTCTCAAGTTGTCATCATTTTTCTTCTCCTTAAATTAATTCTTTAATTTTCTTTTTAATATCATTCACACTAAATTTGCATTTTTTAGCTACATCTACACCTGGACCACTATAACCAAAATGATTAATCCCATAAGTATGTTTGGCATAACGATATCCAGAACTAGCATCACTTGCTTCAACAAATAAAGTATTTTCATAATCAGGGATTAATTCCTTTTTAAAACTATCACTTTGATTGTTAAAATTATTCATTGAAGGCATTGAAATAACCCTAATTCCTTTAATGTCTTTAATTGCTTCTAAGACTAAACTAACTTCTGAACCAGTAGCAATAATTGTTAAAATTGGATTATTCATTTCCTCTTTTTTAATAATATAAGCTCCCTTTTCAAAATCTTTATAAGATACTGTTGAAACATTTTTTACATTTTGTCTTGTTAACACAATTAAAGTTGGTCGAGTTGTTTCTTTAAGGTAATTGTTATAAGCTAAAACTGTTTCTCAAAAGTCAGCTGGACGCACTACATTTAAATTAGGAGTTGCCCTTAGTGCTGTTAGATGTTCAATTGGTTGGTGGGTTGGCCCATCTTCACCAGCTCAAACTGAATCATGAGTAAAAACAAAAAGTGATGGGATGTGTTGAAGTGCTGCCATTCTCATTGCTGGTTTAGTATAGTCTGTAAAACAAAAGAAACCTGAACCAAAAGCTTTTACTCCGCCATGAAGCATCATTCCATTAACCATTCCACACATTGAATGTTCTCTTACTCCAAAATTAATATTACGACCAATGCCTTCTGGGAAATTACCATCAACACCATAAATCTTTGTTGATTTTTTTAAATCAGCTGATCCCCCAATAAATGTTGGAACATACTTAGAAATTTGCTTTATAATTTCTGGCGATGCATTTCTAGTTGCATTTTCTTCTCCAAGTTTTTGATCAAAATCTTTGCTTAAATCAATTTTGTATTTTTGATCAAATGCTTGCATTAATTCTTGATATTCATTTGGGAACTTCTTTTGATATGATTGAAGTAAATTTTTTCACTTTTCATAATCTTTTATTTTTTGATTTCCTAAGTCTTCAAAATGTTTTTTAACACTAGGATCAACTTCAAAAGGTTTTAAATGGTAATCAAAGTATTTTGCAGCATTTTTTCTATCTTCTGGTGAGATTGGTGCTCCATGATAATCTGCTTTACCTGCTTTTGAAGTTCCAAGACCTATTGTTGTTTTTAATTCAATAAGAGTTGGTGTATCTGATTTTTGAGCTTTTTCAATTGCTTGATTAATCGCCTCTAAATCATGGCCATCACTAACTAATATATAATTGAAATTAACTGATTCACAACGCTTTTTAATATTTTCTGAAAAAGCATCAGAAATTGGGCCATCAAGTTGAATATCATTTGAATCATATAAAAGGATCAATTTATTTAATTTTAAATGTCCAGCTAGTGACATTGCTTCATAAGCTGGTCCTGATTGTAAATCACCATCACAAGTTAAAACATAAGTATAATGATCAATAATGTTAAAATTTTCTTTATTAAATTTATTAGCCAAAAACTTTTCTGCTATTGCCATTCCTACTGCTTGGGGAATTCCTTGCCCTAATGGCCCAGCACTCGAATCAACACCAGCGGTTTCTCCAAATTCAGGGTGACCAGGAGTTTTAGAAGCAACTTTACGAAATTGTTTCAAATCATTTAAAGTTAAATCAAAACCATAATAAAATAATGTGGAATAAAGTAAAGCGCTTCCATGACCTGCTGCCATGACAAAACGATCACGATTAATTCATCTATCTAATTTAGGGTTAAAATTCATTTTTTCAAAAATTTTATAAATTGCTGGTGCTGCTCCCAAACAAATCCCTGGATGACCTGAGTTAGCATTTGATACCATATCAACTGCTAAAAATCGTAAAGAATTAATATTTTTATTGTTGTTCATTTTTTTCTCCTTTTTTATTAATCAATCTAATTTCTAGTTCTTGCAAATCACTTGCTTTAACATTTGTTGGTGAATTACTCATTGGACAAATTGCATTAGAATTTTTAGGAAATGCAATTACTTCTTTAATTGAATCAACATTAGCAAGCAACATAATGAAGCGGTCTAAACCAAAAGCAATCCCCCCATGAGGTGGTGTCCCATAATCTAGAGCATCTAGAAAAAAACCAAATTGTTTTTTGATTTCTTGTTCACTTAATCCTAAAATTTTAAAAACTTGATTTTGGGTTGTATTATTAAAGATCCTTAAAGAACCTCCACCTATCTCACTACCATTAAAAATTATATCATAAGATTCTGCTTTTACAGATAGGGGTTTAGTTTTTAAAAGGCTGATTGTATCATTTGTTGGTTTGGTAAAAGGATGATGCAAAGAAGTTATATTGTTTTCTGAATCTTTTTCAAAAAGTGGTCAATCTTCCACTCACAAAAACTCATCTTTTTCTTGATCAAATAAATGCAATTTTTTAGCAAGAAAAACTCTAACAGCACCTAGTGCTTCTTTACTTACCTTAAAATTATCAGCAACAAAAAAGATTGTTGAATTATCTTTTATATTAAAATCCTTAATAATTAATGTTAATTCTTTTTCAATAAATTTAAAAATAGGTGAATCAAATTGCTTATTTTCTAAAACTTTAACTCAAGCTAAACCTTTGGCATTATGCTCTTTTGCTCATGTTTCTGCTTCCTTGATTAATGGTTTATCAACAATTTTATCAATAATAATCATTTCAATATTTTTAGCATTAGCAAATATTTTAAAATCACAATTTTTAAAATATTGGTTAACATTATTTAAAAAGATATCAAATCTAGTATCAGGTTTATCGCTTCCGTATTTTTCAATTGCCTCTTGGTAACCTATTCTTTTAAATCTTGGTTTATATTCTTTATTTTTTGCCGCTTGATAAACATATTTAAGCATATCTTCAATTAAGTTTTGAATTTCAGAGGCACTTAAAAAGGAAGTTTCAATATCTAATTGGGTGAATTCTGGTTGACGATCAGAGCGTAAATCTTCATCACGAAAACATTTAGCAATTTGGTAGTAACGATCAATTCCTCCTAGCATTAATAACTGCTTATACATTTGTGGTGATTGAGGCAAAGCATAAAATTTACTAGCATTAACTCTTGAAGGCACTAAATAATCCCTCGCCCCTTCAGGGGTTGGTTTTGATAAAATAGGAGTTTCAATTTCTAAAAAGTTATGCTTATTTAAAAACTCTCTAATTGCTGTAATCACTTTATGTCTTATTTTTAACAAATTCAAAATTGGTTTTCTTCTTAAATCCAAATAGCGATATTGAAATCTGATTTGTTCTAAGGCATCAGTTTCATCTTTAATAATTAGTGGTGGTTCTTTAGCAATTGATAAAATTTCTAATTCATGAGCATTAACTTCAAATTTACCAGTTTTAAGTTCTAAATTAGCTTCTTTCCTAGAAATTACCTTTCCTTCTACCTTGATTACAAATTCATTTCCTAAAGAAGTTGCTTTTTTAAAAATAGGTTGTTTTGCTTCAAAAACAATTTGGGTAATACCGTAACGATCTCTTAAATCAACAAATATTTTTTCTTTAAATTTTCTAATTTTATTAACCCAACCTGATAAAGTTACTTCCTTATTAAGGTCTTTTTCACTGATTTGGTTGCAATTATGTGTTTTATAAGTCATCATCTACACCTTTATTTTTTTAATTATTTTATCAATATCATCAATTGGTATTGGTTTGACATTTACATTTTTTTTAGTTTGTTCATTAACTAGTTGCAGGTTTATTTTTTGACTAGCATCTTTTTTAACTTTAAGAATATAATTAACTTTATTTTGAGCAATTGTTTTAAATTGTTTTTTTCAAGAAGAGTTAAATTTATCATAATCACAACTAATATTATTTGCTCTTAATTGATTAGCTATTTTGGTAATTTCACCAATTTCTAACCCTTCATAAACTATTAAAACATCCAATAAATCATTCATTTTATCAAGTTTGTTTTGTTCTAAAAGAAGATTAATTAATCTTTCTACTCCAAAAGCAAAACCAATCCCTGAAACATTAATTCCTCCAATTTTACTAGATAAAGTGTCATATCTTCCCCCACCAACTATTGAAGACTGAGCTTTTTGATTATCTTTTGGCATAATTTCAAAAACAAAATCACTATAATAATCTAGTCCTCGAACAAGAAAGGGATTTTCCTGGTATTTAATCTTTAATTGATCCAATCTTGCTTTAATTAAAGCATAGTCCTTTTGGCTTTCAACACTCAAATAATCAATTAATAAGGGCATTTGTTTGAATTTACATTTTTGGTTTTTACAATCTAGGATTCGTAAAATTTTATTAGTTTCAAAACGTTTTTGGCAATCATTGCAAAGTTCTTTATATTTTTTATTAAAAAAGGTTTTTAACTCTTCAATATATTTTTTTCTTTCTTTAGTTTGACCTAAAAAGTTGATTTGTAATTCAATTTTGCTAATTTTTATTTTTTTTAAAAAATCCATTAATACTAAAACAATTTCAACATCTACATCAATACTTTTGTCACCAATAATTTCTGCTCCAAATTGATAAAACTGGCGACTTCTTCCCTTTTGTGGTCGCTCATAGCGAAACATTGGGCCAAAATAAAATCATTTAGTAAGTTTTTTGGGATTATATAATTTAGCCTCATTATAAGCCCGCATTATTCCAGCAGTATTTTCTGGTCTTAAAACTAATTCTCTTCCCTTGCGATCTAAAAACTCAAACATTTGCTTGTCCACAATTTCACTCTCAGAAATAGAATTTAAAAAAAGTTTTTTAAATTCTAGAATTGGTGTGTTTACTTCTTTAAAGTTATATAAACTCATCACATTAAAAAAAGCTTTTTTTAAATAGTTATAATAATTAATATTTTCAATAATGTCATTTGTTCCCTTGGGTTTTTGTATCATCACTAATTCCTTTTCTTATCAACAATCTTAATAGATTCCAATTGTTTTTTAAAATTTTCTCTAAAAATACCAAGATATTCTTTGCGCAAAGCTATTCTCTTTTGGGTTTCTTCACTTGTTAAAGCTCTCTTCTTTTCCAAGTTTGCATAATAATTAATTTTTTCAATTAATTTATCCATTTTTGTTTTCACAAGACTACTCCTTTAAAATTATAGCATTTTATTTAACTCTTCTTTCCACAGAATGAATTCATTGGGTTGAAAGTAAATTAGTTTTTAAGATATCTAATTGCATTTTATCTTCAATAATAATTTCCACTTCCATATGTTGTAAGTTTAAATTTTTTCGATTCAAAATCCTGATTTGTAAAACATTGATTTTAATACGATTAAAAACTTGCATAACAAAATTAATAAAACCTTCACCATATGAACCTCTGATGGTTAGAAAAACTTTAAAAAATTCTTTATTTTTATTTTGGTTTTTGTCCCAATATAAATTAATTTTTTTACTCTTTTTAACATTATCATCACATTCAAAACGATGAGCCTTAATAATATGTTTACTAATTAAATTTCCATATATAGCATCACCTGGAATTGGTAAACATTTAGGACAAACAATAATTCTTTGAGAATAATTATCTTCTTCTGATTTAATGATTAATGATCTTAAATAAAGTTCTTTTGAACCGTGAAAATTTTTAAAACCAGTTATTTTATCCAATAATTTAATATCTTGCTCATCAATTTCTTCATTTCCCACAGCACTAAATAAATCTTTTGGATTCTTAATTTTAATATTAAAAAACTTACCAATATCCTTAAAATTCAAATGTTCAATTTTTTTAGGTTTGTAATATTTTAAAACTATCTTTTCACCATCATTAATTTTTGATTCTTTGCGTTTACTAGTTATTTCTTTTAAGGCTTTTTTAATTTGGTTTAAGGCATAATTGGTTCTAGCATAACCGATTCAAATTTTTTCAACTTGAATCTCATCAGCAGTAATAACCTTCACAGTTGAACCATTAGAAAGTTTATAATCGTGATAAACTTTTTCCCCATTAACAATGGCATGAAGAAAGTGATTACCAATATCAGTGTGAATTTTATAAGCAAAATCTAAAACTGTTGATCCATAAGGAATATTAATAACCTTTGAATCAGGAGTTAATATGTATAATAATCGATTATCAACATCACGGGTTAAATCTTCAAAATAATGTATTTTTGAACCTGATGTAAAATTTCTAATGTCATCTAATCATTGGTTTTTCTTTTCATATTCCTTAATTTTTTGATCATTAACTTCTTTCTTGCGATTCTTTATTTTATAACTTCAATGTGATGCTGCACCAAATTGGGCTTTAATATCCATTGCTCTTGTTCTAATCTGAGCTTCAAATACTAAACCTTTATAAGAAAGTGAAGTATGAATTGATTGGTAACCATTATTTTTAGGTAAAGAAATAAAATCCTTAATTCTTCTTGGAACAACTGAATAAAGCGAATGCAAAATTCCCATCGCTTTGTAACAATCCTGAGTTGAAGAAGTGATAATTCTTAAAGCAAAAATATCATGAATTTTATTTCAGTTTTTGGCCTTAATATATATTTTTCGATAAATTGAATACCCTGTTTTAATTCTGGTATAGATTTGGGCATTAATTTTGTGCTTAAGTAAATGCTTTAAAATTCTTTTTTGCACTTTTTGAAATGTTTTTTGGTGTTCTTCTAATAATTCATCAAGTTTTTGCCTAATTATTTGTGACTTTTCTTTATAAGCATAGGGAAAAGCTTTAATTTCTAATCTTCTTTTTAATTCATATAATGATAGTTTTAAAGCAATTGGTGAATAATAGTCTAAAGTTTCTTTAGCGATGCGGTATTGCTTATCTGGTCTTAAAGAAGAAATTGTTGAAATATTATGAATTCGATCACAAAGCTTAATTAAAAAAATGCGAATATCTGTTGCCCCATGCAAAAGAATTTTTGAAATATTATTTTTTGAAATATTGTTTTTATTTTTAAATGAGGTGAAACGAGAAAGTTTTGTAACACCTGCTACTAGTTTTGCTACATCTTCTCCAAATTGTTTGGCAATATCCTCATTTGTATAATCACAATCTTCAACAACATCATGTAAAAGCCCTGCCCTTAGGGTGTTAATTGTTGTTTTTAAAGAAGCTAATTCCTTGGTCACAGCAAGTGGATGATGGATATAAGATTCTCCAGATATCCTCTTTTGGCTTTTGTGAGCATTTTTGGCAAACAAATATGCTTCTCTTAGTTTTTTTATATCATTTTTATCAAGATATGTTTTTGCAACATCTTCAAGATTTTTGTATTTAATTAATTGCATAAAATCACATCCTTTTTTTAAAAATATTTATATGATTATACTTTAAATAAAATTAATATTCCAATAAAAATTTATAAGGGTAAGCATTGATTTTTTCAGTTCCTTTAAGATCTTTTAATCTAATCAAAAAGACACATCCAACAATAATTCCCCCTTGTTTTTCAACTAGTTCAATAGTTGCTTTAACAGTTCCCCCAGTTGCTAATAAATCATCAATGACTAAAACTCGATCACCTTTTTTAATGGCATCATAATGCATTGAAAGACTATTGGTTCCATATTCCAAATCATAAGTTATATCAATAGTTTTCCTGGGTAATTTATTTGGTTTTCTAATGGGGATAAAACCTATTTTTAAATGGTTGGCAATTGGGCAACCAAAAATAAACCCTCTTGCCTCAGGCCCAACAATAACAGTTGGTTTTTTTTCTTTAGCAAATTCTAATAACTTTCTTGTGGCAAATTCATATGCTTCTCCGTTTTGCAATAATGGAGTTATATCCCTAAACTTAATCCCTTTTTTTGGATAATCTTCAACCTTTTTAATAAAGTTTCTTAAATCTATTGTTTTCATTTTAATCATTTACCCCTTGGAAAATATTTTCATCTGGCTCATTTAAATCAATTGGTTTTTTAGTTTTTTGACCAATGATTCGCTTAATTCTAAAGTTTTCTAAAACAATTCAAATTTGTGAAGCAATTCAAATTGAAGAATAAGTTCCAGCAATTAGTCCAACCAACATAGCGATATTAAAAGCAATTGAAGTTCTTGGTCCTCAAATTAATAAACTACAAACTGCAAGCAAAGTTGTGATGGTTGTAAACATTGATCTTGTTGCTGTATTTCTAATCGATTTATTAACCACTTTATTTAAGGTGCTGCGATTGGTTGTGTTAATATTTTCATTTTTCATCTCTTCTCGAATTCGGTCAAAAGAAACAATAGTATCATTAATTGAATAACCAATAATTGCTAAAATTGCTGAAACAAAAGTTATAGAAATTTCAATATTAAAGATAGCAAAAAATGCCCACACTAATAAAGCATCATGAAGTAAAGCAGCAATGGCGGCAATGGCATAACTTCATTTAAAACGCACTGTAACATATCCAACAATTGCTAAAAATGATCAAGCTAGAGAATAAATAGCATTTTTAACAGTATCATTTGCTACTTCTGAAGAAATTGTTGAAGAGGTGAAATTGTAATCTTTATATTCTTTATTTAATTCTTCCTTGGCTTCATTTCATTTATCATCAATTTTTTTACTCGTTTTAAAAGTTAATGTGTATTTTTTATCATCAGAAGTTCCAATTAAATATTTATCAATAATTTTATCATCATATAACTTATTAACTTTTTCTTTAATGGCTAAAGAAACTTTATTAATCTCTTCGGGATTATCACCCTCAATATCAGTTTTAATTGAAATTCTGGTACCTCCAGTAAATTGGATTGAATTATTAGTTCCTTTAAATCCAATTAATGCTATTCCTGAACCAATAATTAAAAATGAAAAAGAAATAATTTTTCGTGCTGGTTTAACAAAATCAAACTTTCCTCATATCCCTTTATACTCTGGTTCCTTTTGAAATTTTGGTGGAATATGTTTTCTTTTAACTCCAAATCAATGTTTCTTATTGTTAAATAAATAACTTTTAATTAGTAATGATAAATTAAATCTTGTTAACAACACAACAATTAAAAATGTTCAAAAAATCGAAATTGAAAGCATAATTGCAAAACCTTTTACTGTTCTTGAACCGAATTGAAACAAGATAAAGGCAACCACAAAGGTGGTGATGTTGGCATCCAGAATTGAGGATAAAGATTTCCGGTTTGATTGATCAAAAGAATCAGAAATATTTCTTCCTTTTAATAATTCATCCTTAAATCTTTCAAATAAAATAATTGAGGCATCAGCAGCCATCCCAAAACCAATAACAAGGGCAGCTATGGTGTCTGGCCCATATTCTCCTCCTAGTCAATTAAAGGAGGCTAAAACTGCAAATAGATAAATTAAAAGTGAAAAGAAAGAGAACAATCCTGCAAGTCCATAAATAATTAACATGAATATTCCAACAGTTCCAACAGCAATTTGGGAAGCAGTAACTGCATTTTGAAAAGCTCCTAAACCAAAAGATCCTTCAATTTCATTGGTTTCTTCAACTTCTAATTCATATTGGATTGACCCTGTATTAATATATGAAGCTAATGTTCTTGCTTCTTCAACTGTGAAGTTACCTTGAATAATAATATCACCACTTAATTTTTCTTTAACTGTGGCAGCAGATATAACTTTAGCACAAAGTCTTTGACTTTCTTTGGTTCCTCTAAAACCACAATAACCAATTTTTTTGGCATCTGTATATCTTTTATATGAATCAACCCCATTTTCAAAGTCAATTCAAATAACCATAAGGTTTTCACCTTCCTTACGATCTTTTAATTTTTCGGTTATTTCAGCAATTTTTTTAGGATCTTTAACTTTTAAAGATACAATTGGTTGCCCTTCTTGATATGCCAGCGATGCTCCACCAGGCACTAAAAAGTCTGTTCCTCTTGCTAAGAATACATCTTGATAATCGCGAAAAGTAATTAACCCTTGAGAAGTAATCATATTGGTCACTTCTTCAACTTGGGATTTTTTAACTCCTGCTAGTGTTGTTCTAATTCTTTGAACTTTGTCACCATATTTGTCTGTTCCTGTTTCAATATCAATTTGGGGGTTTTTTACTCCAGCAACATCAATTCTTTTAGCAATAATTGAAGCTACATCAGCAATTTTAATATTAGAACCGTATTTATCTTCAACTTTAGTTAATACTTCTAGTCCACCAGCAAATTCAATACCTTTTTTGACATTTTTTGTTACAAGTCCTCTATTAAAAAATAGAGCACTCATTATAGTTATTAAAAATAAAATTAAACTTATAATTTTCTTCATTAAAACACCGGTGCATTTTTTCTACTCAATTTAAAATTATACCACATTTTTAAGACATTTTAGAAAGAAAATTTAAACCTTTTTGAGTAATTTTCCTTCCTAGTGAAGAAATATTTATAAAATCTTTTTTAACTAAAAAAGGTTCAATGTTGTTTATAATATTAATTTTTGAAATTCCTAATTTTTGAGATAATGAGTTTAGTGATAAATTATTAAAACTTTGCAAAACTTTTAAAAGGTTGATTTCATCGTTTTTTAAGCCCTGTTGATATCCAAGTAATTGAAAGACATAATTAATTTCTTTTTTGGAAATATTTTTTTTATTATGTCAAAAATATTCATTTAATCTTTTAGCAATAATAATTGCTAAACGGGGGTTTAAACGACAATTTTTAGCTACATAACATATATTTTCTTGATTAATATCAATTTGTAGATTGTCTTTAATAATGGCAATAATGTCTTTTAGCTCATAATCTCTCATAATAAAACGAAAGCCAAATCTAGATTTTAATGGTTCACTAAGCATTCCTGATAAAATTGTTGCTCCAATAAAGGTAAAATTAGGAATATTAATGCTTACTAATTCACTATCGCCTTGTTTGCCAACAAGGATGTTAATTTTTCTTTCATCCAAAATTTGGTAAAGCATTTCTTCAATTTTGATGTCAAGACGATGAATTTCATCAAAAAATAAAATGTTGTTTTCATCCAAGTCACAAAAAATAGAAAATAAGTCTGCTTTGGTTTGAACCATTGGACTCATTATTTTAATTATTTTACAATTGACCTCATTTGCTAAAATTTTAGCAATTGAAGTTTTACCAGTTCCAGGACTTCCCTCTAAAAGAATATGATCACAAAATCCTCTTTTAGCAATTTCTGGAAGAACAATTTTTTTTAATTGATCTTTAATAAGTTTTTGTCCATAAAAATTATTTAAAAGCATTGATTTCCCTTATCACCTTAGGAATTAAAACATCTAATGCCAAAGGCTTTTTATATATTTTTTTTAATGCTTTATCAACATCAACTTTTTTAAAACCTAATTTAGTTAAAGTTGAGTTAATAACAATAAGATTAGTTTTTGATAAATCAACTTTTTTATAAACAATTTTTGCCAAAATATTGTTTTTAACCTTGCAATCGCTAAGCAATAAATAGTTTCCACTATTTCTTACTTTTTCAATTTCTACAATTGAATAAAAGCTCATAATTTTGCTAATGCTAAAAGGCCCTATTCCTTTAATTTTTAAAAGTGTTAAAAAATAATTTTTTTCTTCCAAAGTATTAAAACCAAAAATATGTTTTTGGTTTAAATGTTGATCATAATTAATATAAACAAAAATTATGTTATCTTTTATCTTGTTAGCATTACCAAAAATCTTGTAACCTATTTGATTACATTCAAAAATAAAATGCTCTTTTTCTTGTGAAGTGATTGTACCCTTAATATATTCCATATTGAAAACCTGTTTCAATTTATAAATAGCAAATTAATTAATAATTCCTATATTTTTAATTCAAAAGTGTAATCAAAGACCTTAATCGTGTCATTATTTTTAGCACCTTTAGCAATTAATTTTTTTTCTATATTAAGTTGTTGTAAGAAATGATGAAACCTTTTAATGTTTTCATGGGTGTTCATTGGGTTCTTGGATAAATGCTTGCGAATTGTTTCCCCTTTAACAACAAAAACATTATTTCCTTTATTTTCAATTTTAATATCAACTTGATCTTTAAATTCATATTTATAAACGAATTCACTTTCATTAACTAAATCAGCAATTGTTGTTTCCTTTAT
This sequence comes from Mycoplasmatales bacterium, assembly GCA_965226165.1. Classification (GTDB taxonomy): domain Bacteria; phylum Bacillota_I; class Bacilli_A; order CBDATW01; family CBDATW01; genus CBDDCI01. Next base: position 65,564 of record OZ245334.1, on the reverse strand, counting down.
TTTTTGCAACTTATCATAAACTTCGTAAAGTAATTGGGAAATGTTTTTGTGTTCTATTGAAGATATTCCAATAATTTTTTTGTTAGGAAGTTGTTCTTGTAATTTTTTAATGTTTTCATGAGCTTTTAACCCATCAATTTTGCTTGCCACAACAATTTCGGGTTTCTCATATAATTTTTTGCTATATTTTTTTAACTCTTTTCTTAAAGCAAAATAATCTTTAACAATATCTTTTCTTAAACTATATTCTGAAACATCAATCATATGTAAAATAATGCGACATCTTAAGAGGTGTTTTAAAAATTTAAAACCTAACCCTTTTCCTTGACTTGCACCTTCAATTAAACCTGGTAGATCAGCAACAACAAAGTTTTTATTTTTATCAATTGAAACAATCCCTAACTGGGGATTAATGGTTGTAAAAGGATAAGGAGCAATGGTTGGTTTAGCATTAGAAATAACTGATAAAAATGTTGATTTTCCCACTGAAGGAAATCCCATTATCCCTACATCAGCAAGCAAAATTAGTTCTAATTCTAATTCTCTGCTTTCTCCTTCATCACCATTTTCACAAATTCTTGGTGCTGGATTTTTGGAACTTGCAAAACTAGCATTTCCTCTTCCCCCTTTTCCCCCACAAGCAATTAAATCTTTTTGATTGTGGGTACGTAAATCAGCAATAACCATTCCTTTTTCTTTAACAATAGTTCCACAAGGAACTTTAATAATTAAATCTTGAGCATTTTTACCATGTTGTTTTTTATTGCGACCATTTTCTCCATTATTAGCTTTAATAATTTTGTTATATCGAAAGGTAAAAAGACTTGATAATCCTTCATCAGCTTTAAAATAAATCGATCCACCATCACCACCATTGCCACCACCAGGGCCACCTTTTGGCATATATTTTTCACTAATAAAGGCAACAATTCCATTTCCACCATTACCAGCTACAACTTTAATTTTAGTTTTATCAATAAACATTTTAATAAAAAAGAGCAATAATTTTTAAAAAACAAAGATTATTTTTTTTCATTTTTTGCTCACTCCTTTTTTATTAAAATATTTAAATTATTGATGCTTTAATTTTGAAATTTGTCATTTAATTGCTTTTATTTTTCCTTTATTATTAAAGTGTAAAATAAATAAACCAGTACTTGATAATAAAGCTATTATTAAAATAATTCCAAAAGTTAAATTAAAGAATTTTTTTGGATCAACAAAAAAAGTTATAAAGTAAGTAATAATCATTAAAGCACCATAAACAAAGGCACTAGTTAAAGCATAAGTTTTAATTTCTTCTTGTTGAGCGATCAATCCTTCTTGTTTGTTATATAAGTTCATATACTGAAGACAAATTGCTTTAGTTTTAGAATCTTTTAAATCTTTACTACAAGCTAAACAAACTGAAGTATTAATTGCTACATTTTGACTATTATCTTTCCTAAATCTTCTTAAAGGCATTTTCAATCTCCTTTTGGTTTATTAATTTTTTGGCAAGACTGAAACTTGTTTTCTTTTCTTACCAAAACGATGAAATTTTACAACACCATCAATAGTTGCAAACAAGGTGTCATCACCACCCTTTTTAACATTAGTTCCTGGATAAACTTTTGTTCCCCTTTGGCGATAAATAATTGATCCAGCTAAACAAAATTGTCCATCAGATAATTTTGCTCCTAATCTTCTCCCGGCTGAGTCACGACCATTTTTCGTTGAACCAACCCCTTTTTTAGATGCAAAAAAGAAAATATTTAAACCATATTTTAAATTCATCATTAATCCTCCTTTATATTTAAGTTTTTAGGAAATTGCCTTTTTAACTCTTGAAAATGCTTAACTAGTAATACCAAAAATTTTTGAGTATTTTCACATTTTACATCATTAACATTAATGGCAATTTCCCCTTTTTTTCTCGCGATATCAACATTAATGATATTTTTATCTTTACTAAAAGATTCAACACCATTAATGGTGAAAAAAGTAATTGCTGATACTGCTGCACAACATACATCCTTGCCATAATTAGCAAAATCACTATGTCCTTTAACTTTTATTATTTCTATTTTGTTGTTATTTTTTTTAACTTCAACATGTGTCATTTTAAATCTCAATATTTTCTATTAACACTTTTGTATATGGTTGGCGATGTCCCATTTTTTTCCGAGTTGATTTTTTCTTAGGCTTGTATTTAAAAATAATTAATTTCTTTTGTTTTCCTTGTTTTTCAACCTTACCAACAACTTTTGCCCCTTTAACAAATGGCTTACCAAATTTTCCATTAGCAAAGACAACTTCATTAAAAGTTACTTTTTCATTTAAATTAGCATCTAGTTTTTCAACATAAATGCTATCACCTTTTGAAACTTTATACTGTTTTCCACCAGTTTTTATTATTGCATACACAAGTACACACCCCCTATATTCTAAGACTCTTAATTAAGGCGCTATGCTTGAATGCCTTTTCTTTAAGGTTGTAGCTTATAGAATTAACTAAGCTAATTAATTATAACAAATCTTTTATAAAATAAAAAATGGTTTTTTGAGGCTAGTATTGAACTAAAAAGTTTTCATTTTGAGAAAAATAAGTATTTTCTTCACTTTGTAATTGTTTTAAAACAATTTCTTGGGGTGATTCAACTTGAGTTTGACTTGATCTTGTCGGACTAGAAACAACTTTTGAAGTTGTTGGTTTGCTTGGTTTTTCAAAACTAATTTCTGTTCCTCCAGGAATTTTAATTTTTCCTTCATCTGATGTTAAAACTTTATAAGCACCAGCAACCACAGCAGTAATTGCTGCAATTCCAAAAAGAGTTGCTAAAATTCCACCACCATAAAATGACTCTAATTCATAATTGTTTAATTTTTTCATAATATTTTAAATCTCCTCTTAAATAATTCTTCCAACAATGTATAGATAAAAAATAGCTATTATTAAAAACAAAGTAAAATAAGTAATATTTATTAAAAACAAATATTTACTAAATTCATCTTTAACAAACTTAATGACAATTAACCCTCATATGCTTCCAAAAATAATAACTATTGAAACCAACATTAAAAAATAAAAAAACATCTTTACTCCCTTCTAAGAATAAAGATGGTAAATAAATAAATTTTTCCTAATTATTTTTTTTAATATCAATAATTTTAACCTTATATGATTCGTTTGAATCATCAGGATAAACATAAGTTGTTTCTCCAACTTTTTTGGCTAAGATTGCTTTTGCTAATGGCGATTCATTAGAAATTTTGTTTTCAAAAGGGTCAGCTTCAATTGAACCAACAATTGAATAATGAAATTCTTTATTGTTTTTCATATTTTTGATTTTAACATCATCCCCGATGGCAACAACATCATTTTGCAAACCATCTTTTTTGTCATCAATAATTTCATAATTATCTAAGATTATTTGAAACTCTTTAATTTTTGCTTCAATATGGGCTTGTTTATCTCTTGCTGAATCATAATCAGCATTTTCACTAAGATCCCCTTGTGCTCTTGCTTCTTTTAATTCTTCAATAACTTTTGGTCTTTCTTCATTTAATAATTTGTTTAATTTTTGCTTAATTTCAGCAAGACCTTTTTTAGTTAATATTTTTTTATTCATAAATTTCAAACCCCTTTTTAAATCAAAAAAATTATAGCATTTTTTCACCAAATTATAAAATAATAAATTTTTTATATGTTATAATTACAAAAGTTTTTGAATTTATTAATTTAGAAAAATGGTTTTAAAATGAAAAATATAAGTGGAATATTAATAAATAAATTAAATAATTTTAAGTTAATTGTTGCCAATGATGCTTTAGAAGAAATTAACAAAAGAACATGTAATATTCCTTATTTTAGAGGAGTGTTTGATTTAAACTCACTTTTATTCATTTTACTAGCAGTGGCTATTGGATGATTTTTTGTGCAGGTGATTTTTAAAAAACCAAATATGTTTTTTGCCAATATGAAGGTTAAGGAAAATTCTGATATTACCCAAATTCAATCAATTTTTTATTTAACGATACTTTTTCTTTTAGTGAGTTCATATTTATCATTATATTTTAGAGACTGTCATACTGTTGCTCAAAACTTTAATAATGCAAAAATGATCGCTCATTGGTCAAGTTTTTTGATGCCCCTAGCCTTAGGAATTTTGTTAATTACTCTAAAACCTTTTACAAAAAAAATAAAGACTTTTGCTATTTTTGGAGTTGTTTTTATTTTTATTCCTCTTTATTTCTTTAATGATTTAACATATACAAAAGATGCAAGTTTTTTGATTCGTAATCTGCCTTACACTATATCGATAATTTTCTTAGTTGGGTTTTTAATTTTTGGGTTTGTGCAAATGAAAAAAGATGAAAAATGACCATTAAAAAAATTAATCATTTTTTATGCAATTATTAGTCCCTTTTTACTTTATTTTTTCCTTATCAATATTTTTGAAAAGCTTTGGTAAATTTAAATGACAATAACCACTAGGATTTTTGTCTAAATATTTTTGATGATATGTTTCTGCTTCCCAAAATGTTGAAGCTTTTTTGATTTCAACAACAATTGGTTTATCATAATCTTTTTGCTTTTTGTTAATAAAATCACTAGCTAACTCTTTTTGCAAATCATTTAAATAATAAATTCCAGTGCGATATTGTGGTCCAACATCATTGCCTTGTTTATTTAACGAGGTTGGATCAATAATTAAAAAGAAATATTCTAATAATTCTAAAAAAGTAATTATTTGATTATCAAAAGTAATTTCTACAACCTCACTATGCATAGAATTATTGCAAACTTCTTCATAAGTAGGATTATCTTTTTTTCCATCAATATAACCTACCCTTGTTGCGTTTACTCCCTTAAATTTGGCAAAGAATGCTTCTACTCCTCAAAAACATCCTCCAGCTAATATTGTTTTTTCTATATTTTTCATTTTAATACCTTCTTCCCATAGCTTTGCTACTAATTTTTTTATTAATTTTTAGATAAATTTGGTGCATTGGTTTATTGGCGAATTCAATTGGTTCCATTTTGTCATCATAAAGTTCTAAAACATCACAAATGACATTTTCAAAATCAGGACCAAAAAACTCAATTTTTTCACTTTTATAAAATTTATTTCTTACTGTTGCTAAAATTAAATTATTTGCTGTGATATCATCAACTGTTAATAAAAAGTTTTGACTTGGCGTTTTCTTATTAAGATCACCATAAAACTGGGTTTTTGGTCCAGGAGTTCCATGAAAAAAATTTGAATCCACTTCCCGATTAACAGCTTTTGATATTTCTTCATATGCTTCTTTTTTATTATAGTTTCCAGTATATAAAATAGCATCAATTGCCTTACGATATGAGGCAGTAATTGTGGCCACATAATGCAGTGATTTCATTCTTCCTTCAATTTTAAATGATTTAACCCCCATTTTAATTAAATCAATTAAATCTTCAGCAAGTGATGCATCTTTTGCTGACATTGTAAAATCTTCCTTTTTTGATTGACAACTAGCACCATTTCCTTCTTTAACATTATACATTCACCGACAGGAATGGGCACATCCCCCTCGATTAGAATCACGATTAGTAAAATGATTAGACATTGTACATCTTCCTGAATAAGCAATACAAACTGCTCCATGAATAAAATATTCATAATCAATATGAGGAGTTTTAGCAATCATTGTTTTTAATTCTTGGCCTGTGACTTCTCTTGCCGTAACAACTCTTGGAGCACCATTACGAAATCAAAATCTTGCTGCTGCTGAATTGGTGATTGATTGTTGAGTTGAGATATGAATTTCTAAATCAATTTTTTTAGCAATCTCCATTAAATAAGGATCAGCTACAATAATAGCACTTACTCCTGTGTCTTTTAAGAATTGCAAATATCTTTCTGCTCCTCTTAAATCAATGTTGTGACAAAAAATATTAGCTGCAACATAAATAACTTTGTCTTTACTTTTGGCATATTTAACAATTTCACTAATTTCACTTTTACCAAAATTAGAAGCCCTTGCTCTTAGGGAAAATCATTTTCCCCCAATAAAAACAGCATCAGCACCAAAATCAATTGCTACTTTACCCTTTTCTAAATTTCCAGCTGGAGAAAGAAGTTCTGGAATATTTTGATTATTTTTTCTTAACATCATATAAATTTCCTCCAAAAAATCCTTCACCAATATGCTTTGATAGTTTTGTTAATTTAGCAAATGCTTTTTCTGGATCAAGTTTTTTATTAATAACATTATAATATATTTCAACAACATTGTTGATCCACTTTTCATTTTGAAAAATATTATCAATTCGTAATTGGTCATAATTTTTAAAAGTCTTTAAGTGTTTGACTAGTGCAAGACAATAACCAGTATACATATTGGTTGTCCCTCTTGAATCTTCATACATAATGTTGGGCATTTTTCTTTTTTCTTCAATAAAATAAAACTCTTTTAAATGATCAAATTCATAATCAAAATTTTTCTTATAATTGCTAATTAAAGGGCGCTTTGATTGCATCATTAGCATATGACCATGAATCATTGCTTCAAGTTTCATCCCTTGCTTATTTTCCCCAATCTTGATGTATTCTTTAGGTTTTAATTCTCTAGCTATGACTCCTGTTTTAACATTATTTTTTAATCAAAAAGGAATTTGTCCATATGAGGTAAATAAAGTTTCTGAAGCATAATTGATTTCAAAATCCAAATTTAAATCTTGGCATAATTCAATTACCCCAACATCAGTAATGCGAATTTTTTTAACATTTATTGCTTTTAAATCTTGTAAGTACTTACTAACTTCTTCTAAGTCGTTTTCATGAAAAAAGTGATTAACTAAAACTTCAATTGGTAAATCATTATCAACAAATTCTTTAATTTCTTCTAATGTAAAACTAGCTGGTGTTCTTGTTGAAAATTTTCAATTTCCCACTAAAAAAAGTCCTACTTTATCTTTTAAAAATAAAGCATTTTTTAATGACAAAGGATAAGTTACAATCATTTAATCCTCCCTTTTTGAAACAACCAATAAGCCATCACCTATATCTTCTATTTTACTATTAAATGCTAAGTTTTTTAATGTTTTATTAACAAAGTCATCCATTGCTAAAATAATTTTGCTTTTTTTATTTTTAAAACTTTCTTGTTTTTTTAATTTTTTTAAAAAAACATTATCAACAATTAAAATTCCTTTTTTTGATAACAAATTAATAAAATAATCAAATTGAATTTTTACACTTTTTTTAGGGCCATCTAAAAAAATTAAATCATATTTTTTAAAAGTTAACTTTTTTTGATAAAGTTTGAAGTCTAAAACATCATAATTTAAAATTTTAACATTTTTATAAGGTTTTAAGTTTTGTTTAGCAACTTGATAATTTGTTTGGTTTTTTTCAATAGTGTCAACATAAATATTTGTTCCTATAGCAATAAATTCACTTGCAGAATATCCATATCCAGTACCAACTTCTAATATTTTATTAAGACTTTTTGCTTTAATTAATTTTTTAATAAAATCCAATGATTCTTTTTCAATAATGGGAATATTATTAGCAAGAGAAAGACTTTTAATATTACTCATTTTTAATGCCATCTAAATAAGTTTGCAAAATTAAAGAAGCAGCTATTTGGTCATTAAGTTTTTTTCTTTTATGTTTTTGAAAATTTCCTTTTACTAAGATTTTTGATGCGGCAATTGAACTTCATCTTTCATCAATTGCAATAAAAGGAACTTTAATTATTTTTTTAGCTAAATCAATACATTCTAAAACATATTTAGTGGTTAAACTTTCACTACCATCCATATTTTTTGGAAGACCATAAATAATTTTAGTGATGTTGTGTTTTTTGATTAGCTTTTGAATTAATTCAATTAAATTTTTTTGATTATTTAATTCATAATTAAGCACTTGTAAAGGTTGAGCAATAATTTTTAAAGGATCGCTAATTGCTACCCCTAAAGTCTTCCTACCAATATCAACACCTAAATACCTATCCATTTTTAACTGCTTGTAAAATTTTTGTTTTAATCACTTCTAAATTGTCAAGATTTGAAACTACACATTGGGCAAAGTTTTTTGAACCACCACCCTTAGCATTAAAGTTGTTAATAACTATTTTAATTAAATCATCAGCTGGAAAAAGTGATATGTGGTTTTTCCCTACTCCAATAGCAATCATTTTTTTTGCTTCATCAATAAAAGCAAGACATATACTTGAGGAGTTTTTATTAGTTAAATCCCTTGTGACTTCAAAAGCTGAAGATGCTGATTTCGTGGTTTTAATAACATAAATTTTAATTTTATTATTTTCTTCTTCTCATAAATCATTTTCTTTAATATAAGTTTTTTCTAAATAAAGTTGATTTTTTTGATACTTTTTATTTTCAAAAATCATTTTTTCCTTATATTTATTAAAGTTATCTAAATTAATTTGAAAACTATCATTGCTGATTTTGTGCTCATAATAATAAGGTAAATTTTTGTGGTTTTTGCTAAATTCATCAATTTTGCTTTTCAATTTAATTAAACTATCTTGATTTCATTTGGCAATTAATTTATGGGTTGTTAAAGCTTCAATTCGGTATAAGTTTGAACCTTTTGATTCAAAATCAGTAATAATAAAATCTTCAATATCTAAGGAATTAAGAACATGAGTTCCTCCACAAAGTTCATAAGAATCACCAATTTTAATTGACCTTTGCTTGGCATCATAATCATAAGTTTCTGTAAAAATAGCTAAAACACCCTTTTTTAATGCTTCTCTAAAAGGTAATCATTCAATTATTGTTTTGTTACCTTCACTAATTTTCTTTTTAACTATAGTTTCTATTTCCTTGATTTGCTTAGAACTTGGTTTAAAATTACAATTAAAATCAAATCTTAATTTATCTGGACCAACATATGAACCCATTTGTTGTGATTCATCTCCTAAAACTTCTTTAACCGCTTTATGAAGTAGGTGAGTTCCTGAGTGATGGCCTCTAATTTCTTTTCTCTTATTTCAAATTTTTAATTCTAATTCATCGCCAACTTTTATTTCTTTTAAACTATTGATTTCATGAAAAATAGTTCCATTAAGATTTTTAATAACTTTACTAACTTTAAAACCATCTATTGTTCCTTGATCAGATACTTGTCCTCCTGTTGCCACAAAGAAATTACTTTTTTCAAAAACTAAAAACATTTCTCCCTTTCCAGATGATGTTTCCTTATTGTTAATAAAAATCTTTATAACTTTGCTTTTAATTGGGTTGATGTCATCAACAAATGTCGTTTTTTCTTCAACTGTAAGAAAGGATTCATTTTGCAATTCCATTTTTGATTCTGATTTATAGGTCTTTTTAGTTTTATCTTGATAAAATTTTTGCAGTTTTTCAAATTCTTTAATGTCAACTTCACCTTTATTTTCTCTTGCTAATTCAATTGTTAAATCAATTGGAAAACCATATGAATTATAAAGTAATCAAGCATTTTCTCCCGAAATATCTTTATTCTTTAATTTTATTTTTTCAAAAACTTGTAACCCTTTATCAATTGTTTTAAAAAACTTTTCTTCTTCAATTTGAATAACTTCTTTAATCTTATTTTGATTCTTGGTTAAATGGGGAAAAAAGTCTTGATTATAAGCAACTATTTGGTCAACTAGTTTATAAAGAAAAGGTTTTTTAATATTTAATTTTCTTGCATAATTAATTGCTCTTCTGATTAATCTTCTTAAAATATAACCCCTTTTATCATTGGTGGGTTTTGCTCCATCACCAATGGCAAAAGTGCAACACTTAATATGGTCAGCAATAACTTTAAAAGCATTGTTGATTTTAGTTTGTTTTTGGTTTTTAACAAAGAAATTATCAACCTTATATTTAAAAGTAGTGTATTTTTCAATATCTTGAATAATGGCAATGAATTGATCACTATCAAAGTTAGTTGGAACTTCTTGCAATAATGAAGCTAACCTTTCAAGACCTGCCCCTGTATCAATGTTTTTTTGTGGCAAAGGCACATAATTACCTTTTCCATCACCATTAAATTGAGCAAAAACTAAATTTCACACTTCTAAATAACGATCATTTTCAATGTCTTCTTGAAGCAATTTAAAACCAATTTTTTGAGGATCATATTTTTCTCCCCGATCATAAAAGATTTCAGTATTAGGTCCGCAAGGCCCTTGTCCAATTTCTCAAAAATTAGTACTTTTATCTCCTTTGATTATTCTTTGAGGATCAATTTTTATATCCTTTGTTCAAATATCATAAGTTTCCTTATCATCTTTAAAAATGGTAATATACATTTTATTAGCATCAAGATTTAATCATTTTGGAGAAGTTAAAAACTCCCATGCAAAGGCAATAGCTTCTTTTTTAAAATAATCACCAATAGAAAAATTACCAAGCATTTCAAAAAGAGTATGATGTCTTGCTGTAATTCCCACATTTTCAATATCATTTGTTCGAATTGAAACTTGTGAATTACAAAGTCTTGGCGATGGTGGTTTTAAACTACCATCAAAATATGGTTTTAGTGTAGCTACTCCTGAATTGATCCAAAGTAAAGTATCATCATTTTTGGGAATTAATGATGCTGGAGGAATTATTTTATGCTTTTTGCTAACAAAAAACTCTAATCAAAGCCTTCTAATTTCATTAGTTGTTAATTTATCGTTCAGATTGATCATATGGTTTTCCTAATGCTTTAGGAACACTTGGTTTTTTAGAAAAAATAATTAAGGTTACAATTGAAATTAGATAAGGCGATAATGCTCTAATGCTTTTTGGAATAAAACTGATAAGTTCAAGGTCATAATAAGATGTTGAGATTAGTAAAGAGAATAACAAGGCTGAAAAAACAATTGATTTAACCCTTCATTTTCCAAAAATAAGTACAGCCAGGGCTAAGAACCCAAACCCTTGAACATTTCCATAATAAAAGTTAGCAATCAAAGGCACAAAAAAGACTCCAGCAATTCCAGCAAAAATTCCTGATAAAAAGATTGCTGATCAACGATACTTACGAACACTAATTCCAGCAGCATCAAGTGAAGAAGGATTTTCTCCAGCTGATGTGTATCTTAAACCAATTGATGTTTTATTAAAGAATATTCAAACTAAAACAATAATAATTAAGGCAATTACAAAATATCAATTGATTGAAGATAAAGGCCCTTCATGATAAATTGCTAGTTTTCCAAATTTAGATTGAACAAATGTTGATCCATTAGTAAAGATTCTAATTCCAAATAAAGTTAATCCAGTTGCTAAGGCATTAATTGCAAGTCCAGAAATCAAATGATTGGTTTTTAATTTCAAACAGGTATAACCATGAAGTAAAGAAAATACCATTGAAAAAAAGATAGTAATTAAAACAGCTAAAAGATAAGATCAAGGTTCATTAGGTAATAAGTTTCCTAATATTGAAAAAATTAGTGCTGCTAAAGTCATTTGCCCTTCAATAGCAATGTTAATAATTCCTGCTCGCTCTGAAAAAAGTCCAGCAAAAGAAGCAAAGATTAAAATAGCAAAGATCAAAAACCCTGTGTCTAACAAGTCATATACTAGTTGCATTATTCTTCCTCCTTATTCAAATTCTCAAACCGCTTAAAGAGGTTGTGTTGATCTGAGATGTAGCAAGCAAAAGCGTAAAAAATAAACCCTGTTAAAAGTGCCATTATAATTAGAGAAATTTGCACTACTGCAGCAGCAATTATTCCTCCCACATTCAAAATGGCAAAAAAGATTGAAAGAACAAAAATGGCAAAAGGATTACGAAAGGCTAATAGTCCAACGGTAATTCCTAAAAACCCGACATTATCTAAAGCATCAGCAAGAGGAACTCTGTAATTTCCAATATATGAACCATAAAAGATTATTCCACAAAATCCTGCTAAAGCTCCTGAAATTGTCATTACTAATTTTTGAATTTTTTTTGTTTTTATTCCTGCATAATGGGCAGCATCTTCATTTGCTCCCACCATCTCAATTTTATAACCAAGGGTAGTTTTAGCAAAAATAAATCACACTAATAATACTAATCCTATTAATATTGCAAACCCAAAAATAATTGGCATTTTAAATGATTCTGGTCAAGCTTTAGAACCAAAAATTTTTAAATCTGAAAGAGAGGTATTAATGTAAATGTACTTACCAAAATGGAAAAACATTCAATTCATCATAATTGTTGATAAAACCTCATTAATATTAAATCTTGTTTTTAAAAACCCAACAACCCAACCAACAAGCCCTCCAACTATGGCTCCAATAATTGCCACAATTAATCATCCCATAAATAAACCTTGGGGAAAAAACACTAAAATTATGTAAGTAGCTGCATTAGCTGAAATCAACATTTGTCCAGGAATCCCAATATTAAACATTTTTCCTTTAAATCCAATTGCTGATGCTAGTGAAGCTGCTCCAATTGCCACAATTAAGGTAAAAAGACTAGCAATTGCTCCTGCACCTTGAAATGGTGCAGTAAAAATTACTCCCATAACTTTTGCTGGATTAATGCCAATTATAAGTAATAAAACAAAAACAAGGCCAAAACCTGTTAAAATTGCTGCTGTACTTTGTGCTAAGTTCTTATAATTAATTATTCTTTTCATTTTTGCTTCCCTTTCCTTTTTCTTCTGTTGAAGAAACCATAAACTTACCAATCTTATCAATTGTTGCTTCTTTTCGACTAATTCTTTGTGAAACTTCACCATTATTAATAACTAAAATATTATCTGCTAGATCCATAATTTCACTTAGTTCATAAGATATTAATAAGATTGCCTTATTTTCTGCTCTTGCTTTGATTATTGAAGAGTGAATGTATTGAATGGCCCCAACATCAAGTCCTCTAGTTGGTTGCATAATTAATAAAAACTTAGTGTTTTCCCTAATTAGTTCTCTTCCCACAATAAATTTTTGTTGGTTTCCTCCTGATAAAGAGCGCAAGGTGCTTCTTCCTTTTTTAGCTCCTCTAACATCAAAATTATCAATAATTTCTTTAGCATGTTTTTTAAAAGTTGACTTATTAACAAACATTCCCTTTGAATATCTTTTAGTATCAAAATCTTGTAATACTGAATTATTAAAAAGATTTCAATCTAAAACAATTCCATGCTTGTGACGATCAGATGGGATGTGTGAAAAACCTAAATGGTAGCGTTCTTTTGTAGTGGTTTTAGAAATATCTTTTCCATCAAAAAAGATTTTTCCTGATTTTGTTGGCATCATCCCTGCAATGGCTAAAGCTAACTCCACCTGACCATTTCCTTCCACACCAGCAATTGCTAAAATTTCTCCTTCTTTGATTCTAAAAGAAACATTTTTTAAACCTTCAACATCTTTAAAAGCAAATTTTGAAGTTGATAACCCTTTAACTTCTAAAACAACTTTTCCCTTAGTTTTTTGTGGTAGCGTAATTGGCTTAATTTCTTTTCCAGTGATTGATTTAGAAAGGCGATGACTAGTTAGTTTTGCCTTGGCAAATTCATCAACAACTTTTCCATGTCTAATTACTGTGATTTGATCGGCAACTGCTTCAATTTCTTTTAATTTATGAGTTATTAAAAGGACTGTCTTTCCATCTTTTTTAAATTGTAAAAGAATTTTTAAAAGTGATTTAATTTCAGCAGGAGTTAAAACAGCTGTTGGTTCATCAAAAACTAAAATATCTGATTTACGATATAAAATTTTTAAAATCTCTAATTTTTGTTGTTGACCCACAGTTAAATTATAAGTTGGTGTTGTTAAAGGAATGTTTAAGTTATATTTATTCATTATTTTAAAAATTTCATCAAAAGCTTTACCCTTATCAAGAAAAACTTTTTTATTAATTGGTTCACTTCCCAAAATAATGTTTTCAACAGGATTAAAAATGTCAACTAATTTAAAGTGTTGGTGCACCATTCCCACACCAAGTTTATTAGCATGCATTGGGTTTTTTATTTCTACTTTTTTTCCATCAATATAAATTGAACCAGATGTTGGTTTATACAAACCAAAAACAACTGACATTAAAGTGGATTTTCCAGCGCCATTTTCTCCAGCAATAGCATGAATGGTTCCTTCTTTAACTTTTAAATCTATTGCATCACAAGCCCTAATCCCAGGGAAATCTTTTGTAACTTTTTTTAATTCTAACTTATAACTTGTTGCCATTTTTAACCCTATCTATTTCAAAAATAAATTACTATAAGAAATATTATACATTTTTTTAAATAAAAAATGTTTTATTATCAAAAAAGTCTCACTTAAAGGTAGGTTTTATTTTTACCTATTGTTTTTTTATTTTTTTTATATTTTATTAATTATTGTAGTTAGTTTATTCCTAATCTTTTGGTTGAAACTTTTACATCATCTAACATAAGTTAATTTAGTAAGGGGAATAATATCTAACTTTTTGATTATCTATTGTTGAATAAGGATGTTTTCTTAAATATCTTATCTTTTAATGTTTATAAATATCACTATTTAAAAACTTGATAAACTTTTTATTTTGTTTTACTTAGCATTCTCCTTTACTAACTCAATCATCAAAGTATCCTATAAAATATTTTCCTTTTTTCCTTGATGCTTCTATTTTTTTTCTATCTTTTGCTTCATACTTTATTATGTCTTGTTGATATGATCACATTGTTGTTGCAAACAAGTCTTTATCTTTATCACAAACTGCATATATTCTTGTGATAAACTTATCTATGTCTTTATAGACACTATCATTGTATCCATTTCAATTTTGTTGTGTTGTTGTTGTGCTTTTTTTACTACTATTTAATGTCTTATTAACCCCAATACCAAGAATTAAAAAGAAAAATAAAATAAATATAGTGATTCATCATTTTTGACTATTAGTTAATTTACTTTGTTCTTTTTTTGTTTCCATTATAAGTCCTTTTTTAAACTAATCATTAACCTTCTATTCTAAACAGGGCAAGTCTTTTAATATGTCTATAACTTTTTGTGCTGCACTTTTTACTTCACCAAGTTTTAAGTTGTTTTTTTCATTATATGCCCTTGCTATTCTTCCCCTTATTATTCCAATATTAAGTTTTAACTCTAATTTTTGTTGTTTTGTTAAAGTATTGCAATACTGAATAGTTTTAACATATTCATCTAGTTTTAATCAATGATAATCTTTTGTGTAATCATAAGTGCTTTTTTCTTGTTCTTTTTTACGCCTTTCAGCACTTTCTCTATTTTGTTTTATGTAATTTATTCTTTTAACCTCAATATTAGGTTTTGTTTCAACTTTCTTTGTTTCTTTAGGTTGAGCAATATTTTCTTCTTGTGCTACTTTTACTTCTTTTTGTGTGTTTTGATTGCAACTAGTAAATAATAAACTAAATGCCAACAATATTTTTTTCATAACTTTTTCCTTGTTGTTTTTCGGTTATATTTTTCCACAAAAAAAAAAAAAACAAGTAATCTTATTGTTTATCAAAAAAAGCCCTACTTAAAAGTAAGACTTATTTTTAATTATCTTATGTTTGATTTAACTTTAAAGCATAAACTTGTTTTGTGCTTTTTTGGCAGCTGCCATAAGTTTTGCATTGTTAGTAATATGATCAAGGGCAGATTCAGAAAGAAGGTTATTTCCTCCACTAGCAATTCCCACTAATTTATTATCTAAATTACCAACTGTAACTTTTCCAAGTCCATATTGAGTTTTTTCATTTTCTTTATAAATATATTGCAATGATTCTTTAACAGCAACATCCATTTTCTTAAGCACTGAAGTTAAGAATCTATCTGAATAGCTTTCATATTGCTTAACTTGGTCAGTGTCAACACCAACAACTAAAGCATTTGATTTCTTTTCTTTAATGGCATCTAATGTATCTCCCGTTTGTGGTCCAGCAACAGGTAAAATCACATCAGCTCCTTTAGAAAGAAGTTTTTGTGCCATGGCTTTTCCTTTTCCGGGGTCAAATGATCCTGAAAAGTAATCTTCTGGTTTTGAACCTAGTTTAATAAACTCAACTTTTGTTGCTCCACTTGGCAAATTATCATTAAAATACTTAATTCCTTGTTGAAATCCTGCCATAAATGCTGAAACAACAGGGAAGTTTTGTCCTCCAAAAGTTCCGGCTTTTAAACCATCTTTTTCATAAGTTGATTTCATCTTATTTAGATAATCAGCTGTTGCATAACCTGCTAAAAATGATGCTTCTTCAACATTGAAAATAATGCTATTAACATTTTTGTTATTAACATTTCCATCAACAAAAACAAATCCTTTATTTTTGGGAACATCATCACCAATTTTATTTAAGGCATTATAGAAATTAAAACCTCCTACCACAATAACTTGGGTTGATTTAAAAGTTTCTTTAAACAAATTAATTAATGATGGTACTGGTGTATTACGGTTAGGAATAATTGCCCCGTCTGTTTCAGTTACTCCATCATAATCTTTTAATCCTTTAAATATTGTTTCATTAAATGATTTATCAGTTACTGAACCCCCTTCAGATATGTATTTAGCTGCTCGAAAGTTAGAATCTTTTTTTAACTGCAGGGTTGGGCTTGTTGAAGTTGATGGGTTTTGCTTTTTGTAAGCAATTTCACCAGCATTAAGCGTCACCTTTGCTTTTTCTTGTCCAGTACAACTTGTAACAAGACTTGAAGATAAAAATAAAGATAATCCTCATAATTTTTTACTCATAATTTTTTTACACTCCTTATAATGTATGAATTATATACTATAATTATACACTAAATGCTTTCCTTATTAAAAAAGTCTTACCCAAAAGTAAGACTTAATTTAATTATTTTATGCTTGATTTTAGTTTTAAAGCATAAATTTATTTTGTGCTTTTTTGGCAGCTGCCATTACTTTACTATTGCTAGTAAGGCGATCCAAATCTCCTTCAGAGAATTTGTTATCTCCTCCTGCTGCTATTCCTACTAATCCATTTGAAAGATTACCAACAGTTGTTCTTCCAAGACCATATTGAGTTTTTTCATTTTCTTTGTAAATGTATTGTAATGCTTCTTTAACAGCAACATCCATTTTTTTAAGAATTGAAGTTAAGAATTGAGTCTTAAAAGCTGGATATTGTTTTACTTGGTCAGTATCAACACCAACAACTAAAGCATTTGATTTCTTTTCTTTAATTGCATCTAGTGTATCTCCAGTTTGTGGTCCAGCTACAGGCAAAATCACATCCGCTCCTTTAGAAAGAAGTTTTTGTGCCATTGCTTTTCCTTTACCAACTAAAAATGATCCAGAGAAATAATCTTCTGGTTTTGAACCTAACTTAATAAATTCAACTTTCATAGCTCCACTTGGTAAATTGTTATTATAATACATTACCCCTTGTTGGAATCCTGCCATAAATGAAGTAACAGTTGGGAAATTTCTTCCTCCAAATGTTCCTACTTTTAATCCATCTTTTTCATAAGTTGATTTCATCTTGTTAAGATATTCTGCAGTTGCATATCCAGATAGGAAGGCTGCTTCTTCAATGTTAAAAACAACGCTAGCAATATTTTTGTTTTTAACTTCTCCATCAATAAAGATAAATCCTCTATTTTTAGGAATTTCACCTTGGATTTTATTTAATGCATCAGTGTGTTGAAAACCTCCAGCAACAATAACTTGAGCTGATTCAAAAGTTTTTTTGTACAAATTAATTTTTGTTGCTACTGCCGATTGTGGATCTGGTCTAACAACAGAATTTGATGCTACTGAACCATTATAATCTGTTAACCCTTTAAAAATTGTTTGGTTAAATGATTGATCAGTTACAGGACCCCCATCAGTAACGTGCTTAGCTGCTCTTAAATTAGATTCTTTATTTAATTGCAAAGTTGCACCATCAACTGATGATGGAGCATTCTTTGAATAAGAAATTTCAGTCGCACTAGCTGCTGGTTCTTTACTTCCGCCTGTACAACCAGTCACTAGACTAGAAGCAAGAAATAAAGAAAATCCTCATGATTTTTTATTCATAGTTTATATATACCTTTCTTAATATTTTAATTTAAAATATATTAAATTATATAATATTTTATCAAAAAATGGAAAAATTATTTTTTATTTTCTATTTCCAAAAATGAAGAAAGAAAGATTTTAATAAAAATCAAGATTGGTATTGTTAGTGGTGTTAAATATGGTGAAAGCAAAAGCCCAATAACTGATAATCCTGTTAGGATTGCCACTGGGTTTATTGAAGCAACTTGTGAATAAACTCGAGGGACAACATAAATTGATTCCACAGTTTGAATAATTGAAACCCCAATAAAGACTCCTAAAATAACGACAATTGAAGGCAATGTGTATATGGCAAAAGGTCCAGGCACAGTTCCAGCACCAACATACATCGCCAAAACAAAAACAGAAACTATTGCTCCTCCAATAATTGGACCAATGAATGGGACAAAGTTAAACACTGTCATAATTATGGTTAGAGTAATTCATGATTCAACTCCAAAAAGGAAAAGTAATATCCCTGTGGCCACAAAAATAAAACTTTGGTCAATGATTCAACCTTTTATTCATGCTCTAAAACCAATTTTTCATTCTTTATTAAATTTAGCTAACTTAGTTTTTTTGCCAATAAGTTTATCAATAAATTTTAAATATCTTGGGTAGTCAATTAGGATGTAAACTGCAATTGCAAAAGCGGCCATTAAAAGCAAAAACATTGATGCTACTGTTCCCCCAAAAGAAATTAAAATTTTTGATAAATTAACATCAAAATAAGCAATAATACTATTTTTTAATTCAAGCATTGTTTGATAACCATTTTCAAAACCTAAAAATTTATCAAGTTGTTCCCCTAAGGACACAAGAAATTGAACTGAATTAATTCTTTCAAAGAAATGGAAAGAGTCTTCTGCTATTGGTCCTCACAAGACAAAAATTCCCAAAATTAACATTCCTTGGACAAATAAAAAGGTTAAAACTGATGCTTTTTTTCGTGATCATTTGAATTTTTTTTCAACCTTGAGCACAAGAGGATTAACTATTGCTGCTAAAAATAGTCCAACATAAAATGGCATTAAACCAAAAATAAATTTAAGTAATAAATCTTGTAAAAAAGTTGAAAGAAAAAAGGCAATTAAAAAGATAGATATTGTGATATATGTAAAAAGTTTTTTTTCATCAGAATCAAATTTGTTTCAAGTTTTTTTCATTGCGTTTCCTAAATTTCTAAAATAAAATTATACCACATTTTTATCAAAGTACACCTGAATTAAGCAAAAAGTGGAGAAGGATGGCTGGAATAATGTTTTTGTTATAAACATAAACTAGACCAAAGACTAACCCTGCTCCCCCATAATAAATCAACCAAATAAGCTCAATATAATTACCAGCATAAAGGGCTTGATCAATATGAACAAAACCAAAATAAAGTGATGAAATGATTAAACCAAAAATTAGTCCAAACCTTGATGAACTAAAAACCTTAATCATCCCTAATCTAAATAAGAGTTCTTCAACAAAGGGAGCAAAAAACATTGTTAAAATAATCTGGCCAAGTTTTGATTCCCTCCCAATAGCATTAACTCCGACTTGATTTGTAGGAATAGCATTTTCTCTAAATAAACTCATTAAATAGTTGGTAAATATTGATAATAAAATAATGCAAAAATAACCTATAACAATGGTCATTATTGCTCTTTGGTAATCAAATTTAAAATCTCATTTTCAATATTTATCAAAAAATAAAACTATTGAAATAAACAAAGAAGTTAGACCAAAAACCCCTAAATTAAGTCAAAGTCCACTTCTTGCAAAGGCAGTATTAAAGGTTTGGTCAATAATTAAAAAAAGGCGATGAGTTGTATAAGCTCCAATTCAGCCAAACCAAATAAAAAGCATAGCAAAAAGCCAAAAACCTGATCTTAATTCTAATTTTTGTTCCCCAAACATTAGCGTTTGCTCCTTTATAAAATTTTAATAATGCTTTTAAAATTATAGCATATAAGTTTTTAAGTTTTAATTTAATATAAAAGAATTGCTGAATTAACTAATAAGTGAAGACATATAGAGGGAATAAGATTTTTGTTATAAGTGTAAACTAACCCAAAAACTAAACCTGTTCCTCCATAATAAATTAGTCATAAAAGTTCTGTGTAATTGCCACTTCAAAGGGCGGCATCAATATGCACATAACCAAAATATAAAGATGAAACAATTAGCCCTAAAATTAGACCATATTTTGAAGCACTAAAAAGCTTAATAGCCCCTAATCTAAAAAGTGATTCTTCAACAATTGGCGCAAAAAACATTACCAAAATAATTTGTCCTATTTTTGATTCCTTACCAATAATATTAACTATAGCTTGATTTTGGGAAGTAATTTCTGTTCTTACTAAACTGATCAAAAATCTTGTAAGCACAGATAAAGAAATAATCATAACATAACCAATCAAGATTGTTACTAATGCTTTTTTGTAATCAAATTTAAATTTTCATTTTCAATGCTTATCAAAAAATAGCACTAAAAAAACAAAGATAAAGCTTGAAAAGGAGACACCAAAACTCAACCAAAAACCACTTGTTGATAATTGGGTATTAAAAATTTTATCAAAACTAGTAAAAAACCAAATTGATGCTTTGCCTGCTAAAAAATCAAACCAAATAACTAAAATGGCAAAAAGTAAGATTCCTGATTTTAATTCTAATTTTTGTTGCTTTAACATTTATATTTTAAACCTTTTTTTAACTTATGTATTATTTTAATTATGTCTTTTTTTTTTTTTTGTCAATTACTTATTTTTAATAAATTATAAGGTTTTTAAAATTTTGCCTTGTCCTAAGCAAATATCATTATGGTAAAAGACACAATTTTGTCCAGGAGTAATGGCGCTTAAATCTTGATAAGCTATTTGCAATTTTTGATCACTTATAAATTTAACAATTTCAACATCATAAATTGCTGGACTATGCTTAAATTTTGCTTGATATTTTCCAGGTAAAGGAGGTTTATTAATTCAAGAAACATCATTTAAAATTGCTCCATGTGAAATAAGGTGATTGGTTTTTTCTAGATTAGAAACAAAAACAATATTTTTAGCAATGTCTTTTTTAACAACAAAAACTGGTTTTTTTAAACCCCCGATGTTTAAACCAAATCTTTGGCCAATTGTATAAAACATTGTGCCATCATGTTTACCTAATAATTGCTTTGAATCAATATCAATAAAATCACCAGGTTTTTTAGGAATATAATTTAATAAAAAATCTTTTATTTTTCTTTTACCAATGAAACATATCCCAGTTGAATCTTTTTTTTCAGCAACTATTAAATCTTTTTCTTTAGCAATTTGGCGCACCTCTATTTTGGTTAAATCACCAAGAGGAAAAATAATGTTTTGTAACTGCTTACTATCAAGTCCTGATAAAAAATATGTTTGATCTTTTGATAAGTCTTTGGCCATTTGCAAATAATTAACATTATCTTTAACTAGATTTTTTGCATAATGGCCTGTGGCAACAAAATCAGCATTAAATGTTTTAAAAGCATAATTTGTAAAATATTTAAACTTAATAAACTTGTTGCAAAAAACATCTGGATTAGGAGTTATTGATTGCTTATAGGCATCAATGAAAGGTAAAAACACTTCCTTTCAATATTCTTTGATAAAATCAACCCGATATAATTTTATTTTAAGCTTATTAGCAACTAGTTTAGCGTCATTATAATCTTGTTCTTGTTGACAAATTTTTAAATCTTGACCTTGATAATTCTCTTCATTATTAATTAATGAATCCCAATTCCTCATAAATAGACCAATGACCTCATAACCTTGTTTTAAAAGTAAATAAGCACTAACTGCTGAATCAACTCCACCTGATAAACCAATAACAACTCTTTTTTTATTATTCAAAACAAAACTCCTTACTTATAAAAGATTTTTGATTGCTAAAAAGGCTTTGTCATAATTAGGGTGATTTTGGGCCTTACAATATTCAAGATAAACAATTTTATTATCTTTATCAATAACAAAAACTGTTCTTTTTAAGAGTCCTAAATCCTTTAAAAAAGCATCATATTTATGTGCAAAATCCTTTTTCTTATAATCAGATAACATAAGCGGTTTAAAATCTTTATTAACTATGCATCATCTTTTTTGGGCAAAAGGTAAATCCATTGATAAAACTAAAATTTGAATGTTTTTAAATTGAGACAATTCTTCACTAAATTTTTTAATCTCAGCATCACAAATGCTTGTATCAACTGAAGGTACAGAAATGATTAATTTTAAACCTTTTTTAAGTTTATAAAAACTAACTTCATTTAAATCATTATTGACACTAACAAAATCTGGGACTAAATCTCCTTTTTTTAACATAACTTCTCCTTTTTATAATTTTTTTATATTATATCATTGTAAAAAAAAGAAGTTATTGAAACTTCTTTTTTCTTTATAGATTAATAATGCTTTTTATTTTTTATTTCAAAAATCTGCATTTTTAATATTGTCTGGATTTGTGAATTCCGGAGTCTTGCCTGGATTAGCTTGAACTTGCGAAATATAATCAGTAACATTTCTTACAACAATTCCAGTTAATGGCACCATTGCTGTTACGTTCATTGCCACTAAGAGCAAGGTCGTTATATCTGCCAAATCCCAAATTTCATTAATTGCTGCTACTGAAGAATAAAGTAGATAAGATGAAATAACAAATGTATATCCAAGAATTACTTGTTTATTATTTGTGAAATACCTCACTGATACTTGCGAATAATAAAAAAGTCCAAAGATTGTTGTCATCCCAAACATTAGAACCGCCAAAAAGACAAATCATTCGGCAATTCCTCCTCCAAGTGAAATTGAAAGTGATTTTTGAATCAGTGTTCCTGATTGAGCTGGATCATGACTTTGTCAAATTCCAGAATAAAGAATGATCATTCCTGATGCAGTACAAATTAAAATTGTATCAATAAATGTTGAAAGTGATTGTAACAATCCTTGTTGTACTGGGTGTCTTGAGTTAGAAGCACCAGCGGCAAATGATGCTGAACCAATTCCTGCTTCATTTGAAAACACTCCTCTTGATGCTCCAGCTTGAACTGCTTTCATAACTGTATAACCAGCTACTCCACCAACACCAGCTCGGAATGAAAATGCTCCACTAAAAATCATTGCAAAAACTTCTCCAGTTTTACCAATATTTAAAATAACAACTATTAAGGCTCCAATTAAATAAAATGTTCCCATAAATGGCACAACATAATTGGCCACATTGGCAATTGATTTAATTCCTCCAATTGCTACTGCTAAAAATACTAAAACAATAATTGCACCAACAGTTAGTTTTGTTCAAAATGGATCAAAACCAGGTACAAGTGATGAAAAGTTAGCTGCAATCGTATTTGATTGAACCCCCATATATGCGAAACCAAATGTTAAAACACCAACACCTGCATAAGCAAAAGCTAGTGGTTTTCAATTTAATCCTTTTTCAATATAAAAAGGTGTTCCCCCAACGTATTCATCGCCTTCTTCTTTTTTAAATAATTGAGATAGTACCCCTTCTGAAAAGGCTGTTGCCATTCCTAAAAGTGCAGTCACCCACATTCAAAATAGGGCTCCTGGTCCTCCTGTTAGTAATGCTGAAGAAACTCCAGCAATGTTACCATTCCCAATCCTTGACGCTGTTGCAAGCATCAAAGCTTTAACACCAGAAATTCCTTTTTCTCCTTGTTCTCCTGAACTTCTTAGTGCTGAAAAGATTTTTCCAAATCTTAAATTATATGCCTTAAATCTAATTGTAAATCATATTCCACCAATGAATAGAACATAAACAATTATATTTAAATCATTAATAAATTTCGTAATCTCTTTAACCATAAATTTTTTTATCCTTTCTCAAAATTTCCTTATAAACAAATTTACGATATAAAAAAAATAAAATGAAAATACTTTTATTTCCAAACTATCTCAAATGTAAAGATGTTTTAAGTCATTTTTTCAATTATAGCATTAAAAGGGGACTAATTCAATACCAAGGGTTTAGTGCTTAATTATTCTTTTTTTTCTGCTTCAACAAAAGGAGTTATGAAAAACTCTTTAACAAGAGCTTTATTTGCTCACCCAACAAAGTGCGAAAAAGTTTTAGCATCATCTCCTAGGTCACTAATAAATTGCGAGTTTCATTCTAAACCATATTCATCATATAAATTATCAATTTGGTCTTGGTTAAAGACTTTTACTTTAGCATTTCTTTGTTTTAATCATTGTTGTTCTAAACTACTTAATCAACCAGAAAATTTATCATTTACTCCAGAAACAAAAGTTACATTTGCAAAATTAACATTAGCTAATCTTTTTCTTTGGTCTTCAAAAACCCCATTTCCTATTCTTAAAAATTTACAAAAGGATTCTTGACCTGTTCCTTCTGGAATACTATTTTTTTCAACAACCTCATCATTTTTTCCATAATAATAAAATTCACAACCTTCTTCAAAAGGTTTTTTGACATTTTCATTAGGTTTAATTCTTCCAGCAAAACTAACTGCTGATACTAAATCCTGGGTTCCATATTTTTCTAAATAAAGATTAAGAAGATAAGCTCCATAACCTTGTCCTCCCAAAATAATATCTTTTTTTTCTTCTTTTAATTTTTTAATAACTTCATTTGCTTTTGTGATTGTTTCATCATTTTCTTTAGCAATGTCTTCTTCTGTAAATGATTTTATTTCATTATATTTTTCAATTTTCATTCATTGTGCTTGATTTAGAAGATAAAAATCAACATTAAAATAAAATAAAGTTGATAAAAAGTTACTATAAGCTGTTGGAGTTTGATTTTGGTTAAACAAACTAAATGAACTTTTACGATTTGGCCCATCAGCAAATCATAAAACAATTTTTTTAGAGTTGTTAGCAACAACAGCTGATGCTCATTGATAAATGTTCTTATCACCACTTAAGTTTTCACAAGCTTCAAAACTTTCATATTTTTCTTGTTTTGATTCACATTGTAAAAGATCTACTCCTTCATTATAAGTTTGATGATATGAAATCGGGACTTGTGCTGGAGCACATGAAGTTAATAATAAAGAAAAAATAGTTGCTTTTAAAATATATTTCATTTTTTTAATCCTTTGGTATTTTATTGCTTATATATTGTATACTATTTTTTTAAAAAAATGATTGTTTTAATTATTAAACTTGGAAATTTTTATAAAATGATTCTCAAATTATTTCCACAAATGCTTTTCCCTCTTTGCTTTCTTTGTTTAAAACATCATAATTACTAATGCTTTTATTAAAAGGGTTTTTTCTTAGGATTTCTAGTGGGGCACCAAAGTCATTGTGTTGATTTAAAATAGCATTATAACCATTTAAATATAGAGCTTTAATTATTGCAGCAGTAAAATATTTAATTCCCTCTTTGCTTTTACCAAGTGTTGCTATAGTGTTTAAACTATGGCGAGCAGGAATTTCTTCATTATTTTTTTCATCAAGGATTAGGGAGATATCTAGATTATTAAAAACTGTTGGTGAAAAGTTTTTATATTGATAAAGTGATCCAATCAATCCTGGGTCATCACCTTTTGCTCAAAAGTTAGGGGTTTGTGATTGGCCTTTTCAATCTTGACTTGATGTTCCAGCAATGTAAACTATTCTTTCATCACTATTTTTGAAATTTTCTTTATTAGCAATTGTTCCTAAAACGTTAGATTGTTTAAGGTTTGCAACTGAATAAGAAAAAATATCATCACTAGTAAAGCTTACAGATAAGTATTGATTAAATTTATAATGTGAGGCAGCAGCAATAACTCCTTGCTTAAAAGCTTTAGCTTTTTTGCTAGCTAAACTATCATCACTTATTGAGCCAATTAAAAATGATAATTTTGTTTTCACATATTTATTATTCACTTTATCAATTGCTAAAATTGCTGATTGAAACCCACCCATATAAGCGCTTGTGATTTCACTATAAGTTCCAGTAGTAATATTTGTTTTTGCCATTTGAGAAGATGAATTTTTTAAATATTTAGCTTTATCACCAATTAAGATAAAGTTTTTGTCATTTTTATCATCAATTAGGTTATAAAATTTTTGGGTGTTATGCACACCATCAATAACATTAACAAAAAAGGTATTGTATTTATCATAGTCTTTTTTGAAATTAGAAAAGTAATCATATTGCACATTTTTTCTGACTTTTTCTAGTTCACTAGCAGAGTTTTCTTGACCTTGATAATTAATAAAAGTTTGATGAACATCACTTTGCAAAAGCGAGCCAAACACTATCACATTATTAAAGTCTCCTCTTGTATTTCCTTTAACAAAATTAATATTTTTAAATTCTTTTTTGGCTAAATCACTTTTTAAGAAAAATTCATCAATTAGTTTTCAAACATTATTGTGATCAAAATATTTGATATCTTTACCTAATTTGAAAAAAGCAATTTTGTTTTTCATAATTGCTGTTTTAAATTTCCCCAATAATAAACTACTAATAGAAATTGGTTTTTCTTTTGTGGGTAAATTGTTAGTATTTACTAATTTGAAAAAAGTGTTAATAAAACGGTTTGCTGATTGAGAAATAATAGCTTCTTCAAAGGGTATAACTTTAGAATGAATTTGTGAATTATAAAGCATTAAATTTTTAGGTAGCTTTGAATACATAGAACCAATATTTTTGGTTTCATCATCAATTGTATAATCATTAATGGTTTTTTTAATTTCTTTTCCATATAAATCTTGTTTAACATCAGAACCTAAAATTCCAATCTTATAAACTCCACTCATATATTCTGAGCGATCACCATAAACAATTTTTGGATCTAAAACAACTTCTTCTTTACCTAATTCATTATTAATAATTGAATTAATTTCTTTTTTTTCTTCATTTTGCTCTAACTTTTTTTCTTCTTCATCAACAGTTTTCTTAGGAACAAAATTTTCATATTGTCCTGATTGGGTGGCAACAAAAATAGTTGCTCCTGTTGTTGAAAAACCAATTAGAGTTAAAATAAACTTTTTAAATCCTAAAGTAAATAATTTCATGACTTGAAGACCTCACAATATGTTTTACGCATTTTTACACTTTTTTTAAAGTCAAATGTATATTACACATATTTTTTAGAAAAACAAGTCTTTTTATAATAATTTATCTTCTTAATAAAGTTTTTTTATAATAGTTATCATTGGCTTTTAATCAAGAACTTTGCAAATCTTCTAATGTAAAGTTAGCAATTGGAAAATTATAACTTCCTCAATTTTGTTTATTAAGGGGTATTGATAATCTTTTGTTTAAAGCATCACGGAAATATTGCATTCACTCATGTTTAAATTTTTTTAAATCAAAACCTGATAATGTTTTTGGAAATAAATCTTCATAAAGAAAATTTAAAAAATTCTTGTTAGCTTCCTTATAACCTTTGATATCACTCGCTTTTCATTCTTCTTTATTTGCAACAACACCTTTTGCAGGTTTAGCCTTGTCTCAATAATCATTAATTGTTTTAAGATGATCTTTAATTGGAAAAACTATTTTATCTAATTTTGGATTATTAAAATATGCTGTTTTATAAATATCATTGATTGCATCTTTAAAATCATTAACAGGCTTTTTATCATCGCTATATTTATTTAATTGAGCTAACGAATTACCAACAAGAAATCTATAATTGGTAGCTAAGAAAAAAGATCTTGTATTTACTTTACGAAAATCCTTTTGATTATTGGTATTGGTTTTTCTAATTACATCATAATTAAAAACTTTTTGAATGTCACTTGCTTTTTCAGCATCACCAGAAAAATCACCAAAAATACTACCAACTCCATATGAATAAGAACCTGGAGAGCCAGGATTTAATGGTCTTTTAGCTTGTGACTTAGATCCATCATTTTCTTGTTGAGAAACACTTTGGGAAACTTGAGGGTTAGAGTTTGTAGTAACATAATAGGTTGCTCCCCCCGCAACTGCTAGTGATGTGCTAGAACCTATTAGTAATTTTTTAAATTTAGTCATTTTTTTCACTCCTACTAGATGAAGAATCTTACAATAATAAATATTGTATAGTATTTTTTAAAAATTGTAAATATTTACTAACTAGTTTTAAAAATTTATTTAAGGCTTAAAAAAGTCTTTAATACTACTAGAATCTTTATCTTTAAAGTTATTAATGAAGTGAATATTGGTTTGCTCTCAAGCATTTTGTAAATCAGCAAAAGAAAAATCCTGATCAGCAAAAACTGCTTTTTCATCTCCTTTTTTTTCTTTAAATATTTCTCTATTTACATTAATTTTTAAAATTCTTTTTAATTTAATTTTAAAAGCTTTAATTCAAAAATCTTCAATTTCTTTTCTTTTGATGATGTTGGTAATTGAAGTAAATTGACCTTTAATAAGGTAGTTAAAAGTTTGTTTTCATCAAATTAAATGGTTATTCAAAAGTTTATTAAGATCACTTTTGATGTCATTTGAATATGCTTTTTTATATTCATTTTTTATTAAGGCTTCTATTTGTTTGTAATTAATTTTTGCTGTGCTTAAATCATTGTTTTTAATAACAAAATTTCTATAATTACTTAAACTTTTAATTTTTGCAACTATCTTTTTATCTTCAATGTAATTTAGTTTTAAAGGAGTTTGCCCAAATATTCCATGAATCCATTGATTTTTAAAATAATTATAAAAGTCTTTTTGATTAGGAGGTCGTTTTCCCTCTCCTTCATAATTAAATATTGCCTTTAAATAAAGTTTATTTGTTTTTTGTTGGGGAGTAAGTTCTTCATTAAGAGTAGGACGTGAACTTGATGAAGAAGAACTTGATGATGAACCTGAATAACTACTTGAAGATTGTTGTTCCTTTTGACCAACTTCTTCTTTTGGTTGATTGTCTTCTTTTGTTTCTGTTTTTGAAACAAAAGCTATTTTATTACTTTCATTCAACGCCAAATACCCAGTTGATCCAATTGAAAAAAGTGATAAAAAAATCAAAAATTTCTTTTTATAATTAGCCATCACAAAATCCCCTTTTAAACAAAGAACATATAAAATATATATCTTGTCTTTAATCTTATCTAACATAAATATACTAAATAGTTTTTTTAAAAAAACAACCTTTTTATTCAAAAAAAAAAAAAAACTCCTCTTAATGAAAAGTTTTTTAAAAGTAAGTAATAAAATAAAATGCAAGGGAGGCTTTTTTGCCTCCACTTTATTAATTGCTTTTCCTAGATAAAATTCCTTTTATTTTATATAAAAACTTAATTCACAGCTAGTAACAATTTTGTTATTTTTTAAAACTTTACCCACACCCTTACCAAAAGAACCATGTTTTCCCATGTCTTTAATTTGATTCATTTCTACAACCAAATGAATCTGGTCACCTGGTAAAACCATATCTTTAAATTTAACTTTATCAATCCCGGTAAAATAAGCAATTTGTCCTTGATACTTTTCTAGTGACAATAAATAACAAGCACCCGTTTGGGCTAATGCTTCAATTTGTAAAACTCCTGGCATTACTGGTTTTTTAGGAAAATGTCCCTTAAAAAATCAGTTGTCTTTTAATTTCATTATTCCAATAATTTGGTTATCATTAATTTCTAATATCCCATCTAAAAGGGACATTTCATAGCGATGAGGAATAATTTCTTCTAGTTGCTTTTTAGTGTATAACATGTTTAAACTCCTTCTCATTTCTTAAATATCAAAACCCCATTATGACCACCAAAACCAAAAGAATTAGACATAGCAAATTGGTGATTAATTTTTTTTGAACCAGATTGCAAATAATTTAAATCACAACCTTCTCCATCACCATTAGTGTTAGTACCATGAACTTCTCCAGTAGTTAATGATTTAACAACAAAAACTGCCTCAATTGCTCCAGCAGCACCTAGGGCATGACCAATTAATGATTTAGTTGATGAAACATAAAGATTAGATGTATGTTCTTGAAAAACTGCCTTAATTGCTTCGGTTTCATTTTTATCATTAATTGGCGTTGAAGTTCCATGAGCATTTAAATAAGTGATATCACTTGGATTGATTTGAGCATCTTTAATTGCTTCAAGCATTGCTCTTTTTGGCCCATCTAAACTTGGAGCCGTAATATGTCCTGCATCACTTGTTGCTCCATAACCAACAACTTCAGCATAAATTTTTGCATTGCGCTTTAAGGCATGTTGTAATTCTTCTAAAATTAAAACTCCTGCTCCTTCAGCCATCACAAAACCTTGTCTTTCTTTATCAAAAGGAATTGAGGCCCTTTTGGGGTCTGTTGCTCTTGATAATGCTCTTAAAGCCGCAAATCCAGCAACTGGCATTTCTTTAATTGTTGAATCAGCCCCTCCTGCTACACAAAGGTCTAAATAGTTGTGTTTAATTAAGCGATAAGCATCACCAATTGAATGAGTTCCAGCGGCACAAGCAGTCACTGCACAATTACTATAACCTTTTGCATTTAAAAGAATTGAAACATTCCCACTTAACATATTTGCTAAAATTTTGGGAATAAGTAAAGGTTTAGTATTACGATATGATTGTTTAGTAAAGTTTTCCATTAATTGGTCTTCTTCAGTTTTAAGACCTCCAGCAGCAGAAGAAACAATACAACCATAGCGGTTAGGATCAAAAGCAAATTGATCTAAACCAGCATCTTTATGGGCTGCCACTGCTGCATAAGAACCATAAATTGTAAAATCATCTACTCTTTTTAAAAATCTTTTTTCTAAGTGAATTAAGGGATCAAAATCTTTTACTTCTCCTGCTAATTTAACCTCAAACTCAGTAGTATCAAATTTAGTGATTTTATCGATTCCAATTTTTCCCTTAATAAGGTTTTGATAAAAAGTGTTTACATCATAACCTAGAGGAGAAACTACTCCTAAACCGCTAATAACAACTCGACGCTTCATTATATTAATAATCCTCCATCAACATTTAAAACTTGACCAGTAATAAAACTTGCTTGATCACTACATAAAAATGCTACTGCATTAGCAACATCACTAGGTTGACCTAATTTTTTTAATTGACTAGCATTTTTAACTTCTTCTAATAGTTTTTCTGAAAGTTTAGCAGTCATTTTAGTTTCAATAAAACCAGGCGCTATAGCGTTACATCTAATATTTCTTTTTCCTAGTTCTTTAGCTGTGGTTTTGCTCATCCCAATAACTCCTGCTTTTGATGCTGCATAATTAATTTGACCAGCATTTCCACTTACTCCAACAACAGAAGCAATATTAACAATTGACCCACTTCTTGCTTTAATCATATATTTACTAACATGTTTAATCATATAAAACACGCCATTAAGATTAACATCAATAACATCTTGGAATTGTTTTTGATCCATTGTTAAAATTAATCCATCTTTAGTAATTCCTGCATTATTAACTAAAATATCAATTTTCCCAAAATCAGCAATGATTGCTTCTACTGTTTTTTTTGCAACATCAAAATCAGTGGCATTACATTCAAAAGCACTAGCTTTAACATTTGCTTCCTTTAGTTTTAAAACTACCTCATCTGCACTTGCTTTAGAGTTTGGTGATGAATAAGTGATAATAACATTTGCTCCACAATTAGCTAGTTTTAAAGCTATTGCCAAACCTATCCCCCTTGTTCCCCCAGTTACAAGCGCTGTTTTATTTTTTAAATCTATCATAATAATCTCCTTTTTTTATTTGTAATCATTAATAAATTTTAAGCATGAATCAAGATTAGTAATGTTAATGACCTTCACTTCTTTTTTCATTTCTTTAGCAATTTCTTTAACAAAGCGATGCAAGATTTTTTTAGGGGCGATTTCCACAAATAAATCAACTCCATCACTAATCATTCTTGAAATAATTTTCCCCATATAAGTGGGGTTTGTTAATTGTTCTATTAAACCATTTTTAATTTTATCATCACTAATTTTATTGGCATAAAAATTACTATAAAAATCTTGATTCGCTGGCTTAAAATCACCATCAATAACTTTAATTGTAAAGCGGTCTTTAATTGGGTTAATAAATTGGGTATGAGAAGGAATAGCGACTGGAATTGGGATTGCTTTGGCTTTAGGATATCTTGATAAAACAAATTCCTTAAACTTTTTAATTTCTTCTTCAAGTCCAGTTATTGCTTGTTGAGAAAAGGTATTATAATTAGCAACAGCAACCTTATATTCATCATTATTAAATTCAAAAATTAAACGATCGATAATTTTTTCTTCAAGACCTAAAATTACTAGCATTCCAAATTTTTTATTATAAGAAAGGATTCGTTCCATTAATAGGCCACGATGAAAAATTAATGAAAATAAACCTTCCTTTGTTACCACTCCAGCATTATATAATGCTCCATATTCACCAAGTGATAAACCTGCGCTAGCTTGAGAATTAAAACCTGCTTGTTTCAAAATATCAATAATGCTAACTTGAAAAGCAATTATTGATAGTTGGGCATTCAAGGGTCTCATTAGGTTTTCACTTGTCCCATTTAATGATAAGTCTATGACATCAACACCACTAATTTTGGATATTAACTCATAAGTTTTTTTTGACTCTTCATTATATGAAACTAGTTTTTCTCCCATTTTTGGTAGTTGTGAACCTTGACCCCCAAAAATAAAACCAATTTTCATTATTTCTTGTTTTCTTTAATCGCTTCAACAATTTCTTGAACTGTTTTAATTTCTAAAATTTTATCCTCAGGTATTTTAATATCAAATTCTTCTTCAAGTGCCATAACAATTTGCATAATTGAAAGAGAATCAGCTTCTAAATCTTCCATAATCTTTGAATCAGGTTTAATTGATGATACTTCAATCCCTAATTCTTCTGCAATTATTTCTTTAACTTTGTCAATCATTCTATCTCCTCTAAAAACATAGTAATTTTATCACTTTTTATTGATTATTACTATATATTTTATAAAAAGTTGGTGGTTTTTAAAAATGTTTATTGATCTAATAAATAATTATAATATAACTTTTTAAATGCTTCAGAATTATATTTTTGTTTAATAAAGAAGTCTTTATAAGCTGTTCAAGTTAAATTATTAGTTACAAAGTTATTAAAATTAGTTGTAAATTCTGTTGATTGAATATATTCATTTACCTTATTAGGACTAGGATTAACATAACTATCAAAAGCAGTATTAGAAGCTGCTGCTGCAAAAAATGTTGTTTTTCCATTAGCTTTGGTTCCACTTCATAATCCTAAATCAGTGTCAAGTTGACCTCCACTATTGGCATCATATAATGCTTCTGACCTAACATTAGGGTCTACTCATCTATTATAATCAGTTGTTGAATCAGCATGAGCATTATAAATATTGACTCCATTAGACTTAGTTGCTGATCATGCATCTATATCAGCATTATAAGTTGCTCCACTTGCTTTATATTGAGATTCAATTCAAGTAGCATAATCACTAGTTAAATCAGCTGATAGTTTATAAGCAGCAAGTCCATTGGCTTTTGTTGCTGATCAAGCATCAAGATCAGTATTATAAGTTGCCCCAGCGTTGGCCTTATAAGTTGTCTTTTTATAATTTAAAAAGTCTGTATCTGATTGGGCACTAGCATTATAATATGTTCTTAAGTTGGCATCAGTGTTTCAAGTGTTAAAGTTTGTGTTATATGTTGCTGAATTGGCAGGCAATTTATATTGTGCTTTGGCATAATTAACATAATTTCCATCTTCTGAATAAGCATGAAGAACATCAAACAATCTTAAAACGTCTGTTTTTAAATCAGCATTGGTGTCCTTATCGCTTAATATAGTATTTCATTGAGCTATGTATTCTCTTTTCGATGTATCATCAAATCTAAAATTATCTCATTTGTTATTTGGGGTTGGGAGATAATGACCTGATCTAACCTGTTTTAAAAATTGCAAAAGAGCATATCATCTATGAGTGTTAGTTAGATTAAAAGATGCATTTCCACTAGAAGCTAATCTTATATTAATATTAAATCTATTATTATCAGTTGAATAAAAGAACCTTCTAATATGATTATCAAAATTTGTTTTATTATTTGCTAAATAAGTTGCACTTGATGTTGCTGCTAATGATTTTGTCTTAAAATCAGCACTATCTTCTCAAATTGTTTTTCTTTGCGCTTCTGTTGATAAAGCATTTTTTCAAGTGTTAAAGGCAGTTGTTGCAGCAGCGTTTGCAAGTCATTCTGCTTTAGTATCTAATGCAGGACGATTAGCAGTCATTCAAGAATTAACTTTAGTCACAAATCCAGTAGCTCCAGTTGTTGTTGCTTCTCAAGCATTTTTTAATCCTGTTTCTCTTTTTACTCTTCAAGTGTTGTAATTAGCAGTTGATGCTGCTAAATCAGCATATTTTTCTTTTGTGTTTGTAGCATGAGTACTTGTATAAGTGGCTAATTTAGTTGTAAAACTTGTTGCGCCAGTTGTTGTTGCTTCTCAAGCATTTTTTAATGCTGTGGTTCTTTTAACTCTTCAAGTATTGTATGGGGCTGTTGAATCAGCTAACCCTAATCAAACTGCTTTGCTTCTTCTGGTTGTTGTTCCAGCAGTAACCCAATCTCTTTTTTTAGTTCTATAATCAGCTGTGGTTTTTCAAAGAGTAGTAAGTGCAGCTTTTCCAGCACCACCTTTTCAAGTGTTATAAGCAACAGTTGAAGCATTAGAAGCAAATCAATCATCCTTACTTCCCTTATAATAATCTTCTAAATCGCTTTGCCCTTGTGATGATGTTGCATAAATTGCCTTTGCAAAATCATCTTTTTTCTCTTTTCAAGTATTGAATCTTGATTCCATTGCTCGGTCATTAAAAAATGAAGTTTTACTAGCACCAAGTGATCCTGAAATTGGTAGTTTATCTAGAGATGGTCATCCTCCAACATTAGGTGTGACACCTCCACCTCCTCCACCACCTGATGTTTCTTCTGTTGGTTTAGTAGTTTCAGTTGTAGCGGTTGTTTCTGTGCTTTTTTGAGTTCCACAACTAATAATTGCAGTTGTTGAAAAAAGACTAATTAATAATTTTAAATAATTTTTCATTATCATAATTCCTTTAAAAATAAATATTTAAAAAATTATATCTTTTTTTTTTTTTTTATTTCAAGTTTTAAACCCTATTAAATATAAAAAAACTCTTTTAATTTAAAAGAGTTTAAATATAAGAAATATTATAAATATTTTATTGGTCTAATAAATAATTATAATATAACTTTTTAAATGCTTCAGAATTATATTTTTGTTTAATAAAAAAATCTTTATAAGCTGTTCAAGTTAAACTATTAGTTACAAAACTATTAAAATTATTAGTAAATTCTGTAGACTGAAGATATTCATTTACCTTATTAGGAGAAGGATTAACATAAGCATTAAAGTCGTTATTTGAGGTAGCATCAGCAAAATAAGTTGCTTTTCCATTTGCTTTAGTTGAAGTCCAGAGTCCTAAATCCCTATCAAAATGACCTAAATGATTTGCATCATATGTATCATTTGTTCTTTGGTTAGGGTCAGTTCAATTACCATAATCAGTAGCTGAATCAGCATGAGCATTATAAGCACTTTGACCATTTGCTTTAGTTGCTGATCAAGCATCAAGATCAGTATTATAAGTTGTACTAGCTTTATATTGAGCTTCAATTCAAGTGGCATAATCACTAGTTAAATCAGTTGATAACTTATAAGTGGCAAGTCCATTAGCTTTTGTTGCTGATCAACCATCAAGGTCTCTATTATATGCTGTAGTGTCTGCTTTATATTCAGTGTCTGCTCATGTATGATAACTTGTATCAGCAATTCTACCAGTAGTAGCACTGACACTTAATTGTTTATATAAATGAATAACATCTGTTTTTAAACTTGTGGCACCAGTTCCAGAATCAGCTTCAAAGTCAGTAATCATTTCATTTCATTTATTCATAAATGCTGTATTAGTTGTAACTACTTCAGCAATTGCTCAATCTGGATCTCCTGCGCCTCCTTTTCGATATTTTCCACTATTTGCATAATTTAAAAATGTTCTATATATAGACTTTAAATCTCCTGCAAAACCAGTTGAATGTGTAGTTGTACCGTGGAGAATTCTTAAAGAAATAGTTACTCTTCTAGTGTTTCCAACAAGGTTAGTAAGGTATGTAGAAACATGAGAAATATCATCAGCAATATAATCATCAACTGAGTATTCTGCTCTTGCACTACTTGTATAATCATTAGTTGCTTCTCATGCTGTTTTTAAGGCTGTTTCTCTTTTTACTCTTCAAGTATTATAATCATTATTTGAAGCAGCTAAATCAGCATACTTTTCCTTAGTATCAGTAGCATGACCAGTTTTATAAGTATTGAATTTAGTAGTATAACTAGTTGCTCCAGTAGTTGTTGCTTCTCAAGCACTTTTTAAATTATTAGTTCTTTTTGCTCTTCAAGTATTATAAGATGCATCTGATGCAGCTAATCCTAATCAAGTTGCTTTGCTTCTTTTGGTTGATGTTCCTCCTGCTACATGAGCAGCTTTTTTAGTTCTATAATCAGCTGTGGTTTTTCAAAGAGTAGTAAGTGCAGCTTTTCCAGCACCACCTTTTCAAGTGTTATAAGCAACAGTTGAAGCATCAGAAGCAAATCAATCATCCTTACTTCCCTTATAATAATCTTCTAAATCACTTTGCCCTTGAGATGATGTTGCATAAATCGCCTTTGCAAAATCATCTTTTTTCTCTTTTCAAGTATTGAAACGACTCTCCATTGCTCGATCATTAAAAAACGAGGTTTTACTTGCTCCAAGTGATCCTGAAATTGGTAATTTATCTAGAGATGGTCATCCACCAGCATTAGGTGTAACACCTCCACCTCCTCCAGATGTTTCTTCTGTTGGTTTAGTGGTTTCAGTTGTTGTGGTTGTTTCTGTGCTTTTTTGAGTACCACAACTAATGATTGCAGATGTAGAAAAAAGGCTAATTAAAAGTTTTAAATAATTTTTCATTGCTATAAATCCTTACAAAATAAATATTTGAAAAATTATATCTTTTTTTTTTTTTTATTTCAAGTTTAAAACTCTATTAAATATAAAAAAACTCTTTAATTAAAAAGAGTTTTTTAACATTAAAATATTTTGAAATTTTTATTGATCTAATAAATAATCATAATATAATTTTTTAAATGCTTCAGAATTATATTTTTGCTTAATAAAGAAATCTTTATAAGTTGATCAAGTTAAATTAT
Organism: Mycoplasmatales bacterium; assembly: GCA_965226165.1. Taxonomy (GTDB): domain Bacteria; phylum Bacillota_I; class Bacilli_A; order CBDATW01; family CBDATW01; genus CBDDCI01. Next base: position 28,465 of record OZ245334.1, on the reverse strand, counting down.
TAGAAACAAAGTTATTAAAATTAGTTGTAAACTCACTAGATTGAGTATATTCATTTACTTTGTTTGGGTTGGGATTAACATAACTACCAAAAGCTGTATTAGAAGCTGCTGATGCAAAAAATGTATCTTTTCCATTTGCCTTAATTGAAGTCCAACTTCCTAAATCAATATCAAATCGTCCCCCAGTATTGGCATCATATTTAGCAGCGGTTCTTAGGTTGGGGTCAGTTCAAGCATCATAATCAGTGGTTGAATCGGCATGGGCATTATAAGCACTTTGTCCATTTGCTTTAGTTGCTGATCAAGCATCAAGATCAGTATTATAAGTTGTACTAGCTTTATATTGAGCTTCAATTCAAGTGGCATAATCACTAGTTAAATCAGTAGATAATTTATAGGCAGCAAGCCCATTAGCTTTAGTTGCTGATCAACCATCAAGACCGGTGTTATATGCTGTAGTGTCAGCTTTATATTCAGTGTTTGCTCATGTTGTATAATCAGTATCAACTTCTCTATTGCTGGCAGCTGGATTTGATAATTGTTTGTATATTTCATTAACATCTCTTCTCAAACCAACAACAGTGTCAGCATTATAATCACTAAGCATTCTATTATAAGCTGTTCTTCAACCTGCTCCTCACCATTCATCAGCTCCTCAAGATGTTCCGCCATTTCTATAAGCTCCACTATTAAGTTGGTTTAGCAATTGACCAAGTATATCTAATAAGTTACCATTTGTAAAAGTGTATCTTCTAGCATGGGTACCTAACCTTAAAGTTATAGCAAGATTCATTGAATGTCTTCCATTACCTGCTAAACCACTAAGATAACTTGAAACATTTGTATGATCATCTGAAATATAATCATCAACTGAATATTCTGCTCTTGCTTTTGTTGTGAAATCACTAGTTGCTTCTCAAGCAGTTTTTAGTGATGTTTCTCTTTTGGTTCTTCAAGTATTGTAATCATTATTTGAAGCAGCTAAATCAGCATATTTTTCCTTGGTATCTGTGGCATGACTACTTTTATAAGCATTAAATTTGGTAGTATAACTTGTGGCACCAGCAGTTGTTGCTTCTCAAGCACTTTTTAAATTATCAGTTCTTTTTGCTCTTCAAGTATTATAAGCTGCATCTGATGCAGATAGCCCTAATCAAGTTGCTTTACTTCTTTTTGTTCCTGTGTCTGCATCAATTCATGCTTCTTTTTTTGCTGTATAATCGGCTGTGGTTTTTCAAAGGGTAGTAAGTGCATCCTTTCCAGCACCACCTCTTCAAGTGTTATAAGCAGTATCTGAAGCATTAGAAGTAAATCAATCATCCTTGCTCCCTTTATAATAATCTTCTAAATCACTTTGTCCTTGAGATGATGTTGCATAAATTGCCTTTGCAAAATCATCCTTTTTTTCTTTTCAAGTATTAAACCTAGACTCCATTGCCCGATCACTAAAAAATAAAGTTTTACTAGCACCTAAAGAACCTGAAATTGGCAATTTATCTAGAGATGGTCATCCGCCTGCGTTAGGAGTGACGCCCCCACCTCCTCCGCCACCTGATGTTTCTTCTGTTGGTTTGGTGGTTTCAGTTGAGGTTGTGGTTTCTGTGCTTTTTTGAGTACCACAACTAATGATTGCAGATGTAGAAAAAAGGCTAATTAAAAGTTTTAAATAATTTTTCATTGCTATAAATCCTTACAAAATAAATATTTGAAAGATTATATCTTTTTTTTTTTTTTTATTTCAAGTTTTAAACTCTATTAAATATAAAAAAACTCTTTTAAATAAAAGAGTTTTTCAATAATCTAAATTAATAATTAGTTTTTATTCATCTAATAAATAATTGTGATACAAGTTTTTAAATTCAGTAGATTCATAAACTTGTTTAATAAAATAATCTTTATAAGTTGATCAAGTTAAATTATTAGTCACAAAATCATCAAATTTTGAGGCAAAAAATGCCGACTCTTGATATTGACTTAAATCATTAGGGGTAGGATTTGTAAAACCATCAAAAGCATTATCTGATGCATCAGCAGCAAAATATATTGTTTTACCATTTGCTTTTACTGATGTTCAAATTGCTAAATCAGTTTCAAATTGATTTAAGTGATTGGCATCATACCTAGCAGCAGTTCTTTGGTTAGGATCACTTCAACTATTATAATCACTAGTTGAATCAGCATCAGCATTATAAATACTTGAAGCATTTGACTTAGTAATTGACCAAGCATCAAGATCAGTATTATAGGTTGCACTAGCTTTATATTGAGCCTTAATTCAGGTAGCATAATCAGTTGTTAAATCACTTGATAGTTTATAAGTTGGTAAACCATTTGCTTTAGTTGCAGACCAAGCATCAAGATCAGTGTTATAAGAAGATCCTGCTTTATATTTGGTTGCCTTATAACTTTTATATGCTGTATTAGTTTCTGATGTCAAAGTATTTCAATGAGTACGTAAATTAGCATCAGTGTTTCAAGCGTTAAAAGCATTAGTATAATGAGCAGAGTGGGCTGCTGTTTTATAAATCTTTTTTACATAAGCAAAAAACCTTGTGTCATCAATATGATCAACATGGGTATCATGGTCAACAACTTTTTTAAATATTGTTAAAACATCAGCTTTTAAATCAGGGTCTGATCCTTTATCATTTAAAAGAGTTCTTCATGCATTAATATAAACATTTCTTTCTGCAGCAGTTGTAGAACCAGCAAAAACTGTTGCAACTTCTGGATAGTTATAAGCTTCATCATCAGCTTTTTTAAAAAAGTTCCTTAAGGCACTTTTAACCATTATGCTAGCATTTGACATTGTATAAGTTGTATTACTGGCAAGAGTAAAACCTGGTTGTAAAGAAATTCGACGACTATCAAATAATCAAGAAATCATATCATCATTAAAGTTTGATTCTTCATCTCTTAAAAATTCATCTGCTGTAACTTGAGTTTCAGATTCATGAATAAAATCATGTGTTCCTTCTCATATTAATTTCTTTTGGTCAGTAGTTAATGCTCCTTTTCAAGCACTAAAAGAGGCATCAGATTCACCATCAGCTAATCATTCTGCTTTTGTATCAAGTGATGCATGATTAGCAGTCATTCAGGCATCAACTTTATTCATAAATTCATTTGTTCCTGAATCAGTTGCTTCCCAAGCATTTTTTAAATCAGTTGATCTTTTTGCTCTTCAAGTATTGTAATCATTATTTGAAGTAGCAAGATCAGCATATTTTTCTTTAGTGTTAGTAGTATGGGCACTTGTATAAGAACCTAACTTGGTTGTAAAACTTGTTGCTCCTGAATTTGTTGCTTCTCAAGCTGATTTAAGAGCACTTTTTCTTTGTAATCTTCAAGTGTTATATGAAGCAGTTGAATCAGACAAAGTAAGTCAAGTCGCTTTGTTTCTTTTAGTTGATGTTCCACCTGCAATATACGCTGCTTTTTTAGTTGTATAATCAGCACTTGCTTTTCAAGCTGTTGTCAATGCACTTTTACCACTACCTGTTCTTCAAGTGTTATAGGCACTTGTTGCAGCAGCAGAATTAAATCATTCTTCTTTTGTTCCTTTATAATATAAAGCCATATCACTTTGCCCTTGGGCTGAAGACAAATATATTCTTTTAGCAAAATCATCTTTATTTGTTTTTCAAGTATTGAAGCGACTCTCAAAAGTTCTTTCACTAAAGAAGGCAGTTTTACTAGGGCCAATTGTTCCATTAATTGGTAATGTGTCTAGGGTTGGTCAACCTCCACTATTTGGGGTGTTTTCTTTTTCTTCTTCAATAATAAAACTGCTTCTATTATCATTGGGAATATTTTTATTATGTTCTTTATCGTCTGTATTTGATCCAAAACTACAACTAGCAAGGGTTGCTGTTGATAGTATTGAAACTCAGAGTTTCAAATTGTTTTTCATTTTGTGTTTTTACCTTTAGATTTGTTTGCATTTTAAATTTTACATATATTCTTCAATTATGCAAGAGAAAAAATGCATTTGAAAATACTTACATTTATAAATTATTTATTGTTATAAGCAAATATATAATTATTTTTTGATTTTTGATGAATAGTCTTGATATAGTTTTTCCAACTCATTGTGTTGATAAATTTCTTTAATAAAATACTTATTATAATTTAAGTCTTTTATATCAATAGTTTGATTATGTTCTGTTATGTTAACATTAGGTTTATGGTCATAATTGTTAACTTGTGTTGTCATTAGAGATGAAAAAAGAATTTTCAAATTGTGTTTCATTTTGTGTTTTTGCCTTTAGATTTTGTTTTTTTAATATATTACCTATATTTTTAAATTATGCAAGGAAAAAAACACATTTGAAAATACTTTTATTTATAAAAAAATTATTTTCAATTAAACAAATTATTTTTGTCAATATAATCATAAATAATATAGGCGATAATAATTTTAATTAAGTCAACAACAACAAAAGGTGCTACTCCTATTGAAAATAAATAGGCAAGATTTAAATATTTAATTTCTCCAAAAAAAGTTCCATAAAAATATAGCCCTAATAAACCAAAAATATAAACAACTAAGGTTCCTAATAAAAGAAAAGCTAATAACAATATATTTTTTTTACTAACAATTTTTCCAAACATCATAATAAAGGGGAAAAGTAAAAAACCAATATAATAACCAATTCAGGGGTTTAAAAAAAAGCTAACTCCTCCTCTAAAACCAGTTCCAAATGGTAAACCAAGACTAACTAAAGCATAATAAATTAAAATTGCTGATAAACTTGTCTTTACATCAAAAAGTAAAGAGATTAAAGCAATAACAAAAAGCATCAAACTGATTCTTAAAGGACCAACTTGAATTGATCATACTCCTAAAATTGTAATAAAACTAACAAGTAAACTAATTTCGGTAATTTTTTTTATTGTCATTATTGATTAATCCTTACTATTTCAAACATTATTTATTATATAATAAATGTTGTGTTTAAAAAAGTTGTTATTAATCAAGAGATTATCAACAAATATGGTAAGCTCTCAAACTATTTAAAAAAGCATTTTAATAATTTCACTTATGCTTATACTCCTTTAAACCAAAAAGGTTTAATTCCCAGGGGTAATAAAAAAATCCCTTGAATACAGTCAAAAGGGTCATTAGGTTTAGCTTTTAGTTTTACATATAAAAATAATGCCTTGGCAGGAATTGTTCTTGCTTATAGTCTTGCCCAAATAGTTAATGGAAAGTGTAAATGACCAAATGATGTTTATTTAAATGGCAAAAAGATTGCTGGAATAATGGTTTTTCCTCTTGATGCAAACAAACTAGTTGTTGGTATTGGTATTAATTTAAACAATAAAAAAATGCCTTTATTAATCAGTAAAAAAGCTACTTCTTTTTTTCAAGAAACAAAACAAAAACAATCATATTATCAATTTGCTAAAAAATTAGCTAAAAAATATTACGATAATTTAGCAAATTTTACATTAAAACAATATAATGACTTAAGTTTTTTATTAAATAAAAAAATAATCATTAATAATCAAACTTATCAGTTTTTATATTTAAATAAAGATGGTAGTGCAACTTTTTTAATTGATGGTAAAAAAAAGACTTTAACTAGTTTTGATATTTCTTTTAATGATTACTTATAATTATTATAAAAATATTCATTAGTGTTTTTTCAAATTTTTTGTAGATCTTCAAAACTTATATCACGAGGAGGAATTTTTCAATGGAGGTTATGAGGGAGATTAATATGTTTATTAACTTCTTTTTTAAATGCATCTTTTCAAAAATCTTTAGCTTTTCTTGTATCAACATTAGCTAGTTGAAAGCTTCTTGATTGACCACTATCACTTAATAAATAATTCATCATGTAATCTCAAAAAATTATTAATGATTGAATTCACATAAAATAATTATCTCTTGTTGACATTTTTTTATAAAAGTTTTCAAAAGGAATAATTATTTTTTTGTATTGTCTCATTTCTTTATTACTAGCAAAAATTCCTTGATAATCTTTTAGCAATTTAAAAGTAAAATCAAATCTTTGTTGCTCTTTAATTGCTTCTGAAGTTTTGCTAGTTAAAAATGTAAAGTCCTTTTTGTTATTAGTAGTTCTTTTTTTTGTTAAAACATCATAATTAAACATGCTTTTTAAAATCATTGCATTGGTTTCCTTGCTAAGGAAAATTCCATTTAAAGTATGATTTATAAAAGAACTATATGATGTATAAGTTTTTGGTGAACTAACTTCTTTTTTTTCTTCTTTTTTTTCTACTTTGTTATTTAATTGATTCTTAGCAACAAAGGTCGCTTTAGAAACAACTCCACTTTGTCCAATGACAAAAATAATCAAAGCGGTTAAAAAAGGAATAATAAAAATCTTACGTTTAGTCATCTCTCATCTCCTCATAATATTAATTTCTCAATTTTATTTTGAAGATGTGTTCACTAAGTTATTAACACTTAACAAAGAAATAATAAACATTTTTTAAAAAAATGCAAGTAAAAAATAAAATATTTATGAATAGAAACTAGCCTTTTTGACCAATATTATAAAAAGCCATTTTTTCAAATTTTTTAACTCTTTTTTTAGCATTACTAGTTTTATACTTGTTTTCATTTAAAAATTCTAAAATCTTTTTTTTAAAATTTTTAAAAAATCTTTTTAAATTTTCATCATTAAAGTCTTTAGGTTCTTTAATAATTTTGTCAATAATATTAAAATTTTTTAAATCAAGAGCAGAAGATTTCATTTTTTCAGCAGCAAGAGGAGCCTTTTTACTATCTTTTCATAAAATTGAAGCAAAACCTTCTGGTGATAAAATTGAATAATAACTATTTTCTAACATTCAAACTTGATCAGCAAAAGCAAGAGCTAATGCTCCTCCAGATCCTCCTGAACTAATAATTATTGCTAATATGGGAACATTCATTTTTGACATTTCAAATAAGTTTTTAGCAATTGATCAAGCTTGACCTCTAGTTTCAGCATCAACACCAGAAAATGCTCCTGGAGTATCAATGAAGGTAATAATTGGGCGGTGAAATTTCTCTGCTTGTTGCATTAATCTTAAACTTTTACGATATCCTTCAGGTGAAACCATCCCATTTTTAGTTTTTTTAATGTCTTCAATGCTTTTGCCTCGTTGTTGACCAATAATGGTAATCTTAAATTCATCAAGAGTGGCTATACCACCAATAATGGCTTTATCATCACCAAAATATTGATCTCCACTCAAAGGAATAAACTCATCAAAAATATGCTTAATAAAGTCTTGACTTTGGGGTCGATTTTTTTGTCTTGATAATAAGACTTTTGATCATGAAGAATTAAATTTTTTACTCATAATATGACTCCTTTATTGGCTATGAATTTTTAACAATTTATAAATTGTTAATTTCAAATTCTTCCGCTCCACTATTAAATCAATAAAACCTTTTTCTTCTAAAAATTCAGCAGTTTGAAAATTTTTAGGTAACTTAATTTTTGCTGTTTGTTCAATAACTCTTCTTCCAGCAAAACCAATCATTGCTTTTGGTTCGGCAATAGTAATATCAGCTAGGGTTCCAAAAGAAGCAGTCACCCCACCAAATGTTGGTGAAGATAAAATTGCTAAATAAAATAACCTTTTTTTAGCAAAACTAGCAATAGCAGCACTAGTATTAGCCATTTGCATTAAAGAAAACATTCCCTCTTGCATCCTCGCTCCTCCTGATGTAATAAAACCAACAACTGGCAACTTGTTTTTGTTAGCATATTCAAAAGCTAAAGATATCTTTTTTCCTTCTGCTGAACCAAGTGATCCCATAATGAAGAAGGGATTTAAAATAAAGGCAATAAAATTTTGATCTTTAATTTTAGCAAGCCCACTCACTACTCCTGAATTATAATTAAATTTTTCCTTTAAGTTATCTAACTTAATTTGATACTCTGGTAGTTTTAAAGGGTTAGAAGGAAAAATATTTTCATTAATTTCTTCAAAAGCATCAAAAGTTAGATTAATTCGCTCATTTGGGGTTAAACGAAAATAAGCATCACAGGCTGTACAAATTAAAAAGTTTTTATAAACTTCTTTAAAAATTAATTTTCGCTCACAAAATTGACAAAGAATATGATGATTATCAATTTGGTTTTCATTTTTCATTGGCAATCTTTTGATTGCTAACTTTTCAGAAAAAATTTTTTCTCCAACTTGGCGTAATTTCTTTTTTGATTTAAAAAAATTAATCATATTTTTTATCCTCACGTTTTAAATATCTTGGCAAAAAGATATCTTCAACAAATTTAGTGGTGTGAGTCAATTTTAAAAACTCTCTTGTTAAAATTAAATGATATTGAAAATCAATATTGGTTTTAATCCCTTCAATAATTAATTCTTCTAGTGCTCTTTTAGCTTTTAAAATTGCTCCTGGTCGATCTTTAGAATGGACAATAATTTTTGCAATCATTGAATCATAAAAGGAAGGTAAAAAATATTTATTATACATATCAGAATCTATTCTAACCCCTTTTCCGCCTGGAAAATGAACAAAAGAAATTTTTCCAGTTGAAGGGAAGAAGTCATTAACTGGATTCTCAGCATTAATCCTGATTTCAATAGCATGACCATTAATAGAAATATCTTTTTGTTTAAAATCAATTTTTTTCCCTGCTGCAAATTTAATTTGCTCTTTAACAATATCAATGTTAGTAATTTGTTCAGTTATGGGGTGTTCAACCTGAATTCTTGTATTCATTTCCATAAAATAAAAATTTTGTTTATTGTCAACTAAAAACTCAACAGTTCCAGCACTTTTATATTCACATTTTTTAGCAATTGCCACAGCTGCTTCGGTGATTTTTTTTCTTGTTGAAGTGGTAATAAAACCAGAAGGTGCTTCTTCAATTAGTTTTTGGTTCCTTCTTTGCATCGAACAATCTCGTTCATATAGATGTCTAACATTACCAATATGATCAGCTAAAATTTGCACTTCAACATGTCGAGGATTAGTGATATATTTTTCAACATATACTCTTTTATCATTGTATAAAGATTTGGCAACCTTTAAAACATCATTAAAAGCTTTTTGAATCAACTCTTTTTGATGAACAATAATAATCCCTCTTCCTCCACCACCAGATGCCGCTTTAACAATAACAGGAAAACCAATTTTTTTAGCAATTTTTTCTGCTTCAAGTCCGGTTTTTAAAGTTTCTGATCCTTTGGCAACTGGGACTTTAGCTTCTTCAGCAACTTTTCTTGCCTCAATTTTATCACCCATTTTTTTAATTGTTGTATAATCTGGACCAATTCAAATTAAATTAGTGTTTTGGACTGCTTTAGCAAATTCAGCATTTTCAGATAAAAATCCATAACCAGGGTGAATTGCCTGACAATTAGTACTAATTGCCGCTTGAATAATTGAATTATGGTTAGCATATGAACCTTTGATTGGTCCTGGACCAATACAAACTGATTCATCTGCTAATTGCACATGCAAGGCATCCTTTTCACTTGTTGAATGAACTGCTACGGTTTTAATGTTTAACTCATGACAAGCACGAATAATTCTAACTGCAATCTCCCCCCGATTAGCAATTAAAATCTTGGTAAACAATTGGTAATCTTTAACAAATAGATCTTTCATTAATTATTCAATGACCATAATTGTTTGATCATACTCCACTAATTGCTCATTTTTAGCATAAATAGCAATGATTTTTCCATTATGAGGGGCTTTAATTTCATTCATTACCTTCATTGCTTCAAGAATAAATAAGACTTGACCTTTTTTAACACTATCATTAAGTTTAACAAAAGGTTTTTTTCCAACTCCTGGTGCTTCATAAAAAGTTCCCACGATGGGAGCATTAATTTTAGTTCCTTTAATTTCTTCAACTTTTGTTTCAACATCATCACTAATAACTGCTACATTACTTTGTGGCAAAGGCATTTGATTTTGCCTTTCAATAGAAATCTTTGTTTTGGAATCTTTTTCTTTTTTTTCAAAAGAAATTTTAGTTAATTTTTCTTTATTTAAAATTTCAACAAGTTCTAAAATTGCTTTCTTCATCCCTATTCTCCTAGATAATAATTATATATAATTTTTAAAAATTATAAAGAATTAGTTTATAATAAGACAAATTGAATGTGAGGAGAAAATAGCTATGGTTATTAAGCCATTAATAAGATTTAATGTTCATTTAACAGCCCACCCTTTGGGCTTAAAAGAGTTTGTAAAAAAACAAATAGATTATGTTAAATCACAAGACAAAATTAATAATGCACCAAAAACTGCTTTAATTGTGGGTTCTTCATCTGGTTATGGGCTAGCAAGTCGCATTTCCTTAGGTTTTGGAGCTAAAACATTTACAATTGGAGTTTCAACAGGGGGAGCACCAAAAGGGAAAAGAAGTGGTAAAGCTGGATTTTGAAACACCCATTGGTTTAATTATTTTGCTAGTCAAGAAAATATTAAATATAAAAACTTTGTTGGTGATGCTTTTAGTCATGAACTAAAAGATGAAATCATTAAATACTTAAAGGATAACAAGATAAAAATTGATTTATTAGTTTATTCACTTGCATCAGGAATAAGAATTAACCCTGATAGTAAAGAAAAAGTTACTTCAGCATTAAAGCCAATAGGCAAAACAATTGATACTTTTAGTATTGATATTAATAGTCTAGAAAAAAAACCTTTAAAAGTAGAATCAGCAAATCAAGAGGAAATAAAAAACACCATTTATACAATGGGTGGTGGTGATTGAAAAATTTGAATTAACAAATTAAAAGAAAGTGATGTTTTAAATCAAAACTTTAAAACTGTTGCTTATACTTATATTGGTGGTGAGGTTACTAAAGATATTTATCGCGATGGAACTATTGGTGAGGCCAAAAAAGATTTAGAAAAAACAGCAAGTGATCTTAATAATGATTTAAAATTAGTTGGTGGTCATAGTTATGTTTCGGTTTCAAAAGCAATAGTTTCTAAGGCTTCTGTTTTTATTCCTTATATGATTGTTTATGGGTCTTGTCTTTTTGATGAAATGATAAGTGATAATACCCATGAAAGTGTTATTGCTCATAAATATCGTCTTTTTAAAGATATTTTATACGGCAACTTACTTAATGATAATCTTGATAAACAAGGCAGAATTCGCTTGGACAAATTTGAAATGGATGAAAAGATTCAAAAAAAAGCAATTGCTAAAATGCAACTATTTAATAATGAATATGAAAACTTTTTAAAACTAAAAGGTTTTAAAAAATTTGTTGATAACTTTTATAAAATTAATGGATTTAATTTTAAAAATATCAACTATGAAGAAGATGTTGATATAGAATCATTACTAGAATCTACAACTTAATAGTTATTGGGCCTTTTCTAATTAGAGTTAAATTATCATCAACAACCTTAATGATTGTTGATGGTTTTTGTTTTAAACACTTCCCTTTTAAAATTTTAATATGAGGAAAGTCTTTTTGAATTGATTCAACATCATTTAAAGGGGGTTTTCCCGATTTATTAGTTGATGTTGCAAAAATTGGCCCAACTTCTTTAATCACTTCTAATAATAAATCATAATCTGGAATTCTAATTCCCAAAAAACTATTACTATTTTTTTCAAGAGCAATAATAGTTAAAGCTCCAGGAAAATATTTATCAACTAATGAATTTATTAATTTGTTTTCTCTTCACAAATTTAGGGCTTGTTGATTATTTTCTACCATAATTGTGTATTTTTTATCAAGATTATTTTCTTTTAGCTGAGCTAATTTTTGTCGATTTTTTTCATTAGCTTTGCAAATCAAACCATAAACAGTGTCAGTAGGAGCACAAATGATTTGATCATTTCTTAACTTTTCTATTGCTTCTTTGATGTTAATTATTGAGTCACTCATATAATCTCCTTTTGTTTTTTTAATTTTAAAAAATTATTAATTTTAGAAAAAGGTTTAGAATTAAAAAAACTAATATTTGCTGAATAAGGTGATGGATGAGAAGATTTTATTACTAAAGAGTTTTTAATAAATTGTTCTTTTTCTTGCGCTTGTTTTCCTCATAAGACAAAAATTGGTTGAATTTTATCATCTAAAAGTTTTATGACTTTATTCGTAAATATTTCCCACCCAATACCCTTATGACTTAGTGGTTGGTTGTGATTAACTGTTAAAATTGTGTTTAAAAGCAAGACCCCTTGTTTTGCCCAATCACTTAAATCACCATTAGTCCTTTGCAGGTTAGTATTATTTTTTAATTCCTTAAAAATGTTTTGCAATGAAGGGGGCAATTTAATGCCTTGATTAACACTAAAAGCTAAACCATTTGCTTGTCCTACTTGGTGGTATGGATCTTGTCCTAAAATAACTACTTTAACATTTTGCAAAGGTGTTAGCTTAAAAGCATTAAAAATTTTTTCTTTAGGCGGAAAAATTTTATTATTTCTTTTGAACATATCTATGTTTTTAGATAAATTTTGAAAATATTTTTTTTGCTTTTCTATTTCTATAAATTCTTTTCAACTACTAATCATCATATTTATTAATATATCAAAAAATAGCAGCTTTTTTATGATATAATTCTACAATGGAATTAGGGAAGAAAATATTTACGGATGATATCAAAAAAATTCTTATTTCTTTTGTAGGAATTTTAATTTTAGCATTTGGGCTGGCGGTTATTACCCAGTTAAATGTTGGTAAGTCAATTTATACAAATGTTTCTCTAGGATTAAGAGATGTTTTAAAAAAATACTTTAATATCCAAGTAACAATTGGAACAACATTTCTTTTTGTTGATGTGGTTATTGGACTATTAGCTTATTTTTTGTTTTTAGCACTTGGGATTAAGAAAAAATTAATTGGAACTTTAATTGTTGCTGTTTCAATTGGACTTTTTATTGATTTTTGAATTTGAATTTTAAATATTCCCGATTTAACTCAAATGTTTCCTTTTTGAATAAGATTTTTGATGGTGTTTCCATTAATGTTTCTTTTAACCTTTGGAGTCGCCTTAACAATTTCTGCCCACATTATTGTTCCTCCTTTAGATTTATTAACCCTTTATGTTTCAAAAAAACTTGATAAGTCTTTTAGCATAGCCAAAACTATTTTAATAGTCATATTTTTACTTATAGGACTTTCTTTTATGACTTTATCTGGTGATTTTTCTCACATTAGTGTTGTCTCATTTATTTTTAGTTTTGCTAATGGGCCAACAATTCAGATGTGATTAAAGGTTACATCAAAAATTTATGATTTTGTAATGCGTTTATAATTGCTTTTTAGCAATAACAAGCTTAACTAAATCACCTAAGGTTTCAATATTATTAAAATCATTAGGGTTAAAAGTAATTTTAAAAAAATCTTCAAGATCAATAGCAATCTTCATGATGACAAGTGAATCAAGATTTAAATTATCCTTAATTTTAGTTGCAGCTGTTATTTTAAAATTTTTAAATTTGTTTGTATGCTTTTTAACAAAAATAATTATTTGCTTTAATATTTCCATATGACTTTACCTAGGTTTTATTATAACAAAAAAAATATTTTTATTAAAAAACCAGCCATAAAAGCTGATTCTTTTTGAAAGTTTTGTTTTAAATAATAATAAAATAAAATTTAAAGGAAAAATGCAATAATAATGTGAAACACATTTTAAATAATAAAATTTGTTTGCGCAGGGTAACTTCCAACCTGCTTGGGGTAATATAGGCTCAAAAGTTTAAACAATTACGATGAAAAACATTAAAGTGTGTTTTTGAGCTCCACATATAATACTAAAATTTTTTTTATTGTCAACAACTTTTTTAAAAAAATATTTAATATCTTATTAATGTGCTTTTTTAACCTTTAAAATTATTCTTAATATTATACCTTTAATAGGTAGTTTGTTCAAGAATAAGGGGTGATAAATTAAAAAGTTAAATAAAGGTAAAAAGGTTAATGGTGTTGTTTACTTTATTAATATATAAAAAACCTAGCCACTAGCGACTAGGTTCATCAAACACAAAGTATTTGAAAATAAACAATTTTTGTTCAATAAGAGAATTGAACATATGAATAGTACTAAAAAAAATTATTCTGTCAATGTTTAAATATAAAAAAACCAATTTTGCAATTGGTTTTTTGTAATTTATAAATAGTTGATATAAATTATTTATCTCACTTAAATTAATATAATTGCATAAGGGTACAATAAATATAACTTAAGCTTAAAATATAATACTAAAATTATTTTTATTGTCAATTACTTTTTAATTATTATTTAAAAATAAAAAAACCAGCACTAGACTGGATCTTTTTGGAAAGTTTTTAATTAAATAATAATAAAATAAAATTTAAAGGAAAAATGCAATAATAATGTGAAACACATTTCGAATAATAAAATCTGTTTTTGGCAGGGTAACTTCCAACCTGCACCAAGGGTTATATAAACTCAAAAATTTAAACAATTACGATGAAAAATATTTTAATTAGATTTTGAGCTTAAAGTATAATACAAGAATTTTTTTTATTGTCAATGACTTTTTTAAAAAAATATTTAATATCTTATTAATGGACTTTTTACTATTAAAAATATATGAATATTTCTCTAACTAATAAAAAACCCAATCACAATGATTGGGTGTAGAATAAAGGGTTAAATTTAAAATAAGAAAAGGGTTTTTTGTTATATAATTTTTGTATATATTTTGATAAGCTCATTAGTTGAGCCACAAGAATAATACTAAAAATTCTTTTATTGTCAACTATTTTTTTAAAATATTTTTTATTTTACAAGTTTATTAATCTGGTTAAAATAATTTTTGCTCCCAAAAATAAAGGAACCAGCAACTAATACATCAGCTCCTGCTTGAAAAACTTCACTAGCATTATAGTCCTTGATTCCTCCATCAACCTCAATTAAAAAATTATGATCTTGTTTTCATTCTTTTAATGTTTTGATTTTATCTAAACTAGAAGCAATAAAAGATTGCCCCCCTTTACCTGGTTCAACTGACATAACTAAAACAACATCAATTTCCTTGATTAAAGGTTTTAAAAGATTAACTTTAGTATTTGGTTTAATTGAAATCCCCACTTTACAGTTAAGTTTTTTAATTTCTTCAATAACCTGATGATGATTATTTGTTGCTTCATAATGAAAAGTTAATAAGTTTGCTCCTGCATCAGCATACTTTTTAACTTCTTTGATAGGATTATTTACCATTAGATGAACATCCCAAAAATAATTGTGCTTTTTGCTAATAGCTTTTAATTGCTTGGGAGTATAAGTGATATTAGGAACAAATTTTCCATCCATAACATCAAAATGAATTCATTTGACATGGGGATGTTTAATTTTTTCTATTTCTTGATCAATATTTTTCCAATTAGCGGCTAGAAGCGAAGGGGCTATAATCATCTTTTGCATCCTTTATGATTTTATTTAATAATCTAATGTAAATATTATATCTTGTTTTTGATATTTTAAAATTAACTTGCTTAATGATAAAACAATCTTTTTCATTAAGGTGTAAACAATTATTAAATTTACAATTTATTGCATATTTTTTAAAGTCATAAAAAAGCCTTGCAAACTTATGGGTATCTTTGAAAAGGCGATGATCAAGCTTAGCAAAACCAGGGGTATCTGATAAAAACCCTTTACCAATTGCAAATAAAGTTGATGTTGTTGTGGTGTGTTTTCCTTTTTTGTTTGCTAATGATAATGTTCCTTCTTTTAACTTTAAATCTGGATTAAGCATATTAACAATTGTTGTTTTACCAACACCCGAATGCCCTGCCAGAATTGCTATTTTATTTTTAATAATTTTAATAATATCTTCTTGATTAAAATTATTATAATCAGATTCAATAACTTTATAACCAATCTTTTTATATTCATCTATTAGTTGATTTTGATAATTTTTTTCAATTAAATCTTTTTTAGTAAGAAAAATTATTGGTTCAATATCAAAATATTGATAAAACAAAAGGAGTTTGGTTAATTCAAAATTGGATAAATCAGGTTCTTTATAAGAAGCAACAATAAAGACAACATCAACATTACTAATTTTTGGCCTGATTAATTGGTTCTTTCTTGGTAAAATTTCTGTAATGAAATCATCATTTTTTTCAAATAAAACATAATCACCACTTAAAATATTTTCATTTTTCAAAAAAATCTTATTTGAAGCCTTGCAATTAAATATTTTGTTTTGATAAAAAACTTGATATGAATTCTTGCTTGCCCTTAAAACTAACCCTTTAGCCATAAAAATGCTCCTATTAAAATTATAAAGAAAACCCCAATAGCAATTCAATAGTTTAAAGGCAGGTTTTTTCTTTGCTTTCAAAAATTATTTTCCTGATTACCTAAATTATCAACTAAAACAATATTAAATTTAGGTTTAACAATTAATTTGCTTTCATTTTTGCGCTCATTATTTAAAACTGATTCTAAATCATTAAAAAATTCTTGAAAAGTTAAATATCTTTCATCTGGCATTTTTGCTGTAGCTTTGATTAAAACATTTTGCATAGCTTGGGGAATTTTGTTGTCATATTTATTCATTCTTGGCAGAGGGTCATTTAGAATTTTTTGCCTGATTTCAATATTTTTAGCATTGTCATTTTTTTCATTTGAAAAAAAAGGGGGATGACCAAATAACATTTGAAAGAATAAAACCCCTGTTGAAAAGATATCTGATTGCTCATTATGTTCTATGCCTGATAAAATTTCTGGTGACATAAAATAAATTGTTCCTTCAATTGTTTTTGAAGCAATTAATTCTAATCCTTTTTTTGAAGTTGCTAATCCAAAATCACAAATTACAACATCACCATTACTTTTAACAATAATGTTTTGGGGTTTAATATCCCGGTGTAAAATTCCTTTTTCATTCATATAAATAAAAGCTTTAACAATTTGGATCATATAACCATAAGCTTCATTTAAAGGAATAAAACCCCGATTACTAATTTTTACCCCTAAATTCTCTCCTTCAATATATTCATAAATGATACATTTTAAATCATCAGAAAAATAATAATCAATAATCTGCATGAAGTGTTTGTTTAATTTTTCATTTAAAACTTGGGTTAGTGATAAAATTTCTTTTTTAAATTTTTCTTGATTTTTTTTAGTAGCTTTGGCTTTTTTAATAAATTTAACAGCATATATTTGATTGTCGCGTAAATTTTTATATTTAAAAATTTCCCCCATTCCTCCACCACCAATTTTTTCAACAAATTCATACTTATTATTAAAGGATTCATTTTTAATCTTCATTAATTTCTCCTATTAAAACAGCATTATTATCATGGCCGCCTAAATCATTAGCTTCATTACAAAACTCAACAACTTTGGAATCAATTGGGGTCTTGGCTTGTAAGATTTCTCACATCTTTTCTTCACTAATCATATTATAAATTCCATCACTCATTAAGATGATTAGTCCTTTTGCATCTTTAATTTCAAATCAGTCAACTTCATAATCTTTATTAGTAGTTAAGACATTATATAAAATATTTCTTTGGGGATGAATTGACAATTGTTTTTGGTCAATGATGCCTTGTTTAAATAATAATTGGGGCAAGCTATGATCAGTAGTGATTTGTTTTAAATTATTATTTGCAAACAGATAAGCTCTTGAATCACCAATATTAGCTATATAAAGATTGTCTTTAACTTTAATAGCACAAACTATGGTTGTTCCCATATTTTGATATGTGGCATTTTCCTTAATAGTAATTTTTCAATTTTGCAAAATTTTTAATAAAACCTCATCAAACCACTTTTTAATATCATTTAAACTTCAATTTAAAAATGATGGTGCCAGGCGATATTCTTCAATAAAAAATTCAATAGTTGTTGAAGAAGCAATTCCTCCTCCTAAACTTCCACCCATCCCATCACAAACAAGGGCGATAAATTCATTTTTGTTTTTAAGAAGGTATTGTCCAGAATCCTGGTTTTTTTGTCGAACTTTACCTCTTGTTGAAAAATAACTTAATCCCATTTTTCCTCTTTATTATTTAACTATTATTTAAAATTATCTTAGAAATTTTTTCAGCAGCCAAATTAACATCATCATTAACAACTTGGAATTGATATAATTTTGCTAAAGGAATTTCATCTTTTGCTCTTTTTAAGCGCATTGCAATTAATTCTTTAGTTTCAGTTTTTCTTTTTAATAATCGTTTTTCTAATTCTTCTAGTGAAGGAGGCAATAAAAATATTGTTAAAAAATTTTTAAATTTTGATTTTAAAATTTGTTTAACTCCTTCAACATCAATTTCTAATAAAACATTTTTTCCTTTATTTAAAATATTGTTAATAAAATCTATTGATGTTCCATAATAGTTTTTATTAAAAATTGCTCATTCTAAAAAAGAGTTTTGATCAATTAGTTTTTTAAACTTTTCTTCACTTACAAAAAAATAATCAACCCCATCAGTTTCATTTTCTCTTTTTTTTCTAGTTGTATAAGAAATTGAATACTCTAATTTTAAATCTTTATTTTTGAAGAAAATTTCTCGCACTGTCCCCTTGCCAACACCTGATGGGCCAGAAAATAAAATTAGTTTACCCTTCATTTTTTTTCCTTTCTCATGGAACTAAATTTTTTATACTTTTTTTGTTCTTGATTTTTTCTTTAACTAATGATGAAGAAATTGAAGAACTAGTTTTATATAATCATACTTGAATTTTTGAATTTTGTGTTAAATATTTTGCTTTTAATTCATTTTCATATTTTAAATCCAAAGCATTTCGATAGCCCCTAATTAAAAAAGAACTCTTAACTTTTTTAAGATAATCAATGGCCATATTTGGTCAATAAAAAATTTTAATATTTGAACTAGCAAGAGGCTTAATAAAATCAAGTCTTTTTTCTAAAGAAAAATAAGGAGTTTTGTCTTCATTTTCCATAATGACAATATGGATAGTTTCAAAGTCTTTTAAAGCTTTTTTTAAAACTTCTAAATGACCATTGGTGAAGGGATCAAAAACTCCAGGAAAAACTCCTAATTTATTTTTTTTCATAAACCCAAATTTTTGTTAATTTTGAAAAAGCATTAACCTTTTTTAAATAAAGATTTTTAAAAACAAAATCAATTTCTTCATTTTTAGGTATTTGCCCAATAACAATTCCTTCCTCATTTAATAAATTACCTTCATCAATAATTGTTAAGACTTTTTTAATTGCTTCACTGGCAATTTCATAAGGGGGGTCAACAAAAATGTAATCAAATTTTTTAATATTTGTTTTTGCAAAAAAATCTTCATAACTAATGTTAGTAATTTTGTAATCTTCTTTTGGTAAAAATGATAAATTGGTTTTAAGAACTATTTGTGCCTTTAAATCAATTTCATTAGCAATTAAAAAACTTGCCCCTCTTGACAATGCTTCTAGTCCTAATTGACCACTACCAGCAAAAAGATCAAGAACAATCCCTACCTTAAAATGATGGGGAATAATGTTAAACATTGTCTCTTTTGCCCTTTGCAATGTGGGGCGAGTTTTAATATTTTGGGGAGCACTTATTTGCTTGCCCTTGTATTTACCATATATAATTTTCATTTTTACCAATCATATAATTATATCATTTCTTAAATCTATAATTTAAAATTGTTTTTTTGTTTTTTTAGTGTTATAGTTATAAAAGATTTCGATTTTTTTTATTTTATCTTACATTATTTGTGAAAGGAAAGAACAATGAAAAAAAGCCCAAACCAGGCTGATAATTCAACACAAATTTATGCCTTAGGTGGTTTAGATGAAGTTGGTAAAAACATGTATGTTGTTGAGCATAGAAATGAAATAATCATTATGGATTGTGGACAAAAATTTGCTAGCTATTTACCTGGTGTTAATGCCATTATTCCTGATTTTTCTTACCTAAAATTAAAAAAGGCTTCTCAAATCACCTTGATTGTTACTCATGGTCATGAAGATCATATTGGAGCCATCCCTTACTTTTTAAGAGAATTCAAAATTAAAACTATTTATGCTCCTCGTCTAGGAATTAATCTTTTAAAACATAAATTTCAAGAATACAATATTGGCTTTAATAATCTTATTGAATATGATAATTCAACAATTATTAAAACTAAATATTTTACAATTTCTTTATTTATTGTTAATCACTCAATTCCTGAATCATATGGAGTTGCTTTTGAAGGGCCAAATGGAGTTATTGTTAATACTGGTGATTATAAATTTGATTTTACCCCAATTGGACCAAGTTCAGATTTTAATAAAATTGCTAAATTAGGTGATAAAGAAATTGATGTATTATTAGCTGATTCAACAAATTCAGAAATATCTGGTTACACTCATTCAGAATCAATTGTTAAAGAAGAAATTGAAAAGATATTTCAAAAGGCAAAGGGAAGAATTATTTTAGCTACTTTTGCTTCAAATGTGCACCGGGTTAGTCATATTGTTGAAACTGCTAAAAAATATAATCGCCGTATTATTGTTTTTGGTCGTTCAATGGTTAAAGTGACTAACATTGGAATTAAATTAAAATTAATTAATGATAGTGCAAATTTGTTTATGAAGGCAAATGAAATTTCTCGAATTGATGATGAAAATATTTTAATCTTATCAACTGGAAGCCAAGGAGAACAATTAGCAGCCTTATCAAGAATGGCAAGCGGAAGACATGTTCATGTTAAAGTAAAACCAACAGACACAATTGTTTTTTCATCATCACCAATTCCTGGTAATACTTTAAATATTACAACTTTAATCAATAAATTAGCAAGATTTGGAGCAGGGATTAAAATTAATAAGGAAAATGGAATTTTACACACATCAGGACATGCTACTGTTGAAGAACAAAAATTAATGTTTGCCTTAACAAAGCCTAAAAACTTTATGCCCGTTCATGGTGAATATCGAATGCTCATTGAACACGGGAAAACAGCTGTTGAAATGGGTGTTAAAAAAGAAAATATTTTTATATGTGATAATGGTGACACTCTTCTTTTAAATAATAAAAAAGTATCAATAGGAAGAAAAAAACCAGCAGGAGTTTTTTACATTGATCAAAATTCTAAAAAAATATCACAAAGAATGTTTACAAAAAGAATTTTAATGAATGATAATGGGGTTGTAGGAATTTTAATTCCTTTTAATAATAAATTAAAAAAATTAATAACAACACCAAAAGTGATTACCAAAGGATTTGTTTTAGTTAAAGAAAACTTAGAAATTATTCAACAAATTCAAAAGAAAACTATTTACTTATTAAAAAAAGAATTAGCAAATGCTAGAAATTGAAATGAGCGAGCTATGAAAAAAACTATTGCTATGGAAGTTTCTAAATTAATTAATCGCAAACTAAAAAGAAACTCTTATGTTGCCCCTATTTTTATTCAAAAATAATTTTATTTACGTTTAGATTTAACAAAATTATTAATATGAATTGCCACTGAATATGAAAGGTTGTCAAAAATTAAAATAACTCCAGCGCTATTTTTAATGATTCCTTTTGCTGATAATTCCTTTAATAAAACAGGATTAATTAAAGAGGTGTTTTTTAATTCAATAGCAACTCTTGATAAATTTGCCCTTGCTTTTGTAATGTTGTCTTGACCTCCTAGTGCATCAATTAAAACAATAATCTCAAAGGGGAGTTTTCTAATTTTTTGATTACCCTTAAATTGAACTTGCAACCTTTTTGCTCTACCCTTAAAAATAACAGCTAGTAAAATGATTAATGCCAAAGAAATTGACAAAAAAGCCATTATTCATACTAATAAATCTCACATTTGTACATCCTTTTAATGTTTTCTATATTATATAATTTTATTATTAAAATACCTAATGAATTATTTTATTTAAATGATCACTAAATTTGGTATTAGAAATTTTTTGATTAACCACATTATTTTCTAAATATTTACCACTCCAGTATTTTAAATTTCAATTATAAAGTAAATTTAAAGTTTTTAAATTTTCTACATCTAAAGAAATTGGAGCAATTTTATTTTTTTCACAAACTTTAATAATTTTTAAAAAATTTGCTTGTTTAACTGGGTTTTTTGATATTTCTTCAATTAAATTTTTTGCTAAAAATATTTTTTTTGGTTTAAAAATTAAAATTTCTTTTAAATCTCAAGATGACTCAATATTTGAAAATGATAATGGTATTTTTGAATTTAATAAAAATAAAGAAATGTTTTTTGCAACAATTTCATTAACATCATTATAGTTAACAATAAAATTTAAATTATTAGCTTTTTTGTCTAAATGTTTTTCAATTTTTTTAATTTCAGAAATTTTAAAAACGCTATTTAAATTAATGGGAAAAAAATAACTTTTTTTTGATAAATCAAATTTTTGAATTATTCTAAATATTTCTTTTAAAGAAAAGAAATTGTTTGCTTCCACGCCTTTTAAAACATCTTTATTGCATATAAAATTTAATATTTTTTTTGGTTTTTGAATATTTAATAAAGGGGTAATTTTAATATTAAATTCTTTATTAATTTTTTTTATGTTTTTTAAATTTTGCACATAATTTTTAAATTCTTCATTTTTAAAAGTCTTATCAAAAATTAAAACCCGCTTTAAATGATTGCTAGATTTTGAAAAATTTTTAATAACTTTAAATTTTGTTTTTATTTTGTTAAAACTATCTAAATTCTTAGTAACCTTGACTCCCCAGGTTTGAATTTTGTTTTCATCATAAAAAAGTTCTTCACTCATTAAAAGATTTAAGAAATTGTTAATTTTTTTTATTAATCTATTTTTATTTTCTGGCATTTTGCCAGTTACATAATAAAAATTTTCATAATTCAACACATTGATTTTTTTTAAGTTTTTTTGCAAAAACTTAATAACTTTTTTAATTAAAAACAAATAATGATTGCGACCATATTTATCAATGTATTTTTTATGATTAGACAAATTTATTAAAAATATATAATCATTCTCATTTAGGATATGAGCATTTTTTTTATCAACATCAATTGCCTTAATTTTGATTTTCTTATAATTGTAATTTTTCATAATAGGAATAAATTCTAAAATCATTTTATCTGTTTCTTTTTTACTAGTTTTTTTAAAAGCTAAACTTTTAACATGATAATAACTTTGATTGATGGCAATTTTGTGTTTTGGTAATTTGAAGTTTTTATTTTCTTGTCAGTTTTTAAAAATTTTTGAAAATTCAAAACAAGATTTTTGATCAAGTTTTTCTAAAAATTTTTTATAATTAAAAGTTTTGGTTGGCAAGTTTTCAAAATTATAATATGTAGATTTGCAAATAATTTGCTTATGGAATTTAAAAAACTCAATAACCCCTCTATTGCGATTAATGATTTTTTCATTTTTTTCATAAAATCTTCATATAAAAAACATTATAAGAATAAATATTAAAAATAATGTCAATAAAATATATACCATTTTGCTAACCTTTTTAAAAATTATATATTATTTAAGTTTTCAATTAATATTTTTTATAAAAAATTTCTTTTTATTAAGATAAGTGAGATGGTCATCAAAATTATTAAAAAATATTTTATAAGCTATTAGTTGCAGTGTTTTATTTTTTTCACCACCATATTTATAATCACCAATAATATTGTGTCCCATATTATTTGCTTGCACCCTGATTTGGTGTTTTCTTCCTGTTAAAATTTCAATTTCACAAATAGTTAAATCATTTTGCTTATCATAATATAGAGGAGTGAAAATGCTTATTGCTTTTTTAGCATTTTTAAAGTTTTTTGTAACAATTTCCTTATTTTGCGTTTCATCATGAGCAATATAACTAATAATTTTTTGCTTTTTAATAACTTGACCTTTTAATTTTGCTAAATATTTTTTAATAATTGCTTGGTTATCTAATCACTTTTTTTGCAAAGAAACTAAGGTTTTATAATTAAATGCAAAAACAACAATTCCTCTAGTTGCCTTATCAATTTGGTGCACATTTATTGGGTAAAAGTTATCTAAATTATCTTTTTCTTTAAAAAAATTTCTTACTTGAGCTAATAAACTATTTTGTTCACCAGAAATAATTACTCCTGGATTTTTATCAACAATAACCACATTATCATCCTTATAAATAATGCTAAAATCCTTTCTTTTTGATAAAACTATTTTTTTAAGTGGTTTTTTTTCAACATAAAAAAAACTAATAATTTCATCACCCTCTTGAATTAAATATCGATGATCTTTAATCCTTACACCATTTACTTTAATGTTTTTATTGCGAAATTGCTTCATCACATTTGAATAAGGAATTTGGTAAATGAAACTTAAATATTTATCAATTCTGCGGTTTTTATCATCACTTGAAACAACAATCTTTTGCATTATTTGTCTTTTTTCTTTTTATCATTATTTTTTTTAATATTTTTTATTGCTCTAATAAAAATATTTCTTTTAGTTTTTTGTTTATAACTAAGTCCAATAGCAAAACCATAATCACTATCTTTTTGGTTTTGAATAGAAATGCTTTCTTGCTCATTTTTAAATGCTTTTTCAACTAGGAAAGGAGAAATTAATTCAAAAATTAAAACTGCTCCTAAAACTATTGGTAAAACAAATACTTGGATATTTTTAGGTAGAGTTAAGCTTAGACCAATTGCTACTCCAGCTTGTCCAAGCATTGCCATCCCTAAATTGTTTTTAATAAATTTGTCCTGCTTTGTTATTGCAGCACCTCAATAACAACCAATGAATTTTCCAAGACACCTAAATACAACATAAACCAGTATTAGCGTTCAAAATAAAAATAATGACTTAATTGATAAAGAAAACCCAGCAATAGTGTAAAACATAATAAACATTGGGGGAGCAAATTTAGAAATTGATTTATCATGAATTAAATATTTTTCTTTATTAATTAAGTTTGTAAAAGTAAAACCGGCCACCATTAAAGTAATAATAATTGATCCTTGTTGAGATGTGGCAAAAGCGATTCCAAAAAGAATTGCAGATAATGAATATGCTAAAAATTCAGAATAACCTTTTTTAATGATCGCAAAGGCACCCAGCATTAATCCAATACAAACTCCAAAAGTAACAGATATCCCAATTTCCCTAAAAGCAACTGCTAAGCTACCTAAATTGACTGCATCTACTTTTGCAAATAAGGAAACAACTAGGGCAAATAAAATTACTGAAATTGCATCATCTAGTGCCACTATTGGAAGCAATACATTTTTAAGTTTTGATTTTCTAATATTAAAAGCTTTAATAATGATGATAATGGGGCCTGGAGCAGTGGCGGTGGCAATTGCTCCTAAAATTATTGCCACATTAAAAGCTAAGCCAAAGACTAATAAACCTAATGTTACAAAAACAATTGTTACTAGCACCTGAATAATGGCAATAATTGGGATTTTTAAACCTGTCCCCTTGAGGGTGGAGTAATGAAATTCCATCCCAATTACAAAAGCAATAAGTCCTAATCCAAAATTAGAAAATGGTAAAGCAATAATTTCCACATCAATAGGTCTAACAACATTTAATAGGCTTGGGCCAACAATCATTCCCCCAATAACATAAGAAGTAATGTGAGGAATTTTTATTTTTTCAAGAAAAATTGATGAAGCAATTCCACTAATTAATAAAATGGCAATCGCATAAAAAATGCTACTATTAAAACTTTCTAAAGTTTCAGTAGTTTCTACGCTTACTAATGATGTTAAATAAATCATTGCTACCTCAGGTTTTTATATTCTAGTTAATTATAAAAGAAAAAAAGAGGAATATCTCTTTTTTCTTTGTTAATATTGCAAATTGGTACGGATGAAGGGACTTGAACCCTTACTCTAAAAAGAACTAGATCCTAAGTCTAGCGCGTCTACCAATTCCGCCACATCCGCATAGATGAATTAAAAATTCATTTTGATTATATCACTAATCATTAATTAATAAAATTTTGATTCCATAAAGATTATTAAAGACTTTAATGGCATCATTAATTTCAGAAACAGATTTTTGCAATTTTAATCTTGAAAAAATTACTCCTAGGGCTTCAATATCAGCATCTAAAAGTTTTAAATCACTATTTACTTTTGGCTCATTTTTCATATTTAAATATTTTAAAAAATCATGCATTAATGCCTTACCAGCATTTGACAATTTAGCTATTCATAATGATGTTTTTTCTTTTGCCATTTCACATCAAATTAAGTTATTTCAAGAACTTTGTCTCCTTGCTTAACTTTTCCTTTCTTTAATATTTTAAATTTTATTTCTGCATTATCCACAAAGACAATAGGTGTGGTTGTGGGATATTTTTTTTCTTTAATAAAATCTAAATCAACTTCAATTAAGGGATCTCCCTTAGAAACCTTTTCTCCCTTTTTAACATAGGTTTTAAAACCTTGACCATTAAGCTCAACAGTGTTAATACCAATATGAATTAAAATTTCAAAATCATCATTAGCAATACCAATTGCATGCTTAGTTTCAAATAAAACTTTAATTTCTCCATCACAAGGTGCTGAAAACACATTGCTACTAGGAATAATAGCAATTCCATCACCTAACATCTTTTGAGCAAAGACAGGGTCTTTAACTTTTTTTATTTCGATAAGTTCTCCATCACAAGGAGAAAATAATTCTCTAATCAAAACAACTCCTTACAAATATTTCATAAATATTTATACTATTATACATTAAATTTATGGACATTATCAATTTATCAATTCTTTTTTAAGACTTTTATAATTAGGGACTTTTGCTTTTAAAAAATTTTTAAATAAAACTCCATGATTAGGATAAAAAAGATGGGTTACTTCATGATATATGACATATCTAACAATTTCTGGGGCAAAATGAATTAATCTAGCTGAAAGAGAAATTTGTTTTTTTTGTTTATGACAAATTCCTCAAGTTCTACTCAAATTTTTTATGGTAATTTTTGCTAAAAGATTTTCCTCTTGTAAAATTTGCTTAGCTTGATTAATGATTTTTAAATACATTACTTTTTTTAATTTTTTTCAATTTAATAAAGGATTTTTTTTATTTAATAAAATGTAGGGTTTTTTAATTATAAAATCTTTAACATCAGGGTGAAAAATTATTTCATATTTTTCTCCCCAAAGATAACACCATTTTTCAGTAAAATTACATTTTTGATTTTGTTTGCGCTTTTTTAAATCTTCATAAATTTTATAAAAATGTTGATCAAGAAATTTTTGACATTCATTAAAGCTAATAAAAAAAGGTTTTAAAATAATAATGTTTTTTTTAGAATCTAATTTTAAAACTAAACTTTTGCCTCTGCTATCTTTAACTATGATGTCAAAAGTTTGATTTTGAAATTGATATTTTAGTAAATATTTTTTAATAATTCTTTTTTTGCCGATCATGATTTATATGATTCTTTCTTAAATATGATTGATAAATACTATGAAAAGTAAGATTTAATTTTGCTGCAAAAGATAAATAAAAGTAAAAAAGTTTTTGATAATTAATAAAGTTTTGCTGATCATAAAAATTGCTAATTAATTTAAAAATTTTTAAAAATACTTCATTTAAATCTTCTTTTTCTAGTCTTTGCAAATTGTTTTTTTCTATTTTTAAATCAAAGCCTAAATCAAGACCAAGCGATAAAAGAAAATGCAATCCATCAACATATTCTTCACAAATAATTTCTTGTTTTGCTCTTGGTTTTTTTGATCAAAATTTAAAACTTCTTACTTCATTTGCTAGTTCTGCAACTTCAACTTTTAATGCTAAAATTTTAGCAATTATAATTTTAGGTTTTTTTAATTTTACTTTTGTTAAAATACTTTGATCTAACTTTTTTTGCAATTCAACAATTTCTCACCACTTTTTTTCATTAATTTGTTTTAACATTTTTTAATATCACAAGTCCTCTTTTAATATTATTATAATCCTTAATAAAGAAAAAGTTTAAATTATGCTGATTTAAAAATGTTTTTAATTTTTGATCTTGTTTAGCACCAATTTCAAAAACAACAATAGCCTTTTCTTTTGTAATTTTTTCTAGATTTTTAATAATGTGATAATGAAAGGATAATCCACCACCTTTTTTATCAAATAAGGCAATATGGGGCTCATTTTCAACTACCTGTTCACTTAATAAGTTATCCCCAATTTTAATGTAGGGAGGGTTACAAAAAATAACATCACATTTAATATTGTTTGCAATTAAAAACTCATCAATGTTTGATTCTTTAAAAATTGCTTTGCTATGATTAAATTTATTATTTTTTAAAGCAACTTTTATTGCTTTTTGACTAATTTCTAAACCATAAACTTTAGCACTTAAAAAAGCTTTAGCTAAAGCAATTGTCGCTGCTCCTGAGCCACTACAAATATCACCAATAATTAAGTTTTTTTTATTAGCAAAATGTTTTTTAATTAAAATAATTAATTCAGCAACTAGTTGTTCTGTTTCAGGGCGAGGAATAAAAACATCTTGATTGGTAATTATTTTGTTTTCTAAAAAAAAGGTATGACCAATAATATATTGAATTGGTTTTCCTTTTAAATAATCTTCAATATCACTTGTAAAT